>NZ_JBHTGW010000001.1:94744-754271 GCF_042675325.1 Ramlibacter sp. GCM10027632 | reverse complement strand
CCGAACAGGACAGTGAAACGCCTCTGCGCCGATGATAGTGCGGATTCCCGTGTGAAAGTAGGACATCGTCAGGCTCTTACAGCAGCAAATACCCCCTGTGTCGAAAGATACAGGGGGTTTTTGTTTTCCAATCAGGAATTCATTAATTCGAGGGCTTCTTCTTCTCGCCCTTGGGTTCGACAGCCGTCACCATCGGCTTGTAGGACGCGCCGCTGACCGTCATCCCCTCTGCGGAAAGCTTGGCTGCGCGGGCCGGACCGATGCCCTTCACCCGGCCCATCAGGTCCTCCCAGTTCTTGAATTCGGACTTCTTGCGCTCCGCCAGGATCTGGCTGGAGGTGGCGGGGCCGACGCCCTTGATGCCATCCAGTTCGGCTTCAGTCGCCTTGTTGATGTCTACTGCTGCAAAGGCCGCGGAAAGGGCGCCGAGCAGGGCGACGCAGGCCAGGATCTTCTTGAACATGGTTCCTCCTTGAACGTGTGACACAAAAAAGGCCCGTCCGAATGGACAGGCCTTGGTTCAACGGAGGTTGAATGCTTTGGTTGACTATTGCTGGGTATCAACCCTGCGATTTCAGCCAGGTCATGTAGCGGGAGACGCCTGTCTGCACATCCACGAATGCATGGTCGCAGCCTGCAGCGCGCAGGCTCGTCAGGTCCGCCTGGGTGAAGCACTGGTATTTGCCACGCAGCGCGTCGGGGAAGGGGATGTACTCGATGAGGCCTGCAGCAGCGGCCTCGGCCGTGGAGACCGGTTTCCCCCCCAGGGACGAGGCGACCGAGGTGGCCACGTCGTTGAAGGGCTGCGCGCGGCCGGAACCCAGGTTGAAGATCCCGCTCTTGCCCGGGTTGTCGAGGAACCAGAGGTTGACCGCGACGACATCGTCGACATAGATGAAGTCGCGGGACTGCTGGCCGGGCGCGTAGCCGCCGTACTCGCCGAACAGCCGTACCTTGCCGTCCGCCTTGAACTGGTGGAACTGGTGGAACGCCACGCTCGCCATGCGGCCCTTGTGCTGCTCACGCGGGCCGTAGACGTTGAAGTAGCGGAAGCCCGCCACCTGGTGCTGCGCGCGCTCGAACCGCGTGCCGAGCTCGCGGCGCATGCGCTGGTCGAACAGCAGCTTGCTCCAGCCGTAGACGTTGAGCGGCTTCTCGAACTCGGGAGACTCGCGGAAGGTCTCCGAGCCACCGTAGGTGGCCGCGGACGACGCATAGAGGAGGCGAACGCCACGCTCCTGGCAGGTGCGGAACAGGCCGCACGAGAGCGTGTAGTTGTTGTCCATCATGTACTTGCCGTTGGTCTCCATCGTGTCGCTGCACGCGCCCTCATGGAAGACCGCCTCGACGTGGCCGTAATGGCCCGCGGCAAAGGCCTTGTAGAAGTCACCGGCGTCGACATAGTCGGCGATCTGGAGGTCGGCCAGGTTGCGGAACTTGTCGCCCTGGGTCAGGTCGTCGACGACGATGATGTCGTCGATGCCGCGGGCATTCAGGCCCTTGACGAGGTTGCTGCCAATGAACCCGGCGGCGCCGGTCACCACGATGCGGGTCATGCGAAGAGTTCCTCGTAGGAGACGGTGGCCGTGCCGAACTTGCCGACGACGATGCCGCCGGCCTTGTTGGCCAGGGGCATGGCCTCGCGCAGCGGCAGGCCGGCGGCCACCAGGGCGGCCAGGGTGGCGATGACGGTGTCGCCGGCGCCGGTGACATCGAAGACCTCACGGGCATTGGCTTCGACATGCGACTGGCCCTGCGCGTCGAAAAGGGTCATGCCTTCCTCGCTCAGGGTGACCAGGACGGCATCGAGCTGGAGTTGCTCACGCAGGTTCTGGGCCTTGACCGCCAGGCTGGCGGCATCGCTCCACGCACCCACCACCTGCTGCATCTCGGCGCGGTTGGGCGTGATCACGGTGGCGCCGGCATAGCGGGTGTAGTCCGAACCCTTGGGGTCGATCAGTACCGGCTTGCCGCCGCTGCGCGCGGCCCGGATCATGGTCGGGATGTGGGCGAGCCCCCCCTTGCCATAGTCGGAGAACAGCACCGCCTGGTGCTGGGGGACGATCTGGGTGAAGGTCTCGTTCTGCAGTGCCAGTGCCTCATGGTCCGGCTCGTTCTCGAAATCGAGGCGCAGCAACTGCTGGTGGCGGCCGATGACGCGCAGCTTCACCGTGGTCATGAGACCCGGGTTGCGTCTGAGATGGGCCTCGATGCCGCTGCCTTCGAGCAGGCGCTCCATGCGGTGGCCGGGTTCGTCGTCGCCGACGACGCCGAGGAAACTGGCCTGGGCGCCCAGGCAGACGACGTTGTAGGCTACGTTCGCAGCGCCGCCCATGCGCTCTTCTTCCTTGTTCACCTTGACGACGGGGACCGGCGCCTCGGGGGAGATGCGCTCGACGGCGCCATGCCAGTAGCGATCGAGCATGGCGTCGCCGACCACGAGCACGCGCGCCTGCGCGAGTTGTTCCTTGGAGATGTTCATAGTTCTTCCACGCGGCGCGCGGGGTAGCTGTCCCAGGCCTGGCAGCCGGGGCATTGCCAGAAATGGCGATTGGCCTCGAAGCCGCAGGCCGCGCAGCGGTAACGTGTGAGCGGCTTGGCGGCGTGGTCCAGTGCGCGCTGGACCTGGGGATGGAATTCGTCGTGCTCGAGCTTCTCGCCGGCCACCCACTTGGCGGCTGCGACCAGCGACGGCTCGCGCTCGAGGTGCCGCACGTACCATGCGCGGGCGGCTGCTAGGTCCGATTCAAGTAGCACCAGGGCGTCCAGAACGTCGAGCGACGGTGACGCCTCGTGGGACGCCTGCAGGATCTTCACCGCGCGGGCCTGCTGCGAGGCGGCGATCGCGCTTTCAGCCAGTGGGCGAGCGACCAGCCCGATGGCTCGGGGCGCGGAGCCGGCCAGGGTAGCGAGCGTCTCGAAGGCCTCGCGGTGCTGGCCGGCGCGGCGCTGGAGAGCGGCGAGCTCGATGGCGGGTCGGGCGGCGTCGGGCGCAATGGCCTGGGCCTTGCGCACCAGCGGCTCGGCCTGACCCTCGGCTGCGGTGGCCGCCTGCTCGCAGAGGTAATGGGCCAGGCGTCCGCTGTAGTCACCGTAGCCCCGCTGCGTGAGCTTGCCGGCGATCTCGCCGGCCTGGCTCCAGTCACGGGTGCGCTCGTAGATGGCGAGCAGCGCCAGCAGGGCCTGCTCCTCATGCGCCGTGCCTTCGAGCTTGCGCAGGGCATCTTCGGCGCGATCGAGCAGGCCGGCCTTGAGGTAGTCCAGGGCCAGGGCGTGCTGGGCGCGGTGCCGGTCGACACGGCTCAGGTCCGCCCGCGACAGCAGGTGCTCGTGCACGCGCACCGCGCGCTCGTACTCGCCGCGGCGGCGGAACAGGTTGCCCAGCGCGAAGTGCAGCTCGGAGGTGTCGGGGTCGTTGCGCACGGCCTCGATGAAGGCATCGATGGCCTGGTCCTGCTGCTCGTTGAGGAGGAAGTTCAGGCCGCGGAAGTACGCCTTGGGGGCCTGCGCCTGGCGGTTGTGGATGCGGAGCTGGCGCAGGTCCAGTCGGGAGGCGAGCCAGCCCAGCGCGAAGGCGAGGGGGAAGGCCCAGAGCAGCCAGCTGTAATCAGATTCCATTCGGTCCCAGGGAGTTGCCGGCATCTGCCGCGGCGGCGGTGGGCGCCTGCGCGCGGCGCGCATGGGCCCGGTGCTTCCACCAGCGAGGCACCATGCCCAGCGCGCCGACGGCCACGCCCAGCGTGAAGGCCGACAGCACCACCAGCACCAGCGGCGCGCTCCATTGCCTGCCGAAGAAGAAGTTCACGGTGGCTTCGTGCTGGTTGTTCAGCGCGAAAGCGAACAGGGTAAAAAAAATGGCTGCCTTGAGCAGCCACACGAGGTATTTCATCAGGCTCCTCGGTGGAGTCCTGATTCTAGCGGCGCGCTAGCCGCCAGCCTTGATCTCGGCGGTGCGGCGGTCCACGGCCTCGCGCAGGGCCTTGCCCGGCTTGAAGTGGGGGACACGCTTTTCCGGAATCTGCACGCTCTCGCCGGAACGCGGGTTGCGTCCCAGGCGTGGCGGGCGGCGGTTGATCGAGAAGCTGCCGAAGCCGCGGATCTCGATGCGGTGGCCTCGCACCAGCGCCTCGCCCATCGCGTCAAGGATGGTCTTGACGGCGTACTCGGCATCACGGTGCGTCAGCTGCCCGAAGCGGGCGGCCAGTTCTTCAACGAGATCGGATCGGGTCATGGGGCAAGGAAAAAGGGGGCGGCTCGCGCCGCCCCCGGTTCACCGGACGGGAAGTGATTACTTCTCGAGCTTGGCGCGCAGCAGGGCGCCCAGGCTGGTGGTGCCGGCGTTCTCGCGGGCAGCTTGCTGGCTCAGGCTGGCCATGGCGCCCTGCTCGTCGGCCATGTCCTTGGCCTTGACGGACAGCTGGATGTTGCGGGTCTTGCGATCCACGTTCACCACCACGGCGGAGACTTCGTCGCCTTCCTTCAGCACGTTGCGGGCATCTTCCACGCGGTCGCGGGAGATTTCCGAGGCGCGCAGGTAGCCGACGATGTCGTTGCCCAGGTCGATCTCGGCGCCCTTGGGGTCGACGGTCTTGACCTTGCCGGTGACCACGGCGCCCTTGTCGTTCACCGTCACGAAGGTGGTGAAGGGGTCCTGGTCCAGCTGCTTGATGCCCAGGGAGATGCGCTCGCGGTCCACGTCGACGGCCAGCACGATGGCTTCGACTTCCTGGCCCTTCTTGTAGTTGCGCACGGCGGCTTCACCCGGCTCGTTCCAGGACAGGTCGGACAGGTGCACCAGGCCGTCGATGCCGGCAGCCAGGCCGACGAACACGCCGAAGTCGGTGATCGACTTGATAGGGCCCTTGACGCGGTCGCCGCGCTTGGTGTTCTGAGCGAATTCCTGCCAGGGGTTGGCCTTGCACTGCTTCATGCCCAGGGAGATGCGGCGCTTGTCTTCGTCGATCTCGAGGACCATGACTTCCACTTCGTCGCCCAGGGAGACGATCTTGGAGGGAGCCACGTTCTTGTTGGTCCAGTCCATCTCGGAGACGTGCACCAGGCCTTCGATGCCGGGCTCGAGTTCCACGAACGCGCCGTAGTCGGCGATGTTGGTGACCTTGCCGAACATGCGGGTGCCCTGCGGGTAGCGGCGAGAAACGCCCATCCAGGGGTCGTCGCCCATCTGCTTCAGGCCCAGGGACACGCGGTTCTTCTCGGTGTCGAACTTGAGGATCTTGGCGGTGATTTCCTGGCCGGCCTGAACGACTTCGCTCGGGTGGCGGACACGGCGCCAGGCCATGTCGGTGATGTGCAGCAGGCCGTCGATGCCGCCCAGGTCAACGAACGCACCGTACTCGGTGATGTTCTTGACGACGCCGCGGACGATGGAGCCTTCCTTCAGGGTTTCCATCAGCTTGGCGCGCTCTTCGCCCATGGAGGCTTCGACCACGGCACGACGCGACAGCACGACGTTGTTGCGCTTGCGGTCCAGCTTGATGACCTTGAACTCGAGGGTCTTGTTCTCGTAGGGGGTCAGGTCCTTGATGGGACGGGTGTCGATCAGCGAACCGGGCAGGAAGGCGCGGATGCCGTTGACCAGGACCGTGAGGCCGCCCTTGACCTTGCCGGAGGTGGTGCCGGTGACGAATTCGCCGGACTCCAGGGCCTTTTCCAGGGCCATCCAGGACGCCAGGCGCTTGGCCTTGTCGCGCGACAGGATGGTGTCGCCGTAGCCGTTCTCGATGGCGTCGATGGCCACGGAGATGAAGTCGCCGACCTGGACTTCGATCTCGCCCTTGTCGTTCTTGAACTCGTCGATCGGCACGTAGGCTTCGGACTTGAGGCCAGCGTTCACGACGACGAAGTTGTGCTCGATGCGAACGACTTCGGCGGTGATCACCTCGCCGGCGCGCATTTCGGAGCGCTGCAGCGATTCTTCAAACAGGGCGGCAAAAGATTCGGACATTAGATTTCCTTGCACGTCGCGCAGGTTTCCATCGGCACCATTGCAGATGTTTCTAAGGCTGGGACGGCTTCGTGCGGCCAGGGGCCGCGGTTGGGTTTTAGATCCACGTCGCCGATGCGCTGTCGCGCGGCAGGAGCGCCGTGGGCCCGGGGTCAGGCGCGCCCGAAGGGTTGCCTGTCGCTCCACCAGTCGAGAACACGGGCAACCGATTCATCGATCGATTGCTCGGAGTTGTCGAGCAGCAGGGCGTCTTGCGCGGGCTTCAGGGGGGCGACCGTGCGGGAAGAGTCCCTCAGGTCACGCGCCTCCAGGTCCGCGCGAAGAGTGTCGAGTGTAGCCGCAATTCCCTTTGAAATCAATTGGTTATGGCGGCGTTCCGCGCGCTTGGCGGCGCTGGCGGTGAGGTACACCTTCAGCGGCGCGTCGGGGAAGATGACGGTGCCCATGTCGCGGCCGTCGGCCACCAGGCCGGGCAGCCGGCGGAAGGACTGCTGCAGGGCCACCAGGGCGGTGCGCACGGCGGGCAGGGCGGAGACCCGGGAGGCGTTCATGCCGGCCTCCTCGGTGCGGATCGCCTCGGCGATGTCCTCGCCGGCCAGCAGGACCTTGTCCGCCTCGAAGCGCACCGGCAGCCGCTCGGCGAGGTGGGCGATGGAGTGCTCGTGGGCGGCGTCCAGCGCCAGGCCGGCGCGCAGGGCGGCCAGGCCGGTGATGCGGTAGAGGGCGCCCGAGTCGAGGTAGTGGTAGCCAAGGCGGGCCGCGACCTGCGAGGCCAGCGTCCCCTTGCCGGAGGCAGTGGGCCCGTCGACGCAGATCACCGGCACATGGACGCCGTGGGCCACCGAGAACAAGGTCTCGAAGTAGTCCGGGAAGGTCTTGGCCACGCACTTCGGGTCCTCGATGCGTACCGGCACGCCGGCACGGTTGAACGCGGCGAGGGAGAAGCACATGGCGACGCGGTGGTCGTCGTAGGTATGGATGCTCGCCGGCGTCCAGGCCGCGGGCGGGGTGACGCGCAGGTAGTCCGCGCCTTCCTCCACCTGCGCGCCGAGCTTGCGCAGTTCGTTGGCCATGGCGGCGATGCGGTCGGTCTCCTTGACCCGCCAGCTGGCGATGTTGCGCAGCGTGGTGGTGCCGTCGGCGTACAGAGCCATGACGGCCAGCGTCATGGCGGCGTCGGGGATGTGGTTGCAGTCCAGGTCTATGGCCTTGAGCGGCCAGGCGCCGCGGCGCACCTCGATCCAGTTGGGGCCGCTCTGCACCGCGGCCCCCATGGCCTCGGCCGCTTCCATGAAGCGGATGTCGCCCTGGATGGAGGCGCGGCCCAGGCCCTCGATGCGCACCGGCGCGTCGGCCGCGGCGATCGCGCCCAGCCCGACGAAGTAGCTGGCCGAGGAGGCGTCGGCCTCCACATGGACCACGCCGGGCGAGCGCAGGCGGCTGCCCGCGGGGATGGTGAAGCGCTCCCAGCCGTCGCGGCGGACCGCCACGCCGAACTGGGCCAGCATGTTCAGCGTGATCTCGATGTAGGGCTTGGAGATCAGCTCGCCCTGCACCGCGATCACGATGTCGCGGTCGGCCACCAGCGGCAGCGCCATCAGCAGCGCGGTGAGGAACTGGCTGGAGACGTCACCGCGCACCGGGATCGGCTGGTCCAGCTTCAGCGCGGGGCGGCCGATGCGCAGGGGCGGGAAGCCCTCGTTGCCCAGGTAGTCGATCACGCAGCCGAGCTCACGCAGGGCGTCGACGAGGTCGCCGATGGGGCGCTCGTGCATGCGCTTGACGCCCGAGAGCTCGAACTCGCCGCCGCGCACGGCCAGGGCCGCCGCCAGGGGGCGCATGGCGGTGCCGGCGTTGCCGAGGAACAGCTTGGCCGGCGAGGCGGGGGCGGCGTCGCCCAGGCCGGTGAGGTGCAGCACGGCGCCGCGCCACTCGAGCCGGCAGCCCAGCTCGGCCAGGGCTGCGAGCATCACACGGGTGTCGTCGGAGTCCAGCAGGTCGTGGATCTCGGTGGTGCCGGCGCTCATGGCCGCGAGCAGCAGGACCCGGTTGGAGATGCTCTTGGAGCCGGGCAGGACCACGGTGCCGGCGGCGCCGTCCAGGGGCGGGAGGTCGAGGAATTCGGTGGCGAACATGGGGGCTCGTGCGGGTCTCAGTCCTGGCCCATGCGCCAGCGCGAACGCGTGTCGCTGGCCTGCTGGATCAGGGCTTGCAGGCCGGCGGCGTCGCCGGCCTCGATGGTTTTCTCCAGGGCGGCCAGGCCCTGCTCGAAGAGGCGGGCCTGGGCCAGCACCTGGGCGCGGTTGGCCAGCAGGATGTCGCGCCAGACCTGCGGGTCGCCGGCGGCGATGCGGGTGAAGTCGCGAAAGCCCGGGCCGCCCATGGCCAGCATGTCGGGCCCATCGGGTTGGCCGCTCATACCGTTGATGAAGGCGAAGGCCAGGAGGTGGGGGAGGTGGCTGACCGCGGCGAAGGTGGTGTCATGGGCCAGGGGCTCGAGCTGGCGAACGCGCCCGCCGACGGCCTCCCAGACCTGCTGCGCCCGCGCGGCCTGGGCCGGGGGCGTGTCGGCCGTCGGCGTCAGGACCACGAGGCGGCCCTGGTACAGGCCGGCGTCGGCATGGTCCACGCCGGCGGACTCCTTGCCGGTGATGGGGTGGCAGGGGACGAAGGCGCCGAGGCGGTCGCCGAGGGCGCGCTGCGCGGCCTCGACCACGTCCTGCTTGGTGGAGCCGACGTCCATCACCAGGGCGCCGGCCTCGAGGGATTCGCGGATGGCGGCGAGCGTGGCCTCGGTGGCCGCCACGGGCACGGCGACGAGGACCAGGTCGCTGCCGGCGGCGGCGTCGGCGGCGCTGGCCGCGGCCTCGTCGATGACGCCGAGTTCACGGGCGCGCGCGGTGCTCTGCGCCGACTTGCTGTAACCGACGATGCGGTGCACGAGGCCCGCCTGGCGCAGGGCCAGGGCGAACGAGCCGCCCATGAGGCCGCAGCCGATGAGGCCGAGCTGTTGGAACATCGGGCGCCGCTCCGCTCAGTCGGTGACCGGGTAGGTGCCCAGGACCTTGTAGTAGGCGCACATCTGGCGCAGATCGGCCAGGGCGGCGGCCACTGCGGGCTGCGAGGGATGGCCCTGCAGGTCGATGAAGAAGAAGTACTCCCACTGGCCGCCCGAGCGCGCCGGGCGCGACTCGAAACGGGTCATGGAGACTCCGTGCTGCTTGAGCGGCACCAGCAGGTCATGGACCGCGCCGGGGCGGTTCGGCACCGAGACCACCAGGCTCACGCAGTCCTTGCCGGAGGCCTGCGGCGCGTCCAGCGTCTGCGGCAGGCAGATCACGGCGAAACGGGTGCGGTTGAAGGCGTCGTCCTGGATCGCCTGGGCGGCCAGGAACAGGCCGAACTCGCTGCCCGCGCGCTCGCCCGCGATGGCGGCCCAGGCGGGGTTGGTGGCGGCCAGGCGCGCGCCCTCGGCGTTGCTGGAGACGGCGCGGCGCTCCACGTCGGGCAGGTGCTTGGACAGCCAGCCCTGGCACTGCGCCAGGGCCTGGGGGTGGGCCAGCACGGCCTCGATGCCCTCGAGCGAGTTCAGCTTGCGAAGCAGGTGGTGGCGCACCAGCAGGCTGGTTTCGCCCACGATGTGCAGGGGGGACTGCAGCAGCAGGTCGAGCGAGCGGGTGACCACGCCCTCGGTGCTGTTCTCCACGGGCACCACGCCGAAGTCGGCGCTGCCGGCGGCGGCGGCATGGAACACCTCGTCGAAGTTGGTGCAGCGCACGTGCTCGATGCTGGAGCCGAAGAACTGCACCGCCGCCTGTTCGCTGAACGTGCCGGCCGGGCCGAGGTAGGCCACGCGCTGCGGCGCCTCCAGGGCGCGGCAGGCCGACATGACTTCGCGCCAGATGGTGGCGATGTGCGGGGCCTTCAGCGGGCCGGGGTTGGCGGCCTGCAGGCCGGCGATGACCTGGGCCTCGCGCTCGGGGCGGAACACCGGGGAGCGCTCCACGCGCTTGATCTCGCCGACTTCGTGCGCGAGCTGGGCGCGCGCATTCAGCAACGCGAGCAGCTGGCGGTCCACCGCGTCGATTTCCGTCCTCAGTTGGTTCAGGTCTTTGGCCATCTCGAAAGCGAAGAAGGCCGCGCGCCCGGCTGGCGGGTCGCGCGGCGGGGTGAACAGGCGCCGGTCAGGCGTCGCCGGAGGCGGACTCGCCGGAGTCGCCCTCGGCGCCGGCATCGGCATCGAGGCCCGTCTGCGCGTCGTTCTCGACGATGCGCTGCAGCCCGCTGAGTTTGGCGCCTTCGTCCAGCGCGATCAGGGTGACGCCCTGGGTGGCGCGACCAAGCTCGCGGATCTCGGAGACGCGGGTACGCACCAGGACGCCCTTGTCGGTGATCAGCATGATCTCGTCGTCGGCATGCACCAGCGTGGCGGCGACGACCTTGCCGTTGCGCTCGCTCTGCTGGATGGCGATCATGCCCTTGGTGCCCCGGCCATGGCGGGTGTACTCGGTGATGGACGTGCGCTTGCCGTAGCCGTTCTCGGTGGCGGTGAGCACGCTCTGCTGCTCGTCCTCGGCGACCAGCATGGCGATCACGGACTGGCCTTCCTCGAGCATCATGCCGCGCACGCCGCGGGCGTTGCGGCCCATGGGGCGCACATCGTTCTCGTCGAAGCGCACGGCCTTGCCGCCGTCGGAGAACAGCATCACGTCGTGCTTGCCGTCGGTGAGGGCGGCGCCCACGAGGAAGTCGCCGTCATCGAGGTCGACCGCGATGATGCCGGCCTTGCGCGGGTTGCTGAATTCGTTCAGCGCGGTCTTCTTGACCGTGCCCATCGAGGTGGACATGAACACGTAGTGGTCCGCGGGGAAGCTGCGGAACTCGCCGGTGAGGGGCAGCACCACGTTGATCTTCTCGCCCTCGGCCAGCGGGAACATGTTGACGATGGGGCGGCCGCGCGAGCCGCGCGAGCCGGCGGGCACTTCCCAGACCTTGAGCCAGTACAGGCGCCCGCGGTTGGAGAAGCACAGGATCCAGTCGTGCGTGTTCGCGATGAACAGCTGGTCGATCCAGTCGTCTTCCTTGGTGGCGGTGGCCTGCTTGCCGCGGCCGCCGCGCTTCTGGGCCCGGTACTCGGACAGGGGCTGGCTCTTGATGTAGCCGGTGTGCGAGAGCGTGACCACCATGTCGGTGGGCGTGATCAGGTCCTCGGTGGCGAGGTCCTGGGCGTTGTGCTCGACCTCGCTGCGGCGCGCGCCCAGCTTGCTCTGGCCGAACTCCAGCTTCAGCGCGGAGAGCTCCTCGCCGATGATCACCGAGACGCGCTCGGGCTTGGCGAGGATGTCGAGGAAGTCCTCGATCTCGGCCATCACGTCCTTGTACTCGTTGACGATCTTGTCCTGCTCCAGGCCGGTCAGGCGCTGCAGGCGCATCTGCAGGATTTCCTGGGCCTGGGTCTCGGACAGCTTGTACAGCCCGTCGCCCTGCATGCCGTAGGCGCGGTCCAGGCCCTCGGGGCGGTAGTCGTCGGCGTTGACCACGCTGCCGTCCTCGCGGGCGCGCGTGAGCATCTGGCGCACCAGGCCGCTGTCCCAGGGGCGGTTCATCAGTTCGGCCTTGGCCACCGGCGGGGTGGGGGACTCGCGGATGATGCGGATGAACTCGTCGATGTTGGCCAGGGCGACCGCCAGGCCCTCCAGCACGTGGCCACGCTCGCGGGCCTTGCGCAGGTTGAACACCGTCCTGCGCGTGACCACCTCGCGGCGGTGCTGCAGGAAGACCTCGACCAGGTCCTTGAGGTTGCACAGCTTCGGCTGGCCGTCGATCAGGGCCACCATGTTGATGCCGAAGGTGTCCTGCAGCTGTGTCTGCTTGTACAGGTTGTTCAGGACGACCTCGGGCACTTCGCCGCGCTTGAGCTCGATCACGAGGCGCATGCCCGACTTGTCGGACTCGTCCTGGATGTGGCTGATGCCCTCGAGCTTCTTCTCGTGAACGAGCTCGGCCATGCGTTCCTGCAGGGTCTTCTTGTTCACCTGGTAGGGGATCTCGTCGACGATGATGGCCGTGCGCTGGCCGCGATCGATCTCCTCGAAGTGGCACTTGGCCCGCATGACCACCTTGCCGCGGCCCGTGCGGTAGGCCTCCTTCACGCCGGTGATGCCGTAGATGATGCCGGCCGTGGGGAAGTCGGGCGCGGGGATGATCTCCATCAGTTCGTCGATGGAGGCCTCGGGGTTCTTCAGCAGGTGCAGGCAGGCGTCCACCACCTCGTTGAGGTTGTGGGGCGGGATGTTGGTGGCCATGCCCACCGCGATGCCGCCCGAGCCGTTGACCAGCAGGTTGGGCAGGCGCGAGGGCAGGACCAGGGGCTCCTTCTCGCTGCCGTCGTAGTTGGGGCCGAAGTCGACGGTTTCCTTGTCGATGTCGGCCAGCATCTCGTGGGCGATCTTGTCCAGGCGGATTTCGGTGTACCGCATCGCCGCGGCGCTGTCGCCGTCGACCGAACCGAAGTTGCCCTGGCCGTCCACCAGCATGTGGCGCATGGAGAAGTCCTGCGCCAGCCGCACGATGGTGTCGTAGACCGACTGGTCACCGTGCGGGTGGTATTTACCGATCACGTCACCGACGATACGCGCCGACTTCTTGTAAGGGCGGTTCCAGTCGTTATTGAGCTCGTGCATCGCGTACAGGACGCGGCGGTGCACGGGCTTGAGGCCGTCACGGGCATCGGGCAGGGCCCGGCCGACGATCACGCTCATGGCGTAATCGAGGTAACTGCGCCGCATCTCCTCTTCGAGGCTGATCGGGAGCGTTTCTTTGGCGAATTGGGTCATGGAGGGCGGCGGCAAGGTCGCAACCTCGGGATTCTACGGCTTGGCCACACCCTGTCGCGGCGCAGCAACAGCGGGGCGGCCTCGGGGGCTTGTCCTACGGTAGCGGGGCAGGCGCAGCGTTGCCCTTGTAAAGCCCTATGGCACAATGATCCGGACGTTTTTGGTGATGGTCACCTGATTCGTAGTTATTTCGCAGCGCGGCTGCGGCTTTATTCCCCTAAGAGGAGAACCATGAAGAAACTGAACAAAGTGGCGCTCTTGTTTGCATCCGCTGCGCTGGCTACTGCCGCGGGCGCGCAAACCCGCGTGACCGCTGCCGACGGCGGCAACCGCGTCGACAACTGGGTCAACGGCTCGGGCGAGATCGTGATCAAGAACGGCTCGAACGAACTGTGCTGGCGTGATGCCAACTGGACCCCCGCCACCGCCGCCCGTGGCTGTGACGGCGCCCTGGTTCCCCCGCCGCCCCCGGCCCCGGCTCCCGCTGCAGCCCCGGCTCCGGCTCCCGTGGCCCGCCCGGCCCCGGCGCCCGCCCCGGCCCCGGCCCCGGCTCCCCAGCCGCCCGCTGCCACCAAGGTGACCTACGCCGCCGACGCCTTCTTCGACTTCGACAAGGCTGTCCTGAAGGCCGACGGCAAGGCCAAGCTCGACGACCTGGTCGGCAAGGTCAAGGGTGTGAACCTGGAAGTGATCATCGCCGTCGGCCACACCGACTCGGTGGGCACTGATGGCTACAACCAGAAGCTGTCGGTCAAGCGCGCCGAAGCCGTGAAGTCCTACCTGGTCTCCAAGGGCATCGAGAAGAACCGCGTCTATACCGAAGGCAAGGGCGAGAAGCAGCCCGTCGCCGACAACAAGACCGCCGAAGGCCGCGCCAAGAACCGCCGCGTGGAAATCGAAGTGGTGGGCACCCGCCCGAACCGGTAATCTCCCGGTCCTTGCCACGAAAGGCCCCGCTCCGCGGGGCCTTTTTCTTTGGCCGCGCCGCTGTCGCACAATCCATCTTCCATGAGCACCCTGAACGCCGATCCGGCCGAACTGGCCAAGTTTTCCGAGCTGGCCCACCGCTGGTGGGATCCCGAGAGCGAATTCGCCCCGCTGCACCAGATCAACCCGCTGCGCCTGGAGTGGATCAACGGGCTTGTGCCGCTGGCCGGCCAGCGCGTGCTGGACGTGGGCTGCGGCGGCGGCATCCTGGCCGACTCGATGGCCCGCAAGGGCGCGACGGTGCAGGGCATCGACCTGTCCACCAAGGCGCTGAAGGTGGCGCAGCTGCATGCCCTGGAGGCCGGCACGCCCAACATCGCCTACCGCGAGGTGGCCGTCGAGGCCCTTGCGGCCGAGGCCCCTGGCAGCTTCGACGTGGTGACCTGCATGGAGATGCTCGAGCACGTGCCTGACCCCGGCTCGGTCGTGCGCGCCTGTTCCACGCTGGTCAAGCCGGGCGGCTGGGTGTTCTTCTCCACCATCAACCGCAACCCCAAGAGCTTCCTGTTCGCCATCGTCGGCGCGGAGTACATCCTGAACATGCTGCCGCGCGGCACCCACGAGTGGAACAAGTTCATCCGCCCGAGCGAGCTGGCGCGCTGCTGCCGCGAGGCCGGCCTGGACATCGCGCAGACCCGGGGCATGGAGTACAACCCGCTGACCAAGCGCTACTGGCTGTCGGGCGACACCAGCGTCAATTACCTTTTCGCCACCCGCAAGCCGTGATGTTCGATGTGCAGGCGGTGCTGTTCGACCTGGACGGCACCTTGATCGACAGCGCCCCCGACCTCGGCGCCGCGGCCGACCGCATGCGCACCGACCGCGGGCTGCCTTCACTGCCCCTGGACCGCTACCGCCCCATGGCCGGCGCGGGCGCGCGCGGGATGCTCGGCATCGCCTTCGGCATGTCGCCGGACCACCCCGACTTCCCCGAGATGCGCGAGGAGTTCTTCCGCAACTACGAGCGCCGCATGACCGAGCTCACGCGCGCCTTCGACGGCGTGCCGGAGCTGATCGAGGCGCTCGGCGGGCGCGGCCTGGCCTGGGGCGTGGTGACCAACAAGTCGATGCGCTTCACCGCGCCGCTGACGCGCCAGATGCCGCTGTTCGCCACCGCCCGCGCGGTGGTGGGGGGTGACAGCACGCCGCACGCCAAGCCGCACCCGGCGCCGCTGCTGGAGGCCGCCCGCCAGCTGGGGCTGGCCCCCGGCCGGTGCCTGTACGTGGGCGACGATGAACGTGACATCGTGGCCGGCCGGGCCGCCGGCATGCCCACGGTGGCGGCCACCTACGGCTACCTCGGCGCGCGCACCGACACCCAGGCCTGGGGCGCCGACGCGGAAATTGATTCACCTTCGGCCCTGCTGGCCCTCTTGAAACGGGCGATTGCGGCCTAAAATGCGAGCTACCCTGGGGCTGCACCGGTTTCGACGTGGGTGCGGACACGCAGCAGGGCATGCCGAGGTTCAGGTTCCTCGTAAAACCGTCTGAAAAAAACTAACTGCCAACTTCAAGCAGTTCGGTGCCGCCTCGAACGATCGCTCGTTCGCGATGGCCGCTTAATTAAAAGTTAAGCAACCGCGTCGCACCAGTTCGTCGATGGGCTGGGGCAAGGGGCGAAAGCCCTGAGCTGCGACGTCATTCACATCGGCTGGCCTTGCCCGGGTACCTTGGGTGGAGGCGAGAAAATAGGGTACTGGCGGCCGGTGTAGCGTGCGTCTGCGCGACACCGGTGGCGAGAACCAAACCAGAACGCTAAGCATGTAGAACTGCTCGTAGAAGGCTTGCGGACGCGGGTTCAATTCCCGCCAGCTCCACCACATCAGACAACGGCCCGCTTCGGCGGGCCGTTTTCCTTGGTGCCCATCCTCCGGGATCGGCGGCTTTCGTCTCGCGTGGGCTGCGGCGAGATGCGCCTCTCACGGCAGGATGACCCGGCGCGCCAGGTCGATGAAACGCGCCCGATCGGCCTCGTTCAGGGGCTGCAGGATGTCCTCCTGCAGGCTCTCTACGATGGGTCGAAGGTCCGACAGCGTGCGCTGGCCCAGCTCGGTGAGGGACAGCTCGCGCGCCCTCCGGTCACGCTCGCTGACGACTCGATCGACCCAGCCCTTCTTCTCCAGCCGGTCAATGACGCCACCGATCGTGGCCCGGTCGTAGCCGATCAACTCCGCGACACGCGCCTGGTCGGTGGAAGGGTGGTTGTGGATCGCGTCCAGCGCCGCGAATTGCACCGGCGTCAGGTCGTAGCCGGCGGCCTGGGTGCGCTGCACGAAGACCTGGGTGGAGTGCTGGTGAAGGCGGCGAATCAGGTGCCCCGCCATGTCGAGTGTCATCATGTCCACGCCTCTTGATTCATGGGTACTGGTCTGGCACGGGTGATGCCGATCGATTGATAATCATACACATCATCTTGATAGGGATGATAAGTAGAGTTATTATTTCGGCGTGCCGGCGGTCCGGCGCTCTTTCAACCGATGGAGACGAGAGATGCAGTTCTACAAGAACGGATTCCGCGGGGGTAACCCTGATGTCAAGGAGGCGGCGCCGAACCGGCGCAATCGTGGCGTCCATGAGCCCTTGCCTGAAAAGGTGGATGTACTGATTGCCGGCACCGGGCCCGCGGGCCTGTGCCTGGCCGCGCAGCTGGCGCAGTTCCCCGAGATCGAGACGATGATCATCGAGCGCATGCCCACCAACATCATCAAGGGCAAGGCCGACGGCATCAACACGCGCACCATGGAAATGTTCCAGGCCTTCGGCTTCGCCGACAAGGTCAAGCGCGAAACCTACTGGGTCAACCAGACCAGTTTCTGGATGCCGGATCCCAAGAACCCGGCGCACATCCGGCGGGTCGGCCGGGTGCAGGACGTGGCCGATGACAGCTCGGAGATGCCGCACATCCTGATCAACCAGGCCCGGCTGCATGAGCTTTTCCTGGAGGTCATGAAGAACTCGCCTTCGCGCCTCGAACCCGACTACGGCTGGGAAATCGTGGGCCTGACGATCGACCCGACGACCGAGGACCATCCGGTCACGGTGACGCTCAAGGACGCCACTGGCGTGAACTGGGGGGCGACCCGGACGGTGCGGGCCAACTACGTGGTTGGCTGCGACGGCGCGCATTCGGCCGTGCGCAAGGCGATCGGCGGGAAACTGCACGGCGATGCCGCGAACCAGGCCTGGGGCGTGATGGACATCCTGGCCAATACGGACTTCCCGGACGTCCGGCAGAAGTGCCTGATCTCCTCCGCCAACGAGGGGAACGTGTTGATCCTCCCGCGAGAGGGCGGCTACGTGTTCCGGATGTATGTCGAACTGGACAAGCTCCGCCCTGATGAAAGGGCGGCGAGCCGCAAGTTCACCCAGGACGACATGATCGCGGCGGCCAATCGCATCATCCAGCCGTACTCGATCGATGTGAAGGAGGTGGTCTGGTGGTCCATCTACGACATCGGCCACAGCATCACCGACAAGTTCGATGACGTGCCGGAGGGCGAGGACCGCAACCCGCGCGTGTTCACGGCGGGAGACGCCTGCCACACCCACTCGCCCAAGGCCGGCCAGGGGATGAACGTTTCGATGCAGGACACGTTCAACCTGGGCTGGAAGCTGGTGCACGTCCTCCAGGGGCGGGCGGACGCCAGCCTGCTGCGAACCTATTCCAGCGAGCGACTGACCGAGGCCAAGCGACTGGTCGAGACGGACCACCAGTGGGCGCGGATCATGTCGGCGCCGACCACGCAGGCCGAGCGGGACGGCACCGAGGAGCCGCGCATCATCCGCCAGTTCAAGGCGAACCTGGAGTTCACGGGCGGCAATGCCGTGAAATACGACCCGTCGCGCCTGATCGGCCCCGGAACCCACCAGGCGCTGGCGCGCGGCCTGGAGATCGGTCGCCGCTTCCACTCGGCACCGGTCGTGCGCGTATCGGACGCCAAGCAGATGCAACTGGGCCATGTGGCCGAGGCGGACGCGCGCTGGCGCCTCTACGCCTTCGCGGGCAAGGCCGACAGCTCCGAGCCGGGCAGCGCGATCCACCGGCTGGCTGACTGGCTGGAAACCCACCCCGACTCGCCTGTCGTCCAGCACACGCGCAAGGGCGAAGACATCGACGCGGTGATCGACTTCCGCGCGGTGTTCCAGCAGACCTTCGACCAGCTCGCCTACGAGAAGATGCCGTCCCTCCTGAAGCCCAGGACCGGCAAGCTGGGCCTGCAGGACCACGAGAAGGTCTTCTGCGTGGACCACAAGGGCGTGGGCGACATCTTCGCCATGCGCGGGATCGACCGGGACCGGGGATGCATGGTCGTGGTGCGGCCCGACCAGTACGTGGCCCATGTCCTGCCCCTGGACGGGTTCGAGGCGTTGTCTGCCTACTTTGCGGGCGTCCTGAAGCGGGCGTGAAACGCGTGGTCCGCAGAAACCCCCGCGGGCATGGCTGCGGGCGGCGTCGCGGGCCCGGGGAATCCGATGACACACCCTAATCGCGCCCGCCGCCCGGGCGGGGTGCGTCGTCCGGGGCCGGCTCCGGACGGCGCCACAGCCAGCAGCCCACGGCCACCATGACTGCGCAGATGCCCGCCCGCAGCCAGCCGTTCACCGGCACGAACAGCAGCATCAGTGCGCTGCCCGACATCGCCAGCGTGGCGAACCATTTCGCCCGGCGCGGCACCGCCCCGTGCGCGCGCCACTGGCGGATGGCGGGGCCGAAGTGGGCGTGCGCGAGCAGCCAGGCATCCAGCGCCGGCCAGCCCCGCGAAGCGGCCCAGGCCGCCAGCAGCACGAAGGGCACCGTGGGCAGCACCGGCAGGAACACACCCACCACGCCCAGGGCCAGGCTGGCGAGCGCCAGCAGGCGCCAGAGGAGGATGCGGGTGGCAGCGAGCATCGCTGAGGGATGGTGAGGGGCGGTGAGGAGGTCGGCGCAGTGGATGCGCTCCCATCATCGCTCAAGGTGGCGGGCCGCCGCAGCCGCCATCGCCTGAGACGCCGCAGGCATCGCAGGCCCCGGGAATGCGGGCGGCCTGTGTCACAGGGAGTCCAGCCGCGCCAGGCTGCCGGCGGCCTGGGCCCGCAGGGCCTGCAGGGCGTCCGGGGCCAGGCGGTCCAGCTGGCGGTACACCATCGCGAGCCGGTGGTTGCCCGCGAGCCGCGCCCGGTGCCGGTCGAAGAAGTCCCAGTACAGCGCGTTGAAGGGGCAGGCGCGCTCGCCGGTGCGGGCCTTGCGGTCGTAGTGGCAGCCGGCGCAGTGGTCGCCCATGCGGTCCAGGTAGGCGGCGGTGCTCACGTAGGGCTTGGTCGCGAGCCGGCCGCCGTCGGCGAACTGGCTCATGCCCAGGGTGTTGGGCGCCTCCACCCACTCGAAGGCGTCGATGTAGATGCCCAGGTACCAGCGGTGGACCTCGGCCGGCGCGAGGCCCGCGAGCAGGGCGAAGTTGCCGACCACCATGAGCCGCTGGATGTGATGCGCGTAGGCGTGTTCGAGCGACTGGCCGATGGCAGCGGCCACGCAGGCCATGCGGGTGCGGCCGTCCCAGAACCAGGGCGGCAGCGGCCGCTCGTGGCCCAGCCCGTTCGCCTCGGTGTAGCCCGGCATGCGGGCCCAGTAGACGCCGCGCACGTACTCGCGCCACCCCAGCACCTGACGGATGAAGCCTTCCACCGCATGCAGCGGCGCCTGGCCTTCCCGCCAGGCCTGCTCGGCGCGGCCCACCACCTCGCGCGGGTTCAGCATCTTGGTGTTCAGGGCGAACGAGAGCAGCGAGTGGAACAGGTGCCAGTGGCGCCGCGAGAGGGCGTCCTGGTAGTCGCCGAAATGCGGCAGGCCGCGGGCGATGAAGTGGTCCAGCTGCTGCAGGGCCTCGGCCCGGTCCAGCGGCCAGCGGAAGTCGCGGGCCTGAGGCTCGCCCACGGTCTGCACGCCGGCGCGGGCGATGGCCTGCCACAGCGCCGCGTGGTCGTGGCGGGGCCGCGTGTCCTCGGGCGGCGCGGGCGTGCCGGGCCAGGGCCGGCGGTTGTCGGCGTCGTAGTTCCACCGGCCGCCCACGGGCTGGCCGTCGGGCTCCAGCAGCACGCGGTGCAGGCGGCGCTGCTGGCGGTAGAAGGTCTCCATCAGCCAGTGGGGCTTGTCCCCGAACAGCCGTTGCACCGTGTCGCGCGCGGTGTAGAAGTGATGGGTGTCCACCATCGACACTGGCACGCTGCAGCGGCGCGCCCACTCGGCCAGCTCGCGGTCCACGCGCCATTCGTCCGGGGCCTGGTAATCGACGGCGGTGGCGCGGTAGTGCGTGACCAGCGCGTCCAGGTTGCCGGTCAGGCTCTGGCGGTTGCTCGGGTGGTCGATGGCGATGTGCCGCACGCGGTGCCCCGCGGCCTTGAGCCGTTCGGCGAACGCGCGCAGCGCGGCGAAGATGCCCAGCACCTTCTGCGCGTGGTGGCGCACGTAGTCGGTCTCGCTGCGCACCTCCATCAGCACATAGACCACCTCCGGTCGCACCTCGGCATACCAGGGGTGCAGCGGGTCGAGCTGGTCGCCCAGGACGAGGCGAAGGACGGTCATCGCCGGGGCTCCCCGGCCGGCACGGCGCCCTGGCGGCGGCAGCGCTCCGAGCAGTACTTCACCGCCTCCCAGTCCCGCGCCCACTTGCGGCGCCAGGCGAAGTCCAGGCCGCAGCAGGCGCAGCGTTTGGTCGGCAACTCCGACTTCCTTCGCATCTTCATCTCAGAAATCCAGGGAGAGCTGGTCCGCCGCGGCGCACGCGCAGGGGGAGGCGGCGGACCGGGCCGGGCCGCGGGGACGCGCCGTGGCGCCCGGCATGCCGCGGCGCGAGCCGTGCCGCTCCACCACGGCGGCCTTCGCCTCGCGCACCTCGGGCTGGCGGCGCACGGCGTGCAGGCGGGCCTTGGCGTCGCGCAGCGCCGGCTCGAGGTCCACGAGGGGCTGCGGGATGTCGACGCCCACGCGCACGCCGCAGCGCGCCTGCACGTCGGGCGGCATGCGCCAGGGCTCGAACAGCCAGGTGTCCGGGACGCGGCGCATCGCCGGCACCCAGCGACGCACGAAGCGGCCCTGGGGGTCGTGGTCGAGCGCCTGCTTGACCGGGTTGTAGACGCGCGTGGTGTTGATGCCGGTGGTGCCCGACTGCATCTGCAGCTGCGGCCAGTGGATGCCGGGCTCGTAGTCGAGGAACTCGCGGGCCAGCCAGTGGCCCACTTCGCGCCAGTGCAGCCACAGCGGGTAGGCGGCCACCGAGACCAGCATCGCCCGCATGCGGAAGTTGATCCAGCCGGTGTGCCGCAGCATGGCGACGCAGGCGTCCACCATCGGCCAGCCGGTGCGGCCCTGCGACAGCGCCTCGAAGTGCGCCGGGTTCCAGTGCGGCTCGCGCAGGCCGTCGTAGCCGCGGTGCAGGTTGCGCCACTCCAGTTCGGGCTCGCTCTCCAGCTTCTGGATGAAGTGGCAGTGCCAGTACAGCCGGCTCTGGAAGGCCTGCAGGCCGCGGGCCTGCGCCGCGGCGGGCGCGTCCTGCATCGCGGCGCGGGTGGCCTGCACCACCTCGCGCATTCCCAGGCAGCCGTAGGCGAGGTAGGGCGACAGGCGCGAGCAGGCCTGCGGCGCGCTCAGGGGCGAGGAGATGCCGCCGCGGTAGCGGGCGCTGCGATCCCGCAGGAAGTCCTCCAGCACGCGCTCGGCCTGCGGGCGGCCGCCGCGCTGGCGCTGCGGCGGGTCGTGCGGGTCCAGGCCCAGCGCGGCGGGCGAGGGCAGTGGGCGCGAGGCCCAGGGGAACACGGCGGCAGGCAGGTCCCGCGCTTGCGGCGCGGCGAGGGCCGCGGGCAGCGGCGCCTGCGCGGCGGCCATGTGGGCCTCCCACCGGGGTTGCCAGCGTCCGCGGTCTCGCAGGCCGCGCACCACGCCGAACTGCGGCCGCTCGTGCCAGCCCACGCCGCGCTCGCGGCACCAGCGGGCAACGGCGAGGTCGCGCCGGTAGGTGAAGTCGTTGCCGGTTTCCTCGTGCGCGTGGAGCGCGGCGAAGGGCGCGTGCCGGTGCAGGGCGTCGAGGACCTCCACCGCCTCCCCCACCGCCACGTGCAGCCGCGTGCCCAGGGCGCGCAGCGCGCGGTCCAGCGTGGCCAGCGACTCCTCGATGAAGCGGTAGTGCTGCGTCGCCGCGTCCGGCTGCGCCCAGAGGCCCGGCTCGACGATGTAGAGGCACAGCACCGGCCCGAGGCGCGCGGCCTCGTGCAGCGGCAGGTGGTCCTGCACGCGCAGGTCGCGCTTGAACCAGACGACCCGGTAGTCCACGGTCAGGTGCGGGCGCGCCGCTTGAGCCAGCGCATGAGGCCGCCGATACCGGGCAGCTTCTCGTACAGCTCCTCGGCGGCGTCCCAGTAGTCGCGGTGCAGGGTGACGCGGCCCTGGTCGTCGAACACGAGGTGGCTGGCGCCGCGCACCACCTGCCACGACCGGGTGTCGAAGCGGCGGAAGCGGAAATGGAAGTCCCAGGTCAGGAAGCACTGCGCGCCCTGCACCACCTGGCCGGTGACGAGGAAGCGCGGCGCCTCGAGGGACTCGAACATGTGGCGGAAGATGCCCTCGATGGCCGCCGGGCCCTCGACCTCGTTGAACGGGTCCTTGAAGCGCGCGCCGGGGGCGTAGAGCGCGTGAAGGCGCGGCA
The DNA here is from genome assembly GCF_042675325.1 of Ramlibacter sp. GCM10027632. Taxonomy (NCBI): domain Bacteria; kingdom Pseudomonadati; phylum Pseudomonadota; class Betaproteobacteria; order Burkholderiales; family Comamonadaceae; genus Ramlibacter; species Ramlibacter sp. GCM10027632. The sequence goes on along the minus strand of NZ_JBHTGW010000001.1, from coordinate 731,805 downwards.
GGTCGTGGGGCGCGAGGCGTTCGAAGAAGTCCACGAGTTGCGCCACCGCGGGGGCGATGGCCGTCGCGGCAGGCGATGCAGGCGATGCAGGCGGCGCCGGGGTGTCGGGAAGGGCCATGGTGTCAGGCGCCGGATTCACAGGCCGGTGGCCCGCCGCACGGCGGCGAAGTACAGGCGGTACGGCAGCAGCCGCAGCAGCTTCATCACGCCGGTGAAGCGCCGGGGGAAATGGATCTCGAAGCGGCCCCGTTCCCAGCCGGCCACGATGGCCTGCGCCGCCTGGTCGGCGGTGATCAGCGCCGGCATGGGGAAAGCATTGCCCGCGGTCAGCGGCGTGTCGACGAAGCCCGGGTTGATGAGGCTCACGCCCAGGCCCCGCGGGCGCAGGTCGAGGTAGAGCGTCTCGGCCAGGTTGATGAGGGCGGCCTTGGTCGGCCCGTAGGCCAGGCTCAGCGGCAGGCCGCGGAAGCCGGCCACGCTGCTGATGAAGCCCAGGTGGCCCTGGCCGCGGGCCAGCATCGCCGGCGTGACCGCGTCGAGCACGTGCAGCGCGCCGGCGGTGTTGATCGCCTGGTGGCGCATCAGCTCGTCGAGGTCCATCGCGGTGGCGCGCATCGGCTGGTAGTGGCCCGCGCAGTAGCACACCAGGTCCAGCGGGCCGCCGGCCAGGGCCTCCTGGGCGGCGCGGCGCACGGCCTGGCGGTTCGTCACGTCCAGGGGCAGGGCCACGCTGCCCGGGTGCGCCTGCACGAAGGCGTCCAGGGCCTCGGCCTTGCGGGCCGAGACCAGCACCGTGGCCCCGAGGCCATGCAGGCGCTCGGCCAGGGCCCGGCCGATGCCGGTGGACGCGCCCACCAGCCAGACGCGGCGGCCGCGCCAGTCGCGGATCGGCGGATTGAGGCTCACGGCTGCGGCTTGTTGAAGGACAGCGTGACCTCGCCCAGGCGCACGCCGAACTTGCTCATGGTGGCGCGATTGAGCATCACGCGGTCGTCCACCAGGAACATCCAGTCCTCGAAGCGCACCTCGTAGACCTTGCCGTCGACTGGCAGGCGCAGCACGTAGGTCCAGAAGAACGCATTGCCCGAGGCCTGGCCGCTGGCGGTGCCGACCACGTCGTCCGCGGTGCCGGTGTAGCGGCCGTCCGCATGCCGGGTGAGGCGCCAGACACGGCGGTCGGTGGTGCCGTCCGAGTAGGTGAAGCGCTCGTCGAGCACGCCCTGGTCGCCCTCCCAGCGGCAGTCCATGTCGACGGTGAAGCGCCGCACCACCTGGCCGCTGCGGTCCTGGAAGATGCCGTGCGCGACGACCTTGCCGTTGAAGTAGCGCGCCAGGTCCAGGGTGGGGCGCTCGCCGGCGTAGCTGGCGATGTCGGGGTTGGCGCAGCCGGCCAGGCCCGCCGCGGCGGCGAGGGCGAGCAGCAGGCGGCGGGCGCGTGCGAGGGGACTCATCGGGCGCGGCGCGCTGGGGGCTTCGGCGGGGCTCGTGGTGCGCATGGGTTTTCCTGGTGGGGCTCGGCGTCTCAGGGACCGGCGCGCTCGCCCAGGCCCAGGAGCGCCAGGCGCAGCGCCGGCTGCGAGGTGGTGGGGGCCAGCCAGATGCCGAAGAACCGGCGGCCGAAGTCGGGGTCGTCGACCTGCCCCACGGGGCGGCCGTTGTGCCAGAAGCGCGCGCCCTCGCCGGGCAGGTGCAGGCCGGCCAGCCGGTCGCCCGCCTTCACGTCGGGGAACACGCGCGCCATCTCCGCCTGCCAGCGCCGGGCCAGGGGCTCCGGCAGGGGCCCGGCGCGGCGCATCTCGTCCAGCGAGCGGCCGGCGATGGCGCTGCCGGCGAAGTCCCGCAGGTACTCCAGCTCCAGCACCAGCGGCTGGGCCTCGGGCTGGTCGGCCTGGAAGCCGGGCCGGGTCCACAGGCGCGCGTGGTAGACGCGCAGGCCGAAGTAGCGCAGCGTGGCCTCGCCCTGCAGGCGGCTGCCGGCCAGCTGGGGGTGGGGGCCGGGGCTCGCCGCCGCGGGCGGCAGCGCGCCCAGGCACAGCCACAGCGCCAGGGCCAGCAGCAGCGCCCGGTCAACGCGCCAGCGTGTACTGGACCACATCGATGTCCCCCACCGCGAAGCCGGCCTCGCAGTACGCCAGGTAGAACTCCCAGATGCGCAGGAAGCGCTCGTCGAAGCCCAGCGCCAGCACCTCCTCGCGCCGGGCCAGGAAGTCCTCGCGCCAGCGGCGGCAGGTCTCGGCGTAGTCGGCGCCGAAGGCCAGTTCGTCCACGACCTGCAGGCCGGCCGCTTCGGCCTCGCGGCGGAACTCGGCCGGGCAGGGCAGGCAGCCGCCGGGGAAGATGTACTGCTGGATGAAGTCGGTGCCGCGGATGTAGCGCCCGAACAGCCGGTCCTGGATCACGATGCTCTGGATGCAGGCCCGGCCGCCCGGCTTGAGCAGGCGCGCGATGCTGCCGAAGTAGGTGGGCCAGTACTCGCGGCCGACGGCCTCCACCATCTCGATGGAGCAGACCGCGTCGTAGGGGCCGTCGGCGATGTCGCGGTAGTCCTGCAGGCGCAGGTCGGCGCGCTCGGCCACGCCCAGCGCCGCCAGCCGCTCCTGCGCCCAGGCCAGCTGCTCGGTGGACAGGGTGACGCCGGTCAGGTGCGCGCCGAATTCCGTCGTCGCCTTCTCGGCCAGCGCGCCCCAGCCGCAGCCGATCTCCAGCACGCGGTCGCCCGGCTGCACGCCGGCCAGGCGCAGCGCGCGCCGCACCTTGGCGTGCTGGGCCTCGGCCATGTCGCGCTGCGGGTCGCCCTCGAACAGGGCGGAGGAGTAGTTCATGGTCCCGTCCAGCCAGAGCCGGTAGAACGCGTTGCCCAGGTCGTAGTGGGCGTGGATGTTCTTGCGGCTGTTGCGGCGGGTGTTGCGGTTCAGGAGGTGGCGCAGCCGGTACAGCAGGCGGCCGGCCCAGGAGCCGTGGATCACGTCGTCCAGCGCCTGCCGGTTGCGGGCCAGCAGCTCCAGCAGCTGGGGCAGCTGCGGGGTGGTCCAGTCACCGGCCAGGTAGCTCTCGGCGAAGCCGATGTCGCCCGAGCGCAGCGCGGCGCGGCAGGGGCTCCAGTTCTTCAGGTGCAGGGTGGCATGCGGGCCCTGGCCGTCGCCCACCGTGCACACCTCGCCGTCGGGCAGGTGGAGGGTGAGCGAGCCGTGGCGCAGCCGCTGCAGCAGGCGGAACACGGTGCGTGCCGCGGCGGGCGTGCGGGCGGGCAGGGTCAGGCCGGTGGGCGTGGCGGCGGTGAGGGTGTTCATGCGCTCGGGGTCCGGGGGCAGGGGACAGGGGGCTGGCGGGTCACCGCCGCCTCGGGGGCGGGCGGCTTGCGGTGGAATCCGGTGCGTTTCAGCCAGATCTGCAGCGCCTGCCAGTGGATGCGGGCCATCACCATCAGGGTCATGGCCGGGTAGCGCCACAGCGCGCGCCGCAGGGCGGCGGGCGTGACCGGCTCCAGGGTGCCGCTGACGCTGGTGTTCAGGAGCGGGCCGTCGCCGTCGTCATGGTCCACGCGCACCACGGTGCGGGGGCCGGCCTCGCCCTGCGTGCGCAGGAAGCGGAAGCGGTAGCGGCCCTCCACCCGGCAGAACGGCGAGACATGGAAGCACTTGCCGGCCTCCAGCTCGGCGCCGTAGCGGGGGCGGTCCAGCAGGTAGCAGTGGCGCTCGCCGAAGGTGTTGTTGACCTCGGCCACGATGGCGCGCAGGCTGCCGTCGGCCCGGTGGCAGTACCAGAAGCTCACCGGCTTGAAGGTGTAGCCCAGCATGCGCGGGTAGGTGTGGAGCCAGACCTCGCCGTCGGCGTCGGTGATGCCCTCCTGCCGGAGCAGCGCCTCCATCCAGGCCAGCGCGCCGCCCTCGGCCGGGCCGCGGCCGTCGCCGTGGTCGCTGTCGTGGAAGCTGATGGGCGCCGGCCGGTTGACGGCCAGGCCGCCGAGGGCGGCCGGGTCCTGGAGCCGGCGCATCGGCAGCATCAGGAAGAAAGTGTCGTAGACAAACGCATGCCGCCGCGGGCGCAGCCGGGTGTGCCGCACCTGGCCGAAGCCGAGCTGGGCGACCGGCGCCTGGCTCATGCGGCCACCTTGCGGGCAGCGGCGGTATGGGCCAGCAGGTCGGCGGCCACGGCGAGGCCGGACTTGAGCCCGTCCTCGTGGAAGCCGTAGCCCGTCCAGGCGCCGCAGAACCAGGTGTGGTTCATGCCCTGCAGCTGCGGCACGCGCCGCTGCGCGCGGATCGCCGCGGCGTCGAACACCGGGTGGCTGTACTCGAACTCGCCCAGCACCCGGGCGGGATCGATCGGGCGCACCGGGTTCAGCGACTCCACCACCGGCTGGGCGATGGGCAGGGGCTGCAGGCGGTTGAGGAGGTAATGGAGGCAGACCCGGCCGGCCTCCTGCGTGCGGTCCGCGGCGCGCTCGTAGTTCCAGGCGGCCCAGGCGGCCTCGCGGCGGGGCAGGACCGAGGTGTCGGTGTGCAGCACCGCCCGGTTCGGCTGGTAGCGGATCGCGCCGAGCACCTCGGCCTCGGCCGCGGTGGGCTGGGCCAGCAGGGCCAGCGCCTGGTCGGAGTGGGTGGCCAGCACCAGCTGGTCGAAGCGCTCGCTGCCCTGGTCGGTGTGGACCGTCACGCCGGCGGCGTCGCGCCGCACCTGGCGCACGGGCGTGCGCAGGCGGGCGTCCATCAGCTGGGAAATGATCCGGCGCACGTAGTGGCGGGCGCCGCCGGTGACGGTGTGCCACTGCGGCCGGTCGTTCACCTGCAGCAGGCCGTGGTTGTGGCAGAAGCGGATCATGGTCGCCACCGGGAACTGCAGCATCTGGTCCGTCGGGCAGCTCCAGATGCAGCCCAGCATCGGCAGGAAGTACCAGTCCCGGAAGGCCGGGCCGAAGCGGTGGGCGTCGAGGAAGTCGGCCAGGGGCTGCTCCAGGGCGGCCTCGTCCCCCGCCTGCGCGATCCGGGTGCACAGCCGGTTGAAGCGCAGCAGGTCCGCCAGCATGCCGAGGAAGCGCGGGCTGGCCAGGTTGCGCTTCTGCGCGAACACCGTCGCCAGGCTGTGGCCGCTCCACTCCAGCGGCTGGCCGCCGTGCACGCCCGGCACCTGGACGGAGAACGACATGTCCGAGGGCGTGGTCGCCACGCCCAGCTCCGCGAACAGGGCGATGAGCTGGGGGTAGGTGCGCTCGTTGAAGACCAGGAAGCCGGTGTCCACGCCGAAGGTGGTCGGGGCGCCGTGCCGGTTCTGCAGGGTGATGTCGACCGTGTGGGTATGGCCGCCGAAATAGTCCCCCGCCTCGAACAGGGTGACGTGGGCGTGCGGGCGGAGCCGGTGGGCTGCGGCCAGGCCCGAGATGCCGGAACCGACGATGGCGACTTTCATGAAGATTCCTACGGACTTTGAGTTTGTCCTAGACAAATCAATTGTAGGCTGAGTTAAATTCGGACGCAAAGCAGGGCGATCAGCCCCCCACTGCGCCCACCCGACACCCCAAAACCGCCCCATGGACTCCCCGCCCGGCACCCCACCCGACCGCCCGAACGACGGCGATGCCACCTGGTCGATCGCCGACGTGGAGCGCGACACCGGCCTGGGCAAGGACACGCTGCGGGTGTGGGAGCGGCGCTACGGCTTTCCCCTGCCGTCGCGGGACGGGCTGGGGGAGCGGGCCTACCCGCCGGACCAGGTGCGGCGGCTGCGGGTGATCAAGCGCCTGCTGGACGCCGGGCACCGCCCGGGCAAGGTGGTGCCGCTGCCGTTCGACGAACTCCAGGCGCTGGTGGCCCTGGGCGGGCCGGCCGGGCGGGCTGGCGCGGCCCGGGCGTCGGTGGCGCCGGCCGCCGGCCTGCTGCAGGACCTGGCTTCACCCTGGCTCGGCTGGCTGGCGGCCGACCGGACCGACGCGGTGCGGCAGGCGCTGCAGCAGCACATCCTCCGGCACGGGCTGGGCCCGACGGTGGAGGACCTGGTCGCGCCGCTGTGCGTGCTGGTCGGCGATGCCTGGCTGCGCGGCGAGCTGTCGGTCTACCAGGAGCACCTGTTCACCGAAACCCTGCAGACCGTGCTGCGCGAGGCCATCGCCTCGCTGGACGCCAGCGGCCAGGGCCTGGCGCGGCAGCCGCGCGTGCTGCTCACCACGACGCCGGGCGAGCAGCACGGCCTGGGGCTGCTGATGGCGGAGTGCCATTTCGCCCTGGAGTCCTGTGCGCGCTTCGTGCTCGGCGTGTCGACGCCGGTCGCGGACATCGTGCTGGCGGCCCGGCAGCTGCGCGTCGACGTGCTGGCCCTGAGCTTCAGCGCCCATGCCTCGCGGCGCGACCTCGTCGACAGCCTGCGCCAGCTGCAGGACCAATTGCCCGAGGGGGTGGAGGTGTGGGTGGGCGGATCGGCCGCCGCCGCGCACCGCCGGGCGCTGCCGGAGCGCGTGGTGGTGATGCGCCGGGCCAGTGACGTCTCGGCGCAGGTGCAGGCGTGGCGGGAGCGGCGGACGGCCCTCACGCCGGCGTCGTGAGCTGCCCCTTCCACGACTGCACGGTTTCCATCACCAGCCCCGCGACGATGCGGCTGGCCTGGGTCAGCGCCCCTTGCCGGGGGCGGGCGAGGGTCACGTAGCGCCTGAGGTCCGGCGCCACCACCCGGGCCGCCTGCAGCCGGCCCAGGCGCAGCTCCTGGTTCACGGAAAAGGGGCCGAGCAGGGCGTACAGGTGCTTGTGGCTGGCGATCAGCTCCTTCTGCATCGTCAGTGAATCCGCCTCGATCGCCGCCTGCAGCGTGAAGCCCTTGCTGCGCGCCGTCTCGTCGAGGATGGCGCGCCAGTGCCCCGGCCGGCGCGGCAGCACCAGGGGCAGGCCCTCCAGCCGCTTGAAATCCACCGTGTCCGCGTGCGTGAGCGACAGGCCGGGGCTGGACACGAGGTAGGTGCTGGCGGTGACCAGCAGGGTCTCGTCCGGCGTGGAAGGCTTCTCGTAGCGAAAGAGGATGGCCATGTCCACGCTGCCCGCGTCGAGCATGGCGTCCAGCTCGCCGCCCTGGCCCTCGCGGATGTCCAGCGTGATGCGCGGGTACTCCCGGTGCAGCCGCCTGAAGACCTGCGTCATCAGCGGATGCGCCGCCGAGGGCAGGATGCCCATGCGCACCACGCCCATGGGCACGCGCGAGGTCTGGCGGATGTCCGCGAAGAGCTCGTCGCTCTCCTTCACCCACTGGCGCACCCGCTGCGCCACGTGCTGGCCGAACTCGGTCAGCACCACCCCCCGGCCGGTGCGGCGGAACAGGGGGCTGCCGCACTGCTTCTCCAGGTCGCCGACCTGGCGGCTGATGTGGGATTGCACGGTCTGCCGCTGGGCCGCGACCTTGGTGAAGCTGCCGGCCTCGGCCACCTCGAGGAACAGGCGGAAGTCCTGGATCTGCATGTCGTTTCCTTGTCCTTTCAAGCCATGCCATGAAAGGCATGGCTGAAATCTCGGATTGCATTCTAGGCAGATGGCCGGTGCGTCCCTAGACTCCCGCCGCATCGAACCCCCCAAGAGAGAACGCCATGCGATTCGTGAGTTTTGAAAAACAGGGCCAGGCCAGCTACGGCGTGTGGCAGGACGAGGCCGCCTGGCTGCAGGCGCCGGCCGACTTCCAGGCCCGCTTCCCGGACCTGAAGTCCGTCATCGCCGCCGGCCAGCTGGAGGCCCTGGAGCAGGCTGCCCGCCAGGCGAACCAGGTGGTGTCCGCGGCCGAGGCCCGCCTGCTGCCGGTGATCGCCAACCCGGGCAAGGTGTTCTGCGTGGGCCTGAACTACAAGACCCACGTCGCCGAGATGAAGCGCGCCGACAGCGAGTACCCGGCCATCTTCACCCGCTTCGCCGACAGCCTCAGCGCCCACGGAGCGCCGCTGCCCAAGCCGTCCACCACGAACCGCTTCGACTTCGAGGGCGAGCTGGCCGTGATCATCGGCAAGGGCGGCCGCCGCATCGCGCAGGCCGACGCCTTCGAGCACATCGCCGGCTACGCCTGCTTCAACGACGGCACCGCCCGCGACTGGCAGCGCCACACCCACCAGTGGACGCCGGGCAAGAACTTCCCGGCCACCGGCCCGCTGGGCCCGTTCATGGCCACGCGCCAGGCCATCCCCGACGTCAACGCGCTGAACCTGCAGACCCGCCTGAACGGCCAGGTCATGCAGAGCGCCAGCCTGTCCGACCTGATCTTCACCCTGCCCGTGATCATTGAATACCTCTCGGGCTTTACCACCCTGTCCCCCGGCGACATCATCGCCACCGGCACCCCCGGCGGCGTGGGCGACAAGCGCGAGCCCGCGGTCTACATGAAGGCCGGCGACGTGATCGAGGTCGAGATCACCGGCCTGGGCACGCTGCGCAACACGGTCGTCGACGAGGCCTGAAGGAGCACCGACCCATGACCGCATCCAAGAAATCCCTGCGCATCGCCGTCGACATCGGCGGCACCTTCACCGACATGGCCTGCTTCGACGAGGCCACCGGCGAGATCTCCTTCGGCAAGGCCCTGTCCACCCACGGCCACCTGCACGAAGGCATCCAGAACACGCTCGACGGCGCCGGCGTGGACCTCACCAACGGCTACCTGTTCCTGCACGGCTCCACCATCGCCATCAACACGCTGCTGGAGCGCAATGGCGCCAACACCGCGCTGCTGATCACCGAGGGCTTCCGCGACATCTACGAGATCGGCCGCGTCAACCGCCCCGACGCCTACAACCTGTTCTTCTCCAAGCACGTGCCCCTGGTGCCGCGCTCGCAGCGCCATGAGGTGAGCGAGCGCCTGCGCGCCGACGGCTCGCTGCACAAGCCGCTGGATGAAGAAGGCGTGCGCGCCCTGGCCCGCAAGCTGCGCGAGGACCATATCGAGGCGGTGGCGGTGCTGCTGCTGCACTCCTACCGCAACCCGGACCACGAGCGCCGCGTCAAGGCCATCCTGCAGGAGGAGATCCCGGGTGCCTTCGTGACCGCCTCGCACGAGCTGTCGCAGGAATACCGCGAGTTCGAGCGCGTCTCCACCGCCGTGGCCAACGCCTACGTGGGCCCGCGCGTCTCCGCCTACCTGGGCGAGCTGGAGGAGCACCTGGAGGAGAAGGGCTTCAAGGGCGACTTCTACGCCGTGCAGTCCACCGGCGGCCTGTTCCCGCTGGAGCATGCCCGCCGCGACTGCGTGCGCATGCTGGAGTCCGGTCCCGCCGCCGGCGTGATCGGCGCGCAGGCGATCTGCGCCCAGCTGGGCCTGCCCGACTCCATCGCCTTCGACATGGGCGGCACCACCGCCAAGGCCGGCGTGATCAGCGAAGGCCGGCCCCTGACCACCGGCAGCGCCCTGATCGGCGGCTACGAGAAGGCCCTGCCGATCCAGATCCCGATGATGGACATCTTCGAGGTCGGCACCGGCGGCGGCTCGATCGCCCGCGTGGAGCTGGGCCACTCGCTGCGCGTGGGCCCGCGCTCCGCGGGCAGCATGCCCGGCCCGGTCTGCTACGGCCGCGGCGGCACCGAGCCCACCGTCACCGACGCCAACCTGATCCTGGGCCGCCTGGACGAACACAACTTCCTGGGCGGCGAGATGCCCCTGTACCTGGACCGCGCGCGCCAGGCCATGGAGGACAAGGTCGCCACGCCCCTGGGCCTGGACGCCACGAAGGCCGCCGACGGCATCCTGCGCATCGCGGTGACGCAGATGTCGCACGCGGTGAAGGCCGTGACCACCGAGCGCGGCCTGGATGCCGGCAGCTTCACCATGGTGGTCTACGGCGGCGCCGGCCCGCTGCACGCCTCGGCCATCGCCCGCGAGATCGGCATCCGCAAGGTGCTGATCCCGCACGCGCCGGGCTACTTCTCCGCCTACGGCATGCTGTTCTCCGACCTGCGCTACGACTACGTGCGCTCGGTGTTCCGCCGCCTGGAAGGCCTGTCGTTCGACGAGATCGAGGCCATCTACCAGGAGATGGAGGATGAAGGCCGCGCCGCCATCAGCGCCTCGCAGATCCGCCCCGAGGAGATCGTCTTCGAGCGCGCCGCCGACATGCGCTACGTGGGCCAGGAGCATGCGGTGACGGTGGACCTGCCGCAGGTGCACTTCGACCGCAAGGACCGCTCCGGCATCAAGACCCACTTCGACGAGGTGCACAAGGTGCGCTACGGCACCTCCGCGCCCAAGGAGCCGGCCGACATCGTCAGCCTGCGCGTCACGGTGATGGGCCGCATGGCCAAGCCGCCGCGCAACGAGGTCGCCTCGGGCCACGCCGCCCCGGACGACGCTGCCCTGCGCGCCCACAAGCCGGTCTACTTCCGCAGCGCCGGCGACTACGTCTCCACCCCGGTGTTCAAGCGTGACCGCCTCAAGAGCGGCAACGTGATCCTCGGCCCGGCCCTGGTGGAGGAACATGCCTCGACCACCGTCGTCCAACCCGGCGACACCGTCCACGTCGACCAGTTCGGCAACCTGCAAATCTCCATCGGGAGCGACCGCTCGTGAACACCGTCACCACCCCCCAACTCCAGGCCCAGGCGCAGGCCGTGGACCCCGTCATCGTCGAGATCATCCGCAACGGCCTGTTCGCGGTGACCGAGGAGATGAAGACCAACCTGATGCGCACGGCCTACAACCTCATCATCTATGAGGCGCTGGACTTCACCGTGGGCCTGTTCACCAAGGAAGGCGACACCGTCTCCATCGGCCTGGGCCTGCCGATGTTCATCCGCGGCATGTCCGAGACCGTCAAGTCCAAGATCCGCCACTTCGGGTACGAGAACATCCACCCCGGGGACATCCTGGTCACCAACGACGCCTACACCACCGGCAGCCACCTGAACCACTTCACGTTCACCATGCCGGTGTTCCATGAAGGCGAGCTGATCGGCTTCACCTGCTGCATGGCGCACTGGCTGGACGTGGGCGGCAGCCTGGGCCAGATCACCACCGACATCTTCTCCGAGGGCATCCAGATCCCGATCGTGAAGTACCAGAGCGCGGGCAAGGTGAACCAGGACCTGGTGGACATCATCGCCATGAACGTGCGCCTGCCCGAGCGCGCCCTGGGCGACCTGCGCGCGCAGATCACCGCGATCACCACCGGCGAGCGCCGCTTCCTGGAGCTGGTGCAGCGCTATGGCAACGACGCGGTGCAGGCCTCCATCCAGGAGATCATGAACGCCTCCGAGGCGCTGGCGCGGCAGAACACGCTGTCGATCCCCGACGGCGTCTACGAGGCCGAATCCTTCATGGACGACGACGGCCTGGAGATCGGCAAGCGCATTCCGATCCGCGTCAAGGTGACCGTCAAGGGCGACGAGATGGAGATCGACCTCTCCGACGTGAGCCGCCAGGTCAAGGGCTTCTACAACTCCGGCTTCACCACCGGCATCGCCTGCGCGCAGGTGGCGTACAAGTGCCTGACCACGCCCACCGACTACCCGGTGAACGACGGCAGCTTCCGCCCCCTGAAGGTGGTGATGCCCATGGGCACCGTGATCAGCGCCGAGCGCCCCTACCCGATGCGGGTGTGGATGACGTTCCCGATGACGGTGATCGACACCATCTTCAAGGCGCTGGCCCCGGCCATTCCGGACCGCTCCATCGCCGGCCACCACGCCGACCTGGTGTTCCCCAACATCCACGGCATCTCGCCGGAGGACGGCCGCCTGTTCATCGTGGGCATCGGCCCGCTGGGTGGCGGCTGGGGCGCCAAGAGCCGCGAGGACGGCGTGTCCGTCACGGTGTGCATCAACGACGGCGACACCCACAACAGCCCCACCGAGCAGCTGGAGGCCAAGTACCCGGTGCTGGTGGAGAGCTACCGCATCCGCGAGGACAGCGGCGGCGCGGGCGAGTTCCGCGGCGGCCTGGGCGCGGAGATGGTGGTGCAGGCGCTGTCGCCGTTCTCGGTGACCACCCGCATCGACCGCATGCACTGCAAGCCCTGGGGCCTGGAAGGCGGCGGCGAGGCGGCGGGCAACGGCATCGCCATCCGCCACAAGGGCGAGTGGAAGGAAGACCTGCCCAACGCCAAGATCTTCAACGTCCGCCTGGAGCGCGGCGACGCCTACAAGATGCTCTCGGGCGGCGGCGGCGGCTTCGGCAGCCCCTTCAAGCGCGACGCGGACAAGGTGGCCGAGGACGTGCGCGAGGGCTACGTGAGCCGCGAGGCCGCGGAGAAGCTGTATGGCGTGGCGCTCGACGAGCGCGGCCAGGTCAAGGCGGCCGAGACGGCGGCCCTGCGCGCGAAGGCCTGAGGGGATGCTCGTGGCGACCACCCCCCACCAGCAGCAGGCGGCCTACCTGGCCGAGCTGTGGCACCGGTTGTCGGCGCAGCACATCGCGCTGGGGTGTTCCTGCACCATGAGCGGCATCAGCGTCACGCTCGAGGACTTCGAGCGTGACATCGCCGACTACCTCTGGGCCGAGAGCGAGCGACTGGGGCAGGCCGCCGTGGTGGCCTTCCTGCTCGCGCCCGGCCCGGTGTCCGAACAGGTGCAGGCCGTGCGCGGCATCCTGGCCCGCCTGGAGGCCGACGAGGCCGAGGACGCGGTCGCGGAATGGCTGTTGGCGAGGCTGACCAAGACCATCGAGTCCTACGCCAAGTTGCATGGCCCTGCGCCGGAGGCGCCACTGCTGGGCGGCTCGAACGCGTGGCGCAAGGGCTACCGTGCCTGATGACTCTGATCAACCAAGGAGACAAGCGATGAATCGCATCACACGCAGGGCCCTGACAGTGGCCCTTTTGGCCATGGGCGCCAGCACCGGCGCCCTGGCGCAGGGCAAGTTCCCGGAGAGCCCGCTGCGGCTGGTCGTGCCGTTCGCCCCGGGCGGCGGCGTGGACAGCGCCGCGCGCCTGATCGCGCGGCAGCTGGGCACCAACCTCAACGTCTCCGTGATCGTGGAGAACAAGCCCGGCGCCAACGGCACGGTGGGCGGCAAGTTCGTCCAGACCGCCGCGGCCGACGGCCAGACCCTGCTGTTCTCGGCCTCCACCCAGGCCCTGACCCGCCAGGTCATGGCCACGCCGCCCTACGACCCGCTGACGGACTTCGCGGCGGTGGCCCGTGTCGGCGACGCGCCCCTGCTGATGGTGATCTCGCCCAACCTGCCGCAGAACCGGCTGAACGAGGTGATCACCGCCGCCAAGCAGAACCCCGACAAGTGGACAGCCGCCCTCCCGGCCCTGGGCGCCGCCAGCCACCTGGGCACGCTGATGTTCGCCAAGCAGGGCGGCCTGACGAACCTCACCACCGCCGTCTACAAGGGCACTGCCCCCGCGCTGACCGACGTGGCGGGGGGCCATGTGCAGATCCAGATCGACGCGATCGTGGCGCTGCAGTCCATGGCCAAGTCGGGCAAGGTCAAGCCGATCATGGTGACCTCGGCCAAGCGCAGCTCGGTCATGCCCAACGTCCCCACCGCGGTGGAAAGCGGCTACCCGAAGTTCGTGACCGAGTCCTGGTACGGCGTGTGGGCCCCCAAGGCCACCCCGGCGGACCGGGTGCAGTTCCTGAACAAGGCCTTCAACGACGCGGTCAGCCAGCTGGCCAAGGCCGGCGCGTTCGAGCCCCTGGGCATCGAGCCGGTGGTCGAGAGCGTGGAGGACTTCCGCAAGTACATGGCGGCCTACATCACGGAAAGCGCCGACCTGCTCAAGGGCGCGGGCTTCAAGCCGGAGTGAAGCAGTAGGTCAACAAGCGCGGGAATTCATGGATAGATCAACGCAATTTTGGTCATTTACACTCTCCAGGATCAATATTTCACAACTGGAGACAATCATGAATTCCGCGCTGCGTGCCCTGTTCCTGGCCTCCTGCGTGGCCGCCACCGGCGCCTGGGCCGCCGGCGAACGCGCCACCAAGGCCGACGCCGAGGCCATGGTGGCCAAGGGCGTCGCCGCCCTCAAGGCCAAGGGCGATGCCGCCTTCGTCGAGATGACCGCCCCGAGCAAGACCTTCGCCGACCGGGACCTGTACCTGGTCGTCTACGACATGAACGGCAAGTGCCTGGCGCACGGCCAGAACGCCAAGCAGGTCGGCAAGGACCTCCTGAACCTCAAGGACCCGGACGGCAAGGAGTTCGTCAAGGAGCGCGTGAGCCTCGCGTCGTCCAAAGGCAAGTTCTGGCAGGACTACAAGTTCACCGACCCGCTGACCAAGACCATCCAGCCCAAGCAGATGTACTGCGAGAAGGTGGGCAGCCACGTCGTCTGCGGCGGCATCTACAAGTAAGCGCGGCGGATCCCGCATGCTTCCTGTGCTGAGCCGCTTGGGAATCGCTTCCAAGCTGATGGTGGCGCCCGCCATCGTGGCGGTGCTGCTGCTGGCGTTCGGCCTGTTCAGCCACCTCAACATGATTTCCATGGAGCAGGGGTTGCAGGACCTGCTGTCCGGCGCCGTCGCGCGCGAGCGCGGCGCCCAGGAGACCGAAGCCGCGGTCAACGCGACGCATTCGGCGGCCTACCGGAGCCTGGCGCTGCTCAATCTCAAGAGCGCCAAGGCCCGCGAGTCGGCCGAGGAGCTGATGGCCCGCCAGCTGAACGAGCTGGCGGAAGTCGGCCGCTCGCTGGCCGCCGCGCCGGATGCGGCGGTGCGCGGCCTCGGCCCCAAGGTCGAGGCCTATGACAAGGCCGTGCGCGACGCCTATGACTCGGCGACGTCCGACACCAACCTCGGCGCGATGATGATGCAGGACGCCGACAAGGTCTACGACGAGCTGGTCCAGTCGCTGCAGGCGGTTTCCACCGCCAGCCGCATCGCCTTCACCAGCGGCCAGTCCCGCCTGAACGAGCGCGTGGTGTTCCTGCAATCCGTGCAGGCGGCGGCCCTGCTCGCGGCCGTGGTCGTGAGCCTGGTCCTGGCGTTCGTGGCCGGGCGCGCCATCTCCCGGCCGCTCAAGCGCATGCAGCAGCGCATCGGCGAGATCGAGCGCCGCGCCGACTTCTCCCTGCGGGTCGATGCCCCGGGCGGCGACGAGGTGGCCAGCGCCGCCCGTTCGCTCAACGGACTTCTCGATTCCCTGCAGAACGCGGTGCGTGAAGTCAGCCAGGTCTCGACCGCGCTGGCGGCGGGCGAGTTCGGCGCCCGGGTGCAGGCGCCGCTGGCCGGCGACCTGGCCACGCTCAAGGACGCCGTCAACACCTCGGCCGACACCATCCAGGCCACGATCGCCAGCCTCAACCAGGCGATGCAGGCGCTGCAGAACGGCGAGTTTGCCGCCCGGGTCGAGGCGGACGCGCGCGGCGAGTACCGGCGCGCGATCCAGCAGGCCGTGGCGGCGATGCAGGCCCTGCGCGGGATGATCGGCGACATCGGCCGCGTGATGGCCGGCGTGGCGGGCGGCGAGCTGGGCCTGCGGGTGACGGCCCAGGGCCAGGGCGACCTGCGGGTCCTCAAGGACGACATCAACCGGTCGCTCGATGCCATGGCCCAGGCCATGCAGGTGATCCACCAGAACACCCGCCAGGTCGCCGCGGCCTCGCAGGAGTCGAACCGGGCCATCACCCAGATCTCCGAAGGCGTCATGAACCAGACCCATGCGGTCGGGCAGGTCGCCGCGGCGGTGCGCCAGACCGCGGCCTCCATCGCCGATGTGTCACGCAACACCGAGGTGGCCAGCCAGCAGTCCAAGGCCTCGGTGTCCATCGTCCGCGAAGGCATGGGCAAGATCGACCACATGGTCGAGGTCGTCAACAGCATTGCTGCCAACTCCGAGAAGATCACCCGGATCACCGAGGTGATCGAGAAGATCGCCAACAAGACCAACCTGCTGTCGCTGAACGCCGCCATCGAGGCGGCGCGGGCCGGCGAGCAGGGCAAGGGCTTCGCGGTCGTGGCCGACGAGGTCGGCAAGCTCGCCGTCAACAGCGCCGAGAGCTCCCAGGAGATCGCCACGCTGGTCCAGCAGGCCGTGGCCGACACCCGGCGGGCGGTGGTGGCCGTGCGCAACGTGAGCGACGACATGCGCCTCATCGAGGACGGTTCGCGGCAGACCGACGAGATGCTCCAGCGGATATCTGCGGCGCTCGAGGAGCAGAGCGCGGCGGTCGAGGAGATCAATTCCAACCTCGGCAGCGTCGACGGCATCGCGCGCAGCAACGCCGCCGCGTCCGAGCAGATTGCCGGCAGCATGACGGAGCTGGCCAAGATCGCCGACTCCACCCGGCGAGAGGTCGAGCGCTTCCAGGTCTGACGACCCGTCGCGCCTGCGGCCGTGGTGCGCGCGCGGCACGGTGCGGCATGCTTCGGGCCTGGCGGCACGGAGTCCCTCCGTGCCGGCGCCGTCCCCTTCCATTCATCCTGGTCGATCGCTACGCTACAGTAGCGGCCGCGGCGGAGGTCGTCCGCTGCGGTGGATGCGCCGGCCGCCCTGACCCCGCATCCGTATTCCGAAGATCGATGAGGACGACCGCCACCCTCTCCGCCAAGCTCATGCGCATTGGCGCCGCGCTCCTCGTCGTGGCGCTGGTCTCGATCGGCCTGACGCTGTGGGTCACCTGGCGGCTGAGCGGCGGGGCCGCGGCCCTGAACGAGGCCGGCCGGATGCGCATGCAGACGTGGCGCCTGGTCAGTGCCGTGCAGGCCCGCGAGGGCGAGGTGCCGGCCCTGGTGCGCGAGTTCGACGGCAGCATCCGCCTGCTGCGGCAGGGCGATGCCACCCGGCCGCTGTTCGTGCCCTGGGATCCCCAGGTCCGGGCCCGGTATGCCGAGGTGGAGGCCGCCTGGGCGGGGCACCGGGCCCTGCTGGCCGAGCGGGGCGATGTCGCGCCCGACCGGCTGGTGCGCTCGGCCGAATCCTTCCTCGTCGTGATCGACCGCTTCGTGCTGGCGATCGAGCAGCAGCTGGCCTCGCTCACCGCCGTCCTGAACATGTTCCAGTTCGTCATGATGGCCCTGGCCATCGGCGGCGCGGTGATCATGCTCTACACCGGCTACCACTACGTCATCCACCCGCTGGGGCAGCTGCGCGACGCGCTGCGCCGGCTCGAGTCGGCCGAGTTCTCGGCGCGGGTGGAGGTGGCCTCCAACGACGAGTTCGGCCAGGTGGCCCAGGGCTTCAACCGCATGGCCGCCACCCTGCAGTCGCTCTACGGCGACCTGGAAGGGCAGGTCGCCGCCAAGACCCAGCGCATCGCCGCGCAGAAGGAGCGGCTGGAGGCCCTCTACCGGGTCAGCGCCTTCCTGTCCCAGGCCGGCACCCTGCACGAGCTGACCCAGGGCTTCGCGGCCCAGGTGCGCGAGCTGCTCAAGGCCGACGCGGTCGCCCTGCGCTGGGCCGGCGACGACCCGTCCAAGTTCCTGGTGCTCGGCTCCGACCAGTTCCCGCTGGACATGAAGGAGGACGAGAAGTGCCTGCGCGCCGGCGTCTGCGCCTGCGGCAACGCCCGCACCGAGGGCCGCACCCGCGTGATCCCGATCCGCAACAGCGAGGCCGCCCCGCTGCAGCACTGCACCCGGATCGGCTTCGAGACCCTGGTGTCGGTGCCGGTCCGCTTGCAGAGCAAGGTGCTGGGCGAGATCGACCTGTTCTACCGCCGCGAGGTCCGGCTGGCCGTGGAGGAGATGGAGCTGGTCGATGCGCTGGCCAGCCACCTGGCCAGCGCGGTCGAGGGCATGCGCGTCGCCGCGCTGGAGCGGGAGGCCACGATTTCCGGCGAGCGCGCCCTGCTGGCGCGGGGGCTGCACGACTCGATCGCGCAGTCGCTGGCCTTCCTGAAGATCCAGGTGGGGCTGCTCAAGGGCGCCATGGCCAGGGGCGATGCCGCCAAGACCGCGAGCGCGCTGGACGAGCTGGACCAGGGGATCAAGGAGAGCATGGCCGACGTGCGCGAGCTGCTGGTGCATTTCCGCACCCGGGCGCAGGGCGACGACATCGAGGCCGCGGTGCAGGAGACCCTGCAGAAATTCCACCAGCAGACCGGCCTGGAGGTGCAGCGCGTGGTGCGCGGCGACGGCCTGCCGCTGGCGCAGGACGTGCAGATCCAGGTGCTGCACGTGCTGCAGGAGGCGCTGTCCAACGTGCGCAAGCATGCCCAGGCGCGGCGCGTGACCATCGAGATCCACAAGGGCGACCGCTGGCGCTTCGTCGTCGCCGACGACGGCCGCGGCTTCGACGCCGCCGCCGAGCGCACCCAGATGCACGTGGGCCTGAAGATCATGCAGGAGCGCGCCGCCCACATCGGCGCCACCGTCGCCATCGACTCCCGGCCGGGCGAGGGCACCCGCGTGAGCCTGGCCGTGCCCTCCACCCCCCTGCCGGGCAGCGCGACGGCGGCCATGCCGGCGGCGGCCGAGATTTCCCCGACGACATGAGCGACCCGATCCGACTGATGGTGGTGGACGACCACACCCTGTTCCGGCGCGGCCTGACCGCGCTGCTGTCCCAGGACGACCGCTTCGAGGTGGTCGGCCAGGCCGGCGACGTCAGCGAGGCCTGGCGCCTGCTGAATGCCGAGTGCCCCGACGTGATGCTGCTGGACAACCACCTGCCCGGCGTCAACGGCGTGGACGCGATCATCTCGCTGAAGCAGACCTTCCCCGACCTGCGGGTCATGATGCTGACGGTGAGCGAGGACGAGCACGATCTCGCCCGCGCCCTGCAGAACGGCGCCGACGGTTACCTGCTCAAGACCGCCGAGACCGACCACCTGTGCGATGCCATCGTCTCGGTCTTCAACGGCCAGTCGGTGATCAGCCCGAACATGATGGGCAAATTGGTGGCGGCCTTGCGCCAGCCCGCGGCTGCGCCGGACGCTGCGGCGTCCGCGGCCGAGGCGGCCCCCGCCGGCGCCGGGAAGGTCCAGGTGCTGGACAAGCTCTCGCCGCGCGAGCGCGAGATCTTCCTGCTGGTGGCGCGCAGCCTGAGCAACAAGCAGATCGCCCGCGACCTCGACATCGCCGAGACCACGGTGAAGATCCACATCCAGCACATCTTCAGGAAGCTGGGCCTGTCGTCGCGGGTCCAGATCGCGGTCTTCGCCGCCAGCAGCGGCCTGGCTTGATCCAGGTCAAGCGACCTACTACCAAGGAACGAGGGGGCGGCCCGCGCCATCCTCCTTCTGCCGGGCGCCGCATACCCATCCGGTGAATACCCAGTAACTCATCCGCCGGCCAGACTCATGCCCATCTGATGGAGATGGACATGACGACTGAGTTGTCGAAGCAGCGCAAGGCCTGGTCTGTGCTCATCGTGAGCACCTGGGCCTTCACCGTGTGCTTCATGGTGTGGATGATGTTCGGCGTGATCGGGATCCCGATCAAGAAGATGCTGGGCCTGAACGCCACCGAGTTCGGCCTGCTGACCGCCACGCCGGTGCTCACCGGCTCCCTGATCCGCCTGCCCCTGGGCATCTGGACCGACCGCTTCGGCGGCCGCATCGTGATGGCCGTGCTGATGGCCGCCACCGTGCCGGCCATCTGGCTGATGGCCTATGCCACCGAGTTCTGGCAGTTCCTGGTGATCGGCCTGTTCGTCGGCCTGGCCGGCGGCAGCTTCTCGGTGGGCACGCCCTACGTGGCCCGCTGGTTCCCGAAGAACAAGCAGGGCCTGGCCATGGGCGTGTACGGCGCCGGCAACTCCGGCTCGGCCGTGAACAAGTTCATCGCGCCGGTGATCCTGGTCGGCTTCGGCTGGGCCATGGTGCCCCAGGTCTACGCCGCGATCATGGCCGGCACGGTGGTGCTGTTCTGGCTGTTCAGCCACACCGACCCGGCCCACCAGGTGCCCAGCACGGTCACCTTCCGCCAGCAGCTCAAGGCCCTGAAGGACCCCCGCGTCCTCAAGTACTGCCAGTACTACAGCATCGTGTTCGGCGGCTACGTGGCCCTGGCGCTGTGGATGGTGCAGTACTACATCGGCGAGTACGGCCTGGACATCCGCGTCGCGGCCCTGCTGGCTGCCTGCTTCTCCCTGCCCGGCGGCGTGCTGCGCGCGGTCGGCGGCTGGCTGAGCGACAAGTTCGGCGCCCATGCCGTGACCTGGTGGGTGCTGTGGGTGAGCTGGATCTGCCTGTTCCTGCTGTCCTACCCGCAGACCGACTTCACCATCCAGACCGTCAACGGCCCGCGCACCTTCTCCATCGGCCTGAACGTCTACGCCTTCACCGCCCTGATGGCCATCCTGGGCGTCGCCTGGGCCTTCGGCAAGGCCAGCGTCTTCAAGTACATCGCCGACGACTACCCGACCAACATCGGCGCCATCAGCGGCATCGTCGGCCTGGCCGGCGGCCTGGGCGGCTTCGTCCTGCCGATCCTGTTCGGCGCCCTGATGGACCTCACCGGCATCCGCAGCAGCGCCTTCATGTTGCTGTACGGCGTGGTCTGGGTCTCCCTGATCTGGATGTACCGCACCGAAGTGCGCCGCGCCGACGTGCTGCATTCCCCCGCCTGAGCCCGTCCGGCCGAGCCCCCCCTGTCCCAAGAGGCTTCCCATGAAGAACCCGACCCATTCCCCTGACCGGGGCGCCGACATCAGCGACTGGCGCCCCGAGGACGATGCCTTCTGGCAGTCCACCGGCCGCCAGGTCGCCTACCGCAACCTCTGGATCTCCGTCCCAGCCCTGCTGTGCGGCTTCGCCGTCTGGGGCATGTGGGGGATCATCACCGTGCAGATGCTCAACCTGGGCTTCCCGTTCTCCCAGGCCGAGCTGTTCACCCTGACCGCGATCGCGGGCCTGGCCGGCGCCACCATGCGCATCCCGGCCTCCTTCCTGATCCGCCTCGCGGGCGGCCGCAACACCATCTTCCTGACGACGGCGATGCTGCTGTCGCCCGCCATCGGCACCGGCATCGCCCTGCAGCACCCCGAGTGGCCGTTGTGGGTGTTCCAGCTGATGGCGCTGTGGTCGGGCGTGGGCGGCGGCAACTTCGCCAGTTCGATGTCCAACATCGGCACCTTCTTCCCCAGGCGCCTGCAGGGCACCGCCCTGGGCCTGAACGCCGGCCTGGGCAACTTCGGCGTGACCACGATGCAGGTGGTGATCCCGCTGGTGATGACGATGCCCCTGCTGGGCGCCTTCGGCGGCGACCCGATGACGCTGGTCAAGGACAGCGGCTGGATCTTCGGCAAGATCCCCGCCGGCACCCCCACCTGGGTGCAGAACGCCGGCTTCGCCTGGGTGTTCTCGCTGGTGCCGCTGTCGGTGCTGTGCTTCTTCGGCATGAACAACCTGAAGACCGTCTCGCCCAACACCGGCGGCACCATCGCGGCCTTCCTGAAGATCGTCTGGCTGTACACCCTGGCCTTCATCCCCGCCGGCGTCGGCCTGTACCTGTACCTGCCCGCCCCCAGCGGCCTGGGCCTGCTGAACATGTGGGTGGCCATGCCCCTGATCATCGTGAGCACGCTCATGGTGATGAAGCTCACCGCGTTCGGCACGATGAAGGACAACATCGCCGCGCAGTTCGCGATCTTCCGCAACAAGCACACCTGGTCGATGACGGTGCTCTACATCGTCACCTTCGGCAGCTTCATCGGCTTCTCGATGGCCCTGCCGCTGTCGATCACCGTGATCTTCGGTTTCAGCCACGTGCCGGACGCGCAGGGCGTGATCCAGCACACGCTGAAGAACCCCAACGCCCCCTCGGCCCTGACCTATGCCTGGATCGGCCCCTTCGTGGGCGCGGCGGTGCGTCCCATCGGCGGCTGGGTGTCCGACCGCGTCGGCGGCTCCATCGTCACCCAGGTCATCTCGGCCGTGATGGTGGTGGCCTCCGCCGCCGTCGGCTACGTGATGTGGCTGGCCTACCAGTCGGCCACGCCCGAGACCTACTTCCTGGCCTTCATGGCGCTGTTCGTGGTGCTGTTCACCGCCAGCGGCATCGGCAACGGCTCGACCTTCCGCACCATCGCCGTGATCTTCGACCGCCAGCAGGCCGGTCCCGTGCTGGGCTGGACCTCGGCCGTGGCCGCCTACGGCGCGTTCGTGGCGCCGGTGGTGATCGGCCAGCAGATCAAGTCCGGCACGCCCCAGGTGGCGATGTACGGCTTCGCGGTGTTCTACGCCCTGTGCCTGCTCCTGAACGGGTGGTTCTACCTGCGCCGCGGCGCGGAGATCCACAACCCCTGATGACAACGACCGGGGCCTTCGCAGCCCCGGCACCCCTGGAGAAACCATGAGCCACTTCCTGGACCGACTGACCCATTTCTCGGCGCCCAAGGAGTCCTTTTCCGGCGGTCACGGCGTGACCCTCGGCGAGGACCGCACCTGGGAGGACGCCTACCGCAACCGCTGGGCCCATGACAAGGTCGTGCGCAGCACCCACGGCGTGAACTGCACGGGCTCCTGCTCGTGGAAGATCTACGTCAAGGGCGGCATCGTCACCTGGGAAACCCAGCAGACCGACTACCCCCGCACCCGCGCCGACCTGCCCAACCACGAGCCCCGCGGCTGCGCCCGCGGCGCCTCCTACTCCTGGTACCTGTACAGCGCCAACCGGGTGAAGTACCCGATGGTCCGCGGCCGCCTGCTGCAGCACTGGCGTGCCGCCCTGGCCGTGGCCAGGAGCCCGGTGGACGCCTGGGCCAGCATCGTCGAGAGCGAGCCGGCGCGCCGCGAGTGGCAGCAGCAGCGCGGCCTCGGCGGCTTCGTGCGCAGCACCTGGGACGAGGTCAACCAGCTGGTCGCCAGCGCCAACGTCTACACCGCCAAGAAGTACGGCCCCGACCGCATCATCGGCTTCTCGCCCATCCCCGCCATGTCCATGGTGAGCTACGCGGCCGGCAGCCGCTACCTCTCGCTCATCGGCGGCGTCTGCATGAGCTTCTACGACTGGTACTGCGACCTGCCGCCGGCCAGCCCGCAGATCTGGGGCGAGCAGACCGACGTGCCCGAGTCGGCCGACTGGTACAACTCCACCTACCTGATCGCCTGGGGCTCCAACGTGCCCCAGACCCGCACCCCCGACGCGCACTTCTTCACCGAGGTCCGCTACAAGGGCGCCAAGACGGTGGCGATCACGCCGGACTACGCCGAGATCAGCAAGCTCGCCGACCTGTGGATGCACCCCAAGCAGGGCACGGACGCGGCGATCGCCATGGCCATGGGCCACGTGATCCTCAAGGAGTTCTACTTCGACAAGCGCAGCGCGTACTTCGACGACTACGTGCGCCGCTACACCGACATGCCCAACCTGGTGCAGCTCGAGGAGCGCACCCTGCCGGACGGCCGCACCGTCGTGGTCCCGGGCCGCTACCTGCGCGCCAGCGACTTCAACGGCAAGCTCGGCCAGGACAACAACCCCGAGTGGAAGACCGTCGCCCTGGACATGGACGACAAGGTGGTCCTGCCCAACGGCTCCATCGGCTTCCGCTGGGGCGCCGAGGGCCGTGCCGACGCCGGCAAGTGGAACCTGGAGAACAAGGAGGCGCGCCACGGCGACGAGGTCAGGCTCAAGCTGAGCCTGATGGAGGGCGAGGGCAGCGCCTATGAGGTGGGCGAGGTCGCCTTCCCGTACTTCGGCGGCATCGACACGCCCAACTTCCCCTCCAACAAGCAGGATGACGTGCTGGTGCGCCAGGTGCCGGTGCGCCGCATCAAGCTGGGCAAGGCCGGCGAGGAGCGCCACGCCCTGGTGGCCACCGTGTTCGACCTCACCGTCGCCAACTACGGCGTGGCCCGCGGCCTGGCCGGCGAGAACGCCGCCACCGGCTACGACCACGACACCCCCTACACGCCCGCCTGGCAGGAGAAGATCACCGGCGTGCCGCGTGACCAGGTGGTCGCGGTGGCCCGCCAGTTCGCCGACAACGCGGACAAGACCCGGGGCAAGTCGATGGTGATCATCGGCGCGGCCATGAACCACTGGTACCACAGCGACATGAACTACCGCGGCATCATCAACATGCTGATGATGTGCGGCTGCATCGGCCAAAGCGGCGGCGGCTGGGCGCACTACGTGGGCCAGGAGAAACTGCGCCCGCAGACCGGCTGGACCGCGCTGGCCTTCGCGCTGGACTGGGTCCGCCCGCCGCGCCAGCAGAACAGCACCAGCTTCTTCTACGCCCACACCGACCAGTGGCGCTACGAGAAGCTGGGCGTGGAGGAGATCCTCTCGCCCCTGGCCGACAAGTCCAAGTTCGGCGGCAGCCTGATCGACTACAACGTGCGCGCCGAGCGCATGGGCTGGCTGCCCAGCGCGCCGCAGCTGCAGACCAACCCGATGCAGGTCGTCAGGGATGCCAACGCCGCCGGCATGGACCCGAAGGACTACGCGGTCCAGGCCCTGAAGGACGGCCGCCTGAAGATGTCCTGCGAGGACCCGGACCACCCGCTGAACTGGCCGCGCAACATGTTCGTGTGGCGCTCCAACATCCTGGGCTCCTCGGGCAAGGGCCACGAGTACTTCCTCAAGCACCTGCTGGGCACCAGCCACGGCGTGCAGGGCAAGGACCTGGGCCCCGACGAGGCCAAGCCCGCCGAAGTGGCCTGGCACGACCGCGCCCCGGAGGGCAAGCTGGACCTGCTGGTCACGCTGGACTTCCGCATGAGCACGACCTGCCTGTACTCGGACATCGTGCTGCCCACCGCCACCTGGTACGAGAAGAACGACCTCAACACCAGCGACATGCACCCCTTCATCCACCCGCTGTCGACCGCGGTGGACCCGGCGTGGCAGAGCAAGAGCGACTGGGAGATCTACAAGGGCTTCGCCAAGGCCTTCAGCGAGGTCTGCGTCGGCCACCTGGGCGTGGAGAAGGAGCTGATGCTCACGCCCCTGATGCACGACACCGCCGCCGAGCTGGCCCAGCCCTTCGAGGTGAAGGAATGGCACAAGGGCGAGTGCGACCTGGTGCCCGGCAAGACGGCGCCCCAGATCAGCGTGGTCGAGCGCGACTATCCCAACACCTACAAGCGCTTCACCGCCCTGGGCCCGCTGATGGACAAGGTCGGCAACGGCGGCAAGGGCATCGGCTGGAACACCGCCACCGAGGTCCAGCAGCTGGGCGAGCTCAATGGCGAGGTGAAGGAGGCCGGCGTGACGCAGGGCCGCCCGCGCATCGACACCGACATCGACGCCTGCGAGGTGGTGCTGCAGCTGGCCCCCGAGACCAACGGCCATGTGGCCGTGAAGGCCTGGGAGGCCCTGGGCAAGGTCACCGGCCGCGACCACACGCACCTGGCGCTGCACCGTGAGGACGAGAAGATCCGCTTCCGCGACATCCAGGCGCAGCCGCGCAAGATCATCAGCTCGCCGACCTGGTCGGGCCTGGAGAGCGAGAAGGTCTCCTACAACGCCGGCTACACCAACGTGCACGAGCTGATCCCCTGGCGCACCCTCACCGGCCGCCAGCAGTTCTACCTGGACCATCCGTGGATGCTGGCCTTCGGCGAGGGCTTCTCGAGCTACCGCCCGCCGGTGGACCTGAAGACGGTGGACGAGATGATCGACCGCCGCCCGAACGGGAACAAGGAGATCTCGCTGAACTTCATCACCCCGCACCAGAAGTGGGGCATCCACAGCACGTACAGCGACAACCTGCACATGCTGACCCTGAACCGCGGCGGCCCGGTGATCTGGCTCAGCGAGACCGACGCCAAGAGCGCGGGCATCGAGGACAACGACTGG
This sequence comes from Ramlibacter sp. GCM10027632, assembly GCF_042675325.1. Taxonomy (NCBI): domain Bacteria; kingdom Pseudomonadati; phylum Pseudomonadota; class Betaproteobacteria; order Burkholderiales; family Comamonadaceae; genus Ramlibacter; species Ramlibacter sp. GCM10027632. The sequence continues at coordinate 706,222 of NZ_JBHTGW010000001.1, read as the reverse complement.
GTGGAGCTGTTCAACACCAACGGCGCCATCGCGGCCCGCGCGGTGGTGAGCCAGCGGATCAACCCGGGCCTGGTGATGATGTACCACGCCCAGGAAAAGATCATCAACACGCCCGGCTCGGAGATCACCGGCACCCGCGGCGGCATCCACAACTCGGTGACCCGCATCGTGACCAAGCCGACCCACATGATCGGCGGCTACGCGCAATTCAGCTACGGCTTCAACTACTACGGGACCATCGGCACGAACCGTGACGAGTTCGTGGTCGTACGCAAGATGCGCAGGATCGACTGGCTCGACGGCGAAGCCGCCGCCACCACCCAGGCCTGAACCGCGAGAAGGAGATAACCATGAAAGTTCGCGCACAGATCGCGATGGTCCTGAACCTGGACAAGTGCATCGGCTGCCACACCTGCTCGGTGACCTGCAAGAACGTCTGGACCAGCCGGCCCGGCGTCGAGTACGCCTGGCTCAACAACGTCGAGACCAAGCCCGGCATCGGCTACCCGAAGGACTGGGAGAACCAGGACCGCTGGAACGGCGGCTGGACGCGCAAGGCCGACGGCAGCATCGTGCCGCGCCAGGGGGGCAAGTGGAGCCTTCTGATGAAGATCTTCTCCAACCCCAACCTGCCGCAGATCGACGACTACTACGAGCCCTTCACCTTCGACTACGACCACCTGCAGTCGTCGCCCGAGACCAAGGCCGCGCCCACCGCGCGCCCGCGCAGCCTGATCACCGGCCAGCGCATGGAGAAGATCGAGTGGGGCCCGAACTGGGAGGAGATCCTGGGCGGTGAGTTCAGCAAGCGCAGCCAGGACGCCAACCTCTCGAGCTTCGAGCAGGTCCAGAAGGACATGGTCGGCCAGTTCGAGAACACCTTCATGATGTACCTGCCGCGCCTGTGCGAGCACTGCCTCAACCCGGCGTGCGTGGCCTCCTGCCCCTCGGGCTCGATCTACAAGCGCGAGGAGGACGGCATCGTCCTGATCGACCAGGACAAGTGCCGCGGCTGGCGCATGTGCGTCTCGGGCTGCCCCTACAAGAAGATCTACTACAACTGGCAGACCGGCAAGGCCGAGAAGTGCATCTTCTGCTACCCCCGCATCGAGGCCGGCCAGCCCACCGTGTGCTCCGAGACCTGCGTGGGCCGCATCCGCTACCTGGGCGTGGTGCTGTATGACGCCGACCGCATCGCCGAGGCCGCCAGCACCGAGAACGAGCAGGACCTGTACCAGGCCCAGCTGGACATCTTCCTGGACCCCAGCGACCCGCAGGTGATCGCCCAGGCCCGCGCCGACGGCATCCCCGAGGCCTGGCTGGAGGGCGCGCGCAACAGCCCGGTCTACAAGATGGCCATCGACTGGAAGGTCGCCCTGCCGCTGCACCCCGAGTACCGCACGCTGCCCATGGTCTGGTACGTGCCGCCGCTCTCACCCATCACCGCCGCCGCCAACGCCGGCCACGTGGGCGTGCACGGCGAGCTGCCCGATGTCTCGCAGATGCGCATCCCGGTGCAGTACCTCGCCAACCTGCTCACCGCCGGCGCCACGCAGCCGGTGGTGCGCGCCCTGGAGCGCATGCTGGCCATGCGCGCCTTCCAGCGCGGCAAGCATGTCGAGGGTGTCCACAACCAGGCCGTCCTCGACCAGGTGGGCCTGAGCCAGGCCCAGGTCGAGGAGATGTACCAGGTGATGGCCATCGCCAACTACGAGGACCGCTTCGTCATCCCGAGCACGCACCGCGAGTACGCGGAGAACGCGTTCGACATCCGCGGCGGCTGCGGCTTCTCGTTCGGCAACGGCTGCTCCGACGGCGCCAGCGAGGCCAGCCTGTTCGGCGGCAAGAAGCGCCGCACCATCCCGATCCAGCCGGCCGTCTGACGCGAGGAGACACCCGATGAAACACACCCGCTACACCCTGCGCGCGCTGGCCGCCCTGCTGGCCTACCCGGATGCGCAGCGCCGCGCCCAGTGGCCCGCGCTGGTGGACGTCCTCAAGGAGGAGGGCGCACTGTCCCGTGCCCGCCTGGGCGAGCTGGAGGCGATGGTCGCCCAGCTGCGCCGCATCGACCCGCTGGAGCTGGAGTCCCGCTACGTCGAGACCTTCGACCGCGGCCGCTCCACCTGCCTGCACCTGTTCGAGCATGTGCATGGCGACTCGCGCGACCGCGGCCCGGCCATGATCGACCTGGCCCGGACCTACGGGCAGGCCGGCCTGTGCCTCGGCCCCGAGGAGCTGCCCGACCACCTGTGCGTGGTGCTGGAGTTCGCCTCCACCCAGCCGGCCGAGGTGGCCCGGTCCTTCCTCGACGAGATGGCGCACATCCTGAACGCCATCTTCAGCGCCCTGCTGCAGCGCCAGAGCCCCTACGCGGCGGTGCTCGCCGCGGTGCTGGACGCCGCCGGCCACAAGGCCCAGGCGGTGGCCATCGCTCCGGAGGAGCCGCTCGACGCGAGCTGGCAAGAGCCCGAGGCCTTCGACGGCTGCAGCAGCCGCGGGCAGTCCAGACCGGGCCAGCCCCAACCGATCCACATCGTCCGCAAGAACGCCCCGCAGGCCGGGCGTGAAGGAGTGGCAGCATGAACGCCGTCCAGCATTTCGTCTTCGGGATCTATCCCTACATCGCCCTGAGCGTCTTCCTCCTGGGAAGCCTCATCCGCTTCGACCGTGACCAGTACAGCTGGAAGAGCGACTCCTCGCAGCTGCTGCGCGCCGGCCAGCTGCGCTGGGGCAGCAACCTGTTCCACGTGGGGATCCTGTTCCTGTTCTTCGGCCACGCGGTGGGCATGCTCACGCCGCACGTCCTGTACGAGGGCTTCATCACAGCCGGCCAGAAGCAGCTGCTGGCGATGGTCTCCGGCGGCCTCTTCGGCGTGCTGGGCTTCATCGGCGTCACGCTGCTGCTGCACCGCCGCCTGAGCGACGCGCGCATCCGCGCCACCAGCAAGGCCAGCGACATCCTCCTGCTGTGGCTGCTGTGGGCGCAGTTCGCGCTGGGCCTGGCCACCATCCCGCTGTCGGCCCAGCACCTGGACGGCGGCATGATGATGAAGCTGGCCGAGTGGGCGCAGCGCATCGTCACCTTCCGCGGCGGCGCCTCCGAGCTGCTGGCCGAGGCGAGCTGGGTGTTCCGCCTGCACATGTTCCTGGGCATGACGATCTTCCTGGTCTTCCCGTTCACCCGCCTGGTGCACGTGTGGAGCGGCTTCGGCACCCTGGCCTACGTGGTGCGTCCCTACCAGGTCGTGCGCAGCCGCCGTGTCGGCATGACGCCGCGCGCGCCCCTGGGCCAGAACCGGGGGGCGTGATGGAACACATCGCACGCATCAACGGCATCGCCCTGCACGCGCCCGGCGAGGCCGTGGACGCCGAGACCCTGCGCGAGCGCGCCTACGGCGAGCTGCTGCGCCAGGAGGCGGTGCGCACCGGCCACCTGCCGGCCACGCCGGGGGACGCCGCGCCCCGGCTCGACGAGGCCGCGCAGCAGGCCATCGACCGCATGCTCGAGGCCGCCGTCACCGTGCCCGAGCCCGGTGAGCCGGAGTGCCGCCGCTACCACGACGCGAATCGCCAGTCCCTCCTGGTGGGTCAGGCCCGTCAGGTGCGGCACATCCTGTTTGCCGTCACGCCCGGCGTGAACGTGCCGGCCCTGGCGCAGCGCGCCGAGGCCACGCTGTTCGAGTTGCGCAGCCCGCAGGCCGCGCCGGGGCTGTTCGCGCAGCGCGCCGGCGAGCTGTCCAACTGCCCCAGCGGCGCCCGGGGCGGCGAGCTGGGCTGGCTGGGCCCGCAGGACTGCGCGCCGGAGCTGGCCAAGGCGCTGTTCTTCAACCAGGAGTCCAGCCAGGTGTGCGGCCTCCTGCCGCGGCTGGTGCACACCCGCTTCGGCCTGCACATCATCGACGTGCTCGCCATCGAGCCGGGCCAGCTGCCGGAGTTCGAGACGCTGCGCCCGCAGATCGCGCTGCGGCTGCAGGCGCAATCGCGCGCCACGGCGCTGCGCCAGTACATGCGCCGGCTCGCCGGCCTGGCCGACATCGAGGGCGTGGAGATCGAGGCGGCGACCTCCGAGCTGGTGCAGTGAGCCGGTCATGGCCTCGGTGAACCCGCCTTCCCCGGACGCCGGCGACGAGCTGCTGCACCGCCTGCAGCATTTCCACGCCGATTACTTCCCCCTGCACCAGCAGTCCTTCCAGGACCTGGTGGCGCAGGGCCAGCACCCGACCACCCTGTTCATCGGCTGCTCGGACTCGCGCCTGGTCCCCTACCTCCTGACCGGGGCGGGGCCGGGCGAGCTGTTCATCGTGCGCAACGTCGGCGCCCTGGTGCCGCCATACGACGGCTCGCACGGCCTGCACGGCACCACGGCGGCGATCGAGTTCGCCGTCCTGAGCCTGAAGGTCCAGCGCATCGTGGTGTGCGGGCACAGCCACTGCGGCGCCATCCGCGCCGCCTACGAGGGCGTGCCCGACGAGGCCAGGGCGCTGCGGGCCTGGCTGGAGCTCACGCGCGAGTCGCTGCTGCCGGTGCGTCCGGCGCCCGAGGTCCTGCGGCGCACCGAGCAGCGCTGCGTGGTGCTGCAGCTGGAGCGGCTGATGGACTACCCGATGGTGCGCCGCGAGGTCGAGGCCGGGCGGCTCACGCTGCATGGCTGGCACTACGTCATCGAGGACGGCGAGGTCCATGTGTTCGACGTGGCGCAGGGCGGCTTCGTCGCCGCCTCGCACGCGACGAACAGCGGCACCGGGCCCTACCTGCCGTACGTGGAGCACGACGGGCAGGTGCGCGCCGAGGCGGAATGAGCCGCGCCGGCGGCCGCGCGGGAGACAATCCACCCATGACCGACCCGATCGCGCCCGGCCTGGCCGGCGCCCCCGACGAGCGCGGCACGCCGCACGCGCCGGATGCCCCCGGCGCGCCTGGCCTGTCCGTGTCCCCGGCCGAAATGCTGATGCACGTGCAGCAGACCCGGCGCACGGTGCTGCCCAAGCGCCTGGGCGCGCCGGGCCCGGACGACGCCCAGCTGGCCTTGATGTTCCAGGCCGCGGCCACCGCGCCGGACCATGACCAGCTGCTGCCCTGGCGCTTCCTGGTGGTGCCGCCGGCGCACCGCGAGGCGCTGGGCGAGCTGTTCGCGCGGGCCCTGCGCGAGCGCGACCCGCTGGCCACCGGCGAGCAGCTGGCGCAGGCGCGCGAGAAGGCGCTGCGGGCGCCGCTGCTGATGCTGGTCATCGTGCATGCCACCTGCGGCGACGCGCAGATCGACCTGAACGAGCGCCTGCTGTCCGCGGGCTGCGCCGTCCAGAACCTGCTGCTGGCGGCCAACGCGCAGGGCTTCGATTCCTCGCTCACCAGCGGCAAGGCGCTGAAGTCGCAGGCGCTGCGCCAGGGCCTGGGGCTGGCGGCGCAGGAGCACGCCGTGTGCTTCATCAGCGTGGGCACCGCCACCGCGCGCAAGCCGGGGCCGCCGCGGCCGCCGCCGCAGCGCTTCGTCTCGCAGTGGGTGCCGGGCGGCGATCGCTGACGCCGGTGAAGGCCCAGGCGCGGGCGTGGGCGACGGCCGTCCCGCGGCCGTCTGCTCAATCCCCCAGGTCGGCTCCGCCCGCCAGCGGCGCGCGGGTGATGGCCTCGGGCCAGGTGCCGTCGGCCACCACGAAGGCCCGCTTCGACTGGTGGGCCGCTTCCTCCAGCAGCTCGGTCACCAGCTCGCGGCCGCGGGCGTCGAGCGCGGCCCAGGGCGTGTCCAGCAGCGTCAGCGCCGCGCCGCTGGCGAAGGCTGCCACCAGCAGGGCCTTGCGGCGCGTGCCGGTGGACAGCATGTACATCGCCTTGTCCTCCTGCCCGGCGAGCCCGAAGGCCTCGGCCAGGCGCGCCGCGAGGGCGGCGTCCCAGGCCGGGTGGCGGGCCTGCTGCGCCTGCAGCCACTCGGCCAGCGTGTGCTTGTCGTCGCCGCCGGTGCGCGGGTCGATCCAGAACACCGTGGCGCGCGTGCCCTCGATGCGGCCCCGCGAGGGCGCGCGCTCGCCGGCGATCATCTGCAGCACGCTGGTCTTGCCGCGCCCGTCACCCCCGCGCACCAGGTTCAGGCCCGGGCCGACGTTCAGCGACAGGCCGGTGAACACGTCGTAGCCGGGAAAGGACAGGGCGAGGTCCCGGCCCTGCAGGCCGGGGACGGTGGGCGGAGGGGAGGCGGACATGCCGACATTCTTTACCATCGGCGAAGATTCCCGCCACCCCTGGAAGCCAAGGCCCGCCGATGTCCCTGCCCCGAGACCCCAGCCCCTGGGACCACCACCACGACTGGAGCGCCGACAGCGCCGCTGCCGAGCGCGGCACCCGCCTGGTGGCCTGGATCACGGCGGCGGCCATGGTGCTGGAGATCGGCGCGGGCTGGTGGTTCAACTCGATGGCGCTGCTGGCGGATGGCTGGCACATGGGGTCGCACGTGGTGGCCATCGGCCTGTCGGCCGTGGCCTATGCCAGCGCGCGGCGCTACGCCACCGACCCGCGCTTCGCCTTCGGCACCTGGAAGGTCGAGGTGCTGGCCGGCTTCGCCAGCGCGGTGTTCCTGGTGGTGATGGCGGGGCTGATGGCGGTGGGCTCGGTGGAGCGGCTGTTCTCGCCGCAGCCGATCGACTACCGCGACGCGCTGGCCGTCGCCGTGCTGGGGCTGGGGGTGAACCTGGTCTGCGCCCGCATCCTCGGGCACGCGCATGGCCACGGGCATGGGCACGCGCATGGCGAGCATGACCCTGGCCACGGCCACGCCGGCGGGCACCACGACCTGAACCTCAAGTCCGCCTACCTGCACGTGCTGGCGGATGCCGCCACCTCGGCGCTGGCGATCGGCGCGCTGCTGGGGGGCTGGTTCCTGGGCTGGTCCTGGCTGGACCCGGTGATGGGCCTGGTCGGCGCCGTGGTGGTGGCGGTGTGGGCGCGCGGGCTGCTCGCCGAGACCGGGCGTGCGCTCCTGGACCGCGAGATGGACCACCCCGTGGTCGAGGAGATCCGCGAGGCGGTGGAGGGCGACGACCCCGCCACCCGGATCACCGACCTGCATGTCTGGCGCATCGGCCGGCATGCCTATGCCTGCGCCCTCACCGTGGTCAGCACGGACCGTGCGCTGACGGCCGCCACGGTGCGCGAACGCCTGTCCGTGCATGACGAGGTGGTGCACTCGACGATCGAGGTGCACCACGACGTGGCCGGAGGTCCCGGCTAGCCCGCGACGCTCACTTGGGCTCGAACATCACCAGCCGGCAGGGCGCCGTGCCGATGTTCTGGACCGCGTGCGAGGCAATCGGCCCCTGCACCACGGCAAAGCCGGCCGGCCGCGCCAGGTCGGAGGTCGTGCCGTTCGGCAGGAAGAACCGCAGCTGGCAGCTGTCCAGGAAGTAGCCGGCCGATTCGGGGTGGGAATGGTCCGCGTCCTTCTGGCCCGGGGCCCAGGTCACCTGGATGACGCGGTAGCGGGCGTTTTCCGCGACCACCTTGTAGACGTCCGGGGAGGCCGCGGTCGAGTGGGGGACGGCAGGGGACTGGGCCTGCGCCGCGGCGCAGCACAGGGCCAGCAGGGCGGCCGCAAGCCCGCGAGAGGGGCGGGCCAGGGACTGGATCGGCATGATGTCTCCTTCTTTGGAATGGCCGCGCCGCAGGTGCGGCGCGGTCCCATCATGCTAGCGGGAGGGCACTTGCCAGATTGATCAGGATCAACCCGGACCGTGCATCGCCCCGGCTCAGGCCCGGCGGGCCTGGATCGCCGCCTTCACCTTCTCCGGCGTGATCGGGATGCTGCGCAGGCGCGCGCCCGTGGCGTCGTAGATGGCGTTGGCGATGGCCGCCGGGATCGCGGTCGGCGTGGGCTCGCCCGCGCCCCAGGACACCTCGCCGGGCACGTTGATCATGTCCACCTCGACGCGCGGCGCGTCGGGGAAGCGCAGGATCGGGTAGGTGGCCCAGTCCACGCTGGTGACCTTGGTGCGGTCCCAGTTGACCTGCTCCATCAGCGTGCGCGAGACCGTCTGGATCACGCCGCCCTCGATCTGGTTGGCCAGGCCGTCGGGGTTGACGATCTGGCCGCAGTCGTGGCCCACGCACACCCGGGTCACGCGCACCTCGCCGGTGTCGCGGTTCACCTCCACCTCGGCGATCGCGGCCACGTAGGTCGTGGCGTTGTTGTAGCGGACATAGGAGATGCCGCGGCCGCGGCTGATGGTGGACTTCAGCGCGTCGGGGTGGATGCCCACGCGGGCCTGCCAGCCGGCGCGCTTCATGGCGGCGCGCATCACGGCGATGGCGCGCGGGTCGCTCAGGTGCTGCAGGCGGAACTCGGCCGGGTCGACCTTGGCCTCGGCGGCGAGTTCGTCCATGAACGACTCGTTGGCGAAGCTGTTCTCGATGCGGCCCGGGCTGCGCAGGTGCGCCGAGCGGAAGAAGGCCTTCTCGATGTGCCGCGTGTTGACCCGCAGGTTCGGCAGGGCGTAGGGCGCGGCCGAGTTCTGGAACAGGAAGCCCACCCAGTTGCCCGGCTTGGGCTGGCCCAGGTCGGTCGCCGCCAGCAGCGGGAAGTCCAGCGGCTTGAAGGCGACGATGTGGTTCAGGGCGATATGGAAGTCGGCGGACCAGGCCACCAGCTTGCCGCTCGCGTCGAAGCCGCCCTCCATGTCGATGGCGCGGGGGGGGCTCTTGGGCGCGCGGGCGGTCTCGTCGGCGCGCATCCACTGCACGCGCACCGGCTTGCCAATCAGCACCGAGATCAGCGCGGCGTCGGCGCTGGCGTCCTCGTGGCCGTTGCGGCCGTAGCAGCCGGAGCCGTCGAGGTACAGCACGCGGATGTCCTCGGCCTTCACGCCGGTGATGCCGGCCAGCTCGGTCTGCAGGGAGTGGGTGGCCTGCGAGGGCGACCACACGACCAGCTTGCCGTTCTTGTAGTCGGCGACCGCGCAGGACGGGCCGATCGAGGCGTGCGTCTGCACCGCGAACTCGTAGCTGGCCTTGACGCGGCGCGCCGCGGTGGCCAGGGCGGCCGGGGCGTCGCCGACCTTCTGCGTCATTTCCTCCTTGGCCAGGGGCTGCTTGCGCCAGTAGTCGAACACCGTGGCCTGGTCCGGCAGGCCGGTGCCGGCGGACCACTTGGCCTTGACCGCGCGCGCGGCCTTCACCGCGCCCCATTCGGTGCGCGAGACCACGGCCAGGAAGTTGCCCTTGCGCACGGTCTGCACGTAGCCGTTGACCTTGCGCGCGGCGCTGTCGTCCACCGATTCCAGGCTGGCGCCCAGGTCGTCGGGTCGGATCACGCGGGCGTGCAGCATGCCGGGCATGCGGAAGTCGTGGGCGTAGATGAACTCGCCCGTGACCTTCTCGGGGATGTCCACGCGCGGCACCGAGGTGCCCACCACCTTGTACTCGGACACGGGCTTGAGCGTGGCCTTGGCGTCCACCTTCAGGTCGAAGGCGCCGCCTTGCAGGAGCTGCGCGTAGGTGACCGACTTGCTGGCGTCCGCCTTGGCGCGGACCACGCCGCCGGAGGCGACGAGGTCGGCGGCCGGCACGCCCAGGCGCTGGGCCGCGCGCGCCACCAGGGCGGCGCGCGCCGTGGCGCAGGCGCGGCGCAGCTCACCGCCGCCCTGGGCGATGGTGAGGTTGGCGCCGGTGAGCCACTGGTCCGGGGTGGTGGCGGTATCGCCCATCACCATGGTGATGGCGTTGAACGGCACTTCCAGTTCCTCGGCGGCGATCTGCGCCATCGCGGTCTTGGTGCCGGTGCCCAGGTCGACCTTGCCGACGTAGACCGTGACCTTGCCGTCGCTGTGCAGCACCAGGAAGGAGTCGACCAGGTCCTTGGCCACGGCCTTGGCCGGGGGCAGGGCGGGGGCGGCGGTAGCCGCGAGGCTGGCCTCGGCGCTGAAGCCGACGACGAGGGCGGCGCCGGCGGCCTGCAGCAGGCCGCGGCGGGAGATCTGGAATTTCTCGGGAGCGTTCATGGTGTCACTCCCTTCAGGCGGCGGCCGCCGCGCGCTTGACCGCGTTGCAGATGCGCTGGTGGGTGCCGCAGCGGCACAGGTTGCCGGCCAGGGCCTCCTTGATCTGCGCCTCGCTGGGCTTGGGGTTCTTCTTCAGGAGGGCCGCGGAGGTCATGATCATGCCGTTGCAGCAGTAGCCGCACTGCACGGCCTGCTCGTCGATGAAGGCCTGCTGCAGCTTGCCGGGCGCGGCGCTGGTGCCCAGGCCTTCCAGCGTGGTCACCGCCTTGCCGCCCAGGCTGCTCACGGGCAGCAGGCAGGAGCGGGTGGCCTCGCCGTTCACGTGGACGGTGCAGGCGCCGCACTGGCCCAGGCCGCAGCCGTACTTGGGACCGTTCAGCTCGAGGTTGTCCCGCAGCACGTAGAGCAGGGGCGTGTCGGCATCGGCGTCGACGGTGCGGCGCTTGCCGTTCACATTGAGCGTGTACTTCGGCATGTCATGTCTCCTTGGTCGTTATCGGTGGTGGCCGGGCGGGTCAGTCGGCGGTGATGCCGGCGGACTTGATCACCTTGGCCCAGTACTCGGTCTCGCGCTTGACGAGGGCGTCCAGCGCCTCGGGCGGCAGGTAGCGCAGCTCCACGCCGGCGGCGGCAGCGCGGGTCTTGGTGTCCGGCTGGTCGAGCGACTGCTTCACGCTGGCCGTCAGCTTGGCGATCACGTCGGCCGGGGTGCCCGCCGGGGCGAACAGGCCCACCCAGGCTTCCAGCTCGAAGCCCTTGAGGCCGGCTTCGGCGGTGGTGGGGACGTTGGGCAGGCCGGGGTGGCGGGTCTTGCCGGTCACGGCGAAGGCCTTGAGCTTGCCGGACTGCACGTGCTGCATCACCGAGGGCGGCGTGGTCATGAACACCTGGACCTGGCCGGACAGCACGTCCTGGATGGCCGGGCCCGAGCCGCGGTAGGGGATGTGGACCATGCTGGTGCCGGTCTGCGACTTCAGCATCTCGGTGCCGATGTGCGAGAGCGAGCCGTTGCCCTGCGAGGCGTAGCTGATCCGGCCGGGGTTCTTCTTCAGGTAGGCGATGAACTCCTGCAGGTTGTTCGCCGGCACCGAGGGGTGGGCCGCGATCACGTTGGTGGCGGCGGTCAGCAGGGCCACCGGCACCAGGTCCTTCTGCGCCCAGGGCAGCTTGGGCGTGAGCGAGGGGTTGCCCACGTGGTAGGCGGAGTAGGAGATCAGCAGGGTGTAGCCGTCGGCCGCGGAGCGGGCGACATGGCCGTACGCCACGTTGCCGCTGCCGCCGGCGCGGTTGTCCACCACCACGGTGCCATTGAGCACCTTGGCCAGCGGGTCGGACAGCAGGCGGGCGGAGGTGTCCACCACGCCGCCGGGCGGGTTGGGCACGACCAGGGTCACGGGCTTGGTGGGGTAGCCCTGGGCCTGGGCCAGCGTGCCCAGGAGGGCGGCGGCGCTGGCCACGAGGGCGCTGCGCAGGAACGGACGACGGTTCATGAATGTCTCCTTTGTAATCCGGGTGATCGGGGTGATCGGGCGGGAAGGGTCAGTAGCGGCCCGAGAGCAGGGCGCCGGCATCGGGTACGCGGCGCTCCAGGCCCAGGTGCCTGAGCAGCGACCAGGTGGTGCACACCGCGCTGGACACGACCGGCAGGCCGCTGGCCTGCTCGATCATGGGGACCGAGGCCAGCGAGGGCATCTGCACGCAGGCCGAGGCGACGATGGCGTCCACCCCGGTCAGGTCCAGCTGCTTCCAGAGTTCGGCCGGGGCGCGCGGGTCGCGGGCGCCGACGGCGAGGTTGTCGTGGATCTCGAGCGAGACGCTGTCGGCGACTTCGATGCCTTCGTTCTGGATGTAGTCGATGACGAGCTTCGTCAGCGGCTTCATGTAGGGGGCGATGATGGCCACGCGCTTGGCGCCGATCGCCTGCAGGCCTTCCACCAGCGCGCCGGCGCTGGTGGTGACCGGGGCGGCGCCGCCGTTCTTCGCGGCCACGCCGGCCAGGCGGGCCTGGGACTCGCGGTGGTAGCCCAGGCCCATGCTCATGATGGCCACCAGGCAGGCATAGCCCATGACATCCATGCGGGCGTCGGACAGCTCCAGGGCGCAGCGGTCGGAGTCGCGGTCCATGGCGGCAAGCTGCTCCTTCGTGACCTCCATCATGCGCATGCGGCTGGAGTGGAAGGTGAAGCGCTCCGGCAGCATCTGCTCGCGGGCGCGCAGCATGGCCGGGATCTCGGTCTCCATCGTGGTGTTGGAGCTGGGGACGATGAGTCCCACGCGGTAGGAACGGGTCTGGGCGGTCATTCGGTTCAGGCGGTCTGGAGTTGCTGGCGCAGTTCGGTCACGGCGGCGGGGGTCGGGTGCAGGTCGCAGCTGCGGCCGGCCTTGGCGACCTGGCCGGGCACCTCGCGGCCGACGAGGGCGGGGAGGGAGCGCGCGGCTTCGAGCAGGCGCGGCAGGTCCATGCCGGTGTCGTAGCCCATGGCGTCCAGCATGTGGACGGCATCTTCGCTGCAGATGTTGCCGCTGGCGCCGGGCGCGTAGGGGCAGCCGCCGAGGCCGCCGAGCGAGCCGTCGAAGCGGGTGATGCCCGATTGCACGGCGGCCAGCACGTTGGCCAGGCCCATGCCGCGGGTGTTGTGGAAATGCAGGGTCAGCTGCTGCTGCGGGAAGCGGGCCTGCAGCTGCTCGCACAGCGCCGCCACCTGGGCCGGGTGGGCCATGCCGGTGGTGTCGCAGATGGTGAGGCCGCGCACGCCCAGGTCGGCGAAGCGCTGGGCCCAGGCCAGCACCTCGCTGGCGGGCACGTCGCCCTCCATGGGGCAGCCGAAGCTGGTCGACAGCGAGACGTTGATGGCGGCGCGCCCGTCCACCGTGCGAATGACTTCCGACAGCGCCTCGAAGCTCTTGGCGCGCGGCATGCGCAGGTTGGACAGGTTGTGGGTCTCGGAGACCGACATCACCAGGTTCAGCTCGTCGGCCCTGGACTCCAGGGCGCGCTCGGCGCCGCGCAGGTTGGGCACCAGCACGGTGTACTCGACGCCGGGCACGCGGCGGATGCGGCCCATCACCTCCTCGGCGTCGCGCAGCTGCGGGATCGCCTTGGGCGAGACGAAGGAGGTCACCTCGATCTTGGCGTAGCCGCACTGGGACAGCGCGTCGACCAGAGCGATCTTGTCGTCGGTGGGGATGAACTCGGGCTCGATCTGGAAGCCGTCGCGGGTGACGACCTCGTTGAAGTAGATGCGCTGATTCATGCGGCGTCCTTTCGCACGATGCCGCGGGCCTGCAGGGCGGCGATCTGGTCCTCGGTCAGGCCGATCTCGCGCAGCACGGCGTCGGTGTCCTGGCCCACGGCGGGGGCGTTGCGGCGGTGGCTGCCGGGGGTGCGTGAGAGCTTGGGCACCACGCCGGGCACCAGCAGCTGGTCGCCGTCGTCCAGCGTGATCTGCTGCAGCATGCCGCGGGCCGCGTAGTGCGGGTCGTGGGCGATGTCGGCGATGGTGTAGATGCGGCCGGCCGGCACCGAGGCGGTGTCCAGCGCGGCGAGGACCTCGTCGACGGTGCGCTGGCGGGTCCACTCGCCGATGGCCGCGTCGATCTCGGCGACGCGGGCCACGCGGCCGGCGTTGTCGGCCAGGCCCGGGTCGTTGCCCAGGTCGTCACGGCCGATGGTGGTCATGAGGCGCTTGAAGATGCTGTCGCCGTTGCCCGCGATCAGGGCGTAGCCGCCGTCGGAGCACAGGTAGGCGTTGCTGGGGGCGATGCCGGGCAGGGCGCTGCCGGCCGGGCCGCGCACCGCGCCGAAGGCGCTGTACTCGGGCAGCAGGCTCTCCATGCAGTTGAAGACGGCCTCGTAGAGGGCGACGTCGATCACCTGGCCCTGGCCGGAGCGCTGGCGCTCCTGGAGGGCGACCAGGATGCCGATGACGCCGTGCAGCGCGGCCAGCGTGTCGCCGATGCTCACGCCCACCCGCACCGGCACGCGGCCGGGTTCGGCGGTGAGGTGGCGCAGGCCGCCCATGGCCTCGCCGACCACGCCGAAGCCGGGGCGGTCGCGGTAGGGACCGGTCTGGCCGTAGCCGCTCACGCGCAGGATGATCAGGCGCGGGTTGGCTTCCAGCAGGGATTCGGGCGAGAGGTTCCAGCCCTCGAGCGCGCCGGGGCGGAAGTTCTCGATCAGCACGTCGGCCTCGCGGGCGAGGCGGCGCACGATGTCCTGGCCCTCGGCCTGGCGCAGGTCCACCGCCACCGAGCGCTTGTTGCGGGACTGCACCTGCCACCAGACGGAGGTGCCGTTTTTCAGCAGGCGCCAGTTGCGCAGCGGGTCGCCGGCGCCGGGGGGTTCGATCTTGACGACGTCGGCGCCGAAGTCGGCGAGCGTCTTGGCGGCGAAGGGGCCGGCGATCAGCTGGCCCATCTCGAGGACCTTGAGACCGGCAAGGGCGCCGGCGGTCAGGCCGGGGGCGGCGGGCGTGGCGTATTCCATGGCCGCGCAGTGTGCGCGGGCGACTCACCCGGGTCTATTGCTTTTTGGCCGGGGAAGCCTTCGCGTTCTGCGAAGGCTCGACCAGGAACCGCAGCAGCGAGAGCACCGCCGGGTCCTGGGTGCCGGGGCGCACCGCCGCCAGCAGGTTGCGCGAGGACCAGGGGTCGGACAACGCCCGGCACCGCAGGTTCATGGAGCGCACCAGGGGCATGACCGCGTGTCGGGGCAGCACCGCCACGCCCAGCTCCGAGGCCACCAGGTGGCAGACGGTGTCGAAGCTGCGCACCTGCATGCGCACCCGCAGCGGGCGGCGCGCGGCCAGGGCGGTCTCCTGCTGGCGCTGCAGGAGGGCGGCGCCGTCGCTCAGGGTGATCCAGTCCTCGTCGAGGGCGTCGGCGAAGGCGATGGCGCCGGGGCCGGCGAGGCGGTGGCCGGGCGGGGTCACCAGCACCAGCTCGTCGTGGCGGAAGACGTGGCACTCCAGGCCGCGCGGGTCGATGCCCTCGGCGAAGACGCCGATGTCGGCGCGGCCCTCGACCAGGGAGGTCACCACGCCGTTGGACAGCTGCTCGTCGAGGTCCACCCGCACCTGCCGCTCCTGGCGGGCGTAGCGGGCCAGCAGCGGGGGCAGGAACTCGTTGATGGCGGCGGTGTTGGCGCACAGGCGCACGTGGCGGGCGACGCCCTGGCGCAGGTCGGCCAGTTCGACGGCCATCTGCTCCACGTTCTGCAGCAGGGTCAGCCCGTGCCGGGCGAAGACGCTGCCCGCCTCGGTGGGCCGCACGCCCCGGCCATGGCGCTCGAACAGGGGCTCGCCGACCGCATCCTCCAGCTCGCGGATGCGGCGGCTGGCGGCGGCCAGCGCCAGGTGGGCCTCGCGCGCCGCGGCGCTCAGGCTGCCCAGGCGGGCGCAGTCCACCGCGAGGCGGATCGAGACCAGGTCGAAGCGGGCGAGGTTGTAGGGGGAGGGCATCGGCGGGTCACTGTAGCCGATGCCCCGGGCCCCCGTTCAGGCCTCGTGCGTCAGACCTTCTCGAGGATGACCGCGATGCCCTGGCCCACGCCAATGCACATGGTGCACAGCGCGTAGCGCCCGCCGGTGGTGTGCAGGCGGTTGATGGCGGTGGTCACCAGGCGCGCGCCGGAGGCGCCCAGGGGGTGGCCCAGGGCGATGGCGCCGCCCCAGGCGTTCACGCGCTCGTCGTCGTCCTTCAGCCCCAGCAGGCGCAGCACGGCCAGGCCCTGGGCGGCGAAGGCCTCGTTCAGTTCGATCACGTCCATCTGGTCGAGGCTGAGGCCGGTCTGCGCCAGCACCTTCTGCGTGGCCGGCGCCGGGCCGATGCCCATGATGCGCGGCGCCACGCCGGCGGTGGCCATGCCCACCACGCGGGCGCGCGGCGTGAGGCCCTGCAGCCGGGCCTGGGCCTCGCTGGCCA
Source organism: Ramlibacter sp. GCM10027632 (assembly GCF_042675325.1). NCBI lineage: Bacteria > Pseudomonadati > Pseudomonadota > Betaproteobacteria > Burkholderiales > Comamonadaceae > Ramlibacter > Ramlibacter sp. GCM10027632. Next base: position 690,317 of record NZ_JBHTGW010000001.1, on the reverse strand, counting down.
TGATCAGGGCGCAGGCGCCGTCGTTCACGCCGGAGGCGTTGCCGGCGGTCACGGAGCCGTCGGGGCGGACCACGCCCTTGAGCTTGGCCAGCGCCTCGAGGCTGGTCTCGCGAGGGTGTTCGTCCTTGTCGACGACGAGGGCCTCGCCCTTCTTCTGCGGGATGGTGACCGGGCAGATCTCGCGCGCCAGGTGGCCGGCCTTCTGGGCGGCCACGGCCTTGAGCTGGCTGGCCAGGGCCATGCGGTCCTGCGCCTCGCGCTCGATCTTGTAGTCGTCGGCCACGTTCTCGGCGGTCTCGGGCATGGCGTCCACGCCGTACTTTTCCTTCATCAGCTTGTTGACGAAGCGCCAGCCGATGGTGGTGTCGTAGACCGCGTTGTCACGCGAGAAGGCGCTGGTGGCCTTGGGCATGACGAAGGGCGAGCGGCTCATGCTCTCCACGCCGCCGGCGATCATCAGGCCGGCCTCGCCGGACTTGATGGCGCGCGCCGCGGTGCCCACGGCGTCGAGGCCGGAGCCGCACAGGCGGTTGATGGTGGCGCCAGGCACCTCCTGCGGCAGGCCCGCCAGCAGCAGCGCCATGCGGGCGACGTTGCGGTTGTCCTCGCCGGCCTGGTTCACGCAGCCATAGAGCACGTCGTCGACGGCGTTCCAGTCCAGGTTCGGGTTGCGCGCCATCAGCGCCTTCAGCGGGATGGCGGCCAGGTCGTCGGTGCGCACCGAGGACAGGGCGCCGCCGTAGCGGCCGAAGGGGGTGCGGATGGCGTCGCAGATGAAGGCTTGGTTCATGGGGATCTTTCGTGGGGTGTTCAGGCGGCGGCTCAGGCTGCGGGCTTGCGAATCGGCAGGCCGACCAGGCGCTCGAGTTCCTCGTGGGCCAGGCCCTCGACGACGTCGATCAGCTCCAGCCCGGTGGGCGTGCAGGCCAGGGTGGCGAGGTCCGAGTAGATGCGCTTGACGCAGCCGATGCCGGTGAGCGGGTAGGTGCAGCGCGGCACCACCTTGCTCTCGCCGGCCTTCGTGAGCAAGTCCATCATCACCCAGGTCTGCTTGGCGCCGATGGCCAGGTCCATCGCGCCGCCGACGGCGGGGATGGCGCCGGGCTCGCCGGTGCTCCAGTTGGCGAGGTCGCCGGTGGCCGAGACCTGGAAGGCGCCGAGCACGCAGATGTCCAGGTGGCCGCCGCGCATCATCGCGAAGCTGTCCGCATGGTGGAAGAAGGCGCCGCCGGGCAGCAGGGTCACCGGCTGCTTGCCGGCGTTGATCAGGTCGTAGTCCTCCTCGCCCTTGGCGGGCGCGGGGCCCATGCCGAGGATGCCGTTCTCGCTGTGGAGGATCACTTCCAGGCCGGCGGGGATGTGGTTGGCCACCAGCGTGGGCTGGCCGATGCCGAGGTTGACGTAGGCGCCGTCGGGGATGTCGCGGGCCACGCGGCGGGCGAGTTCGTCCTTGGTGCGTCGGGTGTAGCTCATGTCGTTCTCTCCTCAGGCCGCCTTGAAACCGCCGGCCTGGGTGGCCACGCGGGGGATCTTCACGACGGCGGACACATGGATGCCGGGCGTGACGATGGCCTCGGGGTCCAGCGTGCCGAGCTCCACGACCTCATGCACGGTGGCGACGGTGCGGCGCGCCGCGGTGGCCATCACCGGGCCGAAGTTGCGGGCCGCCTTGCGGAAGGTCAGGTTGCCCCAGCGGTCGCCGGCCTCGGCCTTCACCAGGGCGAGGTCGCCGTGGATCGGGTGCTCCAGCACGTAGTGCTTGCCATTGATCTCGCGGGTTTCCTTGCCCTGGGCCAGCTCGGTGCCGTAGCCGGTGGGCGAGAAGAAGGCGCCGATGCCGGCACCCGCGGCGCGCAGGCGCTCGGCGAGGTTGCCCTGGGGCACCAGTTCCAGTTCGAGCTTGCCGCTGCGGTACAGGCCGTCGAAGACATGGCTGTCCACCTGGCGCGGGAAGCTGCAGATGATCTTGCGCACGCGGCCGGCCTTGAGCAGGGCGGCCAGGCCGGTGTCGCCGTTGCCGGCGTTGTTGTTCACGACCGTGAGCTCACGGGCGCCCTGGGCGATGAGCCCGTCGATCAATTCGGAGGGGATGCCGGCGGTGCCGAATCCGCCAATGAGCACGGTGGCCCCGTCGGGGGTGCCGGCCAGGGCTTCTTCCACCGAGGCCGCAATCTTGTTGATCACCGGAGGGACTCCTGTCTGGATGGGGGTGAGGAATGAACTGTGTTCTAATATCGAACAAGTGTTCGCGTAAAGAATTCTAGCCCAGACTTGCCCATGGCCCAAGCCGCCTCACGCCCGCCCGGTGCGCCCGCGCCCGGGGATGCCTATGTCCAGTCCTTCGCGCGGGGGCTGGAGGTCATTCGTTCCTTCAGCGCCCAGGCGCCGGCGCAGACCCTGAGCGAGGTGGCGGCGCGGGCCGGCCTGACGCGGGCCGGGGCGCGGCGCATCCTGCTCACGCTGCTGGCGCTGGGCTACGTGGAGTTCGACGGCAAGCTCTATCGCCTGACTGCGCGCATCCTGGACCTGGGCTATGCCTACCTGACCTCCATGCCGATCTGGGAGCTGGCGCAGCCGGTGATGGAGCGGCTGTCGGAGCAGGTGCGGGAGTCGTGCTCGGCGGCGGTGCTGGAGGGCACGGACATCGTCTACGTGCTGCGGGTGCACGCGCACCAGGTGGTGTCGCTGGCGCTGAGCGTGGGCACGCGGCTGCCGGCGTACTGCACGTCGATGGGTCGGGTGCTGCTGGCGCAGATGCCGGAGGACGAGGCGCGCCGCCTGCTGGAGTCCATGCCGCGGCCGGCGCGCACGCGCCACACCCTCACCGAGGTCGACGCGCTGATGGCGCGGGTGCGCCAGGCGCGCCAGCAGGGGTGGTCGATCGTGGTCGAGGAGCTCGAGGAGGGCCTGATCTCGCTGGCCGCCCCGGTGCGCGACCGCCACGGGCGCGTGATCGCGGCGCTGAACGTCTCGGGCCAGCTGCGGCGCACCAGTGCGGCGGTCGCGAAGGAGACCCTCCTGCCGGCGCTGCTGGAGGCGGCGCAGGAGGTGTCGAGGCTGGTGGGGAGCCGGGCGTAGGCGGCCGCGAGGGCTGCCCGCCGCCGGCGCGCGTCAGGCGTGCGAGTACAGGGTGCACCCGGTGTCCGGCAGCGTCGCCGCCAGCACCACGCCCTGCTCGGAGTCCGTCATCACCACCTCGCAGGTTCCCGGCCGGAAGGCCACGTTGGTGATGGTCTGCCCGGTGGGGCTGCGCACCACGTGCGTGACCTCGCCGCGCGGGTTCAGCACGAAAACGCAGCCCAGGCTGGCATGGGCGACCAGCAGCCGGCCGGCGGCGTCCACCGCCAGGCCGTCGGGGCCGCTGGTGCCGAAGAAGCTGCGGAAGGTGCCTACCTTGGAGATCGAGCCGTCCGGCAGCAGCGGCCCGCGCCACACCGCGTTGCCCCGCGTGACGGCGACGAAGAGGAAGCGGCCCGACGGGTCGAGCGCGATGCCGTTGGGGCTGGGCGCGTTGGACAGCAGCAGGTCCAGGCGGCCGTCGGTGCGCCAGCGCAGGACGCGGCCCGTGGGGTCGTGCATGCCGGTCTGGCCCTGGTCGGTGAACCAGCAGTGGCCCTCGGCGTCGAACACCAGGTCGTTCAGGCCCTTGAAGCCCTCGGAGTTGCGGTGCCCCAGCAGCACCTCGACCCGGCCGCTGTCCGCCTCCACCCGCAGCAGTCCGCGCCGGTAGTCGGTGACCCAGAGCGAGCCGTCACGGTGGACCGCGATGCCGTTGGGCCAGCCGCCGGTCTGCGTGACCTCCTGCCACTCGCCGGCCGGCGTGAGCCGGAAGATCCGGCCGTGCGGGATGTCGGTCAGGTACAGGTTGCCGCTGCGGTCGAAGGCCGGGCCCTCGAGGAAGCAGTCGACCACGTGGCCGGGCTTGTTCGCATCGGCCCACTCGCTGCGCACCGGGCGGCGCAGGGCGTCGGGCAGGCGCGCGAGCACGCGCGCCACGATGACCGCCGGGGGCTGGAAGTCGAGGTTCCACATGGCGGCCGGCTCCTCACTCGGCCCGCACGCCGGCGGTCTTGCTCACGTCGGACCACAGCTTCGTCTCGCGCTGGATGAAGCTGGCGAAGTCGGCGCTGGCAAGGCCGCCCGGGGCCGCGCCCATCGCGTTCAGCCGCTCGCTGACCTTGGGGTCCGCCATGGCCTTCTTCACCTCGGCCTGCAGCCTGTCCACCACGGCCTTGGGCGTGCCCTTGGGGGCCGCCAGGCCGAACCAGTTGGTCACGGTGTAGCCTGGCAGGCCGACCTCCTTGAACGTAGGCACGCCCGGCAGGCCGGGCAGCGGCTTGTCGCCGGTGACGGCGAGGGCGCGCACCTTGCCGCCCTGCACCTGGGGCACCGCGGTCGGCGCGGCGGTGATCAGCAGGTCCACCTGGTTGCCCAGGAGGCCGACCATCGCATCGCCCGCGCCCTTGTACGGGATGTGGGTGATGAACAGCCTGCCCTCCTTCTTCAGGACCTCGGCCGAGAGATGGGTGGAGCTGCCGGTGCCGCCGGAGCCGAAATTCAGCTTGCCGGGGTTGCGGCGCGCGTGCTCGACGAGCTCCTGCGCGGTCTTGAACGGCGAGTTCGCCGGCACCACCAGCACCACCGGCGTGACGGCCAGCGTGGTCACGGGCACCAGGTCGCTGGCATGGTCCCAGGGCAGCTTCGCGAACAGCGAAGGCAGCATGGCGTAGGTCGTGTCGTTGACCAGGAAGGTGGCGCCATCGGGCGCGCTCTTGGCCACCTGTGCGGTGGCGATGGTGCCCGAGGCGCCGGCCTTGTTCTCGACGAAGAAGCTGGTGCCGGTCTGCTGCGTGAGGCGCTCGGCGACGAGGCGGGCCGCGAAGTCGGTGGTGCCGCCGGGCGCGTAGGGCACGACGAGGCGCACGGGCTTGTCGGGCCAGGCCTGGGCGAAGCCGGCCAGGGGGGCGGCGGCGACGGCCAGCGCCGCGAGGAAGGTACGGGTCCGGGTCATGAGGGTCTCCAGTGGATTCAGGTCGAAGGGGCTGATGCGTCTCGTTCGAAGGGAGCGGGCGGGAGGGCGGCGTTCAGTCCAGGGTGATCCCCGCCTTGCTGATCACCGCGCGCCACTTGTCCTCGTCCCGCTTGACCCAGGTGGCGACTTCCTCCGGGCCCGTGGGCACCAGTTCCATGCCGTGGGGCTCGATCCGGGCCTTGAGGTCCGGGTCCTTCAGCACCTGCTGCATCAGGGCGTTGATGCGCGCGACCACGGGGGTCGGCGTCTGGCGCGGGGCGTACATCGCGTACCAGGAGGCGTACTCGAAGCCGGGCAGCGTCGCCGACATCTGCGGCAGCGAGCGCGTCGCCGGCGAGGTGCTGGGCGCCGTCGCGGCCAGCAGGCGCACATAGCCCTTGTCCACCAGCGGCTGCAGCGAGGGCAGGCTGCTGAACATGGCCTGGACCCGGCCGGCCGCCAGGTCGTTGACGGCCCCCGCGCTGCCCTTGTAGGGGACATGCACCACGTCGGCCTGGGCCAGACTCTTGAACAGTTCCGCGGCCAGGTGGGCGGTGCCGCCGACGCCTGCCGACGCGAAGCTCAGCTGGCCCGGGTTGGCCTTCGCGTAGGCCACCAGTTCCTGCACGTTCTTCACCGGCAGCTTGGACGACACCACCAGCACGTGGGCGCTGCTGGTCACCATGCCGACCGGGCGCAGCCGGGCGATGTACTCGGCGCCGCCCTGCTTGCTCAGGAGGGGCTGGAGGACCGCGTTGCCCAGTGCCGGCATCCACAGGGTGTGGCCGTCGGGCTCGGCGCGGGTCACGGCCAGCAGCGACGGGATGCCCAGGGACCCGCCCTGGTTGTCGACCACGAAGGACTGGCCGGTGGCCGCCGCCAGCTTCTGCGCGATTTCCCGGGCCGTCACGTCGGCGGGGCCGCCGGCCGCATAGGGCACGACGATCTTGACCGGTTTCACCGGCCATGCCGGGGCCTGCGCGTGCACGCCGCCCGCCAGGGCCAGCAGCGGGAGGGCGAGCAGGCTGCGCCGCGTCGTCGAAAAATTCATGGGTTGTCTCCAGTCTCAGGGGTTCGATGGGGTGGGGGAGGCCTGCATGCCGATGATCCGGGCCTGGCGCAGGCCGTCGATGGCGGCCTCGTCGTAGCCCAGCTCCCGCAGCAGGGATTCGGTGTGCTCGCCCAGCGCCGGCGGCGGCGCGCGCAGGCCCAGGCGCTCGCCGTCCAGGGCCAGCGGCAGCAGCGGCGTGCGCGTCTCGACGGCGCGCCCCGCGCCGCTGGCGTCGGCCGGCAGGGTCACCGGGGCCAGGCCGCCGGTGGCCAGCAGGTGCGGGTCGTCGAACAGGTCCTGCGGGCGGGTGATCGGCGCATGGGGCAGGCCGACCTTCTCGAAGCGCGCCGCGAGCTCGCTGGCGGCCAGCGGCGCGAAGCGTTCGCGCAGCAGCGGCATCATCCACTCGCGCGCCTGCACCCGGGCGTTGTTGGAGGCCAGGCGCGGGTCGGCCTTCAGGTCGGCGAAGCCGAACTCGTCGCACATCAGGGCCCACTGCGTGTCGCTCACCGCGGACAGGAAGATCTGCTCGCCGTCCTTCACCGTGAACACGTCATACACCGCCCAGGCGCTGATGCGGCTGGGCATCGGCGAGGCCGGCTTGCCGGTCACCGCGAACTGCATCATGTGCTGCGCGACGAGGAAGACGTTGTTCTCGAACAGCGCGCTCTCCACCTCCTGGCCGCGGCCGGTGCGCTCGCGCCGGGCCAGGGCGGCCAGCACGCCGATGGCGCCGAACATGCCGCCCATGATGTCGTTCACGCTGGTGCCGGCGCGCAGCGGGCGGCCCTCGGGGCCGGTCATGTAGGCCAGGCCGCCCATCATCTGCACCACCTCGTCGAGCGCGGTGCGGTGCTCGTAGGGACCGGGCAGGAAGCCCTTGTGCGAGACGTAGATCAGGCGCGGGTTGAGGCGGGCGAGGGCCTCGGCGCCGAAGCCGAGCTTGTCCATGGTGCCGCCCTTGAAGTTCTCGCTGAAGACGTCGGCCTGGGCCAGCAGGCGCAGCACGATCTCGCGCCCGCGCGGGTCTTTCACGTCGACCGCGAGGCTCTTCTTGTTGCGGTTGAAGGTGCCGAAGAAGCCGGCGCCGGAGCCGAGCAGCTTGCGCGTGCTGTCCCCGGCGACGGGTTCGACCTTGACCACCTCGGCGCCGAGGTCGGCCAGGATCATCCCGCAGGTGGGGCCCATCACCATGTGGGTGAATTCGACGACCCGCAGGCCGGCCAGGGGGAGTTCGCTCGGGGAAGTCATTCGCAGGGTCCGGTGGTGGCGGCGAGCAGCTGCTCGCGGTGGGGGCGGCGGCCGTCGGCGTAGGTGAAGCCCTTGGTCAGGCCGGCCTCGGGGGTCATGCCGTAGACCGGCTCGCCCGGCAGGCCGGCCTGCAGCGCGGCGCGGGCCGGGACCAGCTTCTCCAGGTCCACGCCGGTGCGCACGCCCATCGCCTCGAACATGAAGACCAGGTCCTCGGTGACCACGTTGCCCGAGGCGCCGGGGGCGTAGGGGCAGCCGCCCAGGCCGCCCTGCGAGCTGTCGAAGGTGCGCACGCCGACGTCGTACGCGGCCAGGCAGTTGGCCAGGCCGAGGCCGCGGGTGTTGTGCATGTGGGCCGCGCCGGTGCGCGGGCCGATCTCGGCGCGCACGCGGTTGAACAGGCGGCGCACCTGGGCCGGGTTGGCCATGCCGGTGGTATCGGACAGGCCGATTTCGTCGGCGCCCGCGGCGGCGAGGGCGGCGGCCAGGCGGACCACGTCGTCCTCCGGCACCACCCCCTGCAGGGTGCAGCCGAAGGCGGTGGACACGCCGGCCTCGATGCGCACCCGCGGCGCCAGCGCGTCGCGCAGCCCCACGATCTCGCGGACCGCCTCGACCATCTGCGCGCAGGTCTTGCGCACGTTGGCCAGGGAGTGGGCCTCGCTGGCCGAGACGGGGAGGGTGAGCTTGTGGACGCCGGCCTCCAGGGCCGCCTGCGCCCCGCGCAGGTTGGGGACCAGAGCCATCACGGTGAGGCCCGGCTTGCCCAGGGCATGGCGTACGACCTCGGCGACATCGGCCATCTGCGGCAGCAGCTTCGCGGGCACGAAGGAGCCGACCTCGATCTCGCGCAGGCCGGCGGCATGCAGCGCATCGATCCAGGCGAGCTTGCGCGCGGTGGGCATCGTGGCCTTCACGCTTTGCAGGCCGTCACGCGGGCCGACTTCGCTGATCAGGACCTGGGGTGGGTTCTCGGGGGGCATGGGCCTTCTTTTTTGTTCTGACAGACAGAACGCAATGCTGTAAGATGGACCAATTATCGAAACCCGGCCGCCGGATGTCAAACCGGTTGCGGCCCGCCGCACGCCATGCCCAGGAAATCCTCCGTCCTCTCCGTCGCCGATGAACAGGCCGCGCCCGGCGGGGCGGCGGCGGTCGACCGGGCGATCAGCCTGCTGGCCGCCTTCCGGCCCGGCGACAAGGCGCTGACCGTGACCGAGCTGTCCGACCGCACCCGGCTGTACAAGAGCACGGTGCTGCGGCTGCTGGCCTCGCTGGCGCACGGGGGGCTGCTGCGGCGGACGGCGCAGGGGCACTGGGCGCTGGGGCCGGAGGTCTCGCGCCTGGCATCGATCCACGCCGCCTCGTTCTCGCTGGAGGACGTGGTGGTGCCCGAGATGCGCGCGCTGGTGGCGCGCACCCAGGAGAGCGTGGCCTTCCACGTGCGGCAAGGGGACCAGCGGCTGGTGCTGTTCCGGGTCGATTCGCCGCAGCTGCTGCGGGACCACGTGCGCGCGGGCGACCTGCTGCCGCTGGACCGCGGCGCCGGCGGACGGGTGCTGATGGCCTTCAGCGGCGCGAAGGGGCGCCTCTACGAGCAGGTGCGGCGCGACGGCCATGTGGTGGTCACCGGCGACCGCGTGCCGGGGCTGGCCGGTATCTCCGCGCCGGTCTGGGATGCGGCGGGCGAGCTGGTGGGCGCGCTCACGCTGACCGCCCCGGAGCAGCGCCTGCGCCCGGCGTTCACCGGCGAACTCAAGGCCTCGGCGGCGCGGCTGACCGTGGCCCTGGGCGGGCGGCCCGCCGAGCCGCGGGCCTGACCCGGCCAGGCCCTGGGCGCGGCTCGCCGCGCCGGGCTCATGCGGCCGGCCCTGGCTGCCGCGCCTCGCGAAGCGCCTCGCGCTGGCGGCGGAAGCGGTGCTGGGCCACCCGCAGGTGCAGCTGCATCACCTGGCGCGCCAGGTCGGCATCGCCGGCGCGCACGGCGGCGGCAAGGTCGCGGTGGTGCTGCAGGCTCTGCACCTTGTCCTGCAGGGTGCTGATGAAGTGCGATCGGGTCACGACCGGCATGTCGATCACGCCCGCCAGCATGCCGCGCAGGCGCGGCGAGCCGGCCGCCTCGAGGACGGCGCGGTGGAAGCGCGCGTTGATGTCCTGCAGGCGCTCGGGCAGGGCCCGGCCGCCTTTGGCGATGGCCCGGTCCATCTCGTCGTTCAGCGCGTCGAGCCGGTCGGCCAGCGCCAGGCCGCCGCGCCGCGCCGCGAGGGCGGCGGCATGGCCTTCCAGGAGGCCGCGCAGCTCGTAGGTTTCCTCGATGTCGGACTCGGTCCACTGCGCCACGCGCACGCCGCGGCCGGGTTCGGCGGTGGCCAGGCCGTCGTCCACCAGGCGCTGTAGGGCGGCGCGCACCGGCGTGCGGCTGGTGCCCAGCTCGCGCGCGAGGTGCTCCTCCTTCAGCTGCGCCGCGGGCGCATAGGCGCCGGCCACCACGCGCTGCTTCAGCACTTCGTAGACCTTGTCGGTGGCAGCCATTTTTGTTTCCGTTTTGTATTCTCGAGCCGGGAATCGATGGCGCGGCGCCTGTGAAGGGTTAACCCTTGGGTAGGGCTAGGCTTCAAATTGTTTTTTTATTGTACATTTTGAGCGATCGAATCTTCCCCCCGGAATCCCCAGGCAGCACATGGCCGCAACCCAGATTTCCAAACGCGTCGTCCGCTCGGACCTGTGGATCGATGCCGCCTTCGACGAACGCCTGGCGCGCGAGCCGGGCGTGGCGCTGCGGGTATTCAAGATCCGCGGCGACGACGCCGCCACCCGCGATGCGCTGTCGCAGGCCCACGTCTATCACATCTCCGCCGCCAAGGACGAACTGCCCCAGGCCTGGTTCGCCCGCGCCGGGCTGCTGGCCCAGTGCCCGGACCTGCTGTGCGTGTCCGCCGGCGGCGCGGGCTACGACACGGTGGACGTGGCCGCCTGCACCGCGGCCGGCATCGCGGTGGTGAACCAGTCCGGCGGCAACGCCGTCTCGGTGGCCGAGCACACCCTGGGCCTGATGCTCGGCGTGTCGCGCCGCATGCTGGAGGGCGACCGCCGCATGCGCCGCGAGGTCGGCTACGCCCGCGAGGACGTGATGGGCCATGAGATCAGCGGCAAGACGCTGGGTCTGGTGGGCATCGGCCACATCGGCACCCGGGTCGCCGCGCTGGCCCGCGCCTTCGGCATGCAGGTGGTGGCCGCCGACCCGCTGCTGCCTGCCGCGGAGATCGAGCGCCGCGGTGCTCGCGCGGTGTCATTCGCCGAGCTGCTCGCGCAGTCCGATTTCGTCTCGCTGCACTGCCCGCGCGACGCCACCACGCTGAAGATGATGGATGCGGCCGCCTTCGCCGCCATGAAGCGCGGCGCCATCTTCATCACCACCGCGCGCGGCGGCATCCACGACGAGGCCGCCCTGGTGCAGGCCCTGCAGTCGGGCCACCTGGCCGGCGCCGGCGTGGACGTGTGGGACCAGGAGCCGCCCCCGCTGGACCACCCGCTGCTGGCGATGGACAACGTCTTCGCCACCTTCCACGTGGCCGGCGTGACCCACGAGGCGCGCCGCAACATGGGCGCCATCGCGGCCGACCAGATCGCCGCCGTGCTGGCGGGCGAGCGCCCGCCGCGCCTGGTCAACCCCGAGGTCTGGCCCGCGTTCGTGGAGCGCCGCGCGCGCATCCTCGGCTGAACCGGCCGCCGCACCGCTCAAACCCCCAGGAGACAACCCCATGCAACGCTTCTCCCACCTCGTTCGCCGCGTGCTGCCGGCGCTGGCGCTGTGCGCCGCCGCCGTGGCGCCGGGCCTGGCCCGCGCCGCCTACCCGGAGCAACCGGTCAAGATGATCGTCGCCTACGCCCCCGGCGGCGGCACGGACATCATCGCCCGCCTGATGGCGCAGTACATGCAGAAGCACCTGGGCCCCAATGCCTCGATCGTGGTGGTGAACCGCCCGGGCGCAGGCGGCGGCATCGGCTTCGCGGAGCTGGGCAACGCCGCACCGGACGGCTACACCATCGGCTTCATCAACACGCCCAACGTGCTGACCATCCCGATCGAGCGCAAGTCCAGCTTCCACTGGCAGAACTACGACCTGCTCGGGAACATCGTGGACGACCCGGGCAACTTCTCGGTGCATGCCGACACCCCGATCCGCAACCTGGCCGAACTGGTGGCCTTTGCGAAGGCCAACCCGGGCAAGGTCACCTACGGCACCACCGGCGTCGGCTCCGACGACCACCTCGCCGCGCTGATGGTGGAGCGCGCCGCCGGCGTGAAGATGACCCACGTGCCGTTCAAGGGCGCGGCCGAGGTCCACAACGCGATCGCCGGCAAACAGATCATGGTCGCCGCCATGAACATCGGCGAGGCGCTGCAGTACCAGAAGGGCGGCACCCCGCTGCGCCACCTGGGGCAAATGAGCGAGAAGCGCTCCGGCCTCGCGCCCAACGTGCCGACCTTCAAGGAGCAGGGCCTGGACGTGATCATGGCGTCGCTGCGCGGCATCGCCGCGCCCAAGGGCCTGCCGCCCGCGGTGCGCGAGCAACTCGTGTCGGCGGTGCAGAAGGCCGTGACGGACCCGGAGTTCCAGGCCAAGGCCGCGGGCTACTTCGCGCCGATCCGCTACCTCGCGCCGGCCGCCTACGCCGCCGAACTCAAGGAGGACGAGGCCGGGTTCAAGGCGCTGTGGCAGACCATGCCCTGGACCGACAAGTAAGCGATGCCCCCTTCCGCCGCGCCGGCCCTGCCTCGCCGCCTGGGCCACATCCTGTGCCTCGACGACTTCGAGGCGGCGGCCCGCCGGCACCTGCCGGCTCCCGTGTTCGCGTATGTCTCGGGCGGGGTGGAGCGCAACCAGTCGTTGCGCGCCAACGCCGCGGCCTTCGAGCGCCACGAGTTCGTGACCCGGGTGCTGGTGGACACCTCCCGGCGCTCCACCGAGACCGAGCTGTTCGGCCACACCTGGTCCGCGCCCTTCGGCATCGCGCCCATGGGCATCTGCGCGCTGTCCGCCTACCGGGGCGACCTGGTGCTCACGCAGGCGGCGGCCGCCGAGAACGTGCCCATGGTCATGAGCGGCTCCTCGCTGATCCGGCTGGAGGAGGTGGTGCAGGCCAACCCGCGGGCCTGGTTCCAGGCCTACGTGCCGGGGCGCGAGGACCAGATCGAGGCGCTGGTCGAGCGGGTGAAGGCGGCCGGCTATGGCACCCTGGTGGTGACGCTGGACGTCACCATCGCCGCCAACCGCGAGAACAACATCCGCGCCGGCTTCTCGACGCCGCTGCGACCGAGCCTGTCCCTGGCGTGGCAGGGCGTGACGCATCCGCGCTGGCTGGTCGGCACCTTCCTGCGCACCCTGGTGCGCCATGGCATGCCGCACTTCGAGAACAACCACGCGCAGCGCGGCGCGCCGATCCTCTCGGCCTCGGTGCTGCGGGACTTCTCGGACCGCGGCCACCTGACCTGGGACCACCTGCGCCTGATCCGGCGGCTGTGGCCGGGCCGGCTGGTGGTCAAGGGCGTGCTCGACGTGCGCGACGCGCGCATGGCGGTGGACTGCGGGGCCGACGGCCTCATCGTCTCCAACCATGGCGGTCGCCAGCTCGATGGCACGGTCTCGCCGATGCGGGTGCTGCCCGGCATCGTGCAGGCCTGCCCGCAGGTGCCGGTGATGATCGACAGCGGCTTCCGCCGCGGCACCGACGTGCTCAAGGCCCTGGCCCTGGGGGCCCGGTTCGTATTTGTCGGCCGGCCGTTCAACTACGCCGCCTCGGTGGCGGGCGAGGCCGGCGTGCGCAAGGGCATCAGCCTGCTGCGCGAGGAGGTCTCGCGCGACATGGCGATGCTGGGCGTCTCGCGCACCACGCAGGTCGACCCGGGGCTGCTCCTGCCGGTGTGAGCCGGGCGGGGGGCGGCGGAACTTCGGCGGGGCCGACGCATCTGCCATCATCATGCGCTCCCGACATCCTGATCACCGGCCCTCGATGACACGCTTCCTCTCCTGCACGCTGGCGGCCCTGTTCGCCCTGGCCCCGATGCTGCCGGCCCGCGCCCATGGCGATGCGGCCCATGGGGGCGCGCCCCGCGCCTTCGACCCCGCGCGGGTCGAGGCCACGCCCTTCGGTCAGGAGGGCGACCCGAAGAAGGTCACCCGCACCGTGCAGGTCCGCATGGGTGACGACATGCGCTTCGTCCCCGGCACGCTCACCGTGCGGCGCGGCGAGACGGTGCGCCTGCGCGTGGCGAACCGGGGCCAGGTGATGCACGAGCTGGTGATCGGCACCCCCCGGGAGCTGGCCGAGCATGCGGAACAGATGCGCAAGTTCCCCGGCATGGAGCATGACGCGCCGCACATGGCGCATGTGAAGCCGGGTGCGACCGGCGAGATCGTCTGGCAGTTCACGCAGGCTGGCGAGTTCCAGTTCGCCTGCCTGATCCCGGGCCACTTCGAGGCCGGGATGGTCGGCAAGGTCGTCGTGCGCTAGGGTTGCGCCTGGCGGGCTGGATCGAGGCATCCATGCAGGCCGTCCCGGGCCGGCCGCTCCAGGGCCCGGGCGTGCCGGTCTTCGACGTGCTGGCCGGCTCCTTCACCCGCCTCACGCGGGGTGCGCGCGGCGACACCTTCCGTGCGACCGCGGCCCGCTGGGTACCATTTCCTTCCGTTTCGCCTGAGAAAACCCCTGCAACGCCCTGGAGCGACCATGACCCAACGCACCGCCGCCGACTTTCACCCCGACGAGTGGAAGGCCCGCGTCGAACTCGCCGCCTGCTACCGCATCTTCGACATGCTGGGGTGGACGGAGATGATCTACAACCACATCACCGTGCGCGTGCCCGAAAGCGTGTCCGGCAGCGAGCGGCAATTCCTGATCAACCCCTTCGGCCTGCACTACTCCGAGGTCACCGCCAGCAACCTGGTGAAGATCGACGTGCAGGGCCGCAAGCTGGACGACTCGCCCTGGCCGGTGAACCCGGCGGGCTTCACCATCCATGGCGCGATCCACGAGCATGTGGAGGGCGCGCACTGCGTGATGCACACCCACACCACCGCCGGCCTGGCGGTGGCCTGCACGCAGGGCGGGCTGGCGCAGAACAACTTCTATTCGGCGCAGCTGCATGACCTGGTGGCCTACCACGACTTCGAGGGCATCACGGTGCATGCCGAGGAGGCGCCGCGCCTGCTCGCCAGCATGGGCAGCAAGCCGCTCGTGATCCTGCGGAACCACGGCCTGCTGGCCGCGGGGCCGACCCTGCCCCTGGCGCTGGTGCGCCTGTGGACCCTGCAGCGCGCCTGCGAGGTGCAGGTGATGCAGGCGGCCCTCGGCCCGGCGATCCCGGTGAGCGAGGCGGTGGCCCGCAAGACCACCGACGACGCGTTGCAGTGGGACGCCCGCTTCGGCGCCGGGCAGGACGTGTTCGACGCCCTGGTGCGCCGCGTCGACCGCATCGACGACAGCTACAAGCGCTGAACGCCGAGGGCCGGGCGGGGTCGCGCCATTCGCTAGACTCGGTTTCGCGCCCAGGGGCGGCCAGGCCAGGCCGCCCGGCGCCCCGATCCACGCCGCAGGCAGGAGGAGCCCCACGCCATGCACGGCCAACGACAACGCCTGCGCGTCCTCGCCGCGGGCATCTTCAGCCTGCTGCTGTCGGTGGGCGTGGCCCGCTTCGCCTACACCCCGCTGCTGCCGCTGATGCAGTCCCAGGCGGGCCTGGGCGTCGCCGAGGGCGGCTGGCTGGCCGCCATCAACTACGCCGGCTACCTGACCGGCGCCCTCATCGCCTCCCTGGTCGGCGACCTCGTGCTGAAGGACCGCCTCTACCGCCTGGGCATGGTGCTGGCCGTGGCCACCACGGTGATGATGGGCCTGGCGTCCAACGTGGTGCTGTGGGCCGTCTCCCGCTACCTCGCCGGCCTGGGCAGCGCCGCCGGCATGCTGCTTGGCACCGGCCTGATCATGAACTGGCTGATCCGCCATGGCCACCGCAGCGAGCTGGGCATCCACTTCTCGGGCCTGGGCCTGGGCATCGCCGGGGCGGCGGTGCTGGTGGAGGTGTTCGCGCGCTGGTTCGACTGGCAGGGCCAGTGGTTCGCCTTCACCGCCGTCGCCGTGGTGCTGCTGGTGCCGGCCCTGCGCTGGCTGCCGCCGCCCGACACCACCGGCCTGACCGCCGCCGGCGCGAAGATGGAGGACCATCCCCCCGGCGCGCTGTACCTGCGGGTCTTCATGGCGGCCTACTTCTGCGCCGGCGTCGGCTACGTGGTCAGCGCCACCTTCATCGTGGCCATCGTGAACCAGCTGCCGGGCCTGGGCGGCCGCGGCAACCTGGCCTTCCTGGCCATCGGCCTGGCGGCCGCGCCGGCCTGCATCTGCTGGGACTTCGTGGCCCGGCGCACCGGCGACCTGAATGCCCTGATCCTGGCCGCGGTGCTGCAGGTCGTGGGGATCCTGCTGCCGGTAGCGGTGGGCGGGCTGGCGATGACGCTGCTGGGGGCCGTGATGTTCGGCGGCACCTTCATCGGCATGGTGAGCCTGGTGCTCACCATGGCGGGGCGCTACTACCCCACGCGGCCCGCCAAGATGATGGGCAAGATGACGATGACCTACGGCGCTGCCCAGATCGTGGCGCCTGCCGTCACCGGCGCGCTGGCCGCGCGCTTCGGCGGCTACGCGGTGGGGCTGTACCTTGCCGCCGCGGTGATGGTGGCGGGTACCGGCCTGCTGCTGGTGCTGCGGGTGATCGAGCGGCGCGACCGGCGCGCCGCCGCCGCGGGCCTCACGGCCGGGGCGTGAGCACCGGGCACGCCGGGCCGCCGCAGGGCGGCGGCGCGCGTCGGGGGGGCGGGCGCAAGCGAGGCCCGGCGGCCGCAGCCGCCGCTCACTCCGCCGGCGCCACCGAGGCGCCTTCGATGCCGTGGCGCGCCAGCGCCCGGGCCACGAAGCCGCTGGCCTTCTGCTCTTCGACATAGGCGCGCAGGGCGGCGGCCGCCGCGTCGCCGCGCCCGCGCGGGCAGCCCATGGCCTGGCGGATCACCATGAAGCGGCCCGGCAGCAGGCGCAGGCCGCCGATGCGCGAGGCATCGGCCTCGAGCTGCTGCTTCACGCCGGCGGCCACGTCGGCCCCGGTGGCGATGAAATGCTCCACCACCGCGGGCGAGCTGGGCGCGCGCTCGATCGTGGCGGCCTTGATCTCGCGGGTCAGGTACAGGTCGTAGGCGCTGCCCAGGCCCACCACCAGGCGGATGCCCGCGTGGTCCACCTGCTCGTTGCTTTCCAGGGGGGACTCCTGGTTCACCAGGTAGCAGCCCTCGATCAGCACGTAGGGCGCGGTGAAGTGGATGCCTTCGCCGCGCTTGGGGTCCACCGCGAAGAAGCCGATGTCGGCCTCCTCGCGGGTCACCGCGTCGACCGACTTGCCGGCGGTGTCGAAGACCACCAGCTCCAGTTCCACGCCCAGGCGCTGGGCGAAGCCGCGCGCCAGGTCCACGGACACGCCGTGGACCTCGCCGGTGTCGGCCCGCTTGCCGGCGAGGATGGGGTTGCCCAGGTTGATGGAGGCGCGCAGCCGCCCCGTGGGGGTGAACGCTTTGACGATGTCGGCAGCCAGGGTCATGGTCGGTCTCAGGGGTTGAGGATGTCGCGGATGCGTATCAGGTTCCTGAGCTTGCCTGGCAGGGGCCCGGGCATCAAGGGGGAGGCATGCCGATTGCGTGCGCGCTCCAGCAGGCGGCGCACGCGGGTGATGCGGCGCTTGCCGGCCCAGGTGCTGCTCCAGGATCGAAGGTATCACGCCGCCGTCGCGCAGCAGCGCCCGCGCAGGCGCATTCCAGCCGGCCCCCGGCGCCGGCTCGTTCAGGCGGGCAGCAGCTCGCGGATGCGCCCCACCAGGTCGGTGGCGCTGAAGGGCTTGGGGAAGGCGGCGGTGGCGCCGGGGATGTCGATGGAGCCGATGCCCAGGCGCGTCGCCACCGAGCCGCTGCTGCCGGAGACCACGATCACCGGCAGCGCCGGCTGGTCCTCGCGCACGCGCCGCACGAACTCCACGCCGTCCATGTTCGGCATCACCAGGTCGGTGACGACCAGGTCCACCCGCGTGCCGGCCATGCGATCCAGCGCCTCGGCCCCGTCACCCGCCACCAGCACCTGGAAGCCCTGGAGCTCGAGCACCTCCTGGATGCCGCTTCGCAGCAGCTCTTCGTCTTCAACGAGCAGGATGGTGTGCAAGGAATCTCCAGGTGGGGCAGGGGCGAAGCCGCGGATTGTAGGTGGCGCCTCGGGCGCCGGCTTGACGCACCACAATGCGCGGATGGATGCCGAATCTTCACGCCTGCTGCGGAGCCTGCTGGCGGGCCGCCGCGTCGCCGCCCTCGCCACCCTGCATCGCGGCGAGCCCGCCGTCTCCATGGTGCCCTTCGTGCTCGCACCCTGGGGCGACGCGTTCCTGGTCCATGTCAGCGAGCTGGCCACGCACACGCGCGACATGCGCGAGCACCCGCGGGTGGGCCTGCTGGTGACGGCGGCGGAGGACGGCCCCTGGCCGCCGCAGGCGCTGCCGCGCGTGGCCCTGCAGGCCCGGGCCGCGCCCCTGCCCGCCGGCGACCCGCGCCATGCCGCGGCGCGCGCGCACTACCTCGCGCGCTTCCCCGACTCGGCGCCCACCTTCGAGCTGTCCGATTTCTCCCTCGTGGTCCTGGAGCCGCTGTCCGCCCGCCTGGTGGCCGGCTTCGGCCGCGCCTCGGCCCTGGCCGGCGAGGCCCTCCTGGCCTGGCTGCGCGAGGCGGGCTGAGGCCTTCCGGCGCCTCGCCGGGTTACCCACGGCGCCTGTGGGCGAGGCTGTGGACAGCGGGCGGGACAACCTCCGCAAGCCGCGCCAGGCTTGGGTTTCCACGGTTTGCCCAAAAAACGGGCAGGCCGGCGGCGCTGGCGGGATGGCGTTCGGCGGTGTCGCCTGCGTGGCGGAAATTCCTTCGGTCCTTGGGCAGAATCCGCGCAGGAATTCAGGAGCATTTTCATGACCCGGCCGAAAAACACCCGCAAGCCGGCCAAGCCGGCCCGCACCGCGCCCCTGGCCGATGACGCCCCGGCCAGCTTCGACAAGTTCGACCTCGCCATCCTGCGCGAGCTGCTGTCCGACTCGCGCCGCACCCTGCAGGAGATCGGCGAGGCGGTGAAGCTGTCGCCCACCACCTGCTGGAGCCGCATCAAGCGCCTGGAGGCCGAGGGCGTGATCCGCAAGTACAGCCTCGAGATCGACCGCGCGCGCCTGGGCTACAAGGAGACGGTGATCCTGCAGCTCACGCTGGAAAGCCATACCGACCAGACGCTGTTCGACTTCGGCAAGACCCTCGCCCAGATCCCCGAGGTGCTCGACGCCTATCTCGTCTCCGGCGACTACGACTACCACCTGCGCATCGCCGTCAAGGACACCCGCGACTACGAGCGCCTGCTGCGCGAGAAGCTGTACAAGATCCCCGGCATCCGACAGAGCAAGTCCAGCTTCGTGCTGCGCGTGCTGAAGGACACGAACGTCCCCGCCGTCTGAACACCCATCCCAGGAGCCACCCCATGCACGACCACCTGCTTCGCGCCGCCACCGAGCTGGCCGACAGCCTGCGCGGCGACCGCCATGTCGACGCGCTGCCCGACGCCATCCGCCCGCGCACCCGCGCCGAGGGCTATGCGGCGCAGGCCGCCTGGCCGGCGCTGCTGGGCCAGCCCGTCGCCGGCTGGAAGATCGCCGCCACCAGCGAGGCCGGACAGCGCCACATCGCGGTGAGCGGGCCGCTGGCCGGGCCGGTGTTCGCCCACCGCGTGGCCGGCCCGGGCGCCGCCGTCTCGCTGGCCGGCAACCGCATGCGCGTGGCCGAGTGCGAGGTGGTGTTCACCCTCGGTCGCACGCTGGCGCCGCGCGCCGGCGGCTACACCCGCGAGGAGGTGCTGGCGGCGGTGGCCACGGTGCACCCCGGCATCGAGGTGCCGGATTCGCGGTTCGCGCAGTTCGAGCGCGCCGGCGAGGCCCAGCTGGTCGCCGACTGCGCCTGCTGCCGTGACATGGTGCTGGGCGCCCCGGTGGCGCCCGAGCCGCAGCAGCTCGCGGCGCTGCCCGGCCTGCAGGTGCGCGCCCGCGTGAGCGACGGCCGCACGGCCGAGGGCGTGGGCCGCAACGTGCTGGGCGACCCGGTCGAGGCCCTGGTCTGGTTCGTCAACGAGATCGGGGCGGCCGGCCAGGCGGTGCAGGCCGGCCAGTTCGTCACCACCGGCGCCTGCGTGCCCCCGATCCCGGTGGCGCCGGGGCAGCGGGTGGAGGCGGACTTCGGCTGGCTCGGCACCCTCGCCGCCGAATTCACCTGAGCCCCCGGCGGGCGGCGGGGCGCCGCTACCATGCCCCGCATGTTCAAGTCCTTCTTCCTCTCGCGCCGCTGGTGGGTCTGGGCTTTCCCGGGCTCGGCGCTGATCCTCTACACCACCTGGTACCGCGTCAGCCTGGACGTGCAGATCAACGAGTGGTTCGGCGTGTTCTACGACACGGTGCAGAGCGCGCTGTCCAAGCCCGGCAGCGTGACCCTGCCCCAGTTCTGGGGCGAGCTGCTCACCTTCGGCCGCATCGCCATGCTGTACGTGGTGATCACCGTGGTGGTGGAGTTCTTCACCAAGCACTTCATCTTCCGATGGCGCCAGGCCATGAACGACTACTACATGGCCCACTGGGAGCGCCTGCGCCACATCGAGGGCGCGGCGCAGCGCGTGCAGGAGGACACCATGCGCTTCGCCCGGATCATGGAGGGCCTGGGCGTGGAGCTGATGCGAAGCCTCATGACCCTGGCCGCCTTCCTGCCGATCCTGTGGGCGCTGTCGGCGCAGGTCACCGAGCTGCCCTGGCTCGGGCCGGTGCCGCACTCCATGGTCTGGGTCGCGATCGTCTCCGCCATGGCCGGCACGGTGCTGCTCGCGGCGGTGGGCTTCAAGCTGCCGGGGCTGGAGTTCCAGAACCAGCGGGTCGAGGCGGCCTACCGCAAGGAGCTGGTCTACGGCGAGGACGACCCGCAGCGCGCCCAGGGCCCGGCGGTGAAGGCGCTGTTCGACGACGTGCGCCGCAATTACTTCCGGCTGTTCTTCCACTACCTGTACTTCGACGTGGCCAAGTGGTCGTACCTGCAGTTCTCGGTGCTGATCCCGCTGATCGCGCTGGCGCCCACCGTGGTGGCCGGCGTCATCACCCTGGGCGCGATGCAGCAGATCACCCGGGCCTTCGACCGGGTGGAGGGCTCGTTCCAGTTCCTGGTCCTGAGCTGGGGGACCATCGTCGAACTGATCTCGGTCTACAAGCGCCTGAAGGCGTTCGAACGCCAGATCCATCTCCAGCCGGGGGAGGGCGCGCTGGCGGCGGTGCGAAAATAGCGCCTTTCGCCGCATTCCCGGAGATCCCGTTCCCATGACCCGCGTCTTCAACTTCAGCCCCGGCCCCGCCACCCTGCCCGAGGCCGTCCTGCGCCAGGCCGCCGACGAGATGCTGGACTGGCGCGGCACCGGCATGTCCGTCATGGAGATGAGCCACCGCGGCCCGGAATTCATCTCCATCTTCGAGGAGGCCGAGGCCGACCTGCGCGAGTTGATGGCGATCCCGGCGAACTACAAGGTGCTGTTCCTGCAGGGCGGCGGCATCGGCGAGAACGCCATCGTGCCGATGAACCTGATCGCCCGCACCGGCCAGGCCGACTACGTCGTCTCCGGCGACTGGTCGAAGAAGTCGGCCAAGGAGGCCGCGCACTTCGGCACCATCCGCATCGCCGCCAGCAGCGAGGAGGGCGGCCGCTACCTGCGTACGCCGGCGCAGTCGACCTGGCAGATCGATCCGAAGGCCGCCTACGTCCACATCTGCTCCAACGAGACCATCGGCGGCGTGGAGTACTTCTGGACGCCCGACACCGGCGACGTGCCCCTGGTGGCCGACATGTCCTCGAACATCCTCTCGCGCCCGATCGACGTCTCCAGGTACGGCCTGATCTACGCCGGCGCCCAGAAGAACATCGGCCCCTCGGGCCTGACGGTGGTGATCGTGCGCGAGGACCTGCTGGGCCACGCGCTGCCCTACACGCCCGAGGTCTTCAACTACAAGACCCAGGCCGACGCCGGCTCCATGTACAACACCCCGCCGACCTACGCGATCTACATCGCCGGCCTGGTGTTCAAGCACGTCAAGGCCATGGGCGGCGTCACCGCCATGGAGGCGCACAACCGCGCCAAGGCCAAGGTGCTGTACGACTTCCTCGACGGCAGCCGCTTCTTCAGCAACCCCATCGACCCGGCCGACCGCTCCCTGATGAACGTGCCGTTCTGGCTCGCCAACCCGGCGCTGGACGAGGCCTTCCTGGCCGGCGCCAAGGCCCGTGGCCTGATCCAGCTCAAGGGCCACCGCTCGGTGGGCGGCATGCGCGCCTCGATCTACAACGCCATGTCGGTCGAGGGCGTGCAGGCGCTGGTGGGCTACATGCAGGAGTTCGAGGCGGCCAACGCCTGAGCCCGGCGGGGACCGCGCGGGCGGCGCCCCGCGCCGGCGCGGGCGGGAGCACAATCGTCGGGTTGCGACGACCGGGAGGCCCGCCCCATGACCCACGCATTCGCCCACACCCTGCGTCCCCTGCGCCTCGGCGCCGGCAAGTCCGCCACCGGGGGGCGCCTGTTCAGCCTGCCGGCGCTCGCCGCGGAGTACCCCGGCGTTTCGCGCCTGCCGCACTCCCTGCGCATCGTCCTCGAGTCGGTGCTGCGCCACTGCGACGGGCTCAAGGTCACGCCCGGCCATGTGCGCGCCCTGGCCAACTGGCAACCGCAGGCGCCGCGCACCGAGGAGATTCCCTTCACCGTCGCCCGGGTGGTGCTGCAGGACTTCACCGGCGTGCCCCTGCTGGCCGACCTCGCCGCCATGCGCAGCGCCGCCGCCCGCCTGGGCCGCGCGCCCGGGGCCATCGAGCCCCTGGTGCCGGTGGACCTGGTGGTGGACCACTCGGTGATGGTGGACCACTACGGCACCCGCGACGCGCTCGACCTGAACATGCGCCTGGAGTTCCAGCGCAATCGCGAGCGCTACGAGTTCATGAAGTGGGGCATGCAGGCCTTCGACACCTTCGGCGTCGTGCCCCCGGGCTTCGGCATCGTGCACCAGGTGAACCTGGAGTACCTGGCCCGCGGCGTGCACCGCGACGCGGACGGCATCCACTACCCCGACTCCCTGGTCGGCACCGACAGCCACACCACCATGATCAACGGGGTGGGCGTGGTGGCCTGGGGCGTGGGCGGCATCGAGGCCGAGGCCGCGATGCTGGGGCAGCCGGTCTACTTCCTCACGCCCGACGTGGTGGGCGTGGAACTCTCCGGCCGCCTGCGCGAGGGCTGCACCGCCACCGACCTGGTGCTCACCGTGACCGAGCTGCTGCGGCGGCACAAGGTGGTGGGCAAGTTCGTGGAGTTCTTCGGCGAGGGCGCGCGCACGCTCGCCGTCCCCGACCGCGCCACGCTGGGCAACATGGCCCCCGAGTACGGCGCCACCATGGGCTTCTTCCCGGTGGACGACAAGACCATCGCCTACTTCGAGGGTACCGGCCGCGACAAGGGCGAGGTCGCGGCGCTGGAGGCGTACTTCCGGGCGCAGGAGATGTTCGGCATCCCGCTGGCGGGCGAGGTCGACTACTCGCAGGTCGTGCGGCTGGACCTGGGCAGCGTCGCCCCCAGCCTGGCGGGCCCCAAGCGCCCGCAGGACCGCATCGAGATCGGCCAGGTGGCGCGCCAGTTCGCCACGCTGTACAGCCAGCCCGCCGCCGCCAACGGCTTCAACCGGCCCGCCGAGACCCTGCTCACGCGTCACCTGGTGCATGCGGGCGGCGAGGCCCGGGACCCGAAGGTGCCCGCCACGCCGCCATCGCGCGCCCATGCGCCGCGCCACGAGCAGGAGATGGAGGCCAACAGGCCCACCCTGCAGTCGGCCGTGCACGAGGCGCCGCCGCGCGAGCGCCATGTGCAGGACGTGACCATCGGCAACGGCGACGTGCTGATCGCCGCCATCACCAGCTGCACCAACACCTCCAACCCCGGCGTCATGCTGGCCGCGGGCCTGCTCGCGAAGAAGGCGGTGAAGGCCGGCCTGCGGGTGGCGCCCCACATCAAGACCTCGCTGGCGCCGGGCTCGCGCATCGTCACCGAGTACCTGGTCAAGGCCGGCCTGCTGCCGTACCTGGAGGAACTGGGCTTCACCGTGGCCGGCTACGGCTGCACCACCTGCATCGGCAATGCCGGCGACCTCGCGCCCGAGATCAACGAGGCCCTCGTCAAGAGCGACCTGGTATGCGCCGCGGTGCTCTCGGGCAACCGCAACTTCGAGGCGCGCATCCACCCCAACCTCAAGGCCAACTTCCTGGCCAGCCCGCCGCTGGTGGTGGCCTACGCCATCGCCGGCACGGTGCTGCGTGACCTCATGACCGAGCCGGTGGGCCGCGGCCGGGACGGCAAGGACGTCTGGCTCGGCGACATCTGGCCCACCAGCGACGAGGTCCATGCGCTGATGCGGCATGCCATGAACGGCAAGGCCTACCGCGCCAACTACGCGCGGGTGCAGTCCGACCCGGGCCTGCTGTGGGAGCGCATCCAGGGCGGCTCGGGCGAGGTCTACGACTGGCCGGCCAGCACCTACATCGCGCAGCCGCCGTTTTTCGACGGCTTCACCCCGCAGCCGCCGGCCGCCGGCGAGCCGGTGAAGGTCGTGGGGGCGCGGGTGATGGCGCTGTTCGGCGACTCCATCACCACCGACCACATCTCGCCGGCCGGCTCCATCAAGGAGCACTCGCCGGCCGGCCAGTGGCTGATCGCCCACGGCGTGGGCAAGGCCGACTTCAACAGCTACGGCGCGCGCCGCGGCAACCACGAGGTGATGGTGCGCGGCACCTTCGCCAACGTTCGCATCAAGAACCTGATGATCCCGCCCGGGGCCGACGGCTCGCGCGAGGAGGGCGGCTTCACCCTCCACCGCGACGACGCGGGCAACGTGCAGAAGATGTTCATCTACGATGCGGCCATGAAGTACATGGCACAGGGGCTGCCCACCGTCGTTTTCGCCGGCGAGGAGTACGGCACCGGCTCCTCTCGCGACTGGGCGGCCAAGGGCACGCTGCTGCTCGGGATCAAGGCGGTGATCGCCCGCAGCTTCGAGCGCATCCACCGCAGCAACCTGGTGGGCATGGGCGTGCTGCCGCTGCAGTTCAAGGGCGATGACAGCTGGCAGTCGCTGGGCCTGGACGGCAGCGAGCGCATCGACGTCCTGCCCGACCCGCAGCTGGCCCCGCAGAGCGACGCCACGCTGGCCATCACCCGCGCCGACGGCCGCCGCCAGGAGGTGGTGGTCACGCTGCGCATCGACACCCCGATCGAGGTGGCCTACTACCGCCACGGCGGGATCCTGCCCTACGTGCTGCGGCAGCTGCTCGCGCAGCCGGTCTCCCGCATGGCGTCCGCATGAGCGCCGCGCCGGGCCGCCCCGAGCCGGCGAACGCCGCCCCGCGGCGCAGCGACGCACACGCCGTGCCGGGCGCGGGGGCTGGCGCGTGAGCCGCGACCTGCTGGTCGCGGGGGGCGGCATCGCCGGCCTGGCCGCTGCGCTGGCCGCCGTGCGCGCGGGCTGGATGGCCCGCGTGTTCGAGCAGGCGCCGCATTTCTCCGAGGTGGGCGCGGGCCTGCAGCTCGGGCCCAACGCCACCCGGGTGCTGCGCGCCTGGGACGTGCTGCCGCTGGTCAAGGACATCGCCTGCGCCCCGCGCCGCCTGGTCACGCGCGACGCGCTCACCGGCCGCGAGATCGCCAGCCTGCCGCTGGGCACCGATTTCGAGCGCCGCTACGGCGCGCCCTACCTCACGATGCACCGCGCCGACCTGCATGGCGCGCTGCTGCAGGCCGTGGGCGGCCTGGAGGTGGGGCTGCATCCGGGCGTGCGCATCGCCGGCTTCCTCGAGGAGGGCGCGGCGGTGGGCCTGCGCCTGGACGGGCGCGAGGCGCCGCAGGCCGATGCCCTGGCGGCCTGCGACGGCCTGTGGAGCGTGGCCCGCCAGCAGCTCCTGGGCGACGGCCCGGCCCGGCCCTCCGACCATGTGGCCTACCGCGGCCTGGCCACGCTGGCCGACCTGCCGGCCCCCTGGCAGGCCGGCGCGGGCGGCGGCGAGGTCACCGCCTGGCTCGGCCCGCGCCTGCACGCCGTGACCTACCCGGTGCGCGGCGGCGCGGTGCTGAACGTGGTGTGCGTGGTGCAGCAGTCCGTCGACGGCGAGCGCTTCGGCTGGGACCTGCCCGGCACCGTCGACCGCCTCCGGGCCGCGATGGGCCCGGCCTGCGCCCGCCTGCAGGAGGCGCTGCAGGCGGTGCCGTCCTGGGGCCTGTGGGTGCTGCATGACCGCGACCCGGTGGCCGGCGCGCACCAGATGGCGCTCGGCCGCGTGGCCCTGCTGGGGGATGCGGCGCACCCGATGCGCCCCTACCTCGCGCAGGGCGCCGCGATGGCGCTGGAGGATGCCTTCGAGCTGGGCCGCAGCCTGCAGGCGGTCACCGACCGCGTGCTGGACGTGCCCGACGCCCTGCAACGCTACGCGCTCGGGCGCTGGCAGCGGGTGGCCCGCGTGCAGCGGCGCGCGCTGCGCAACGGGACCATCTTCCATGCCACCGGCCCGGTGCGGCTGGCGCGCGACCTGGCCCTGCGCGGGCTGGGGGCGCGGCTGATGGACCAGCCCTGGCTGTACGGCTGACGGGTCGCGCCCGGCCGGGAACCCGGTGACGGCTCCGGCCACACCTCGCGGGTCGCGCCATGGTGGCCGACCTTGCAGGAGATGCCGCCCATGGCTGTCAGAGAGACCACGTTCAACCCCTACGCCGGACGGCCGCCGTCCGGACCTTCCTCCTCCGGTGACGGCAAGTCCGCGGGCGTGCGCCCCGCCGACTCCAAGGGCCGGCCGGTATGGCCGGATTCCCGGCGCGAGGCGCAGTCCTGTGTGCCGCGTCCCGCCCGCTACCCGGTGGCCGCGGCGGACGAGGAGGCGCTCCCGGTCCAGGGGCGCAAGGCCGAGGCCCTGCCCGCGCGCGGGCCCGGCGCCAAGCGCAAGGCCGAGGCGCAGGCCACGCCGCCCGAAGACCCGAAGCAGGCCCGCGCCGTGTGGGGGGGCCCGTCGCTCGCCACGGCGCAGGATTGCGCCCGGGTGTTCGCCCGGGCCCTGGAGACGGGCCAGGCGGCGTCCATCGCGTCCGCCGGGCGGAAGGTCGCCACGCAACTGGGCGGCGACGCGATCGACAGCGATTCGCAGGACCGGTTGTTCGATGCCCTGCTGCTGTCCTGCCCCGGCCGGGCGCTGCCCGACCTGGTGTCACTGATGCAGGGGACCGTCTCGGCCTGCCTGCCGGCCCCCGTCCCCGCGGCCCGCGCCGCCGCGTGGCTGGGCCAGTTCCATGCCGCCCTCGCCCGTGGCGAGGCCCTCCTGGGGCGGGACGAATGGGCCGCCCAGGCGCAGGCCGGCGAGCCCCTTGCCTGCATGGCCGCGGCCTGCGGGCAGCCGGTGGCATGGACCCTCGCCCACGTGATGCGCCTGGCCCATGACCCGGCCGACGACGTCCTGCAGGTGGACCTGGCCCGCGCCCTGGCTTCGGCGTTCGAGGCCCTGGCGGCGCGCGGCGAGGACCCGCACGCTGCCCTGGTGGCGGCGCTGCGCACCTGGGCGCAGGAGGGCTTCTGGTGGGGCCACCTCCTCGATGCCCTCACGCCGACCCAGACGCCGCAGGCGCGCGCCTGGGCCCTGGAGCGGTTGCGGGCCGGCGGGGAGGGGGCGCGTGACGCGGCGCAGCTCCTGGTGATGCTGGAACGCCAGCCCGACGAGGACGCCGAGACGCCGACGCTGTGCTCGCGGCTGCTCGATCGGCTGGTGGCCGCGACCCCCGAGGGCCTGACGCAGAACCCCGACCTGCCGCACGTGCTGGCGGGCGTCCTGCACCTCGTCCCGCGGACGTTTCCCCTCGGGGCCTGGCGTGACGTCCTCGAGGAATTCGTCTCCTGGGGCGATGGGCATGTCACGGATGCGCAGTGGCTGGCGTTCGGCCTGTTCGACCAGTCCCTGCGGTACCAGGGTGAGGGCGAGGGGGCCGGATGGGCCGAGGGCGAATGGCTCACCGTCGCCGCCCGGTTCCAGGCGCTGGCGACCGAGTGCGCCGACGACCCGCTGTGCGACAGCCTCATGGGCAGCGAGGACTTCACCGAGCGGGAGAAGGTCCGCCTGGCACGGCTGGTCCTCACGCTGTGGTCCCACGACGCGCCCAGGCCCGCCCGCTGGCTCGGGACGGCGGCCACGCTGCGCCTGTCCTTCGAGACGCGGATCGACCTCATGGCCGCCGTGATCGAGCTCCAGGGCGACGGCGTGGGCCGCCCGGACTTCGCCTTCGCCCGCCGGCAAGTGGTGGCGCGCATCCTGGAGGCGGGGAACGAGGGGGAGGGCCGGGAACCGGGCGAACGTCTCGCCCGCCAGGTCGAGGCGGCGCAAGGCCTGGTGGCCCTGTACCGCGCGTGGCAGGCGCGCAGGGGCCTGGAGCCGCTGTCCCGGATCACGCCACCCGACGCCGCCTGGGTCAGCGACAAGCTCGAGGATTTGAAGGATTACCAGGAATTCCTGGCGGACGAGGTTCGCGAACTCGAGCGGGAGCACCTGCCGGCCCTGGCGCTGCGCCCGGTGCTCGAGAGCCTCCTGCGGCCGATGCTGGAGCAGGTGGGCCGCCTGGTGGCCCCCGCGGCCAAGTCGTCCTGACGTGCGCAGGTCCGGGTCCTCGCAGGCGCCGGCCGCTCACATCCTGTAACTCTTCAGTAGCTTCGCTTTCATGCCCCCCGGGGGTACCGTGCGCGTTGGCGCCGGGGCTGTCCCGGTGCCATCAGCAAGGAGCGGTCACATGAATCCGAACCAGGCGTTGTGGGAGAAGGGCGATTTCACGCGCATCGCGGCGGCGATGCGCGAAAGCGGCGAGGACCTCGTGCGCGCGATCGGCATCGCGCCCGGCATGAAGGTGCTGGACCTGGGCTGCGGCGATGGCACCACCGCGCTGCCGGCGGCCCGCGCCGGCGCCGACGTGCTGGGCGTGGACATTTCCACCCCGCTGGTGGCGGCCGGCCGCCGGCGCGCCGAGGAGGCCGGCCTGGCGAACTGCCGCTTCGAGCACGGCGACGCCTGCGACCTGCAGGGCCTGCCGGACGGCCACTTCGACCGCGTCGTGAGCATCTTCGGCGCGATGTTCGCCCCGCGCCCGTTCGACGCGGCGAAGTCCATGGTGCGGGTGACGCGCCGGGGCGGGCGCATCGTCATGGGCAACTGGATCCCCAACGACCCGACCCTGGTGGCGCAGCTGCTCAAGACCAGCGCCGCGTTCTCGCCGCCGCCGCCCGAGGGCTTCATCAGCCCCATGACCTGGGGCGTGGAGGCCAACGTCATCGAGCGCTTCGGCGCCGCCGGCGTGCCGGCGCAGCGCATCGAGTTCGTCCGTGACACCTACACCTTCCGCCACCCGGGCTCGCCCACCGATTTCGTGGACCACTTCCGCCGCTTCTACGGGCCGACGATGAATGCCTTCGAGGCCGCGGAGAAGACCGAGCGCACCGAGGAACTGCGCGAGCAGCTCGAGGACCTGTTCGCCCGGCACAACACCAGCGGCAGCGCCGCCACCACCGTGATCCCGGCGACTTTCCTGCGGGTCACGGTGAACGTGGACTAGCCGGGGCGTGTGGGCGGTGCGCGCCCGCGGCGCTCAGTGCAGCGGGCCTTCCAGCGCCGGCAGGCCGTGGCGCGCGCGGGCCCGGGCGCAGGCGTCGCTGCCGGCCTCGAACTCGCGGCAGGGGGAGGGGCGCCACTCGTAGATGCCGCAGGCGGCCTTCACGCCCACCTGGCCGGTGAGCGCCGCGCAGCGCGGGGGCGAGTGGTCGGTGCCGCGCATGCGGCAGGTGTGGGCGGTCACCGGCACCGCCAGGCCCGAGGGCACGCGGCCGAACTGCTCGTCGAGTTCGTCGGCCGCGAAGTCCACCCGGAAGCTGGCGCAGCAGGCGCCGCAGGTGAGGCAGGGATGGACGTCGGCCACGCGAGGCGATCCAGGCCGGTCAGGCGACGCGCCCGAGCAGCAGGTACTCCATGAGCGCCTTCTGCACGTGCATGCGGTTCTCGGCCTCGTCCCAGACGACCGACTGCGGGCCGTCGATCACCTCGGCCTCGACCTCCTCGCCGCGGTGGGCAGGCAGGCAGTGCATGAACAGCGCGTCGGGCTTGGCCACGGCCATCATGCCGGCGTCGACGCACCAGTCGGCGAAGGCCTTCTTGCGCGCCTCGTTCTCGGCCTCGTAGCCCATGCTGGTCCAGACGTCGGTGGTCACCAGGTCGGCGCCCTTGCAGGCTTCCAGCGGGTCCTTGAACACCTTGTAGCTGCCGGTGCCGCGCACGCCGGCCACCGACTGGTCGACCTCGTAGCCGCTGGGCGTGCTCAGGTGCACGGTGAAGCCCAGGAGCTCGGCGGCCTGCAGCCAGGTGTTGGCCATGTTGTTGCCGTCGCCCACCCAGGCGACCACCTTGCCCTGGATCGAGCCGCGGTGCTCGATGAAGGTGAAGATGTCCGCCATGATCTGGCAGGGGTGGAACTCGTTGGTCAGGCCATTGATCACGGGCACCCGCGAGTGCGAGGCGAAGCGCTCGATCTTGTCCTGGCCGAAGGTGCGGATCATCACCAGGTCGACCATGCGGCTGATCACCCGGGCCGAGTCCTCGATCGGCTCGGCGCGGCCCAGCTGGCTGTCGCCGGTGGTCAGGTGGACCACGCTGCCCCCCAGCTGGTACATGCCGGCCTCGAAGCTCACGCGGGTGCGCGTGGAGGCCTTCTCGAAGATCATCGCCAGCGTGCGGTCGGCCAGCGGGTGGTACTTCTCGTAGGCCTTGAACTTGGCCTTGATGATGGCCGCGCGCTGGAACAGCCAGGCGTACTCGTCGGCCGTGAAGTCGGTGAACTGCAGGTAGTGCCGGATCGTCATGGTCGCAGGAAGGTCATTCGGCCAGGAAGGCCTTGATCAGCGGCACCAGGGTGCCCAGGATCTCGTCGGCCTCGGCCTGGGTGAGGATCAGGGCGGGCACCATGCGCACCACGGTGTCGGCGGT
This sequence comes from Ramlibacter sp. GCM10027632, assembly GCF_042675325.1. Taxonomy (NCBI): domain Bacteria; kingdom Pseudomonadati; phylum Pseudomonadota; class Betaproteobacteria; order Burkholderiales; family Comamonadaceae; genus Ramlibacter; species Ramlibacter sp. GCM10027632. Next base: position 659,785 of record NZ_JBHTGW010000001.1, on the reverse strand, counting down.
CACGCTCAGGAGCAGGCCGGCGTCGGCGGCGCGCTGCACCAGCACGCCGCAGGGCTTGGCCAGCTCGACGCCGATCATCAGGCCCTGGCCGCGGATCTCCTTCACGCCCGCCACGCCGGCGAGCTCGCGCTCCAGGGCCGACTTCAGGTGCGCGCCCACGCGGGCGGCGTTCTCCAGCAGGCCGTCCTCCTCCATGATGCGGATGGTCTCCACGCCGGCGCGCATGGCCAGCGGGTTGCCGCCGAAGGTGGTGCCGTGGTTGCCCGGCTGGAAGATGTTGGCGGCCTTGGGGCCGGCCACCACCGCGCCGATCGGCACGCCCGAGCCCAGGCCCTTGGCCAGCGGCATGACATCGGGCTTGATCCCGGCCCACTGGTGCGCGAACCACTTGCCGGTGCGGCCCATGCCGCACTGCACCTCGTCGATCATCAGCAGCCAGTCCTTCTGGTCGCACAGGGCGCGCACCTGGCGCAGGTACTCGGCGCGCATCGGGTTCACGCCGCCTTCGCCCTGGATGGTCTCGAAGAAGACGGCCACCACGTCCTTGTCGCCCTCGGTGGCCTTCTTCAGCGCCTCGATATCGTTCAGCGGCACGCGGATGAAGCCCTCCACCAGCGGGCCGAAGCCGGCCTGCACCTTGGGGTTGCCGGTGGCCGAGAGGGTGGCGATGCTGCGGCCGTGGAAGGCCTTCTCGTAGACCACGATCTTGGGGTTCGTGATGCCCTTGTCATGGCCCCACTTGCGCGCCAGCTTCAGGGCCGCCTCGTTGGCCTCCAGGCCGCTGGAGCAGAAGAAGGCGTTGGTCAGGCCGGACAGTTCCACCAGCTTGGCCGCCAGGCGTTCCTGGTCGGGGATGTGGTAGTAGTTGCTGCAGTGGATCATCTTGGCCACCTGGTCCTGCAGCGCCGGCACCAGCCGGGGGTGCCCATGGCCCAGGGTGTTGACGGCGATGCCGCCCAGCGCGTCGAGGTACTGCTTGCCGTTCACGTCCCACAGGCGCACTCCCTTGCCGTGCGACAGGGCGATGGGCAGGCGCCCGTAGGTGTTCATGACATGCGGCGACGCGGCCTCGATGTGAGCCATTGCAATCCTCTCCAAAAACAAAATCGGCCCAACGAATTGAGCCGCCGAGGGTCGATTTTAGGCACAGGTCGTGCTAATCACTGATGACACGCCCGGGCCCGCCGCGGCCCCCGCCGCGCGGGGTCGGCAAGTCTTATATAAGATATAATTCTTGAGCGCTGCGGCAGACAGGCGATCCCTGGCCGCGGCGTGCAAACCACCCCTGATCCAGATGGTCTCTAACGCTGCCAAAGAAGTCTTCATCCAGGGCATCACCAGCCAGGGGCGCACCTTCCGCCCGAGTGACTGGGCGGAGCGTCTGGCCGGTGTCATGAGCTCGTTCCGCCCCGGCGGCGCCCATCCCGGCAGCCACCTGAGCTACTCCCCCTGGTGCATCCCCACCGTCATCGGCGGCGTCAAGTGCGTGGTCGTGAACCGCGAACTGCGCGACTTCGAGCCCATGGCCTGGGACTTCCTCATGAACTTCGCCAAGGACAACGACCTGCAGGTCTCCGAGGCCTGCCTGATCCCCGACGAGCCCGCGAAGTAGGGCCGCGGCCAGGCGGGGAGGGCGGGCCTGGGTCGACCCGGCCCCTTGCCCCGGACCCGGTAACCCCGGAAACGAAAAAACCGCCCGAAGGCGGTTTTTCTTTTTTGCTTTGCTGGCAGCGCACCCGGTTCAAACGGCGGGCCGGTGAGGGCCCGTGCGAATGCCCAAGCGGGTGCTTAGGCGGCGGCGAGTGCCAGGGCCTTGACCTTGGCGGACAGGCGGCTCTTGTCGCGAGCAGCCTTGTTCTTGTGGAAGATCGCCTTGTCGGCCACGGAGTCGATGACCGACTGGGCCTTGGCAAACAGTTCGGTGGCCTTGGCCTTGTCGCCGGCGGCGACGGCCTTTTCCACGTTCTTCACCACGGTGCGGTACTTGGAGCGCAGCGAGGAGTTGGCGGCGTTGAGCTTGACGTCCTGGCGGGCGCGCTTGCGGCCCGATGCCAGGCGGGGGTTCTTCTTCTTGGGTTTTCCAGAAGCCATTTCAAAAATCCTTTAGGTGTCTGAGGATGATGCCAGCAAAGCCCTCCATTGTACTCCAGGCCGGCCGAACTGCCCAGACCATGCCGTGGGGCCCCGGTAAACTCGGCGCGTGAGCCTCTTCAAAGCCGCCTCCACCGTCTCCCTGCTGACCCTGGCTTCCCGCGTCACGGGCCTGGTGCGCGACCTGCTCATGGCCTCGGCCTTCGGCGCCTCGGCGCTGACCGACGCGTTCAACGTCGCCTTCCGCATCCCGAACCTGTTCCGCCGGCTGTTCGCCGAGGGCGCCTTCAGCCAGGCCTTCGTGCCGGCCCTGGCCCATGTGAAGGAGCGCGAGGGCGAGGCCGCCACCCATGCCCTGGTGGACCATGTAGCCACCGCCCTGGCCTGGGCCCTGGTGGCCACCTGCGTGGTCGGCGTGGCCGGCGCGCCGGTGCTGGTCTGGGCCATGGCCAGCGGCTTCCAGAAGGACCCGCGCGCCATGGAGGCGGCGGTCTTCATGACCCGCTGGATGTTCCCCTACATCGGGTTCATGTCGATGGTGGCCCTGTCGGCCGGGATCCTGAACACCTGGAAGCGCTTCGCCGCGCCGGCGGCCACGCCGGTGCTGCTGAACCTGTGCATGATCCTCGCCGCCTGGAAGGGGGCGCCGGCCTTCGCCGGCTGGGGCATCGAGCCGATCTACGCCATGGCCGCGGGTGTCATGGCCGGCGGCGTGCTGCAGCTGGCGGTGCAGGTGCCGGCCCTGGCCCGCATGGGGTACCTGCCCCGCATCGGCCTGACCTGGGCGCGCCTGCGCGCGGCCTGGGCCCACCCCGGCACCCGGGGGGTGGGCCGCAAGATGCTGCCGGCCCTGCTCGGGGTGGGGGTGGCCCAGATCTCCCTGCTGATCAACACCCAGATCGCCTCCTGGCTGCCGCATGGCAGCGTCACCTGGCTCAGTTACGCCGACCGGCTGATGGAATTCCCCACCGCGCTGCTCGGCGTGGCCCTGGGCGTGGTGCTGATGCCCCAGCTGGCCGCGGCCCATGCCAAGGCCGACACGCAGCGCTATTCGTCCATGCTGGACTGGGGCCTGCGCCTGGTGGTGCTGCTGGCGGTGCCCAGCTCGGTGGCCCTGCTGGTGTTCGCCCAGCCCCTGGCGGCCACGCTGTTCCACTACGGCGCCTTCACCGGCCACGACGTGGCCCAGGTGTCCGTCGCCCTGGCCGGCTACGGCGCCGGCCTGCTGGGGCTGGTGGCGATCAAGGTGCTGGCGCCCGGCTATTACGCCAACCAGGACATCCGCACGCCGGTGCGCATCGCCATCGTGGTGCTGGTGGTCACGCAGCTGCTGAACGTGGTGCTGGTGCCCGCGCTGCAGCATGCCGGCCTCGCCCTGTCCATCGGCCTGGGGGCGCTGCTCAATGCGGGCTGGCTGCTCGCGGGCCTGCGCCGCCGCGGCAGCTGGCGGCCTTCGCCGGGCTGGGGCCGCTTCCTGCTGCAGGTGCTGGCGGCCACGGTGCTGCTGGCGGTGTTCCTGCTGTGGGCCGGCGGCTCGTTCGACTGGGTGGCGCTGCGCGCCCAGCCCGGGCAGCGGGTGGCCACCCTGGCGGGCCTGCTGGCGGCCTCGGGTGCCATCTACTTCGGCGCCCTGTGGGTGGCCGGCCTGAAGCTGCGGCAGTTGCTCGCGCGCTGAAACGCAGCTTGCCCTGCTTGACGCGGCCCAAGGTCGCGCATACAACTTCCGCATGCAGTTGAACCTCTCGCCGCCGACGCCCCTCGAGTACTTCCGGGCTCTGGTGGCCAGCGACGAGCACTTCCCCCTGCTGGAGGCCGCCGCCAGCCTCGCCCAGGACGAATACCCCGAGTTCGACGTCCAGCAGGTCCTGGACGACGTCGACCAGATGCTCGCCCGCCTGCGACGGCGCCTGGCGGCCGATGCGCCGCCTCTGCACAAGCTGCGCATGCTCAATCAGTTCTTCTTCCGGGACCTGAGCTTCGGCGGCAACGTCAACGACTACTGCGACCCCGACAACAGCTACCTGCACGTGGTGATGCGCACGCGCCGCGGCATCCAGATCTCGCTGGCGGTGCTGTGGGTGGAGCTGGCCCAGGGGCTGGGGCTGCACGCGCGCGGCGTGTGCTTCCCAGGGCATTTCATGGCCAAGGTCAACCTGCCCAAGGGGCAGGTGGTGATCGATCCGTTCACCGGCCACTCGCTCTCGCGCGAGGAGCTGGCCGAGCGGCTGGAGCCGTACAAGCGCCGCAGCGGGCTGACCGGGGAGTTCGACGTGCCGCTGGGGCTGTACCTGCAGTCGGCGCCGCCGCGGGACATCGTGGCCCGCATGTTGCGCAACCTGAAGGAGATCCACCGGGCCCAGGAGGACTGGGCGCGCCTGGTGGCGGTGCAGGACCGGCTGGTGATCCTGCTGCCCGAGGCCTGGGGCGAATGGCGCGACCGCGGCCTGGCCCATGCTGAACAGGGCCACACCCAGCGCGCCGTGGCGGACCTGGAGGTTTACCTGGCCAATGCCCAGGACGCCCTGGACATCGACCTGATCGCCGAGCGCGTCGCCGCGTTGCGGCGCGCGCCGGGCTGACCCCCGTTTACAGCACTTCGACCGGGGCGCCGCCGCCGCGCTCGGCGATGGCGCCGATCTCGTGGACCGACTCGCCCAGCGAACGCAGGGTGGCCGCGGTGGCCGCAGCGTGGGCGGCGTCGACCACCACCACCATGCCGATGCCGTTGTTGAAGGTGCGGTTCATCTCGTAGTCGGAGATGGCGGCGGTCTTCTGCAGCCAGGCGAACAGCTCGGTCTGCGGCCAGGAGCCCTTCTTCAGGTGGGCGGCCGTGCCCTCGGGCAGCACGCGCGGGATGTTTTCCAGCAGGCCGCCGCCGGTGATGTGGGCCAGCGCCTTGATCGGGTGCTGGGCCAGGGCGGCCAGCACGTTCTTCACGTACAGGCGGGTGGGGGCCATGACGGCCTCGCGGAACGGCTTGCCGTCCAGCGTGGCGGGCAGGTGGCCGGCGGCGCGGTCGATGCACTTGCGCACCAGGGAGAAGCCGTTGGAGTGCACGCCGGCGGAGGCCAGGCCCAGCACCACGTCACCGGGCTTGACGTCCTTGCCGGTGAGGATCTTGCTCTTTTCCACCGCGCCCACGCAGAAGCCGGCCAGGTCGTACTCGCCGTCGGGGTACATGCCGGGCATTTCCGCCGTCTCGCCGCCGATCAGGGCGCAGCCCGATTCCTCGCAGCCGCGGGCGATGCCGCCGACCACGGCGGCAGCGGTGTCCACGTGCAGCTTGCCGCAGGCGAAGTAGTCCAGGAAGAACAGCGGCTCGGCGCCCTGCACCAGCACGTCGTTCACGCTCATGGCCACCAGGTCGATGCCGACGGTGTCGTGCATGTCCCACTCGAAGGCCAGCTTGAGCTTGGTGCCCACGCCGTCGGTGCCGGAGACCAGCACCGGCTCCTGGTACCGCTTGGGCACCTCGAACAGGGCGCCGAAGCCGCCGATGCCGGCCATCACGCCCTCGCGCAGGGTCTTCTTGGCCAGGGGCTTGATGCGCTCGACGAGGGCATCACCGGCGTCGATGTCCACGCCGGCGTCTTTGTAGGAGAGAGGAGCTTGTGTCATGGGGACCGATAGAATTTGGCCGATTTTACTTTCCACACCCGCGCCCCCTGATGCTTTCGACTCCAGCGCCCCGATCCGGCGCCCCCGCCGCATGAAACAGATCGCGCTGGACATCGGCCTGGCCCGCGGCCCCACGCTGGCCGGCTTCTGCGCCGGCCCCAATGAGGCGGCCCTGTCGCACCTCAAGCTGTGGTGCGGCAGCCCGACCCGTTCGCCCGTGCCCACCTACCTGTGGGGCGAGGGCGGCAGCGGCAAGACCCACCTGCTCAAGGCGGTGGCCGAAGCCCTGCGCGAGCAGGGCGCCTCGGTCGGCTGGCTCGACGCCACGATGGCCGAGCCGCCCGAGTTCGACGAGCGCTGGGCGGTGGTGCTCATGGACGACACCCACCTCTACACCGCGGTGCAGCAGCACGCCGCGTTCAACTGGTTCGTCAACGCCCAGACCCACCAGCGCGCGGTGCTCGCCGCCGGCGAGGTGCCGCCGGCCGACCTGAAGCTGCGCGAGGACCTGCGCACCCGCCTGGGCTGGGGCCATGTGTTCCAGCTGCACGTGCTGTCCGAGCCCGAGCGCCGCGCGGTGCTGCGCCAGGCCGCCGACGACCGCGGCGTCTTCCTCTCCGACGAGGTCATGGACTGGATGCTCAATCGCTTTTCCCGCGACCTGGGCAGCCTGATGCAGCTGCTGGACCACCTGGACCACTACGCCCTGCAGACCAAGCGCGCCATCACCATCCCCCTGATCCGCTCCATGCTGGAGAACGAGTGAAACTCGCCCTGTTCGACCTCGACCACACCCTGCTGCCGATCGATTCCGATTACTCCTGGGGCCAGTACACCCTGGAGATCGGCTGGTGCGACCCGGGCCACTTCAAGGCCCGCAACGACCAGTTCTTCGCCGACTACCAGGCCGGCACCCTCGACGTGCACGAGTACGTGCGCTTCGCCACCGAGGCGATCCGCCTGCGTGGCGAGGCCGCCGCACTGGCCGCGCGCGAGGACTTCATCGCCCGGGTGATCCGCCCGGCCCTGCGCCCGCAGGCGCTGGACCTGGTCCGCAAGCACCAGGACGCCGGCGACCACGTGATGATCGTCACCGCGACCAACGAGTTCGTCACCCGCCCGATCGCCGACCTGTTCGGCGTGCCGGAGCTGATCGCGGTGCAGCTGGCCCGCGACACCTCGGGCTGGATCACCGGCGAGATCGACGGCATCCCCTCCATGCGCGCCGGCAAGGTGGCCCGGATGGAGCTCTGGCTGTCGGACCGGGGCCTGTCCTGGGACGACGTGGACGCGACCTTCTACTCCGACTCCATGAACGACCTGCCCCTGCTGGAGAAGGTATCCCACCCGGTGGCCACCAACCCCGACGCGCGCCTGCGCGCCATCGCCTCCGAGCGGGGCTGGCCCATCCTCGACCTGTTCACATGATCAAGAAACTCATCGACCGCCTCCTGGGCGGCAGCGGCAGCAAGCCGAAATTCGGCAAGCGCCGCGAGATCGCCCGCGACCAGCACGGCATCGACCCGTCGCTGGTCGACGAGCGCGCCGTCAACGTGGTGCGCACCCTCCAGGGCGCGGGCTACGAGGCCTACATCGTCGGCGGCGCGGTGCGCGACCTGCTCCTGGGCCTGCGGCCCAAGGACTTCGACGTCGCCACCAACGCCACGCCCGAACAGGTCAAGGGCCTGTTCCGCCGCGCCTTCATCATCGGCCGGCGTTTCCGCATCGTGCACGTCGTCCATGGCCGCGGGCGCGAGCACGAGGTGATCGAGGTCTCGACCTTCCGCGCCTACATGGACAACGCCGCGGCCGAACAGGTCGCCGGCAACGAGCGCACCAGCAAGAGCGAACTGGCCGGCATGAAGCACGCGGTGGACGCCAGCGGCCGCGTGCTGCGGGACAACGTCTGGGGCCCGCAGGACGAGGACGCCACCCGCCGCGACTTCACCGTCAACGCGATGTACTACGACCCGCAGACGCAGGTGGTGGTCGACTACCACGGCGGCATCGAGGACGCGAAGAAGAAGCTGCTTCGCATGATCGGCGACGCCGCCACCCGCTACCGCGAGGACCCGGTGCGCATCATCCGCGCGGTGCGCTTCGCGGCCAAGCTGTCGCCCCTGGGCTTCAAGCTGGAGTCGAAGACGGCCGCGCCGCTGAAGGCCTGCCTGAAGCTGCTGCAGGACGTGCCGCAAAGCCGCCTGTTCGACGAGATGCTCAAGCTGCTGCAGACGGGCCACGCGCTGGCCACCATCGAGCAGCTCAAGGTCCTGGGCATGGAGCGCGGCATCTACCCGCTGCTGGACCTGGTGGTCGAGCGCGCCGGCCAGCCCTTCGTGCGCGCCGCGCTGGCCGACACCGACCGCCGCGTGGGCGAGGGCAAGCCGGTGGCCCCGAGCTTCCTGCTCGCCGCCGTGCTCTGGGCCGACGTGCGCGAAGGCTGGGCCAGGCGCCAGGCCCAGCGCGTGCCGCCGTTCCCGGCGCTGCAGGATGCGATCGACGAGGTGTTCGACTCGCGCATCGGCGACGTCTCGGGCCGCGGCAAGCTCGGCGCCGACATGCGCGAGATCTGGATGATGCAGCCGCGCTTCGACAAGCGCACCGGCAGCAGCCCCTTCAGCCTGGTGGAGCAGCCCCGCTTCCGTGCCGGCTTCGACTTCATGCGCCTGCGCGCCGACATCGGCGAGGTCGACGTGGTGCTGGCCGACTGGTGGCAAGAGTTCAGCGTGGCCGACGACAACGCCCGCGAGGACCTCCTGGCACAGGCCCGCGAGGAGCAGGGCAAGGGCGGGCGACGCGTGCACCGCGTCAAGCCCGCAGCGCCGGAGGGCGAGGGCGGCCGCGCCGCGCCGGCGCGGCGTGAACCCCGCGAGCCCCGTGAGGTCGGCGAGGCTGGCGAGCGGCGCGATCCCGGCGACGCCGGCAGCGAAGGCGCCGAGGGCGATGGCGCCGCGCCCAAGAAGCGCCGCCGCCGCCGCCGCAAGCCGGCCGGCGAGGGCGGTGGCGCGCCGTCCGGCGGCGAGGCCTGACCCCCACGGGTGGCCCGCATGGACACGCCCGGCCCCGTGACCGCCTACGTAGGCCTGGGCGCCAACCTCGGCGATGCCCGGGCCACCGTGGCCCTTGCCCTCGAGGCCCTCGGCCGCCTGCCGCAGACCACGCTGCTGCGCGCCTCCTCCCTGTACCGCACTGCGCCGCACGAGGCGCAGGGGCCGGACTTCATCAACGCGGTCGCGGCCCTCGCCACCCGGCTGCCCGCGCACGAACTGCTCGCGCAGCTGCAGGCGCTGGAGAACGCGGCGGGCCGCGAGCGGCCGTACCTCAACGCGCCACGCACCCTGGACCTGGACCTGCTGCTGTACGGGCAGGCGCGCATCGACACCCCCACGCTCACCGTGCCGCACCCGCGCCTGGCAGGGCGCGCCTTCGTGCTGGTGCCGCTGGCCGAGATCGCGCCGGAGCGCGTCACCCCGGCGCAATTGCAGGCCGTGGCCTCCCAGGCGATCGAGCGGCTGCCGGCCTGAGCGCGCTGCCGCGTCCGCGGCCCTCGCCGCCGCCGGGCGGCCGCCCCAGCCTCAGGCGCCGATCGACTGGCCGGGCTTGAAGGATTCTTCCATCTGGCGGCGCAGCTGCCAGGCCCGCGTACCGGTGTCCATGGCCACGTCGTCCCAGGTCACGACCTGGCCCTTGCGTACCGGGCGCACCACCTTGACGTCATGCGCCAGGCCCAGCGGCACGCCGCCCAGGCGCACCGACTTGTCTGCGGGCAGCAGCTTGCCCCACACGGTGTAGCCGCCCTCGCCATCCAGCAGGTCGCCGGGTGCGAGGTCGCGCTTGGCGGTGGCCACCACGTCGGCATTCCACGCCGTGGCCACGCCGGTGGCCTCGCCGCGCAGGGCCACCGAGGCCACCGACAGGCCGACCTCCAGCCCGATCAGGTGCCAGCGCTTGTACAGGGTGAAGTAGCGGCCGGTGGGATCGGTGTGGGCGTTGTACTCCTCGAAGCAGTTGCGGATGTACTCGGTCTCGCCTTCCACCGTGACCCATACGCCCATGCGGATGTCGTAGGGAATGCGGCGGCCGTCGGGCTCCAGCGACGAGATCACCTCCACCATCCCCTTGCGTTCGAGCACGCCGCCCTCGCTGCGCGGTCGGGTCACGAAGGGGATGTCCTCCACGCTGGCCGGCGGGTACAGCAGGCCGTCGGAGGGCACGCCCAGGCCGGTGGCATTCGACACCGCGGCGCTCTCGATGCTGGGCTTGGAGCCGTCGAGGAAGCTGTTGAACATCTTCGGGTTCAGGCCGCCGCGGCGGGCCTGCTCGGGGGTGAGGCCGTAGTGTCCCCACACCGTCTCGGGCGTGGACTCGCAGAAGTGCGGCAGCCACTTGTGGCCGCGGCCGGCGGCCACCACCGGGAAGCCGCAGGTGCGGGCCCAGTCCACCAGGTCGCAGATCAGGGCGGGCTGGTCGCCGAAGGCCTGCGAGTACACCACGCCGGCCTCGGCGGCGCGGCGCGCCAGCAGCGGGCCGCAGAAGGCGTCGGCCTCCACCGTCACATTGACCACGTGCTTGCCGTGCGCGAAGGCTTCCAGGCAGTGGTCCACCGCGGCCACCGGGTGGCCGGTGCACTCCACGATCACGTCGATGGCGGGATGGCGCACCAGGGCCAGCCAGTCGTCGCCCACATGGGTGAGGGCCCCGGACCTGATCGCGGCGTCCAGGCTGGCGGCCTCCAGGCGTGCCGGCTCCCAGCCCACGCGGGCCAGGTTGGCGCGGGCGCCGTCGGGGGACAGGTCGGCGATGCCGGCCAGGTGCACGCCGGGCGTGCGCGGCACCTGCGCGAGGTACATCGAGCCGAACTTGCCGGCGCCGACCAGGCCGACGCGGATGGGGCGGCCTTCGGCGGCGCGCTGCAGGAGCTTGGAATGCAGGCTCAAGGGGTCTCCTTCTCTTTTTCTCCGGGTCGCAGCGCCGGGGACCCCGTCAGCCCGGGGGGCTGCGAGGGCCCTCCCGCCAGGGGCGCGCAGCCAGCATACGGTGCGCCCCGGGCGCAGGCCTGTCGCCCAGAGGACGCCGGCCCGCACCACCCGACGGCACGCTTCAGAACCAGTCGACGAAGCCGGCCTGCTCGGCGTTCTGCGGGTTGGAGCCCGCCTCGCGCACCCGCGCCAGGGCCTGCGGCGTGTCCAGCCCCAGGGACTTGAGCACGCAGGCCGCCGCCGAGCCGGTGCGGCCCAGGCCGGCGGCGCAATGCAGCAGCACCGACTCGCCCTCGCGCACGCGGCGGGCCACGTCCATCACCTGGGTGCGGAAGGCGGCCGGGTCCTCGGGCAACCCGAAATTGCGCATCGGCAGCAGCGTCCAGCGGAAAGGCAGGCGGCCGCGCGCCACGGCCGCGTGGTAGGCGGGCGACAGCTCGGCGATCTCCTCGCGCGGGGTGAGGCACACCACCAGCCCGAGCCGCACGGCCTCTGCCTCGGCAACGAAGCGCGTCCACGGCTCGAAGCGCCCGGGCATGGACGACAGCCACAGCCGGCCGGTGGCCTCGGGCGGGAGCGCCAGCAGGCGAAGGCTCATGGCGCGACCCCGGCGCGAGGTCCCGCCAGGGGGGGGCGGCCCGGCGTGCGGGCGGGCGCACCCCGCCTCGGGAGGGACGGCCCGGCGCTCATCGCAGGCTCCGTTGCTGGGCCACGTCCAGTTCGCTGACCATGCCGGCGCGGTTGCCCCAGCTGCCGCGGATGTGCGTGAGCACGGCGGCGACATCGGCATCCGACAGCTCCAGGGCGAAGGGCGGCATGCCGAACGGGCGGGGGTGTCCCTCGGTGGCGGGGCCGAAGCCGCCATGGATCACCACCTGCACCAGGTTGGCCGTCACCGGGAGGGTGACCGCGCGGTTGCCCGCCAGCGGCGGGTAGGCGCCGCCGACACCCTCGCCGCGGTCGCCGTGGCACTGGGCGCAGTGGTTCTCGTACAGGCGCGCGCCGCGCTGAGCCACGCTGGCGGGTGTCGGCGGCGCGGGCGGGCGCGGCGTCTCGGCGGCCGGCGGCACCGACTTGAGGAAGGTGGCCATGGCCTGCAGGTCCGGCAGGGACAGGTGCTGCGTGCTGTGAAGCACCACCTCGGCCATCGGCCCCAGGGTGCTGGCGCCGGGCGTGTGGCCGGTGCGAAGCAGCCGCACGATGTCCTCCAGGGGCCAGCCGGCGACGCCGGCCTCCCGGTCCGAGGCCAGCGAGGGCGCGTACCAGGCCTGCATCGGGATCATCCCGCCGGACAGGTCCATCATGTCGCTGGCGCCCAGGGCGTTGCGCGTGGCATGGCAGGCCGAGCAGTGGCCCAGCCCGCGCACCAGGTAGGCGCCGCGGTTCCACTCGGCGCCGCGCGCGGGCTCCTCGCGCAGCTCGCCGGGGCGGAAATACAGCGCCCGCCACACGGCCAGCGATGCCTGCGTGTTCACCGGCCAGCGCAGGTCGTGCGGGGTGTTCTCGCGCGCCACCGGCGGCACGCTGCGCAGGAAGGCGAACATCGCGTCCGCGTCGGCGCGGGTCACCAGGGTGTAGTTCGTGTAGGGGAAGGCCGGGTACAGCATGCGCCCGTCCCGCGAGCGGCCATGGTGCAGCGCGCGCCAGAAGTCGTCGGCGGACCAGTGGCCCAGCCCGGTCTTCGGGTCGGGCGTGAGGTTGCCCGCGTAGACCGTGCCGAAGGGCGTGACGATGCCGCGCCCGCCCGCCCAGGGTGCGCCGCCCCGGTCGGTGTGGCAGGCCATGCAGTTGCCGGCGCGCACGAGGTACTCGCCGCGCGCGATGAGGTCCGGTGTCGCGGGGGCGGCGGCGGCCGGCGCCGCGGCGGGCGCGCCGGAGCCGGCCTCGCTGCGCGCGAACATCACGCCGAAGGCGATGCCCGCCAGCGCCAGGAGGCCCAGCAGGGCGAGGGAGATGCGGCGGATCACGGCGTCATCCTCCCGGCGGGAAGGACGGCGCTGCCGCAGGCGATCTCGGGCGGCCGGGGCAGCTTCGCCACCGGCTTGGTGCTGGCCGGCAGGGGCTGGGCCGCCAGCCAGGTGGCCACGGCGGTCAGGTCCTCGGCCGGCAGGGCCTGGGCGATGCGGGCCATGCAGTCGGGGGCGTGGGCGCGCCGCTGGCCGCTGCGCCAGGCGCCGAGCTGGGCGTTCAGGTAGTCCCGCGGCAGCCCCAGCAGCCCCGGGGTGTTGGGCAGCACGCCCGTGAGCTGCGGGCCGTGGCAGGCGGCGCAGGCGGGCAGCTGGCGCGCGGCATCGCCCTGCAGCGCCAGCTGGCGGCCTCGCTCCAGCACCTGCGGCGGCGCGGGCGCGGGGGCCGGCGGGGGGTAGGGCAGGTCCAGGCTGGCGAAGTGCTGCGCGATCTCGAGCAGGTAGGCGTCGGACAGCGGGTCCAGCAGGCGCGTCATCAGGCCGTAGTGGCGGCGGCCGTCGCGGAAATGCAGCAGCTGGTTGTACAGGTAGCCGGCCGGCTTGCCGGCGATGCGGGGGTAGTAGCCGTCGGGGCCGGCGCGGCCCTCGGCACCGTGGCAGGCGCTGCAGGCCCGGGTGCGCTGGGCCATGGTGTCCTCGAACGGTGCGGCCGAGGCGCAGGCCGACGCGGCGGCCAGGATCAGGGCGGTCAGGAACTTCACGGCCCGCATCATGCCAGCCCGTCCTACGCCTGCCGCGGGAAGGGGCGGGCAGGCTGGCGCGCATGGCCACCGACTCCACTCCCGCCAGCGCGCCCGACGTGATCCCGCCGCGACCGGCCCCGGCACCGGGTCCCGCCAGCGATCCGGCGGGCTCGAATGCGCCGCGCCCCGAGCCCGACCCGCAGGCCGAACGGCGCCCCTCCGGCAGCGACGGGCGCGCGCCGCGCAGGCCGTATTCCACGGGCAACGATTAGCCGCAGCCCGCGCGCCAGGCTCCTCAGCGAGCTGACAGCTTGCGCGGCAGCATCGCTTCCCTCCTGGACACCCATGGCCGCCCGCCACGAGCGGGCGATGCCACTCCCTTCACCGAGGTGTCCATGACCCATTCGTCCTCAAGCCGCCCGGCCCGGCCGCGCGCCACCCGCTGGCGGCTCGCCGCTGCCTTGCCGGCCTTCCTGTACCTGACCCTGCTCGCCGCCTGTGGCGGCGGGGGCGGCGGCGGCGCCGATGCCCCCGCCGAGCCGCCGCCACCCCCCGTGCCCGTGCAGCCGGCCGACCCGGTCCGGCCCGTCGGCCCCGTCCCCGTCCCGGGTGACGCGACGGTCCGCGGCCGCGTCACCTTCGATTACGTGCCGAGCGCCGGCGGCCGCCTCGCCTACGCGCACGTCGAGGCCCGCCCGGTGCGCGGCGCGCGGCTGCAGCTGGTGGACGAGGCCGGCACCGTCGTGGCCGACACGCGCACCGACGCCGAGGGCCGCTACAGCGCCCAGGCCCCCGAGGGCCGCCCGGTCCGCCTGCGCGTGAGTGCCGAACTCCTGGCGGGCAATGCCCGCACCCGCGTCACCGACAACACCCAGGGCGACGCCCTGTACGCGCTGGAGTCCCCCGCCTTCACCGGCGGCGGCACCCGCGACCTGCACGCGCCCTCCGGCTGGACCGGCGCGGGCTATCGCCAGCCCCGGTCGGCCGCGCCCTTCGCCGTGCTCGACACGGTCTACCGGACCCAGGCCGCCCTGCTGGCGGTCGACCCCCGCGCGGCCCTGCGCCCGCTGGACGTCCACTGGAGCCCCGGCAACCGCGCCGTGCGCGGCGACAAGTCGCAGGGCCAGATCGGCGGGACGCACTTCACCGCGGCGGCTGCCGACACCACCGCGCACATCTACGTGATGGGCGACGAGGACGTGAACACCGACGAATACGACGAGGGCGTCATCGCGCACGAGTGGGGCCACTATTACCAATGGGCCTTCTCGCGCAGTGACTCGCCCGGCGGGCGCCATGCCGGCGAGCCGCTGGAACTGGCGCTGGCCTTCAGCGAGGGCTGGGGCAGCGCCTGGTCCGGCATCGCCCTGGGCATCGCGGCGATTTCCGATGCCATGGGGCCGGGCCAGGCGTCCGGCTGGTTCCTGCCGCTGGACCGCGCCGTCACGAAACGCCCCGGCGCCCATGCCGAGGACTCGGTGGCCACGGTGATCTGGAATTTCGCGCGCCAGCGCGGGGTGGTGCCGGTCCACGCTGCCATGCGACAGCTCGCCGCCTCGCCGGCCTTCAACACCCTGTATGCCTTCTCGCACGCCGTCCGCGGCGCCGACCCGGACGCCGCCGACGCGCTCGACGTCCTGCTCGAGGGGCAGGCCATCGTGACCTCACGGAGCTCGGGGGATGCCTATGGCACCGGCGAGACGAACGACGGCGGCCTGCAGGTCCTGCCGCCCTACCTGCCGCTGGCCCCGGGCCAGTCCGCCAGGGTCTGCAGCGTCAGCACGTACGGCAAGCCCAACAAGCTGGGCAACACCCGCTACCTGAAGGTCGTCACCCACAGGGCCGGGCATTACAAGCTCGCGATCCTCGGTCGCGACCGGGGCGATGGCAGCCGGCCGCGGGTGGAACTCTCCTGGCTGGACGGCGTGGAGCGCACCTACGGCTGGACCGACACCCCCGGGCTGGACGTCGACCTGCCGCTGCCCGCCGGTACCCTGGTCCTGAGCCTGGCCGACCGGGATGTCTTGCGCGGCTCGTACGCCACCGGCTGCTTTGACGTGCAGCTGGTGGAGCTCGCCGAGCCGCCCGCCGCCTCCTCCTACGCCGCCCCTTCCTTCACGCCCCTGCGAGCCCGATGAACATGAAGCGCCTTTCCCATGCACTGAACCTCCTGCTGGCCCTGGGTGCCCTGTGCACGCTGGCCTCGGTGCAGGCCGCCCCGGCCTCCGCCGCTCCCATGGCCCCGGCGGCCGACCCGCACGGTCCCGTCCACGGCGCCGGCGTGGACATCCGCCACACCCTGGAGCGAACCGGCGCCGACACGGTCCTCGTGACGCTGCGCCTGTCCGGCGCGAGCGACCCGGCGGGCGCGACGTTCCGCTACACCGCCACCGGCGGCGCCCGCCTGCTGCAGGCGGACAGCACGCCGCTGGCTGCAGGTGCGGCCGGCACCCGCGAGGTGAGGGTGCGCATCGACGCGAGCGGTGCGCCGCACCTCAACGTCTTCACCACCCAGGCCGGCCGCACGGCGGTCCTGAGCATTCCGCTGGTCGATGACCCGGCGCGCCTCAAGGCGGCGCCCGCAGGCAGCGCCGGGCGCGGCCCCGCGGGCGAACGCCTGATCGTGGTGCCGGGCGTGCTGCGCCCCTGAGGCGGCATCGCCGCCTTGCCAGGGCTGCCTGCGGGCGGCCCTTTTCCTTTGGGAAGCACGCTCAGGGCGTGGCGCGCAGCACCAGGTCACTGAGCGGGTACGCCGCGCAGGGCAGGATCCAGCCCTGCGCCTTTTCCTCGGCCAGCAGGCCGGGCCATTCGATGCGGTAGCCCACGCGGCCGGATTCGAGCTGCTGGATGCAGGCGCGGCAGGTGCCGTTGCGGCAGGAGTTCGGCAGCACCAGGCCCGCCGCCTCGGCCGACTGCAGCACCGTGCGGTCCGCCGCGAGCGCGAAGCGCGGCCCGTCGGGGCCCAGGCGGGCGAGGTACTCGGCAGGCATGGCCCATGATAATGGCCGACCCTCCGCCCGCCCGACACCCCATGGCCTCCAGCTTCTTTGCGCTGCTCGACGACATTGCCACCTTGCTGGACGACGTGTCCGTGCTCACGAAGGTCGCGGCGAAGAAGACCGCCGGCGTGCTCGGCGACGACCTCGCGCTGAACGCGCAGCAGGTCACCGGCGTCGCCGCCGACCGCGAGCTGCCCGTGGTCTGGGCGGTGGCGCGCGGCTCCCTGGTGAACAAGCTGGTGCTGGTGCCCGCCGCGCTGGCCATCAGCGCCTTCGTGCCCTGGGCAGTGACCCCGCTGCTGATGGTGGGCGGAGCCTGGCTGTGCTTCGAGGGCTTCGAGAAGCTGGCCCACCGCTTCCTGCACTCGCCCGCCGAGGATGCCGCGCACCACCAGGCGCTGGCGCGTGCGCTGGCCGACCCGCAGGTCGACGTGCTGGCGCTGGAGCGGCAGAAGGTGCGCGGCGCGGTGCGCACCGATTTCATCCTCTCCGCCGAGATCATCGTCATCGCCCTCGGGACGGTGGCCGGCAGCCCCTTCGGTACCCGGGTGGCGGTGCTCGCCGGCATCGCGCTGCTGATGACGGTGGGCGTGTACGGCCTGGTCGCCGGCATCGTGAAGCTCGACGACGCGGGGCTGGCCCTGAGCCGCAGTGCGTCGGGCGGCGTGCGCGCCCTGGGGCGAGGCCTGCTGCGTGCGGCGCCCTGGCTGATGAAGGCCCTCTCGGTCGCCGGCACGGCGGCCATGTTCCTGGTGGGTGGCGGCATCCTGCTGCATGGCATCGAGCCGCTGCACGGTGCGGTCACCGGCACGTTGCAGGCGTGGGGCGGCCTGGCCGCCGCGGCCGGCGCCCTGCTGGCCGATGCGGTGACCGGCATCGCCGCCGGCGCGCTGGTGCTGGGCGCCGCCGCAATGGGCCGCCGGCTCCTTCCTGCCCGGGAGGCCGCATGACGGACGCCCCCGCGATGGTCGCCTGGACCGAGGGCGGCGCACCGCGCAGCGCCCGCTGGCGCAGCGAGGCCGGCTGGCCCGCGCCCGCGCGCGTGGAGGTGGCCGACGACCAGCTGCCCGCCGACGCGGCCTACCGCCTGGTGTGCGAGGGCACCGCGCTGCTGTGGCGCGGCGACTTCCACAACGCGCGCCAGCTGCTGCAGGCCCTGGCCCGCCGCATCGACCGCAAGCCGCGCAAGCCCGTACCTGCGCCGGCCTCGATCACCGAGGCCTTCCACAAGCACCGCCAGGCCCAGGGCCGGCGCGCGCGCCTCCTGGGCATGCTGCTGGTGGAGGTGGCGGGGGACCACGGCATCGCGCTGCGCCGCGCGCCCGACCTGCACGCAGCCTGCGCCGAGGCCTGGGGCCCGGCCGACGGCCA
Source organism: Ramlibacter sp. GCM10027632 (assembly GCF_042675325.1). Classification (NCBI taxonomy): domain Bacteria; kingdom Pseudomonadati; phylum Pseudomonadota; class Betaproteobacteria; order Burkholderiales; family Comamonadaceae; genus Ramlibacter; species Ramlibacter sp. GCM10027632. The sequence continues at coordinate 642,077 of NZ_JBHTGW010000001.1, read as the reverse complement.
GCCCCAGCTCGTGGCGCTGCGTGAGCTGCAGGGGCTGGTGGGGGCGCACGAGTGGCGCAAGGCCGGCGTCGAGATCCCCGCGCTCGGCCCCGCGCCGGGCAACCGCATCCATCCGCACTATGGCGTGTTCTCGCCGGTGCGCGGCGAGTACCTGGACCTGCTGGCGCGCGCCCCGCTGCCGGCGGACCGGGCGCTCGCCTTCGACGTCGGCACCGGCACGGGGGTGGTGGCGGCCCTGCTGGCCCGGCGCGGCATCGCCCGCGTGGTCGCCACCGACCTGAACCCGCGCGCCCTGGCCTGCGCCCGCGACAACCTCGGGCGCCTGGGCGTGCAGGACCGCGTCGAACTGCTCGAGGCCGACCTGTTCCCGCCGGGCCGCGCGGCGCTGGTGGTGTGCAACCCGCCCTGGGTGCCGGCGCGGCCGGGGTCGGCGCTGGAGCTCGCGGTGTACGACGAGGGCAGCCGCATGCTGCGCGGCTTCCTGTCGGGGCTGGCGGCGCACCTCGCGCCGGGCGGGGAGGGCTGGCTGGTCCTGTCCGACCTGGCCGAGCACCTGGGCCTGCGCCCGCGCGAGGAGTTGCTCGGGTGGATCGCCGCCGCCGGCCTGGCGGTGAAGGACCGGCTCGACATCCGCCCGCGCCATCCCAAGGCCTCCGACCCGTCGGACCCGCTGGCAGCGGCCCGCGGCAGGGAAGTGACTTCCCTGTGGCGGCTGGTGCCCGCAGGCCACACGCCCGCCTGAAAGCGCACGCCTACGCGCGGCGCAGGACGCGCCGCACGGCCACCCCGCCCGGGCGGGGCTAGTGTGGGCGGGCCATGAGCCTGCCCGCCATCCTCCTGCTGTCCACGGCCCTCGGCGCCGCCGCGCTGCCCCCGCCCGATTTCGGCGCCGAGCGCGTCTCGCCCGAGGCCCGGCAGGTCGCTGCCTGGGCCCTCGCCTCGGGGGACCATGGCCGCGGGCACCTGGTCATCGTCGACAAGAAGCGGGCGCGCGTCTACGTGCTCTCGCCGGCGGGCCGGCTGCTCGGCGCGGCGCCGGCCCTGCTGGGGCTGGCGCGCGGCGACGAGTCGGTGCCCGGCATCGGCGAGCGGCCGCTGCGGTCGATCCTGCCGCACGAGCGCACCACGCCAGCCGGCCGCTTCGTTGCCGAGCCCGGTACCAACCTGGCCGGCGAGGACATCGTCTGGGTCGACTACGCCTCCGCCGTGTCCATGCACCGCGTGCGCGCCACGTTGAAGTCCGAGCGCCGGCTGCAGCGCCTGGCCTCGCCCACGCCCGGCGACAACCGCATCTCCTACGGCTGCATCAACCTGCCGGTGCGGTTCTACGAGCAGGTGCTGGTGCCGGCCGTGCGAGCCGGGGCGGTGGTCTACGTGCTGCCCGATACGCGCGCGCTGGCCGAGGTCTTCCCGCCCGGGCGGCGTCCTGCACGCCCGTCGCCGCAGGCCGTGGTCGAGGCGGGCTCCGTCTGACACGAGGTCCTGCCGGCCACCGACGAGGCGCCGCTGCGGGCTGCCTAGGCTGGTCGCAGCCGGCAGCGATGCTGGCCAGTGACCAGCCATTCCAAGCCATGTAAGGAGTCTGCGAAATGACCACATCGAGCCTTCTGCGCCGCCTGCTCGCGGGCCTCGCCACCGCCGCCCTCGCCGGTGCTGCCCTCGCCCAGGGCAGCGGATCGGGCGCCGGCACCACGGGCGGCACGGGCGCCACCGGCGGCACCACCGGAACCCAGGCCTCGCCCTCCGGCGCGGGGGACACCAGCACGCCGGGCGCGGCCTCGCCGGCGCCGGGGTCCACCGGGGCCGGCACCCCCTCCGGATCGCCCTCCGACACCGGCACCATGGGCGCCGGCGGTTCGCCGGGCACCGGGTCCACCGGCACCGGCACAGGCACAGGCACAGGCACCGGCAGCACGGGCGCCGCCGACACCGGCACCGGCACCTCGGGATCGAGCATGGGCGCCGGCAGCGCCACCACCGGCACCCCGTCGGGCAGCGCCGGCACCGGCGCCACCGGCAGCATGGGCGCGGGCTCCGCAACCACCGATACCACCACCACCACGACGCAGCAACGCACCCGCCGCGCGGACCGCAACTGAGTCCTGTCACGGCAGGGAACGCACAAAGGTGTTAACTTCGGCGGGACTCTGGGGCGGCTGATCCACTGGCCGGCCCGGCCCTCCGACAAGAAGACATGAGCATTTCCCTGCCGGCCCTCAGCGGGCTGGACCCCACGCGCCTGCTCGGCATCCGCCGCGGCGTCGAGAAAGAAAGCCTGCGGGCCGCGCCCGACGGCTCGCTGGCGGCCACGCCGCACCCCGCGGCGCTGGGCAGCGCGCTGACGCACCCGCACATCACCACCGACTACAGCGAGGCGCAGCTGGAACTGATCACGGGCGTGCATGCCACGCCCGAGTCCTGCGTGGACGAACTGCGCGAGATCCACCAGTTCACGCTGCGCCAGATCGGCGAGGAGGCCCTGTGGGCCTCGAGCATGCCGTGCGCCCTGCCTGACGAAGACCAGATCCCGATCGGCCGCTACGGCAGCTCCAACGTGGGCCAGGCCAAGAGCGTCTACCGCATGGGCCTGGCCTGGCGCTATGGCCGGCGCATGCAGACCATCTCCGGCATCCACTACAACTGGTCGATGCCGGGCGTGGACAGCGCCGCCTACTTCGGCCTGATCCGCAATTTCCGCCGCCACGCCTTCCTGCTGCTGTACCTGTTCGGCGCCTCACCGGCCCTCAACGCCTGTTTCGTCGAGGGGCGCGACCACCAGCTGCAGGCGCTGTCCGAGGGCACGTTGTACCTGCCGTACGCCACCTCGCTGCGCATGGGGCGACTGGGCTACCAGAGCGAGGCGCAGTCGCGCCTGGCCGTGAGCTACAACGGCCTGGAGGGCTATGCCGACTCGCTGCACGGGGCGCTCACGCGCCCCTACCCGCCCTACGAGGCGATCGGCGTGCGCGGCCCCGACGGCGCATACCGCCAGCTGGCCACCAGCCTGCTGCAGATCGAGAACGAGTTCTACGGCACCATCCGCCCCAAGCGCACCATCTTCCCGGGCGAGCGCCCGCTGCACGCGCTGCGCGAGCGCGGCGTGGAGTACGTGGAGGTGCGCCTGATGGACCTGGACCCGTTCGAGCCCCTGGGCATCGACGCGCAGGCCATGCGCTTCCTCGACGTCTTCCTGCTGCACTGCCTGTTCGCTGAGAGCCCGCCCGACACCCCCGAGGAGATCGCCCGCATCGGCCGCAACCAGCACCGCACCGCCGCCTTCGGCCGCGATCCGGCGCTGCGGCTGGAGCGGGACGACGGCGAGGCCGGCCTCGCCGCCTGGGGCCACGAGCTGCTCGACGCGTGCGAGGGCGCCGCGCGCGCCCTGGACGCCGCCCTCGGCGGCACCCTGCACCAGGCCGCCCTGCGCGTCGCCCGCGAGCGCCTCGACGACCCGTCGCTCGTGCCTTCGGCGCGCGTGCTCGCGGCGATGGCGAAGGACCACGGCAACCGCTTCTTCGATTTCGGGCTGGACCGGTCGCGGCGCGTGCGCGAGGAGCTCCTGGCGCTGCCCTGGAGCGAGGCGCAGCAGGCGCGTTTCACGGCGCAGGCCGCGGCCTCGCTGCAGGAGCAGGCCCGCATCGAGGCCAGTGACAGCCTGCCCTTCGAGATCTATCGCCAGAAGTACATCGCGCCCGAGCGCCTGGGCCTGGGCCGGGCCGCGGTGGCGCCTTCGCTGGCCGCGCCCTGAGGAGCCGGGGACGGCGCTGTCGGCGCCGTCCTACCCGGTGACGGCGCGCAGGGCGCGACAGTCCGGGTTGTCCGTCCATCCACGAAGAGGAGGTGTCCATGATGCAAGTCCCCCTGGCCCGCATGGCGCTGGCCGTCGCCCTGGCGGCGGTGGCCGCAGGCGCTACGGCCCGCAATGACGATGCGCCCGGGCAGCGGCGCAAGCAGGAGCGGGAGCCGGAGGCTGCGGTCTCGCGCGAGGCCGCCCCGCGCACCGAGGTGCGTATCGGGGCGACCTTCACCGACCGCGACCGCGAGGTGGTGCGCACCTGGTACGGCGAGCAGGCCCAGCGCGCCGGGCGCTGCCCGCCGGGGCTGGCGAAAAAGAACAACGGCTGCCTGCCGCCCGGCCAGGCGAAGAAGTACCAGATCGGCCGACCGCTGCCGTCGGACGTGGTCTGGTACTCGGTGCCGCCGGCGCTGGTGACGCGCCTGCCGCCCTTGCCGGTGGGCCACGGCTACATCCGCGTGGGCGCGGAGATCCTGCTGATGGACCGCCGCAGCAACGTCGTCATCGACGTCGCCGCCGCCTTCCCGTTGTAGGCCGGCCCTGACGGGCGCGATGTCCCCTGCGGCACAGGCGCAGGGGGCGTGGCGTCGTAGAGTCGCTGCCGCAACGACCAACGGGAGGACCTCCATGGCATTGGACTTCAGCGGCCGCGTGGCCATCGTCACCGGCGCCGGCGGCGGCCTGGGCCGCCAGCACGCGCTCGCCCTGGCCGCGCGCGGCGCCAAGGTGGTGGTCAACGACCTCGGCGGCGCGGTCGACGGCACCGGGGGCAGCGTGGGTGCCGCCCAGGCCGTGGTCGACGAGATCCTCGCGCGCGGTGGCGAGGCCATCGCCAACGGCGCGTCGGTCACCGACTTCGACGCGGTGCAGTCCATGGTCCGCCAGGCTGTCGACACCTGGGGCCGCATCGACATCATCGTGAGCAACGCCGGCATCCTGCGGGACAAGACCTTCGCGAAGATGGACCTGGCCGATTTCCGCGCCGTGGTCGAGGTGCACCTCATGGGCGCGGTGCATTGCTGCAAGGCCGCCTGGCCCTACATGCAGGCGCAGAAGTACGGGCGCATCGTCCTGACCACGTCCTCCACCGGCTTGTATGGCAACTTCGGCCAGAGCAACTACGGCGCCGCCAAGCTGGCGCTGGTGGGGCTGATGAACACGCTGGCGCTCGAGGGGCACAAGCACGACATCCGGGTCAACTGCCTGGCCCCTACGGCGGCCACGCGCATGACGCAGGACCTGTTCCCGCCCGACATGCTCGAGGCCTTCGGCCCCGAGTCGGTGGTGCCGGCCATGCTGGCCCTGGCCCACCAGGATGCGCCGACCAAGACGACGCTGTGCGCCGGCGCCGGCGCCTTCGAGTCGGCGCAGGTCACGCTCACCCAGGGCGTCTACATCGGCGCCGGCCCGGATGCCGACGAGGCCCTGGCCGCGCGCCTGCCACAGGTCTGCGACGGCGCCGGGGCCTCGGTGCCCGCCAGCGGCGCCGGGCAGGGCGACAACGAACTGCGCCTGGCGCGCGCCGCCCGCGCTCGCTGAGGCAAGGGGTCGGGGGCGCAGGGCCGCCCCGCACGCAGTCGGCGCCAAACACAAAAAGTACCGGCGTCGCCGGGGCCGGCTGAGGTTGCACGGGTGCTAACCTGCCTGCACGTTCGCCTGCCCAGGGAGTCTCCAGCGTGCACCATCCACCGCAGTTGCTCTTTCGCGCCTTGCCACATCCCGGCCGCCCGCGGGCCACGGGCTCGGGCCTGGGGGCCGACAGCGCCTTCGAGGAAATGATCCGCTCCCGGCCGGTGGTGCACCGGCCCGTGGCGCGCGCGCGGTCAGAAGGGGGCGGGCAGGGCCTTGAACCCCACCCAGGCCGCGCCGATCACCGCATTCACCGGCACGCTCAGGGCGCCGGGCACGTAGAACACCGCGGAGAGCAGCTGCGAACCCGCCAGCACCTCGGCCAGCATTCCCAGCAGGTAGAACGCCAGGCCGCACGAGAGCCAGCGCCGCATGTACGTCGGCAGCCAGCGCGCCTGCTCGCGGTTGTGGCGCCAGGCCGCGGCGCGCTCGATCAGGTCACCGCGCGTCACGTCGCGGAACAGCCACCCGAAGAAGAAGTAGCGATAGAGCAGGGTGCGCAGGGCGGGAGGCGGGGGGGCTGAAGAGGCGGTCATGCGGGGCTCCTCCTGTCCACGCAGACCCCGCCATGGCCGGGTTGGTTCCCGGCCAGGGCCTCGCACTCATTTCGCCCAGGTGTCCTTCAGGCCGGTGACCCGGTTGAATACGGGCCGGCCGGCGGCGTGGTCCTTGCGGTCGGCGACGAAGTAGCCGTGGCGCTCGAACTGGAACTTGTCGTCCGGCGCGGCCTGGGCCAGCGCCGGTTCGACCCAGGCCTGGGCCACCTGCAGGCTGTCGGGGTTGATCTCCTGCAGGAAGTCCTTGTCGCCGGCGCCGGGCTGGGGCACCGAGAACAGGCGGTCGTACAGGCGTACCTCGGCAGCCACCGCGTCGTGCGCGCCGACCCAGGTGATCACGCCCTTGGCCTTGACGCTGTCGCTGCCCGGCGTGCCGCTCTTGGTGTCGGGGATCAGGTTGGCGTGGACGGTGGTGACCCGGCCGCCGGCGTCCTTGTCGGCGCCCACGCACTCGACCACGTAGCCGTACTTCAGGCGCACCTTGTTGCCCGGGAAGAGGCGGTTGTAGCCCTTGGGCGGCACTTCCTCGTAGTCGCCGCGCTCGATCCACAACGTCTTGCCGAAGGAGAACCGGCGTTGGCCGCGCTCGGGGTGGTGCGGGTGCACCGGGGCCACGCAGGGCTCCAGGTGGCCGGCGCCCATGACCTCGTCCCAGTTGTCGATCACCAGCTGCACCGGCTCGAGCACCGCCATGCCGCGGGCGGCCTTGGGGTCGAGGTCGTCGCGCAGGGCGATCTCCAGGGTGCTGTAGTCGATCCAGCTGTCGGCCTTGGTCACGCCGATGCGCTCGGCGAACAGGTGCAGGCTTTCCGGCGTGTAGCCGCGCCGGCGCAGGCCGACGATGGTGGGCATGCGCGGGTCGTCCCAGCCGTCCACGTGCTTCTCGTCCACCAGCTGCTTGAGCTTTCGCTTGCTGGTGACCACGTAGGTCAGGTTCAGGCGGGCGAACTCGTACTGGCGCGGCTGCGGCGCGTTGATCAGGCCGCCCTCGCGCAGGCGATCGAGCAGCCAGTCGTAGAACGGGCGCTGGTCTTCGAACTCGAGGGTGCAGATGCTGTGGGTGATGTTCTCCAGCGCGTCCTCGATCGGGTGCGCGAAGGTGTACATCGGGTAGATGCACCAGGTGTTGCCGGTGTTGTGGTGTTCGGCGTGCTTGATGCGGTAGAGGGCCGGGTCCCGCAGGTTGATGTTGGGGCTGGCCATGTCGATCTTCGCGCGCAGCACGGCGGCGCCGTCGGCCAGCTGGCCATCGCGCATCTCGCGCAGGCGGGCCAGGTTCTCGTCGGGCGTGCGGCTGCGGAAGGGGCTGTCCACACCGGGCTTGCCGAAGTCGCCGCGGTTGGCGCGCATCTGCTCGGGCGTCTGCTCGTCGACATAAGCCAGGCCGGCGCCCACCAGGTACTCGGCGCAGCGGTACATGAAGTCGAAGTAGTCCGAGGCCTGGTACAGGTGCGAGGTGCCGTTCGCGTCCCAGCCGAAACCGAGCCACTTCACCGCGTCCAGGATGCCGTCGACGTACTCCTGCTCCTCCTTCTCGGGGTTGGTGTCGTCGAAGCGCATGTGGCAGACGCCGCCGTAGTCGCGCGCCAGGCCGAAGTTCAGGCAGATGCTCTTGGCATGGCCCACGTGCAGGTAGCCATTGGGCTCGGGCGGGAAGCGCGTGCGGATCTTCGCCGGGTCGGCCTGGCCGGCGGCATGCTGCGCCGCGTCACCGGGCTGGCCGGCCCAGCGGCGCTGCGCGTAGGTCCCCTGCTCGAGGTCACGCTCGATGATCTGTCGCAGGAAGTTGCTGGGCTTGGCGCTGGTGTTCTCGGAAGGGGCGGACATAAGGGCGCGATTTTAGGGTGCGCCCCCGGGTGGTTACTTCTGGCAACGCGCTTGACGACTGCTTTGTCCTACGGCCGCGCTGTTCGTGCGTTACTGGAGTGGGGCCACGCCGCCCCACCCACAAGGAGACTGACATGCCTGCCCCTCGTTCCCTTTTCCGCCCGCTGCTGCTTGCCGCCCTGGGGCTGGCGGCGGCCGTGGCCGCCCCGCTGGCCCGGGCCGACAACGTGTACTGGTCGATCGGCGCCGCGACGCCCGGCCTGGTGGTCGGCGTGAGCAACGCCCGTCCCGCCCCGGTGTATGTCCAGCCGGCGCCCGTCTACGTACAGCCCGCCCCGGTTTACGTGCGGCCCTCGACGATGTATGTCCAGCCGGCCCCGGTCTATGTGCCGCCGCCGCTGTACACCTACCCGCAGCCGGTCTACACCCCGCCTCGGGTCGTCTACTCGCAGCCCCAGCTGGTGTACGCGCAGCCTGACCACGGCCGCTGGGGGCCGCCCGGCCACCGGTGGCACCACCGTGGCCATGGCCATGGCCACGGGCATGGACACGGCAGGTATTGAGCGCGGAATGCGTTGACGCCTGCCCGCCGGGCCGCAACAATGGACTCGGCGATCTTCTTCTCCAAGCTGCCCCCGGCGGTTCCGGCCCCGGGGGCTTTTTCGTGCGCGCCCAATTCACGCGTGCCAAAAAAAACCCCCAGGAAGTGGCCTGGGGGTAACTTGCCGGTCGCGGGACGGAGGGCCGGACCAGCTCACCCCGGAGGAGGAGGGGACTCAGAGGAGTCGGGGTGATCCCAGGAAGTAAACAACCTGGGGCTCGGCGGTCCTGTAGGACTGGGCCGTCTCATGCTGACGGCCCCAGGCGGCCGTCCCGTGCTCAGGGCAGGCCGAGCGCCCGCTGCCCCACGATCCGAAGCAGCGTGAGGCCGCCGGTGACGAGGCAGGCGCCCACGTACAGCCGCAGCATCCAGCGGCGGTGGCCGGCCACGTCACCGTGCGCCAGCCGCCGCAGTGCCAGGGCCAGGCCGGCGAGGGTGGCGGGCACCAGCAGGTGCACGGGGGTGAGGCCGCCCAGGTTCGGCAGCCGTGGCTCTCGCAGGAACGCGGCGCTCACGGCCACGGCCAGCATCGCGCCCACCCAGGCCAGGCCCAGGAGCCGGTGCCAGGCCCGCGACGGCCGCAGGCGGCGGCCCGAGGCCAGGGCGAACGGGCCGAGGGCCAGCGCCGCGAGGGCGGCGGCCAGGTGCACGAGGGTGGGGGGCGGCAGGTGCGCGAGGTGCGCCAGGACAGGCGCCAGGAGGGGCTGCAGGGACGGCCAGGGCGGCGGGGACAGCAGGGACGGCAGGAACATGGCTCCTCATGGGGCGGTTGCGGGGGCGGGCGATGCTGTCACCCGAAAGGCCTCGTCGAGCCGCGCCCCGACCCTGCGGCTTTACCTGCGCGATACACGGGGGCGGGCGGCCGGTCGCATGCGCTTCCTAGAATCCGTCGCATGAAGATCGCCCTGTCCTGGAAGTCATGGAGTGCCGTGGCCGTCGCCGTGCTTGCCGTCGCCGGCGGCGCCTGGTGGTGGTCCGCGGGCCGCGCGCCCGACGTCAGCTACCGCACCGCCCGCCTCGAGCGCGGCCCGCTGCAGTCCACCGTCTCGGCCTCGGGGGCGGTCAACCCGGTCACCCAGGTGTCGGTGGGCACGCAGGTGTCCGGCCAGATCAAGGAGCTGTATGTCGACTTCAACGCCGAGGTGAAAGCCGGCCAGCTGATCGCGCAGATCGACCCGGAGACCTTCGAGTACCGGGTGCGCCAGGCGCAGGCCGATGTCGATGCCGCGCAGGCCGCGGTGCTCACCGCCGAGGCCAACGGCGCGGCGGCCCGCGCCGCCGTCTCGCGCGCCCACGTGGACCTCGCCGAGGCCCGGCGAGACCTGGACCGCAAGCGGATGCTGGTGGAGCGCCAGTTCATCGCGCAGAGCGAGGCCGAGAAGGCGCAGGCGCTGGTGAACACCAGCGGCGAGTCGCTCAAGTCGGCCGAGGCCCAGCTCGGCGTGACCCAGGCCCAGGTGCGCAGCGCCCAGGCCAACGTGGCCCAGCGCCAGGCGGCCCTGGCCCAGGCCCGGGTGGACCTGGCCCGCACCCGCATCGTCTCGCCGGTCAACGGCATCGTGATCAAGCGCGCCGTCGAGCGCGGGCAGACCGTGGCGGCCAGCCTGCAGGCGCCGGAGCTGTTCGTGATCGCGCAGAACCTGCAGGACATGCAGGTCGAGGCCAGCGTCGACGAGAGCGACATCGGTCGCATCCGCCCCGGCCAGAAGGCCAGCTTCACGGTGGATGCCTTTCCGGGCCAGAGCTTCGAGGGCACGATCGGCCAGGTCCGCAAGGCGGCCCAGAACGTGGCCAACGTGGTCACCTACGTCGCCGTGGTGCGCTTCTCCAATCCGGGCGGCCGCCTGCTGCCCGGGATGACGGCCAACGTGCGCGTGGTCACCGAGGCCCGCGATGACGTGCTCAAGGTGCCCAACGCCGCGCTGCGCGTGCGCATCGCCGGCGTGGAGCCGGCGCGCGCGCCGGCCTCGGCGGCCTCCGCGCCCGCCGCCACGGCCACCAGCCGCGCCTGGGGCTTTCCCTGGATCGCCGAGGCCGTGGCCCAGCCTGCGGGCGGCGGCGGCTTCGCCGCGATGCGCGAGCGCCTGACCACCGAGTTGCAGCTGGACGCCGCGCAGCAGGCAAAGCTGGAGGCCATCGGCAACGAGCTGCGGCCGCAGTTCATGGCCCTGCGCGAGCTGCCCGAGGGCGAGCGGGCCGCGGCCCGCGAGAAGGTCCAGGCGCAGATGCGCGAGCGCATCGCCGCCATCCTCACGCCGGCCCAGCGCGCGCAGTACGCGCAGTCCGTGCAGGGCGCGTCGCAGCCGGGCGCCGCCCCGGGGTCGCGCGGCGCGGCTGCGACCGGAGCCGGGACTTCCGCCGCGGCCCCCGCGGCGGCGGCGGCCTCGCGCAGCGCGCCCGCCACGGCTGCGGCCCAGCCGAATGGCCCCTCCACCGGCACGCCGGCCGCGCCGTCTGCCCCGGCGGCGGCGGGCGCGAATGCCGCCGCGCCCGCCGGCGGCCCGGGCGGCCCGGCCGCCGAATTCCGCAACCGCCTCGTCACCGAGCTGCAGCTGACGCCCGCCCAGGTCGAGAAGGTCGACGCGATCTACGCCGAGGCGCGGCCGAAGTTCGGCCAGCTGCGCGACCTGCCGGCCGAGGAGCGCGGCAAGGCCCGCGAGCGCATCACCGCCGACATCCGCGCGCGCATCGCCGACCTGCTCTCCGCCGAACAGAAGCCGAAGTACGCCGCCCTGGTGGCCGAGGCCGCCAGCCGCACCAGCTCGCGCGGACGCATCTTCCTGCTCGGCGCCGACGGCAAGCCGCGCGCCTTCGACGTGCGACTGGGTATCACCGACGGCACCATGACCGAGCTGCTCGTACCGCCAGGCTCGCCCCAGGCCGTCGACCTGAAGGAAGGCGCGACGGTGATCACCGGCGTCATCGGGGGAACCTCGCCCGCGAACCCGGCGCGCCCCGCCGGCCCGCGCATGCCGTTCTGAGGACGCACCCGCCATGGCACTGATCGAGGCGCGCGACCTGACCAAGACCTACGCCATGGGCGGCACCACGGTGCATGCCCTGCGCGGCGTCTCGCTGGACATCGGCGAGGGCGAGTTCGTCGCCATCATGGGCGCCTCCGGCTCGGGCAAGAGCACGCTGATGAACATCCTGGGCTGCCTGGACCGTCCCACCAGCGGCCACCTGAGGCTCGCGGGCGAGGCGGTGGAGGCGATGTCGCCCGACCAGCTCGCCTCCATCCGCAACCGGCGCATCGGCTTCGTCTTCCAGCAGTTCAACCTCCTGCCCCGCACCAGCGCGCAGGAGAACGTCGAACTGCCCATGGTCTATGCCGGCGTGAAGGCGCCCGAGCGCCAGGCCCGTGCGCTGGAGGCGCTGCAGCGCGTGGGCCTGGGCGAGCGCGTGCACCACACCCCCGCCGAGCTCTCGGGCGGGCAGCAGCAGCGCGTGGCCATCGCCCGGGCGCTGGTGAACCGGCCGCAGTTGATCCTGGCCGACGAGCCCACCGGCGCGCTCGACTCGCAGACCAGCGAGGAGATCATGCGCCTGCTCACCGAGCTCAATCAGCACGGCATCACCGTGGTGCTGGTCACGCACGAACACGACGTGGCCGCCTGGGCGCGGCGCTGCATCCACTTCCGCGACGGCCACATCGTCGAGGACACGGGCGCGAACGGCGCCGCCCCGGGCGAGGCCGGCCCGAAGGGCGCCGCCCCGGCCAGGGAGGCCGCCGCATGAACACGCTCGCCGCCCTGCGCTCGGCGCTGCGCGCGCTGGCCGCCAACAAGCTGCGCAGCGTGCTCACCATGCTGGGCATCATCATCGGCGTGGGCGCGGTGATCACCATGATCGCCGTGGGCCGCGGCGCCACCGAGCGCGTGCAGGAGCAGATGAAGGGCCTGGGCTCCAACATCATGCTGGTGCTGCCCGGCGGCGTGACCGCCGGCGGCGTGCGCCTGGGGGCGCAGACCGGGCAGGCGCTGACCGAGGAGGACGCGCTGGCCATCGCCCGCGAGGTCCCCGAGGTGCAGGTGGCCGCCCCCAGCCTGCGCACCGGCGCGCAGGTGGTCGTGGGCAACACCAACTGGAGCACCTCCATCTTCGGCACGACCAACGACTACCTGGAGGCACGCGACTGGCCGCTGTCGGCCGGCCGCGGCTTCGAGGCCGCGGAGGTGCAGGGTTCGGCCAAGGTGGCCCTCATCGGCCAGACCGTGGCGCAGCAGCTGTTCGGCGACGCCGACCCGGTGGACCAGGTCATTCGCGTGAAGAAGATCCCCGTGACCGTGGTCGGCGTCCTGGAACGCAAGGGCCAGAACTCCATGGGCCAGGACCAGGACGACGTGGTGGTCGTTCCGATCAGCACCTACCGCAACCGCATCCAGGGCGGGGTGGGCGGCAAGGTCAAGCGCGTGGGCTCGATCAGCGTGAAGGTGCGCGAGGGCCAGGACATGAAGGCGGTGGAGGAGTCCATCAAGGAGCTGCTGCGCCAGCGCCTGAAGGTGCAGCCCGGTGCCGAGGACCCGTTCTCGATCCGCAACCTCACCGAGATCCTGCAGGCGCAGGAGGCCTCCAGCCGGGTGATGACCCTGCTGCTCGCCGCGGTGGCGGGCATCAGCCTGGTGATCGGCGGCATCGGCATCATGAACATCATGCTGGTGAGCGTGACCGAGCGCACCCGCGAGATCGGCCTGCGCATGGCGGTGGGCGCGCGTGGCCGCGACATCCTCTCGCAGTTCCTGATCGAGGCGGTGACCCTGAGCCTCATCGGCGGTGCCATCGGCGTGGCCATCGGCGCGGTGGCGACCTGGGCGGTGGGCTTCTTCGCCGGCTGGCAGGTGAGCATCACCCCCGGCGCGATCGCGCTGGCCGCGGGGTTCTCGGCCTTCGTGGGCGTGTTCTTCGGCTGGTACCCGGCGCGGCGCGCCTCGCGCCTGCTGCCGATCCAGGCGCTGCGCTACGAGTGAGGCCCGCGGGCCGCGGCGATAATCGCGGGTCTTTCAAGCAGGGGGATCCGCGTGGACGTCGTTTCGCTGGCCAAGGCCGCCATCATGGGCATCGTCGAGGGCCTGACCGAGTTCCTCCCGATCTCCAGCACCGGCCACCTGATCCTCGCCGGCGCGCTGCTCGGATTCGACGACGACAAGGCCAAGGTCTTCGACATCGCCATCCAGACCGGCGCCATCCTCGCCGTCATCATCGTCTACTGGCAGCGGATCCGCGACACGCTGGCGGCCCTGCCCACGCAGGAGCGCGCCCAGCGCTTCGCCTTCAACGTGGCCCTGGGCTTCCTGCCCGCGGTGATCATGGGCCTGGCCCTGGGCAAGTGGATCAAGTCGCACCTGTTCACCCCCGAGGTGGTGGCCTCCACCTTCATCCTGGGCGGCTTCATCATCCTGTGGGCCGAGCGCCGGCAGGCCACCGCGGTGCGCATCCAGGAAGTGGACGACCTGCGCGGGCGTGATGCGCTCAAGGTCGGCCTGGTGCAGTGCCTGGCCATGATCCCCGGCACCAGCCGCAGCGGCGCCACCATCATCGGCGGCATGCTGCTGGGCCTCTCGCGCAAGGCCGCGACCGACTTCTCCTTCTTCCTGGCCATCCCCACCCTGATCGGCGCGGGCGCCTACAGCCTCTACAAGGAGCGGGCGCTGCTGTCGGTGGCCGACCTGCCGGTGTTCGGCGTGGGGCTCGTGTTCTCGTTCCTCAGCGCCTGGCTGTGCGTTCGCTGGCTGCTGCGGTACATCGCCTCGAACAGCTTCGTGCCGTTCGCCTACTACCGCATCGTCTTCGGGGTCGTGGTGCTGGCCACCTCGTGGACCGGCCTGGTGCCCTGGAGGGCCTGACGCGCCTCGCGTCCGCCGGGCGTGCCTGCGCGCCTCACAGCGCCAGCAGCGCCGCCTCGATCGCGGCGGCCGTGGCCACCGGCTTTTCCATCGGGAACAGGTGGCTGCCTTCCATCATCGCCATGCGGCCCCCGGTGACCCGCCGGGTCAGGGCCAGGCCGACCTGGGCGATCTCCTGCGACTGCAGTCCGCCGATGAAGGCCGCCGGGCACTGCAGCGGATGCCGCCGCAGCAGCCGGTCGAGGTTGTGGGGCAGGGTGTTGTAGATGCGGGTCTCGATGTCGCGGTCGAAGGCCAGCACGCGCTCGCCGCCGTCGTCGCGCATGCCGTGCACCACGTAGTCGCGCAGCACCTGCGGGTCCCAGCGGGCGAAGGCCTTCTTGTGGCGGAAATGCTCGAGCGCCTCCTCCACGCCCGGCCACCGGTTGCGGCGCTTGCGGCTCACCGCACCCGGTGACAGCGCGCCCACCAGCGGGGTGCGCTTGGCCGCAGCGACGGCGGTGGCCTTCCAGCCGCCGATCAGGGGGGAGTCGAGCATCAGCACGCCGCGCGCCAGCGCCGGGTGGCGTGCCGCGCACATCACGGCCAGGAAGCCGCCGAGGGAATGGCCGACGAGGAAGGCCGGCTCGCCCGCCTGGTCCACCTCGCGCGTGGTGAACGCGGCGAGTTCCTCGACCAGGTGGGGCCAGTTGTCGGTGACTGGCCGGGCCGGGTCATGCCCGAGCTTCTCGGGGGCCTTCACGGTGAACCCGCGCGCGCGCAACTGCCGGAACAGCACGCCGTAGGTGCCGGCGGGGAAGCTGTTCGCGTGCGCGAAGACGACCAGGCTCATGGAGCCGGCTCAGATCAGCCTGTCCTCCGGACGCCCGATCTTCTTGAGGGTCTTGTAGCGCGGCTCGTCCACCTTGAGCGGGGTGTCGGTGCGGGTGTCGTCCCACACCGGGTCCTCGAGGCTGTCGAACACCTGGCGCAGCTTCTCGCCCCAGGTCTTGTGCAGCATCTGGTAGTAGGGGTTGTTGACCCCCAGGCAGGCCACCTTGTCCGACTCCAGCCGGTTGGCCTCGTAGACCACCAGGTCCAGCGGCGGGCCGACGGAGAGGTTGGACTTCATCGTCGAGTCCATGGACACCAGCGCGCACTTGGCGGCCTCGTCCAGCGGGGTGTCGGGTGTGATGACGCGATCGAGCACCGGCTTGCCGTACTTGGACTCGCCGATCTGGAAGTAGGGCGACTCGGCGGTGGCCTCGATGAAGTTGCCGGCCGAATAGACATTGAACAGGCGCATGCCCTCGCCCTTGATCTGGCCGCCGAAGATCAGCGAGACATTGAATTCCACGCCGGCGGACTTGAGCGAGGCGGCGTCGCGGTCGTACACGCGGCGCACGGCCTGGCCCAGGATGCGGGCCGCGTCGAACATGCTCTTGGCATTCCAGATGGTGACGGCCTCGCCGCCGTCCGGGTCGCGCAATTGCTCGACCTGCAGGATCTCGCGCACCGACTGGGAGATCGACAGGTTGCCTGCGGAGAGCAGCACCATGAAGCGGTCGCCCGGGCGCTCGTAGACGATCATCTTGCGGAAGGTGCTGATGTGGTCCACGCCCGCGTTGGTGCGGGAGTCGGACAGGAACACCAGCCCGGCGTTGAGCTTGATGCCGACGCAGTAGGTCATTGCGGTTCCAGTTTCTTCTTCAGTTGGTAGAGCGCGTCGAGGGCCTCGCGCGGGCTCATCGCGTCCGGGTCGATCGCCCGCAGGGCCGCCTCCACCGCGCTGTGCGCGGCCTGCGGCGGCTCGGGCGGCGGTGCGAACAAGTCTACCTGCTCGCGCGAGCCGGCCTGCTGCGCCTCGAGGGCGGCCAGGGTGTGGCGGGCGTGGTTCACCACGGCGGTCGGCATGCCGGCCAGCCGCGCCACCTGGATGCCGTAGCTGCGGCTGGCGGGGCCGGGCTGGATCTCGTGCAGGAACACGATGTCGTGCCCCGCCTCCGTGGCGCTCACATGCGTGTTCACCGCCGCGTGGTGGCGCGCCGGGAACTCGGTCAGCTCGAAGTAGTGCGTGGCGAACAAGGTGTAGGCCTGGGTCTTGTCATGCAGGTGGGCCGCAATCCCGCTAGCAAGTGCCAGGCCATCGAAGGTGGAGGTGCCCCGGCCGATCTCGTCCATCAGCACCAGGCTGTGGGGCGTCGCCGCGTGCAGGATCTGGGCGGCCTCGGTCATCTCCAGCATGAAGGTGGACTGGGCGTTGGCCAGGTCGTCGGCCGCGCCGATGCGGGTGTGGATGGCGTCCATCGGCCCGAGGCGGCAGGCCTGGGCCGGCACGAAGGCGCCCATGGAGGCGAGCAGGCAGATCAGGGCTACCTGGCGCATGTAGGTGGATTTACCGCCCATGTTGGGCCCGGTGATCACCTGCATGCGCTGCTTCGGGCCCAGGCGCGTGTCGTTGGGGATGAAGCTGCCGCCGGAGGTCTCGGCCAGGCGCGCCTCGACCACCGGGTGGCGGCCCCTGGCGATCTCGATGCCCGGCTCCTTCGTGAACTGCGGGCGGCACCAGCCCAGGGTGAGGGAGCGCTCGGCCAGCGCGCACAGCGCGTCCAGCGAGGCGATGGCCCGGGCCAGGCGGGTGAGGGCGGCCACCTGCGGCTGCAGCGTGTCCAGCAGCTGCTCGTACAGCCACTTCTCGCGGGCCAGGGCGCGCTCCTGCGCGGACAGGGCCTTGTCCTCGAAGGCCTTGAGCTCGGGGGTGATGAAGCGCTCGGCGTTCTTCAGGGTCTGGCGGCGGCGGTAGTCCTCGGGCACCTTGTCCAGCTGGCCCTGGGTGACCTCGATGTAGAAGCCGTGCACCTTGTTGAACTGCACCTTGAGGTTGGCGATGCCGGTGCGCTCGCGCTCCTTCACCTCCAGCTGCACGAGGAAGCCGTCGGCGTTCTCCTGGATGGCGCGCAGCTCGTCGAGCTCGGCGTCGAAGCCGGTGGCGATCACGCCGCCATCGCGCACCAGGGCGGCCGGCTCCTCGAAGAGGGCACGGGCCAGCAGGGGCGCGCACTCGGGCGGCGGCACCAGGTCCTCGGCCAGGCGCGCGAGCAGCCCGGGCTGGCCGGCCAGCACCGGGGCCAGCCGCGCCGCCTTGTCCAGCGAGTGGCGCAGGCCCACCAGCTCGCGCGGGCGCACCTGGCGCAGGGCGATGCGGGCGGTGATGCGCTCGACGTCGCTGGTGCCCTTGAGGTAGTCACGCAGGTCCTGCCAGGGGCCGCTGCGCAGGGCGTCGATGGCGTCGTGGCGGGCGATGGCCTGGGCGCGGTCGCGACGCGGCGCGAGCAGCCAGGTGCGCAGCATGCGGCTGCCCATGCCGGTCATGCAGGTGTCGATCAGCTTGAACAGCGTGGGGCCGTCGTCGCCGCGCAGGGTCTGCACCAGCTCGAGGTTGCGGCGGGTGGTCAGGGGCAGGTCGATCAGCTCGTCGTCGCGCTGCACCTGCAGGGACAGCACGTGGGTGAGGGCGCGGCCCTGGGTGTGCTCGGCATAGGCGAGCAGGGCGGCGGCGGCGGCGTGGGCCTCGGGCAGGTCGTCGGCGCCCCAGGCGCCCAGGCTGGCGGCCTGCAGCTGCTCGCGCAGGCGGCGCGCGCCCAGACCGGCGTCGAACTGGAAGGCCGGGCGCACCGTGAGCGGCGCGCCGGCGCGCGCGGCCTTCAGGCGCTCCTCGAAGGCGGGGGTGACCTCGGCGCTGAACACGATCTCGCTGGGGGCGATGCGGGCGATCCAGGCCTCCAGTGCGTCGGCGTCGCACTCGGCCAGCTGCAGCGCGCCCTGGGTCACGGCCATCCAGGCCAGGCCGAGGCGGTGGCGCGGGCCCTGGTGCACGGCCAGCAGGGTGGCCTCGCTCTTGTCGTTCAGGAGGGCGGTGTCGGTGAGGGTGCCGGGGGTGACCACGCGCACCACCTTGCGCTCCACCGGGCCCTTGCTGGCGCCCACGTCGCCCACCTGCTCGCAGATCGCCACGGACTCGCCGAGCTTGATGATGCGGGCCAGGTAGGTCTCGACCGAGTGGAAGGGGACGCCGGCCATGGTGACCGGCTCGCCGGCGGACTGGCCGCGGCGGGTGAGGGTGATGTCCAGCAGGCGGGCGGCCTTCTCGGCGTCGTCGTAGAACAGCTCGTAGAAGTCCCCCATGCGGTAGAAGACCAGCGTCTCGGGAAACTGCGCCTTGATGGCCAGGTACTGGGCCATCATGGGGGTGTGGCCCTGGGCGAGGAGGTCGCTGGCGGTGATCGGGGTGTCTTGGGGCATTGAAGGTCGGGCGGCCGCGGGAGAGGCGGCGGGTCAACCTGCAATGCTAATGGGTCCGCCCGGTCCGACTTCATTGAGCGCTGAGGCGGGCGGCCTGGAGGAACACGGCGTCCAGGGCACTCGGTATGTCGTGGCGGGGGATCCGGGGGGCCTCGGCAGGTTCCGTCGACTTTTGCTACCGTCGGACGGTTCTTGCCCATCCGAACTCGAATGACCAACGCCAACACCGCTCCCCCTGTCGAAGTCGCCTGCCTCGGCTACGGTGGCCTGGTGCCGTTCGTGGCCCTGGCCCTGCTCGCGCAGGTGGATCCCCCGCATGCGGACGTCTGGTCCCGCGCACTGGCCGGCTACGGCGCGGTGATCCTCAGTTTCGTGGGCGCGCTGCACTGGGGCGTTGCCATGAGTGCTGCGCATCTGGACACGGCGCTGCGGCGTCGGGCCTTCGCTTGGAGTGTCGTGCCGGCCCTGATGGCTTGGCCTGCCGCGATGCAGGCAGGCGCCATGCCGCTGCTGGTCCTTGTCGCCGGGTTCGTGCTGCACCTGGTGCAGGACCGCCGCCTGGCCGTTCACGCGCAGTTGCCAGGCTGGTATTTGCCCCTGCGCTGGCGGCTGACGGCGGTCGCATGCCTGTGCCTGAGCGTGAATGCGTGGTGGTCCGCGGGCCGCGCTTGACCCTCCCCGCTCACACAGGAGCCCCCATGAGATCCCTGCTGGTTGCCGCCCTCCTGGCCTGCCTTCCGGTTTTCGCCCTGGCCATCGAAGAACCTGCCTACGAGGTCCTGCAGGAAATCGACGGCGTGGAGCTGAGGCAGTACGCGCCCTATGTCGTGGCCCAGGTCACGCTGGCCACGACGGCGGACCGGGCGGGTAATGAAGCCTTTCCCATCCTGGCGGCCTACATCTTTGGCAAGAACAAGGGGGCCCGGTCGCTGGAGATGACGGCCCCCGTGACGCAGACGGCCGAGCCCATGAGGATGGAGATGACCGCACCGGTGACGCAGTCCCAGGCGCCCGGTGGCTATGTCGTGCAGTTTGTCCTGCCGAAGGCCATCACGCTGTCCCAGGCGCCCGAGCCGCTCGATGCGCGAGTGCAGTTGCGCGAAGTGCCGGCCCGGCGAGTCGCGGTGATCCGCTACTCGGGCTTCTGGTCCCAGTCGAACTTCGACGAGCACCTGGGCAAGTTGCAATCGGTGCTGCGCGAAGCGCAGCTGCGCTGGTCCGGAGAGCCCACGCTCTCGCGCTACAACCCGCCTTTCACGCCCTGGTTCCTGCGTCGCAACGAGATCTGGCTGGCACTGGAGCCCTGACGCGGCTCGCCTCACTCAGGCTTGATGTCCCGTGTGCGGGCCACGTCGCTCGTCCAACCCATGTCGCTGGTCAGGACGCTGAGGAAGTCCTCCGGCTCGCGGCTGGCCGCTGTGCGGAAGGACATCCTGGATAGCTGGTCCACGACCTCGGCGGACCCGACTGGGCCACCTTCGCGATGTCCGGGTTCGGGCGAGCGTTTCACAACGGCCAGGATCGGAAGTTGGATCACCGCGCAAGAGAGACCGCTTCAGGCTGGGAGCGGTCGCCTGGAACGCTATCGCTAAGGGACTGTGATCGGCCAATAGCCGCCGTTGAACACTGCCAGCTCAGAAAATGATGAGAACAGCCAACATCGAGCAGGCGCAGCTCCCGTTTTGGGAGGCCCGACCCACCACAGGAATATGTGTCACTGGCGCTTCATGCAGCAGGTCCATTGCGCGAAGCCCGGTTTATAGGAATCACCGCCAGAATCAGGCGTCGCTTTTGGCTCTCGATTGGATTCAGGCTCTGTGCGCAGCACGTTCAAGCAGATAGCACCTGTCAGGCCTCCAACTCCATCATTAATGCCTTGGCGGTCACGATGTCTCCGTGCTTGACATGGATGCGCCCGATGGTCGCAGCGCGCTCAGCAACGACCAGACTCTCCATCTTCATGGCTTCGATTGACAAGAGCACATCGCCCTTTTCGACCTTCTGCCCCTCCTTGACGGCCACGCGGCTGACGCTCCCAGGCATGGGCGAGGCAATGTGGTCCGGGTTGCCGTCGTCGGCCTGCCTGAGCGTCTTGGCGGTTGATGACGCGCCGGCCATGGGCACGCGCACCATCCTGGGCTGGCCGTTGAGCTCAAAAAAAAGGCGACACTGGCCGTCATCGTCGGGCGGGGTACGTCCATCGATGCGCACGTGCAAGGTCTTGCCTGTGTCGATGGTGACAGCTATCTCCTCGTGGTCCTGCAATCCATAGAAGAACGCTGGTGTCGGGATGGTGGAGACATCGCCATAGTGGCCTCTGTGTCTGGCGTATTCGAGGAAGACCTTGGGGTACATCAGGTAGGACGCCAGATCCTGATCACTGACCGATTGCCCCAGCACCTGCTCGGCCTGGCGCCTCTGTGCTTCCAGATCGACCGGTGGCAGGTGTTCTCCTGGCCGTCCGACGAGCGCAGCCTGGCCCCTGAGTACCTTGGCCTGCAGAGCCGACGGGAATCCATCCGCAGGAAAGCCGAGTTCGCCACGCATCAATTGAACAACCGATTCGGGAAACGCCAGGTCGCGACCCGGCTCGAGGACGCTCTCAGGCGAGAGGTCATTGGCCACCATGAACAGCGCCATATCGCCCACCACCTTGGAGGTGGGTGTGACCTTGACAATGTCACCGAAAAGCAGATTGACTTGGGCGTACGCCTTGGCGATGTCGGGCCAGCGGTGCTCCAACCCCATCGCGCGAGCCTGCTCACGCAGATTGGTGTACTGGCCACCAGGCATCTCATGCCGGTAGACGTCGGATGTGCCGCTTCGGATGTCGCTTTCGAACGGTAGGTAGTAGCGACGCACGCCCTCCCAGTAGTGCGAGAGGCCGCGCAACGCCTCCCGGTCTACCTGTGGGTCTCGCTCGCTGCCGTCCAGCGCGGCCACGATGCTGCCCAGGTTGGGCTGAGAGGTCAGGCCGCTCATGGCGTCGATGGCGCCGTCCACGATGTCACAACCGGCCTCTACAGCGGCCAGCACGCTGGCCGCGGCCAGGCCGCTGGTGTCGTGCGTGTGGAAATGAATGGGCAGGCCCGTGGCGTCCTTCAACGCACGGACCAACGTGGCTGCTGCACGAGGGCGACACACGCCGGCCATGTCCTTGATGGCCAGCATCTGCGCACCTGCTTTTTCCAGGGACTTGGCCATCTGGACATAGTACCCAAGGCCGTATTTGTGCCGACGCTCGTCGAACAGATCTCCGGTGTAGCAGATCGCTGCTTCGCAGATCGCACCCGACTCTCGCACGGCATCAATGGCCATGCGCATGTTGTCGACTGAATTGAGCGAGTCGAAGACCCGGAACACGTCAATCCCGCTCCTGGCTGCCTGCTCCACAAAGAATCGGACGACGTTGTCGGGATAGTTGGTGTAGCCCACGGCATTGGAGGCGCGCAGCAGCATCTGGAGCAGGAGGTTCGGTACGGAGGCGCGCAGCTGAGCCAGGCGATCCCAGGGATCTTCATGGAGAAAACGCATTGCCACGTCAAAGGTGGCGCCGCCCCAGCACTCGAGCGAAAACAGGTTCGGCAACAGCCGGGCATAGTGCGGCGCCACATCGACCATGTCCTTGCTGCGCATGCGTGTTGCCAGCAGCGACTGATGCGCATCACGCATGGTGGTGTCTGTCAGTAACACGCGCTCCTGGGCCTTGATCCACTCAATGAACCCATCCGTGCCGAGCTGCCTGAGGAGATCACGGGTACCGGGGGCAGGTGCCTGCGACAGGTCGTATTCAGGCTTGACCGCCACGGACAGAGGCAGCGTCGGCAACACGCGCCCCTTCATTTCCGGATGGCCGTTGACGGTCACGTTGCCCAGGTACTTGAGCAGTTTGGTGGCGCGGTCCTGCCTGGGGGAGAACTGGATCAACTCGGGGGTCTGATCGATGAAGCGTGTGGTGCATTGGCCACTCTGGAAAAGTGGGTGGGCGATGACGTTCTCGAGGAACGGCAAATTGGTCGCCACGCCTCGGATGCGGAATTCGCGCAAGGTGCGGTCCATGCGGGCAATCGCATCGGGTGCAGTGGCTCCCCATGTGGTGACCTTGACCAGGAGACTGTCGTAGTAGGGCGTGATGACTGCGCCGGAGTAGGCCGTGCCGCTGTCCAGCCTAACTCCAAAGCCCCCACTTGAGCGGTAGGTGGACAAGCGGCCGTAGTCGGGCGCGAAATTCTTTTCAGCATCTTCCGTCGTGACCCGGCATTGCAGGGCATGACCGTTGAGGCGGATGCTTTGCTGCGCGGGCACCACCCCGCCGTCCACGCCGACCGCGGCGCCCTGGGTAACAGCGATCTGAGCCTTGACAAGGTCAATACCCGTGACCTGCTCAGTGACGGTGTGCTCCACCTGAATGCGCGGATTCACCTCGATGAAATAGAAATCGCCGCTGTCGGCATCCATCAGGAACTCCACGGTACCGGCGTGGGTGTAGTTGACGGCACGGCCGAGTCGCAGAGCCGCGTCACAGAGCGCCTGTCGTGTGCTGTCGTCCAGATACGGGGCCGGCGCTCGCTCGACCACTTTTTGATTCCGACGCTGTACCGAACAATCGCGCTCGAACAGGTGCACCAGATGGCCATGGGTATCACCCAGGATCTGCACCTCGACATGGCGGGCTCGCTGGACGAGCTTTTCCAGGTAGATCTCGTCGTTTCCAAAGGCAGACAAGGCCTCGCTTCTGGCGACGGGCATCTGCGTGATCAATTCCTCGTCGTTTGCAATGATGCGCATACCCCGTCCGCCACCGCCCCAACTGGCCTTGAGCATCACTGGGTAGCCGATCTGGCGAGCCATTTCTTTGGCTGCTCCCGCCTCCTGGGGGAGCGGTGGCGTGGCCGGCATCACCGGCACGCCCACGGACTGCGCCAGGTTTCGGGCGGCCACTTTATTGCCCAGCGTACGCATCACGTCACTTGAGGGACCCACAAACGCGATGCCTGCGGCTGCGCAAGCGTCTGCAAAGTCAGGGTTCTCCGAGAGGAATCCGTAACCGGGATGGATGGCATCTACACCGGCTTGCTTGGCCACACGGATGACTTCGGCAATGTTCAGGTAGGCAGCGATTGGCTTTTCGCCCAGACCGATCAGATAACTCTCGTCGGCCTTGAAACGGTGCAATGAAAAGCGGTCCTCGGTGGCGTAGACAGCCACCGTTCGGATGCCCATTTCGGTGGCGGCGCGCATCACGCGGATAGCAATCTCGCCTCGGTTGGCGATCAGCAGGGAACGAATGGGGCGAGCGATCATGGGTCGATTCTTCTTTGACATGGGATGAAGCGAGGCGCCGCGTTTTGACGACCTGAGTCAGGCGGCGTGATTCAACCAGTTGGATGTGTTCTGAGGAAGCTGCCCGGTTCAAAAACAAGGGTTAACCCGCATTGAGACTTTTTAATCCCGGGGCGCTGAAAAACATTCGTTTGCTCCAAGACGGGGCCTCATCGACCATTCGCCACCGCCGGCTTGGCCAAGTGGCTTTGTTTTGGGCAGGCCCCATGAATAAATCTAGCCGGGGTGGAGCAAGGCTCACACGGCCTCGCAAACCGGCGCACACGACAACAGGAGAACAGCGATGACGTGGCAACAGGTCTACGATCCATTCGGCAACATGGTCATTTCAACCCTGCTCGGCGCCATCCCCGTGGTGGTGATGCTGGTGGGCTTGGGATTCCTCCACCTGAAGGCGCACATTGCAGCGGCGCTCGGTCTGATCGCGGCTCTGGCCATTGCGGTCTTCGCTTATGGCATGCCCGCCAGCATGGCCGGCAATGCCGCCTTCTACGGCGGCTTGACCGGTCTTCTGCCCATTGGCTGGATCGTTCTGAACATCATCTTTCTGCACCAGCTGACCGAGCAGAATGGCAGCTTCAAGGTGCTGCAGGATTCAATTGCCGGCATCACCCAGGACAGGCGCCTGCAACTGTTGCTGATCGCCTTTGCGTTTGGCGCCTTCTTTGAAGGAGCCGCCGGCTTTGG
Organism: Ramlibacter sp. GCM10027632; assembly: GCF_042675325.1. Lineage (NCBI taxonomy): Bacteria > Pseudomonadati > Pseudomonadota > Betaproteobacteria > Burkholderiales > Comamonadaceae > Ramlibacter > Ramlibacter sp. GCM10027632. The sequence goes on along the minus strand of NZ_JBHTGW010000001.1, from coordinate 617,513 downwards.
CACCCCGGTCGCTGTGACCGCGGCCATCCTGATCGGCCTGGGCTTTTCCCCATTGGCCGCCTCGGGCCTCAGCCTGATCGCCAACACCGCCCCGGTGGCTTACGGCGCGCTGGGCACGCCGGTCATCACCCTGGCCAAGGTGCACGGCTACGACCTGATGGAGGTCTCGGCCATGATTGGCCGCCAACTGCCTTTCTTCTCGCTGCTGGTCCCTTTCTGGCTGATCTGGGCCTTTGCCGGACGCAAGGCCATGTGGGAAGTCTGGCCGGCCATCCTGGTCACGGGCGCGAGCTTTGCCGTGTCCCAGTTCCTGGTGTCCAACTACATCGGCCCTGAACTGGTGGACGTCATTGCGGCTGTTGTGTCGATGGCCGCACTGGTCAGCTTCCTGAGGGTCTGGCAGCCCAAGACCATCTGGACCTCCGTCTCCCTGAAGGGGCACGAAAGTGCTGGCGGAGAGGCCAAGCCTTTGGAGGCGATCAAGCAGCACTCGCGGGCTGAAGTCATCCGTGCCTGGACGCCCTGGGCCATCCTGACGGTGTTCGTGTTCATCTGGGGCCTGCCGGAGGTCAAGAAGTATTTCAATGGCATCTTTGCCCCGGCATTTCCCATTGAAGGCCTGCACAACCTGATCGAGAAGATGCCTCCGGTGGTGCCCAAGCCCCACAAGGAAGCCGCGATCTATACCCTGAACCTGCTTTCGGCCACAGGCACCGGCATCCTGCTGTCAGCCATTGTTGGCGGTCTGGTGATGAAGTACAGCCCGGTGGCGCTGGTGCGCACCTTTTTCCGCACCATGTGGCTGGTTCGCTACTCGCTGCTGACCATCGTCCTGATGCTCGCCCTGGGTACGCTCACGCGCTACTCGGGCACGGACACCACGCTCGGTTTGGCTTTTGCCAATACGGGCTGGCTCTACCCCTTTTTCGGAACCCTGATGGGCTGGCTGGGTGTTGCGCTCACGGGTTCGGACACCGCTTCCAACGTCCTGTTCGGTGGCATGCAGAAGGTGGCGGCCGAGCAACTGGGTCTGAGCCCGAACCTGATGGGCGCGGCCAACAGCTCGGGGGGCGTCATGGGCAAGATGATCGATGCGCAATCCATCGTTGTGGCATCCACTGCCACGCGCTGGTTCAACCACGAAGGTGACATCCTGCGCTACGTGTTTTTCCACTCCATCGCGCTGGCCTGCCTGGTGGGTATCTTCGTGACGCTTCAGGCTTACGTCTGGCCGTTCACGCAGATGGTGATTCACTGAACATGGACGGCCGCTGCTCTGCCATGCTGAACACTTTCACTCAACGACAGGCTTCAGGCCAGAGAAGTCTTGAGCCAGTCGGTGAAGGCGGTCACTTCAGGACGCTGGGCGGTCTCGGCGTCCACCAGAGCATGGTAGGTGTGGGGCGACGGCACTGCCTGGTCGAACAGCGGCACCAGTTGTCCACGGGCGATGAAAGGCTCGGCGACCCGGGCCAGACACAGCGCGACGCCCAAGCCGCTGGCAGCAGCTTCGAGCAGGATACCCAGGTCGGTGAAAAGCGCGCCTCGGCCAGGTTCGGGCCCGTTCACCCCTACGGCCGACAGCCACAGTTGCCAGGGCAGCAAGGGCGAGCGCAGCAGATCGCCCGGTTGGAGGTCCGTGGGCTGGACGAGAGAACGTCGACTCAGGTACTCGGGACTGGCCAGGACTTGCAGGTGATCCGAGAACAGGGGGATCGAGGCGCGTTCATCAAAGTCTCCTTTGCCGAAGCGAATGTCCACATCATGCCGTCCGTGCTTGTCTTGCATGGGCGCAGCGACGTCGATCTGAATCTCGATATCTGGCCAGTCTTGGTAGAAGGCCGGCAAGCGGGGAATCAGCAGATGGCGTGCAAACGTGGGTGGCACTCCCACGCTCAAGCTCAAACTGGGCGCTTCCACCCGGGAGAGGTGAGCCAACCGGTCAAAGGCTTCACGTACACCCGCAAGGGTGCGCTGGCCGGCTGCCGTCAAGCGCACACCCGTGGGCGACCGCTCGAAAAGCTGCTCTCCCAACTGGGACTCGAGCAGTCGGATCCTGTGACTCACTGCGCTGGGCGTGATGCACAACTCGACGGCCGCCTGCGCGAAGCCCCCCAATCGGGCCGCGCTTTCAAAGGCAGCCAGGGCATGGATGGGGGGAAGTCGGTTCAGTCGGATCATTTCAGCGAACAGCGAAAGAAAGCTAATGAGTCAAATCGTAGAAGTTAAATTCCCTAGGGACGTGTATGTATTTTCCACGTGCGTGATCGATTTGATGGCGCCGGGCGCTGGCCTGGATGCCATCCGGCTGATGTCTGACGCCGGCATCGTGGTGCATTTCCCGGAGGCTCAAAGTTGCTGTGGCCAGCCGGCATACACCAGTGGTTTTAATGAGGAAGCCCGGCGTGTTGCTCGCGCCCAGCTTGATATCTTTCCGCAGCCCTGGCCCATCGTGGTGCCGTCAGGGTCCTGTGCGGGGATGCTGGTGCATCACTGGCCGCGCCTGTTCAAAGACGATCCTCGACGGCTGGCACAGGCCGAAGACGTTGCGGCTCGGGTGGTTGAGTGGACCCATTTCGCACGGGATGTACTCGGCTTGGCCTCCCACAATCCAGGCCACCAAGCGCCAAAGCTTCAGGTGGCGCTGCACACGTCCTGTTCGGCGCGCCGTGAGATGGGCTGCCACTTGTCCAGCGAAGCCCTGCTTCGCGGCCTGCCTGGAGTGGAAATGGTCCAGCAAGCCCGTGCCGCCGAATGTTGCGGCTTTGGGGGCACCTTTTCCGCACGCCATCCAGCCATTTCGGGTGCCATGGTCAACGACAAGCTCGACAGCATCCGAGACAGTGGAGCCCAGGTGCTGGTGAGCGGCGATTGCGGATGCCTGATGAATCTCCACCACGCTGCGGAGAAGCGCCGCGCAGCCGGCGAAGCGCTGCCTCGGGTGGTGCATCTGGCCAGCTTCATACGCGAGCGTTTGGGCGCTCCGGATGCGGCCCGGCAAGTGACCGATTGACTTGATCCCTTCGAGGCAACGATGCATCAGCACAATTCTGCCGTCCGTGACGCCATCCTGCGGAAGCTGCGCCGCGCGCAGCCCGCGCAGCCTTTGCCCCTGCCGGATCTACGGCCCTATCAAGCGGGACCTTGGGGGCAGGGTGTCGCTGAATCGGCCTCCGGACTGTCGTTGATGGACAGCTTTGAGCGAGCCGCCTCGGGATGGCGCGCACAAGTGCACCGCACCTCGACGCGCCAATGGGCCGAGACCCTCAGGAACGTGCTGCAGCGCCATCGCTGCCACCGCATAGCCATGGGCCCGGTCGTCTTCGGGCTGCCGGGCATGGATGACGCTTTGCGTGGGCGCCATGCCATCACACTCGAGCGTCCTGTCGATGAATGGCGCGGCCTGCTGTTTGACGAGGTGGACGCGAGCATCACCTTGGCCACCGCAGGCATTGCCGATACCGGCACCTTGGTGATTCTGCCTGGCCGGCATGAGCCGCGTGCACTTTCTCTGGTGCCGCCCATTCACATCGCCCTGCTCAGGGCGAGCACGCTTCATGCAAGCTTGGCCAAAGCCATACAAGCCCTGCGTCCTCAGGAGCAATTGCCGACCAATTTTCTGCTGGTGACCGGCCCCTCCAAGACTGCCGATATTCAACAGACGCTGGCCTACGGCGCACACGGTCCAAAGGATCTGGTGATCCTTTTGATCGATGACTTCACTCAACACTTTGCCGGATGATCATGAGCGCTCATCGCACCGCATCCTCGGGCAGCCCAGGTCAGGCGCCCCTGCATTTTGTCCATCCTCGTCAATTCAAGGCCAACACCCAGCAGGCGGTGGATGATCCACTGCTGCGAAAAAGCTTTCGCAGCGCCATGGACTTCCTTCAGAACAAGCGGTCCGGGCATTTCAGTGATCGGATCGAATTTGAAAAGCTGCGCCAGGTGGGGGAAGCCATTCGGCGCTACAGCCTGTCGCGTCTGCCCGACCTGCTGGAGCAGCTGGAGCACAAACTCACGGACCGCGGCGTGCAGGTGCACTGGGCCTCCAACGCCGAGGAGGCCAATGCATTGTTCCTGGCCATTGCTCGGCGACATGGCGCCACGAGCATGATCAAGGGGAAATCCATGGTGAGCGAGGAAATCGAACTCAACCATCGGATGGCCGAGCACGGCATCAACTGCCTGGAGTCGGACATGGGCGAGTACATCGTCCAGCTGGCGGGGGAGCGGCCGAGCCACATCATCATGCCGGCGATTCACAAGACCAAGCAGCAAATTGCCGAGCTATTCGCCGAGAAGATTCATCAGGCCCCCTACACGGAGGATGTTGACGAACTCATTGCCATTGGCCGCCGGGTACTCCGCCAGGAGTTTCGTGACGCCCGAATCGGTGTGTCGGGTGTGAACTTCATGGTGGCCGAAACGGGCACGCTGGTGCTGGTGGAAAACGAGGGGAACGGCCGCATGTGCACCACCTTGCCCGAGGTGCACATTGCCATCACTGGCATCGAAAAGGTGGTGGAGCGTTTCGAGCATGTGCTGCCCCTGTTCAGCCTGCTGACCCGCTCGGCCACCGGGCAGGCGGTGACCACCTACTTCAATGCGATCACCGGTCCGCGCCGGGAGGGCGAACTCGACGGGCCGCAGGAAATGCACCTCATCCTTTTGGATAACGGGCGCAGCCAGGCGTTTCAGGACGAGGATTTCCGCGCCACGCTGCAGTGCATTCGCTGCGGTGCCTGCATGAACCATTGCCCGGTTTATGCCCGCATCGGTGGCCTTGCTTATGGCACCACCTATCCCGGACCCATCGGCTCCATCATTTCCCCGCACCTCATGGGCTTGGAGGAAACCCAAGACCTACCCACTGCCAGCAGTTTGTGTGGGGCCTGCAGTGAGGTTTGCCCAGTCGGTATCCCAATCCCTGATCTGCTGATGCAGTTGCGCACGGCCGCCAAGCATCAGCCACAGCCGGGGAAAACCGAACTAGCGGGGCAAGGTCGGGCCCGAGATTGGAAGGAAGTGCTCGCTTGGCGAACTTGGGCATGGATAAACGAGCGCCCTGGCCTGTACCGCAACCTGATTCGATGGGGACGCTTCTTCAGGGGGTTCACGCCCAACTGGCAGGGAGGATGGACTCGGCACCGCACGCCGATGAAATTAGCCCCCTCTGGATTGCGTGATCGCCTCATGCCAGCCTCGAAGCGCTGAGTTGAAGACTCCGATTAGAAGAATGGAAGACGCAGATCAGTCGGCACGTGAGGCGGTAGACGACTGTCTGCAATGGGTCGGGAGCAGGCATCGGCCAAGGTGGCCGCGAGGGACCGCTCCCGCTGCGCTGTAGACGTTCGCGTGAATCGGCCACAGGTCGACGCGGCGTGACTTCCAGCTGCTCGAGTGCAGAAAACCGGCTGCCACTTCCCTTCGTTCGCCATCATGCGCAGCCGCGACCCGAGGGCGCCACATGGAGGCTGCCTGACTGACTTTCTTGCCAGGACCCGCTCCAGATACGCCTTAGAAAGTCACACCCCGGTATTGGGCCCTTCATCGGGGTGTGGCCCTGGGCGAGGAGGTCGCTGGCGGTGGGAGGGATGTCTTGGGGCCTCGAGGGGTTCGGTGGCCGCGTCGCGGCTTCAAACCTCAATGCTAGCGGGCCGGACAGGGCGGCTGCTGAGGCTGCATGGCCGGGCAGCCGGGGGCGCTTTCAGGCGGCTGCCTGGGCCTGGAGCACCCGGATCCGCAGCGCGATCTTCGCCTGCAAGGTCCGGTGGGCCAGGCGCAAGGCCGTATCGGCCGTGATGGGACGGTTGCCGTGGACCAGGTCGCCAATCCGGCAGGGGGAGACATCGATGTCGGCCGCGAGCTGGCGCGCCGTGAGGCCCATGGGCTTCATGAAGTCCTCCGGCAGGATCTCACCGGGGTGGATTTCGCCGAGCGGTACGGCCATGTTCAACTCCTCCACGATCTCGACATCGCGGGCCCCATTGCAATGCCAGGAAAGGCAGATCCGGCACGGGCCATCGATGCGGGCGTTGAAGCCAGGCACCGGCTCCTCCGGTTCCCGATCGCGATCCGGGCATCGTCTTCGAATCGGCGCTCGCCCGCCGCGAGCCGACTGCGGCTGTCGGTCAACCGCTGCCGTAACATCGGCCCGTCGTGATGCGCTCAGCACGAGCCGCTGACGGCGCACCGGCCCCCGCCCCATTGAGTTCACACCGAGGATCATGGACTTCGCCATCGTGCTCGCCATCGGCTTGTTCGCAGGGACCGTGGGCGGCATCGTCGGCACGGGCTCCTCGATGATCCTGATGCCGGCACTCGTCCTCGCCTGGGGACCTCTGGAGGCTGTTCCCGTGATGGCGATCGCCGCGATCCTGGGCAACCTCGGGCGTGTGATCGCATGGCGAGTCGAGGTCAACTGGCGCGCAGCCTGGATTTACTGCCTGGCCGCGATCCCCGGCGCTGCGCTGGGGGTACGGACGCTGCTCGCCGTGCCGGCCGGTGTCATCGAGTCGGCACTGGGCGTCTTCTTCCTGGGCATGGTGCCGATGCGTCGCTGGCTCGCGCACAGGCAGGTGCGTCTGTCGCTCGCTCAGCTCGCGCTGCTGTCCGGGCCGCTGGGATTCCTGACCGGCATCGTCGTGTCCACCGGGCCGCTGACGGTGCCGCTGTTCACCATGTACGGGCTGGGCAAGGGTAGCCTGCTCGGGACCGTGGCGCTCGCCTCGTTCGCGGTGTACCTCGCAAAGGTGACGACCTTCCGCGGTTTCGACGCTCTGCCTGCCACCGTGGCGATCAAGGGCCTGGTCGCCGGATCGGCGCTGATGGCGGGATCGTTCGCGGGACGGCGGGTCGTCCTGAGGCTGGCTCCGTCGACCTTCCACCTGATGATCGACGGCCTCATGGTGTTCTCGGACGGGACGCTGCTCTGGGCCGCCACCCGCTGAGCCTTCGGCGGCCTCGCCGCCGATTGCCTGCCGCCGCCGGCCACGAACCGACTGTCTTCGTCGGCTGGCAGTGGCCGATGACAGGCCTCCCTCGCGCCGATGGCTCTTGGCGTTGTGCCACTCACTGGCGCATGCTGAAGTTCAAGCCTCTCCCGGCTTCCAGTCAGGGCTGTAGCCGCCGAGTGTGGGGTGATACATCTCATCCCCATCGTGCTGCGTGAACTCCACGTTCAGGCGATCTTCCCTCAGGCCCAGGATCTCGATGCAATGGGCGCACAGCGCCTTGGCGACTTCCATGCGCAGGTCGGCAGGCCGTCCGCGGCGAATGTCGAGCATGAGCATCGCGACCTCGACGGGCTCCGCGCCGGCTTCAGGGATGCGCCAAAGGCCGCCCTCACCCAGTTCCCGAATCGCCACGCTGATTCGACGGATGTCGACCGACATGAGTCGGGCGTACGTGTCACACAGGGCCGCTGCCAATCGCTTCTTCTCCAGGACGGGGTAGTTGCGCGCGACGTCAAGCTGGAGGTACGGCATGGAGTTCTCCGGGTGTTTCAAAAACCGCTGATGGCTCAATGTATGGGAAAGCCGCCAAGGGTTCGGAATCCGGCATCGACACCGCGCGGTGCAATGCGATCCCGAGAGCGACGAGTCCGATGGCGCCCATGCAGGTCTTCCGGACACATTCAGACGCCGGTTGCGCATATCTCCAAAGGGAGGTAAGATAAAAGGGTTGCAGCAATTTTGCTTTCCCATGCTGCAAGCAGGTTCGATTCGGGCAGCGGTACCCCAAAACCGCACACCTCCACGGCGCTCCACTCCCCGGTGGCTCTCGTCGGTGGTCTGACTTCTCCCCAGGCAAGCTCCACTCAGGCGACCTTCACACGGTCGTCGTTGCCCATGCTCCGTCGCGATTCGCGATGGCATGAATCCGGGCTAAGTGCGCCCGAATATCAACCCTCTCAATGTCATCTGCTGATACCCATTCATTCGCCGCCGGCGACTTTCGAATCACACCACTGAGCCGTTCGCACGGCCCTGATCAACACACTGCGGTTCTGTCGATCCGCAGGGGCAGGGGAAGCCAGACACATGACCGTGTCTACGCCTTCAAGCCCGAGTTCGAAACGCAGGACAGCGCGCTGATGTATGCGCTTGCGCAGGGCCGCCACTGGCTGCTCAACCCCGCCTCACTGGCATAGCCCTCGGATTCAAGGGGCCCATGACCCAATGGCAGTTGCTCGCGATGCGAGGCAAGGTGGACGAAATGCTGCCTGCCTCCCGTTGCCGCGTGACGCTCGAAACCGCCAACCCCGTGCTGCGGCGCACCTGCGTTCAAACGCAAGCACTGATTTCATTCAATAACCGTTCTCAACCTGCACCCGATTTTCGGAGTGCACCTTTTCTGGAAGGCTCCAAAATGAGCAAAAAACTTTACGTCGGCAACCTCTCTTACTCGGTTCGCGACAACGATCTGCAGCAGCAGTTTTCTTCCTTTGGCCAGGTTCAATCTGCCAAGGTGATGATGGAGCGCGATACCGGGCGTTCCAAGGGCTTCGGCTTCGTCGAGATGTCCAGCAGCGAGGAGGCCGAGGCTGCCATCCGTGGCATGCATGGCCAGAACATGGGAGGCCGCGACCTGACCGTGAACATCGCGCGTCCGATGGAGGCGCGTCCTCCCCGCAGCGGCGGCCACGGCGGCGGCTATGGGGATTCGCGTCGCAGCTACTGATGCTTGACCGATGATCGAGAAGAGCCAGCGCAAGCTGGCTTTTTTTTTGAACCTTCAAGTGGCTCTGGACGCGACTCGGCAATGCCTCAGGTCCGCTCCATCCTCGACACCCGTCGTCGCTTCCCGCACTTCGAGACAGCGACGATGGACCGCAATGTCTCCTGGCTGCGGGTGCAGGCCTGCGGTCCGGCCGACTGCAATCGCTGCAAAGTGGGCATCAGTCATCCGCAATTACCTGTCCAGCGCACGACCGGCCGCCAGAGGCGGCATGTAAATTGAAAGAGCTACCGTGTTGCCCCCACGGACTGTGGGCCAAGCTGTGGATAGCCTGGCTGAAATCACGCGAGACCCGCATCCCTACTGGCTCGGAGCGCAGTGCTCAAAAAATGAGCAGCCCACGGTGACGGCATCACCCGGCCGCAGCCGGCCGCAGCCGGCCGGCTGGATGATTCCCGGCAACGAACGCTCCCGGTGCGATGGCGCACCGGCCCCTCACTAGAATCCCGAAGGAGCAAGCGCCGGGGAACTTGCATAGATCCAAAGTATTGGCCTTCGGTCCCGGCCGACTGTCGATTCCAAACCCCGAATTTCCGGGGGTATCCATGAACCTGCGATTCGTTGAAGCGTTCCACTGGGCGGTTGCACTCTCAAGCGTCACCCGCGCCGCCGAGAAGCTGCATATCACGCAGTCTGCCCTCTCGGCGCGCATCGCGGCCCTGGAGGATGAACTGGGGGTCGTGCTGCTGGATCGCCGCGAGCGCCAGTTCCGGCTCACCATTGCCGGCCAGCGATTCCACGCCTTGGCCAAGCCGCTGCTGGAGTTGCAACGCAAGCTGAAAGAGGAGATGGGCAGTGACGCCCAGCGCCCGGTAGCCCTGCGCATCGGAGCCATTGAATCGGTGGTCCACACCTGGCTGACGGGCTGGCTGCAGCAGATGCGCGAGTCGCACCCGGACTTCGCCCTCGAATTGACGGTGGAGACCTCGCCCGTGCTGGTCGACCAGGTGAACCGCGGCGTGCAGGACCTTGTCTTTTGCGCGCTGCCTGCCGTCGATGGCATGGTGCGTACGCGGGCATTGCCCTCGATGCCGATGGCCTTCATCGGCCATGCGCAGCAACACCGGCGCAGGCACTACACCCTGCAGGACCTCGCGCAGTTGGGCTTGATCACCTTCCAGCGTGGATCGCAGCCCCACCAGTCGCTGATGGAGCTGTTCCAACGCCAGGGCCTGCCGATGCCCCGTGTCCACGCCATTTCATCGATTTCGGCGATGGCACAGCTGGTGGAGGGTGGTTTTGGCGTGGCGACGCTCCCGGCATCGTCGGCGGCCCGCCTGGCGCAGCGCGCGCCGCTGCGCAGGCTCACGGTGGATGTCGAGCTCAATCCGCTGCCGCTGTATGCCAGCTACCGCGAGGACCCCAGCTCGGCCCTCACCGAGTCCGTGCTTGCGTCAGCGGTGGCCTACCTGGAATCCCTGCCCTCTGCGGCGTGATGTTCTTGTTCATCGATTTTTTCGATGAAGTCAGCGAGAAATTTTTCGTTGGATTTGCCCGGCGCCGTTTTTGACAATCGCAGAACCCAACGACAGCTGGCCTCGAGGGGAGGCCGGTAACCAGGAAACCGCCATGAAAACGCATTTCTTTCTTGCCGCTGCCCTGATGCTGGCCGGCATCACGTCCGCCTCCGCGACGGACTACCCAACCCGGCCGATCCGCATCGTCGTGCCTTACGCCGCGGGCGGCTCCACGGACGTGATCGCCCGCAGCCTGGGCGAGCGGCTCACGCAGCGTCTGGGCCAGCCCGCGATCGTCGAGAACAAGCCGGGCGCCAGCGAACAGATCGCCACGACCACGGTGACCAAGGCCGCCCCCGACGGCTACACCATCTTGCTGTCCACGCTCACGGGCCTGGCGGTCAACCCCGGCCTCTATGGCCCCAGGCTCCAGTACGACGCGCAAAAGGAATTGACCCCGGTGCTGCTGGTGGGCAGCGTGCCCAGCGTCGTCGTCGTCAACCCGGCGGTGCCGGCCAAGTCGATGGCTGAGCTGGCCAGCTACCTCAAGGCCAACCCGGGCAAGCTCAATTACGGTTCGGCCGGCAACGGCACCCCCAGCCACCTGGCCATGGAGTACTACAAGCGCCAGAACGGCGTGGATCCCGTCCACGTGGCCTACAAGGGCGGCGCTCCGGCCCTGCAGGAGCTGATGGCGGGCCAGGTGCAGATGATGATCGCGCTCGTCCCGGAAGCCATGCCCATGGTCAAGGGTGGGAAGCTGCGCGCCCTGGCCGTGACCTCCGCGCGGCGCCTGCCCGGCCAGGCGGATATTCCCACCGTGGTGGAATCCGGCGGCAAGCCGCTGGACGCTTCCTTCTGGTACGCGTTCATGGCGCCGGTCGGCACGCCCCCCGCCGTCATCGAAAAACTCAACCAGGCCCTCAATGCCATCTTGCAGGAGCCCGGGGTGCGGGCCCGGTTCGCCGACCTGAGCGTCGAGATCGCGGGCGGCACGCCGGCCAAGGTGAGCGAGTTGATCCGCTCGGATTCGGCCCGCTGGAAGAAAGTCATCGACGACGCCGGCATCAAAGTCGACTGACACCCCGATCCCGATACCGCGCCGGTACCGCTTTGCCCGAACACGAATTCCAAGCCATTTCGGCCACCACTGACCCACAGGAGCCCTCCGTGCAGACCGTTTCGCAGTTGTCGAGCGCCTCGACCGGGCTGGAGGTCCGCCTGGCCGCGCGCCAGGGCCGGCTGGCAGGGCACACCAGCGGCCTGGCCGCCGACTATGTGCAGGGCAACCTGGTGATCCTCCCGGCCGACCTGGCGTCCGACTTCCAGCGCTATTGCGAGCGCAACCCGAAGCCCTGCCCGGTGCTGGCCGTCTCGAAGCCGGGCGATCCGGCCTTGCCCCAGCTGGCGGCCGACCTGGATATCCGCAGCGACGTGCCTGCGTACCGGGTCTGGCACCATGGGGCGCTGGTGGACGAAGTCTCCAGCCTGCAGGCCCTGTGGCGCGACGACTTGGTGAGCTTCGTGCTGGGATGCTCCTTCTCGTTCGAGCATGCCCTGCTGGCCCAGGGCATTGCGCTGCGCCATGTGGCCCAGGGGCGCAACGTCGCGATGTACCGCACCGATATCCCCACGCAGCCGGCCGGCCCGTTCCAGGGCCCGATGGTGGTGTCGATGCGGCCGCTCAAGGCCGCCGATGCGGTCCGCGCCATCGAGATCACCTCGCGCATGCCGGCGGTGCACGGCGCCCCGGTCCACCTGGGCGATCCCGGCCTCATCGGGATCCAGGACCTGGATCGGCCCGACTTCGGTGACGCGGTCGAAGTACGTGACGACGAGTTGCCCGTGTTCTGGGCCTGCGGCGTCACGCCCCAGGTCGCCCTGGCCGCCGCCCTGCCGGCGCTGTGCATCACCCACGTCCCCGGCTGCATGCTGGTGACCGACCGCCTCAATCGCGACTTGGTCGCAACCTGAGCAACGAGCCTGCCTCACCTTGGCGGCCCCCACCCGGGCCGCCTGCCTCACCCAACACCCCGATCACCGTGCGCCCCGTGCTGCACGCAGGGATTCCTACGCCTTGTTGACCTGGAGCCAACTATGAACACACGTCCATCCACCCCCCTGCGCTGGCAGTTCTGGATCGACCGCGGCGGCACCTTCACCGACCTGGTGGGCCGCGCGCCCGACGGCACGCTGCACACGCTGAAGCTGCTGTCCGAAAACCCCGAGCAATACCGAGACGCCGCGGTCGAAGGCATCCGCCGCCTGCTGGGGCTAGCACCCGGTGAGGCGATCACGCCCGAGCGCGTCGAGTGCGTGAAGATGGGCACGACGGTGGCCACCAACGCGCTGCTCGAGCGCAAGGGCGACCGCACCCTGCTGGTGACCACGCGCGGCTTCCGCGACGCGCTGCGCATTGCCACCCAGGCCAGGCCCCGCCTGTTCGAGCGCCACATCCAGCTGCCCGAGCTGCTGTACGAGCGCGTGGTCGAGGCCGACGAGCGCGTGGATGCCCAGGGCGAGGAGCTCCAGCCGCTGGACCTGCGGGCCCTGCGGCCGCAGCTGCAGGCCGCCTACGACGACGGGCTGCGCGCCTGCGCCATCGTCTTCCTGCATGGCTACCGCGCTCCGGCCCACGAGCAGGCCGCCGCGGCCCTGGCCCGGGAGATCGGCTTCACCCAGGTGTCGGTGTCGCACGAGGTCAGCCCGCTGATGAAGCTGATCCCGCGGGGTGACACGACGGTGGTGGATGCCTACCTGTCCCCGATCCTGCGCCGCTACGTCGAGCAGGTCGCCTCGCAGATGCCGGGCGTGCCGCTGTTCTTCATGCAAAGCTCGGGCGGCCTGACCGAGGCCCGCCGCTTCCAGGGTAAGGACGCCATCTTGTCGGGCCCCGCCGGCGGCATCGTCGGCATGGTGCGCACCGCGCTGGCCGCCGACCACCCGAAGGTGATCGGCTTCGACATGGGCGGCACGTCCACCGACGTCTCCCACTTCGCCGGCGAGTTCGAGCGGGCGTTCGACACCGAGGTGGCGGGGGTGCGCATGCGCGCGCCGATGATGAGCATTCACACGGTGGCCGCCGGCGGCGGCTCGGTCATCCAGTTCGACGGCGCCCGCCTGCGCGTCGGTCCGGACTCCGCCGGTGCCAATCCGGGGCCGGCCAGCTACCGGCGCGGAGGCCCGCTGGCCACCACCGACGCCAACGTCATGCTGGGACGCATCCAGCCCGAGTTCTTCCCCCGCGTCTTCGGCCCCGCGGCCGACGAGCCGCTGGACCGTGATGTCGTGGCCCGGCGCTTTGGCGAGATGGCCCAGGCCATGGGCCAGGCGGCAGGCAAGCCGGTGAGTGCTGAGGAGGTCGCTGCCGGTGCCCTGCAGATTGCCGTGGGCGCCATGGCCAACGCCGTCAAGCGCATTTCGGTGGCGCGTGGCTATGACGTGACCAGCTACACGCTGCAATGCTTCGGCGGCGCCGGCGGCCAGGCCGCCTGCCTGGTGGCCGATGCGCTGGGCATGACGCGCATCCTGGCGCATCCCTTCGCCGGGGTGCTCAGCGCCTACGGCATGGGGCTGGCGGACCAGACCGCCATGCGCGAAGGCTCGGTGGAGCGCCGGCTCGATGCCGACGGCCTGGCCGCCGCCCGTGGCCTGGCCGACAAGCTGCGCGGCGAGGCATCCCACGAACTTCAGTCGCAGGGCGTCGCCCCCGATGCCCTCGAATCCGTGGCTAGGCTGCAAGTGCGCTACGAAGGGACCGACACGGCCCTGGGCTGCGCCTTGCCGGCCGCCGCCGCGGGCGAGCGGCAGGCCCTCGCCACGGTGCGCGAGGAGTTCGAGGCGGCCTACCGCCAGCGCTACGCCTTCCTGATGCCCGACCGGGCCCTGGTGATCGAGTCGGTGAGCGTCGAGTGCATCGCGGCGGGCGAGCGGCCGGCAGCTCATGGCGCCGGCGTGCCGGAAAAGGCGCACCAGCCGCAGCCCCGCGCCCAAGTGCGCATGTACTGCCTTGCCGACGAGCAGCCCGCCGGCTGGCGTGACGCGCAACTGCACGTGCGTGAATCGCTCGCCGCGGGCGCCACGATCGACGGCCCGGCGGTGATCGCCGAGAAGAACGCCACCACCGTGGTGGACCCGGGCTGGCAGGCGGTCCTGCGCGCCAACGGCGACCTGGAACTGGCCCGCATCCGCCCGCGCGCGGCGGTGCATGCCGTGGGAACCGAAGCCGATCCCGTCATGCTCGAAGTGTTCAACAACCTGTTCATGAACATCGCCGAGCAGATGGGGCTGCGCCTGCAGAACACCGCCTACTCGGTCAACATCAAGGAGCGGCTGGACTTCAGCTGCGCCGTGTTCGACTCCCAGGGCCAACTGATCGCCAACGCGCCGCACATGCCGGTGCACCTGGGCTCGATGAGCGAGTCGATCCGCTCGGTGGTCGAGCGCAACCCGGAGATGAAGCCGGGCGACGTCTATGTGCTCAACGACCCGTACCACGGGGGTACCCACCTGCCCGACATCACGGTGGTTACGCCCGTCTACCTCGACGAGGGCGAGTCCCGGCCGGCATTCTACGTTGCATCGCGCGGCCACCACGCCGACGTGGGCGGAACGACCCCAGGATCGATGCCTCCCTTCTCGAAGTCCATCGATGAAGAGGGTGTCCTGATTGACAATTTCAAGCTCGTCGAGGCTGGGCGCCTGCGGGCCGAGGAGTTGTCGGCGCTCCTGTCGTCCGGCCCTTACCCGTCGCGCAACCCGGCCCAGAACCTGGCCGACCTGCGCGCTCAGATCGCCGCCAACGAGAAAGGCGTCCAGGAACTGCGCGCGATGGTGGCCCAGTATGGCCGCGAGACCGTGGCGGCCTACATGCAGCACGTGCAGGACAACGCCGAGGAGTCCGTGCGCCGCGTCATCACGGCGCTCAAAGACGGCGAGTTCACGCTGCCCCTGGACAACGGTGCGCGGATCCGAGCGAAGGTGACGGTCCATGCCGCCACGCGGTCGGCGACCGTGGATTTCACCGGGACCAGCGCGCAGCTACCGAACAACTTCAACGCGCCCAAGGCCATCACCATGGCGGCGGTCCTTTACGTGTTCCGCACGCTGGTGGACGACACCATTCCGCTGAACGCGGGATGCCTCAAGCCCATCGAGGTGATCGTGCCCCAGGGGTGCATGCTCAATCCGGTCTACCCGGCGGCCGTTGTTGCCGGCAACGTCGAGACCTCGCAGTGCGTGACCAACGCGCTGTATGGCGCCCTGGGCGCGATGGCCAGCAGCCCCTGCACCATGAGCAACTTCACCTTCGGTGATGCGCAGCGCCAGTATTACGAGACCATCTCGGGCGGCTCGGGTGCGGGTCCGGGCTTTGACGGAACCGACGTGGTCCAGACCCACATGACCAACTCGCGGCTTACCGATCCAGAGGTGCTGGAGTTCCGCTTCCCGGTGCGCCTGGACAGCTACACCATCCGCAGCGGTTCGGGCGGGGCCGGGCGCTGGCAGGGCGGCGAGGGTGGCGAGCGCCGCATCCGATTCCTGGCCCCCATGACGGCTTCCATACTGTCCAATGGCCGCCTCCACGGGGCCTTCGGCATGGCCGGCGGCGGTGCCGGTGCCGTGGGTCGCAACCACGTGGAGCGTGCCGACGGTCGGATCGAGGAACTGGGCCACATCGGCCAGGTCGAAATGCAGCCGCAGGATGTCTTCGTCATCACCACCCCTGGCGGTGGCGGCTACGGCAAGGAGGCCTGAGCATGAACGCACCCGTACGCGCCCTGGCCAGGCCCGGCACCGAGCCCGGGCTGTCCTACCTGCCGGCGACGGCAGGCAGTCCCTGGCAGACCTACCTGGCGCAGGTGGAGCGCGTGCTGCCCTACCTGGGGCCGCTCTCGCGCTGGGCGGACACGCTGTGCCGGCCCAAGCGGGCACTGATCGTCGATGTCCCCATCGAGCTCGACGACGGCACGATCGCCCACTTCGAGGGCTACCGGGTCCAGCACAACCTGAGCCGGGGCCCCGGGAAGGGCGGTGTGCGCTACCACCCGCAGGTCACGCTCGACGAGGTGATGGCGCTGGCCGGCTGGATGTCGATCAAGAACGCGGCAGTCAACGTGCCGTTCGGAGGCGCCAAGGGCGGCATTCGCGTCGATCCCAAGCTGTTGTCCGTCAAGGAACTGGAGCGGCTGACCCGCCGCTACACCAGCGAGATCGGCCTGGTCATCGGCCCGCAGCAGGACATTCCCGCGCCCGACGTCAACACCAACGCCCAGGTCATGGCCTGGATGATGGACACCTACTCCATGAACGTGGGCGCGACCAGCACCGGCGTGGTCACCGGCAAGCCGATCCACCTGGGCGGATCGCTCGGACGCGTCAAGGCGACGGGGCGCGGCGTGTTCATCACCGGGCGGGAGGCGGCGCGCCGCATGGGCCTGGAGTTGAAGGGAGCGCGCGTTTCGGTGCAGGGCTTCGGCAATGTGGGCGGTATTGCCGCCGAACTCTTTGCCGAGGCCGGCTGCCAGGTGTGCGCGGTGCAGGACCATGCGGCCACGGTGTTCGCCGAGGCAGGACTGGACTTGCCGGCGCTCCAGGCCCACCACCGGGAAACAGGGTCGGTGGCAGGCTTCCCCGGCGCGCAGTCGGTCACCACCGAGGAGTTCTGGGACTTGCCGTGCGACATCCTGATTCCCGCGGCACTGGAAGGACAGATCACCGCCGCGCGTGCGCAGCGCCTGAAGGCCCGGCTGGTGCTCGAAGGCGCCAACGGCCCGACCTTGCCCGAAGCCGATGACGTGCTGGCCGTGCGGGGCATCCGGGTCGTCCCGGATGTGATCTGCAACGCTGGCGGCGTGACCGTGAGCTACTTTGAATGGGTCCAGGACTTCTCCAGCTTTTTCTGGAGCGAGGCCGAAATCAACGCACGGCTGGAGCAGATCATGGTCGGTGCCCTGGAGCGGATCTGGGAGACATCCGAGCAGCATCGGATTTCTTTGCGCACTGCGACGTTCGCTGTGGCATGCGAGCGCATCCTCTCCGCTCGGGCCGAGCGCGGCCTGTACCCATAGGGCACATACGGGGCTGTGGCTGAAAGCAGTCCGTTAACCCAACCAGGGCAGTGTCCGTCGCGGGCCGGATCCACACGAAGAACAACGGGAGGGCGCGGACCTCTCGTACTCGAATCCACACATGAAGCTCCTACAAGAAGCGACGCTGCGCGCGGCCGCACTGGACTACCACCGTCTTGGCAAGCCTGGAAAGCTCGAGATGGCTCCCACCAAAGCGCTGGACAGCGTTGAAGACCTCGCTCTTGCCTACTCGCCAGGGGTTGCCTACCCCTGCCTGGAGATCCAGGCTCAACCCGCCCTGGCCAATGAATACACCGCACGCGGGAATCTGGTGGGAGTCATCACCAACGGAACGGCTGTTCTGGGTTTGGGCAATATCGGCCCTCTGGCCAGCAAGCCTGTGATGGAAGGCAAGGCCTGCTTGTTCAAGAAGTTCGCCGGCGTAAACGTGTTCGACATCGAACTGGCGGAAACTGACCCTGACAAGCTGGTGGACATCATTGCGGCCCTGGAGCCGACACTGGGTGGCATCAATCTGGAGGACATCAAGGCGCCAGAGTGCTTCTACATCGAACGCAAGCTGCAGGAACGCGTTTCCATACCGGTGTTCCATGACGACCAGCACGGCACGGCCATCATCGCCGCCGCAGCACTGCTCAATGGCTGCGAGTTAGCGGGTAAGTCCCTGGGAACAATCCGGATTGCGGTCTCCGGAGCAGGCGCCGCTGCCCTTGCATGCGCCGAGATGATGCTGGAGTTGGGAGTGCGCCGGGAGAACCTCCTGTTGGTTGACTCCAAGGGTGTGATCCATTCGGGACGCAGCCAGGATCTGGATCCATCGAAAGTGCCGTTCGCACTCGAAACCAGGGCGCGCACGTTGAAGGACGCAGTTGAGGGTGCTGACGCTTTCCTCGGGTGTTCGGCCGCAGGGGTTCTGACGCCCGAGATGGTTCGCACGATGGCTCCCAATCCGATCATCCTGGCACTCGCGAACCCTGAACCGGAGATTCGCCCGGCGCTGGCGATGGCTGCGCGTGGCGACTGCATCATTGCCACAGGTCGCTCGGACTATCCGAACCAGGTCAATAACGTCCTTTGCTTTCCCTACATTTTTCGTGGTGCGCTTGATTGTGGTGCGTCCCGCATTACCCGCGAGATGAAGTTGGCCTGTGTCACCGAGTTGGCGAAATTGGCGCGCGAAGGCGAGGTTGGCGCTGAAGGGACCGGACGGGCGTTTGGTCGCCAGTACTTCATCCCGTCACCTTTTGACCGTCGCTTGCTCCCACGTTTGGCTGTGGCCGTTGCCAGCGCCGCGCAAAGAGCCGGCGTCGCCGCTCGCCCGATACCGGATCTGGTCAACTACCAGCGCACCCTGGCTGAATTGCATAGCCATCCAGGCTTGCACAAAGCGCCAGGGCCTTGACGAAACTACGAGCGATGTTCGACAAGAAACAGGAGCTGCCTTTATTGGCAACTAATCCGCGTCCTGGAGCGGTCGCTCGCAAAAAGAGGGTGACTGTCCGCTCCGGGTCGGGAGCAGGCATCGGCCAAGGTGGCCGCGAGGGACCGCTCCCGCTGCAAACCGTTCACCCGCCCACTTGATCTCCCGCAGCGCCCCGCCCGCACCCCGGCAAGCCCGCCTGCACCGCCTCCATTCAACCCTGTTGCGCCGGCGAGGCGGACTCCCGGGGCCGGGCTTCCAGCCTCGCGCGCACCAGGTTGATATTGGCTCGCAGGGCATAGAGCTCGTCGGCGTACGACAGCGGCACCGTCAGCCGCGCCACCCGCCGCTCGAGGGCGTCCAGCTCGCGCTGCACGTCGGACCGGTCGCCGGCTTCCTGGGTTGCCCGCTCCTCCAGCGCCCGCAACTGCCCGTACCAGCGGAACACCCGCGAGCGGATCCGGAACGTGTAGAGCGGCGGCACGATGCGTGACAGCGGCAGCAGGATGGCGATGATGATGCCCAGCGCCAGCCACATGCGCTCCACCAGGTTGGCCAGCCAGAACGGCAGGTAGCGTTGCAGGAAGGGGGCGCCGGACCGGATCGCCCGCTCGGCCTCGCGCGAAAGCGGGTACTCGTTCTGCTCGATGCTGGGGAAGGCCCTGGCCCGGTTGAACCAGCCCGCCGACCCGTGCAGTGAAGCAGCGGTCTGCGCGAAGAGCTGGACCAGCGCAGGATGCGTCTGCGCTCGCGCGAGCAGCGAGGTGGTGGTGGCCACCAGCCGCACATCCTGCGGCGGCAGGTCACGCGCCAGGTCGACCACCCCTCTCGGCAGCACCACCGGCGCCAGGAAGCCGAAGCGCCGGGAGTACGCCTCGCTTTGAGGCAGGTCCATCAACCGGACCCCCGGCGTCTGCAGCAGCATCTGCACCATCAACGATTCAGGCGCGGAGGCGAACACCAGGGCGTCGACCTGGCCGTCCAGGAACGCCATCGTCGCCGCGGTCTGGTCCAGTTCCGAGACCTGCAGTTCGGACGGGTCGATGCGGTTGGCCTCGAGGAGCCGGTCCATGAGCCGCGGGACGCCGCTGCCGCGGGTGCCGACGTTCAGGCGCAGGCCCTTAAGCTGGGGCAGGCCCGACAGGGTGCCCGCGGGCACGTGGCGGCGGACCGTCTGCGGCCGGTAGAACAGCCACAACGGCTCCACGAACAGGCTGCCCAGCGAGACCAGGTCGGGCGAGGTGTCGTCCCTCGCGTGGGCCGGCGCGGTGCCTCCCTGGACGAACGCCAGGTCCGCCCCGCCTTCGCGCAGGAGCCGCTCGTTGGCGAGCGAGCCCTCGCTGGGGACCAGCACGACCTCGATGCCCTGGAGCGCCAGGGCGGCGCGGTAGCGTTTGCCGAACTCCTCGTAGGCGCTTTGCGCCGGGCCGGTGGCCAGGCGCACGCGCTGGGGCGGCATGGGGTCGAGCCAGAGGTACGCCAGCACCAGCAAGGCCACACCCAGCAGCGCGAAGGGGGCGACCGAGATCAGCAGGTCCCGCGCCGACAGCAGCCTGTAGCGGATGCGGGATGACCTGTCTGCCTCGCTCATGGCGCTCCTGCTCGTTGGGCCCGATGCGGGGATTGTCTCAAAGGCGGCATGCGGCGACGACCGCCCTGCGCCGGCGTCCCCGCGGTCGGCCGGGCCGGCCCGTGTCGGCACCGGCCCTCGCCGGCAGGCCGGCCCGTACACTCCTTGCGGGCCTGGCGCGCCCGAGCCCCCGCGACCTGCCCCACCGCCGCAGACTGGAGCCACCATGAAGATCATCGTCTCGACCGTCGTCCCCGCGCCGTTGCACGCCGTGTGGGCCGCGTACACCACGCCGGAAGACATCAAGGCCTGGAACACGGCCTCCCCCGACTGGCACACGACTGCGGCGACGGTGGACCTGCGGCCCGGCGGCAGTTTCAGCTCCCGCATGGAGGCCAAGGACGGCTCCTTCGGCTTCGACTTCGCGGGCCAGTACACCCGCATCGTCCACCTCGAGCTGATCGAGTACGTCTTCGGCGATCGCACCGGCAAGGTGGAATTCAAGGACGGTGCGGATGGTGTCACCGTCACCGTCACGTTCGACGCCGAACGGACGCACTCCGAGGAGCAGCAGCGAACCGGATGGCAAGCGATCCTGGACAGCTTCCGCCGCCACGTCATCGGGAAGCTGGCCCTGGAATGACGAGGACCGCGGGGCCGGACGAGGCCGGTCCGCGGCCCCCGAAACGCCCGCGCATGAACGCTCCGCCCCTGCCTCGCCGCGCCACCTGCGGGCACTGCCTGCGCCCGCAGTCGACCTGCCTGTGCGCGCTGGCGCGGCCGACGCCCCACCGCACCGAGGTCCTGGTGCTCCAGCACCCGCAGGAGCAGCGCCAGGCGAAGAACAGCGTGGCGCTGCTGCGCCTGTCGCTGGCGCAGTGCGAGGTGGTCGTCGGGGAGCGCTTCGCCCCCGAGGTGCTGCAGGCCCTGCTGCATCGGCCGGGGCGCGAGACCCGGCTGCTGTACCCCGACGTCCCGGCCGCGCCGGCGCCGCCGGCCGCGGCGGTCCCCGCGGCGCCCGTGCGGCTCGTGGTGATCGACGCCACGTGGCGCAAGAGCCTGCGGATGCTGCTGGAGCATCCGGCGCTGGCGGCGCTGCCGCGGCTGTCCCTGGAGGCGCCGGCGCCGACCTGCTACCGCGCGATCCGCGCCGCGCGCCGGGCGGACCAGGTCTCGACGCTGGAGGCCACCGTGCAGGCGCTGGCCCTGCTCGAGGGGCCGGCCTTCGAGTCCGCGCCGCTGCTCGATGCGTTCGGCCGATTCGTCGCGGGCGTGGCGGCCCGGCAGCAGCCCCCGGCGGAACGGCATCACGGCCCGTAAAGTGCCCGCCCTGCATCACGCCGGACCGGCTCCGGCGGACTGCAAATGGATTGAATTGCCGCCGGTCATGAAATACTTTTTGTGACGTGCTTTCCCTGAAGAGGCGATTCATGGAAAAGTTCGCAATCTGCCGGCGGGCCATCATGCGCGCCCGCATACCGGCCGCCGCTCTCGCCGGAGCGATCTGGCTCGCAGCCTCGGACCCGCCCGGTGCACGACTTCCGGTTGCCGACGCCGCCAGCGCCAGCCCCCCCCAGCCCTTGGCCCTGGCCCCGCCGGCGCCCGCCGCCGCCAGCACGGCGGGTCCGCCCGATGGGGTTTACGACTCCGCCGTGTCGAACCTGACGACGGGAGAGGGGCCGTTTCCCCTGGCGTGCGAAAAGGAGGGGGATGAAATCACCGTCTCCTTCCTGGATGGCGACCATTTCACCGTTGATGGCGATGGGTACGCGGCGAGGGACGCGGAACAATGGACCGTGGAGCTCGACCCCGAATCGCATCGCCCACTCCAGTGAACGAGGGGCCGGCATTCCTTGCCACCCCGGCAAGGCCACTTCCCCGCCCGGATGCGGCCCCCGGACGCGGCCGATAAACTCCCCACCTTCCCCCCAGCGCTGCGTTCTCCCGGCATGCCCCTGCCCGTCCCGACCGTCTCCACCCTCCTGACTGCCCTGCGCCGCCCCTTCGCCCTCCTGGGCGTGGCGGCCCTGGCTGCCTGCGGCAGCACGCCGCCCGCCGGCGCACCTTCGGGCGCGGTGACCGCGGCACCGGCGCAGGCCGCTGCCCCGTCTTCGCCCTCCGTCAAGATCGGCATCGCCCTGGGTGGCGGCGCGGCCAAGGGCTTCGCGCACATCGGCGTCATCAAGATGCTGGAGGCCAATGGCCTGGCGCCCGCCGTGGTGGCCGGCACCAGCGCCGGCAGCGTGGTCGGCGCCCTCTACGCCAGCGGCATGAACGCGTTCGAGCTGCAGGAGAAGGCCGTCGCGCTCGACGAGGCGAAGATCCGCGACCTGCAGCTGTCCTCCGGCGGGCTGCTGCTCGGGCAGAAGCTCGAGGACTACGTGAACGAGCAGGTGCGCCGCCAGCCGCTGGAGCGGCTCGCCAAGCCCTTCGTGGCCGTGGCGACGCGCCTGGAGGACGGCGAGCGCACGGTCTTCGCCCGCGGCAACACCGGCCAGGCCGTGCGGGCCTCCAGCAGCGTGCCGGGCGTGTTCCAGCCCGTCACCATCGGCCGGTACCACTTCGTCGATGGCGGCGTCGTCAGCCCGGTGCCCGTCGACGCGGCCCGCGAGCTGGGCGCGGACCTGGTGGTCGCGGTCGACATCTCCAGCAAGGCCCGCGGCCAGACGCCCTCCGGCATGCTGGGCACGCTCAGCCAGTCCATCGCGATCATGGGACAGCGGCTCGGCCAGGCCGAACTGGCCCGGGCCGACGTCATCGTGCGCCCGCAGGTCCTGGACATCGGCGGCGCCGATTTCACCCAGCGTGCCAGCGCCATCCTGGAGGGCGAGAAGGCCGCCCTGGCGGCCATGCCCCAGATCCGCGAGCGCATCGCGCAGCTGCAGGCCGCGCGCGAGCAGGCCACCCGCCTCGCCAGGCAGAAGGAGGCCGAGGCGCAGCGCCAGGCCTGCCTGGAGCAGCGCTCGCGCCTGCAGAAGCTGGCCGGCATGGCGGGCCTGGACGGCGCCTGCCCGGCGCCCTGAGCCCCGGCTCCCTGCCCGGGGTCGCCGGGCGCCGGCGCCCTTCCCGTCGCCCTCCCGGGCCGCCCGCGCGGGTCACTCAATTCCTGATCAGATTGGGTAGGATCTATCCGACGCGGGAGCCGCTCGCCACCATTTGCTTGTAAAGTTCGGTAGGAAATATGTTTCAGATTGAAACATGACGATCTACCATGTTCTAGGTACCAGGTTTCACGGCGCAACAGGGCCGTCGACGGCAGGCGCCGCGGTCGCCTTGGCCGCAAGCGCCTGCTCGGGCTCCGCCTTCGCCGCGGAGACCGGGCCGCTGCAGCCGACCGTCCAGACCGCCACGCACCTCCTGATCTGGCTGTGCCAGCTCCTGATCATCGGGCTGACCCCGATCTCCTGGGGCCACCTGCGCGAGGCGGAGGACCGGGCCACCCGGCTGTGGTTCGCCGGCCTGTGCGTCATCACCTTCAGCAGCCTGGTCCTGGGTTTCGTGCAGCGCGCCAACGGCATCACCGGCAGCACGATGGTCGCCGGCACGTGGCTGTTCGTGGAGGCGATGCGGCGGGAAGCCGGCCGGCCGCCGGCCCGGTGGCGGTGGGTGGCGCCGCCGCTGGCGGCACTGCTGCTGGCCTACGCCGCCATCGAGTGGCGGGGGCTGTACGGCTCGGCCGGCGTCATCCTGACCTCGGTGGCACTGGTCGTCCTCGAGACGGCGCTGGTGTACCAGATCTACACCGTGGGCCGGCCGCTGCGCAGCCGCGGCCTGGTGATGGTCGGCGCGGGGATCCTGCCGGTGGCCTTCGTCAACCTGGCCCGGCTGGTCAGTGTCCTGGCCGAGGGGCAGTCGCAACCGATGTTCGCCCCCAACCCGTTTTCGACCTCGATCGTTCTCGCCTACACGATCTTTTCCATCCTGACAACGGTCGGCTTCCTGGCCTACCGGCTGGAGAAGGCCCACCATCGCAGCATGATCGAGCTGGAGGAGGCGACCCGCCGGCAGCTCGCGGAGCAGAAGCAGCACGAGGAAGAACTCCGGCGCGCCAAGGAGACCGCCGAGTCCCTGAACCGCACGCTGGAGGCGGCCAACCAGCGCCTGGCCCAGGTGGCCATCGTCGACAACCTGACCGGGCTGTGGAACCGCCGGCACTTCGACGACGTGGTCGTCGCGGAGATGGCCAAGGCCGACCGTCACGAGCTGCCGCTGTCGCTGGTGCTCCTTGACGTCGACCATTTCAAGCAGATCAACGACACCCACGGCCACATGGCCGGCGACCGCGTCCTCGTCGAACTGAGCATGGTTGCCCAGCACGTGATCCGCAAGTCGGACCTGCTGTTTCGCTGGGGGGGCGAGGAGTTCCTGCTCCTGCTGCCCAACACCGGCCTGGCCGGCGCCTACGCGGTGGCGGAGAAGCTGCGGGCCTCGTTCGCCGAGCACGCGATCCCGGGCGTGGGCGTGGTGACGGCCAGCTTCGGCGTCGTCGCCCATGAACCCCGGCAGTCCCTGGACGCCCTGATGCGCCGCGCCGACCGCGCCATGTACGAGGCCAAGGGCGGCGGGCGCAACGTGGTGAAGGCGGCGGCCTGAGGGCGGGCCGGCCCTCAGCGCTGGACCTTGACGGTCTTGACCGCCGGCATCGCCGGGGCGGGCTGCGCAACGCCGAACGCGGGCCAGAGGTCGTTCTCGCCGTCCTGGCGCTCGCGCACCTCGCGCCAGGCCGGTTCAAAGGCGCCCTCCTGCAGCACCCGCAGGTTCTTCTGCAGGCAGGTGCGCAGTGCCTGCACCGCCTGGCCCTTGGCGCCGCCCGGGGCGAAGGGGCGCGTCACCAGCAGGTTGGGGCTGGCCAGGAAGTCGAAGTTGAAGGTGTCGATGTTGTCGTAGTTCTTGCGCACCAGCTGGTAGGGCGCCTTCACCGGCAGGTCGAAGGGCAGGAGCATCAGGCGGTCCGCGCGGCCCAGGCGCTGCACCGGGCCATTGGGCCAGCCGCTGGTGGTGAGCATGGCCGCGGCCTGGCCCGACTTCACCAGCTGCAGGGCCTGTTCGTCGGTCTCCACGTCCTTGAACACGAGGCCGAGGTCATGCTGGCGATCGAGCAGCCGGCCCAGGGACCGGGCCGAGCCGACGGCCGCCACCGGCAGCCCCTGGAGGTCCGTGAAGCGGGTGATCGGCTTGTTCACCCAGCGGTGGTCCACCGGCAGCCACCAGCGCGGGTGGCCGTCCTGGCGGGCCACCAGGTGCAGCAGGTTGGCGTTCATCGGCTGCACCATCTGCAGCTGGCCGATGGCCTCATCCGAGGTCCTGAGCTCGCGCAGCGTGTCGAGCTGCACGAAGCCGAGGTCCGCCCGGTTGGCGGCCAGGGTCGTGAGGTTCTGCAGGCCGCCTTCGCTGGTCACCTCGGTCATGGCCACCTGCGCGCCGCACACCGACTGGACGTCGGCGAAGACGCGGGAAAAGCCCTTGCCCTTGGCGCCGGTGGCGATGCGCAGGATGCGGTTCGCATCGGCCGCGGCGGGCAGGGCGGCTGCGGCAGGCGGGCCGGACGGCGCAGGCTGGGCGTGCGCGCCGGCGGCCAGCCCGAGGGCCAGGGTGATCGCCGCGGCCATCGGGAGCTTCGGGCTCAGGGGATTCGTGTTCATGTCTCGTTTCCTTTCCATGGTTCGGGGTTGGGGATTCACAGGCCGGTGGTGCCGCTGCGCGGCGCACCCGGCTGGGGGGCGGGGGAGGTGAGGGCGCCCACCAGGGCGACCACGGCGAGGACGGCGAGCACGACCTGCGCGCAGCGGCGGAAGCGTTGCCAGAAGTTCATGACGCGCTCCCGGTGCGCAGGGTGGGCAGTTCGAGGGCGTCCATGCGCGAGAGGCTGTCCGGCTCCAGCAGCCGGCGCGTGGGGCCGTCCACGCTGGACATCTGCACGTCCAGCTCGGCGAAGACGCTGTTGAAACGCTCCTGCACGGCGCTCAGCGCGGTGTCGGTGAGCAGGTCCTGCACCAGGGCGTCGGCGGCGCGCGGGTCGAGCATGGCCGTCGCCTCGTCGATGGCCAGGGCGATGCGCCACTCGCTCTCCTTGCGCTCGATCGCCGCGCGGAAATCGTCCAGGGCGGCCTGTGCCTGCTGCAGGCGGGCGATGTTCAGCGCGTGGAACTGCTGCAGCCGCGCCAGTGCCTTTTCCTGCCGGTCCAGCGCGTGCTGCGGGTCGTGGTGGCGGCGCTGCGCCAGCATCTGCGAGATCGTCTCGACCTGGCCGCCCACCACCACCAGCGCATCGCGGAACGCCTTGAGGCGCTGTGCGCGCCGCAGCAGCTCGTTCTGCAGCTGCTCGATCGGGTTGCGCCGGGCCTCGGCCTTGCGGGCGGCCAGCAGCCGGTTCTCCAGGCGCTGCCCCAGCCAGGGCAGGGCCTGGACGGCGGCATAGGCCAGGCCCAGCAGCAGGCCGGTGACCACCAGTCCCAGGCCGCCGGCGGCGGCCAGCCAGAGGACAGGCGCGAACAGGGCCAGCAGCCCCACGCCGCCGGCGACCGCGGCCCATCGCAGCCACGGGATCGCGGGCGATGCGGGGGATCTCGTCAAACTTGTCATGTCGTTTCTCCTGGAGTGATGAACGTGCGGGCAAAGGCTCTCCCCGCGGCACGGGGCGTGCCGCTCGCGAGGGCGGTGGGGGGAAGGGCGCCGGCGGGCGCGCGGGGTCAGGGCGGCGGCGCGCCGGCGCGGCGGAAGGCGGCCGCCAGCTGCGGGTCGATCCAGCCGCGCGTGGCGGCATCGACCGGGGCCAGCGCCTCACGCCACTGGCGCAGCTGCAGCGGCGAGGGCGTGAACATCGTCACCCGGCCGCTGGCGGCGATGCGCTCCAGCGCCTGGTGGTTCTCGGCCTCGGCGATCTGGTTGGCGAAGCGCGTGGCCTCGCGCAGGGCCGCCTGCAGGTGCTGGCGGATGTCATCGGGCAGCCGCTCCCAGAAGCGGCGGTTGGTGAGGACGGCATAGGCCAGGTAGCCATGCCGGGTCACGCTCAGGTGGGATTGCGCCTCGTGCAGGCGCTGGCTGTGGATGTTGCTCGGCACGTTCTCCTGGCCATCGAGCTGGCCGGTGCGCAGGGACTCGAACACGTTGGCCAGGGGCGAGACCGAGACCTGCGCGCCGAGTGTCCGCATCTGTTCGACCAGGGTACGCGAGGCCTGCACCCGCACCTTCAGCCCGCGCACGTCGCCCGGGCCGTGGATCGGCCGGTTGGCGGTGAAGACCTTGAAGCCGTTGTCCCAGTAGCACAGGCCCTGCAGGCCCAGCGGCGCCAGCCGCTGCAGCAGGCCGGCGCCCAGCGCTCCGTCGGCCACCGCGCGGAAAGCCGCCTGGTCGCGGAACAGGAAGGGCAGGTCGAAGACCTCGAAGTCGCCGATGCCCAGCGCGGAGAGCTTGGACAGCGACGGGGCGAGCATCTGCACCGCCCCCATGCGCAGCGCCTCGAGTTCCTCGCGGTCCTTGTACAGGGTGCTGTCCGGATGCACCTCGACCCGTACGCGGCCGCCGGTGCGCGCCTCGGCCAGCGCCTTGAAGTACAGCGCGGCCCGGCCCTTGGCGGTGTCCGCGGACACCACGTGGCTGAACTCGACCAGGATCGGCCGGGCGCGGCTGGCGCCGTGGCTCGAGGGCGCCAGCGCGCCGGCGCAGGCGGCGGCGCCGGCCCGCAGCAGCTGGCGGCGGCGGCGGGTGTCGATGCGGGGGCTGGAGGCGGACATGGCGTCGGCGTGGTGTTAGTCGGATTGACTACAGTCTAGGGGCAGGGCCCGGCGCGGCCAGTGTGGGGTTCCACAGGTGTGGGTTTCCACACCTCGGCGCATGCCCGGGGCGGCGGCGCCCCCGCCGCTCCCTAGAATGGCCCGTGGCCTTCCTCCGCGCCCCCCTGCCGCTCGAGCCGTCCGCCGCCAACGCGGGCTGGCGGCGCGCGCTGTGGCTGCTGCCGCTGCTGACCGCGGCCGGCTTCGCCCTCCTGGTGGTGGCCTGGGCCCATGGCATCGATGCCGACGAACGCGAGGCCTTCCGCCGCACGCTGGAGGCCGACGTGGCCAGCGTCGAGGCGCAGCTGCTGGCGCGCCAGGATGCCGAGCGCGCCCGCCTGCGCGAGATCAGTGACCGCCTCGCTGGCCCGGGCGCCGCCTCCGATGCCGCGCTCGCGGCGGTGCCGGGCGTGGCGGCCGGCCTGCAGCGCCTGTGGAACCGGGTGGTGTGGCTGGACGCCGACCAGCAGGTGCTGGCGCGGGCCGAGCGCCGCGGCGGCCCGGACGGCGCCGCGCGCCCCGACCTCCTGATCCGCACGCGGGGGCAGGCGCAGCACCTGCGCGTGGAGGTGCCGGGTGCGGGCGCCGCGGGCTCCGGCTGGCTGCTGGCGCGCTACGAACTCTCCGACCTGCTCGGGAGCACCGACTGGGTCTGGCTGAACCGCCGCTACGAGGTCGAATTCCTCTCCGAGCTGCGCGAGGTGATCGCCACCACCGCCGGCCGCCACGGCGTGCCCTCTCAGGTGGCCTTCGAGCGCCGGCTCGCGGGCACCGGCGATGTCTCGGTGGTGCTGCGCCCGTTCCAGGTGCCGCTGCCCTGGTGGCAGCGCACCCAGACCGTGCTGCTGCTGGCGGGCCTGCTGGTGCTGGGCGCGGCCGGCTCGTGGCTGCTGCGGGGCCAGATGCAGCGGGTCCAGCGCGCGGTCGTGAGCGCCCGCCACGAGGCGGCGTGGCGGCAGTCCATGGAGGATTCGGCCCTGGTGGGCCTGCGCGCCCGCGACCTGGAGGGGCGCATCCTGTACGTCAACCGCACGCTGTGCGAGATGGTGGGCTACACCCGCGAGGAGCTGGTGGGCCTGGTGCCACCGCTGCCGTTCTGGCCGGCCGACGCGATCGACGCGATGATGGCGCGCAACCTCGACACGCTGGCCGGCGGCGCGCCCGCCAGCGGCTACGAGACCCGCTGGATCCACCGCGATGGCGGGCCGCTGGACGTGATGATCTTCGAGTCGCGCCTGTTCAACTCCGAAGGCGAGCATGTCGGCTGGATGGGGTCCATCGTCGACATCAGCGCGC
The DNA here is from genome assembly GCF_042675325.1 of Ramlibacter sp. GCM10027632. NCBI lineage: Bacteria > Pseudomonadati > Pseudomonadota > Betaproteobacteria > Burkholderiales > Comamonadaceae > Ramlibacter > Ramlibacter sp. GCM10027632. The sequence goes on along the minus strand of NZ_JBHTGW010000001.1, from coordinate 588,165 downwards.
GCAAGCAGCTCGAGGAGCGCGAACGCCGGCATGTCGAACAGGTCGCCCAGCATGCGCGCCTGAACGACCTGGGGCTGCTCGCGTCCGAGCTCGCCCACGAGCTGAACCAGCCGCTCACCGCGGTCATGGGCTACAGCGCCGGCCTGCTCAAATGGGTCCGCACCCATGCGGGCGGCGAATCGGCGGTGGTCGAGGCGGCGATGCAGGTGCAGGAGCAGGCGCGCCGCGCCGGCGACATCGTCCACTGGATCCGGCGCCAGACCCAGCGCAAGGACCCGCAGCGCAGGCCGGAGGACCTCAACGCCGTGGTCCGCGCCGTGTGCGACCTGCGGGCCGCCGCGATCCGGCGCCAGGGCGTGGCCCTCACCTGCGAGCTGGCGCCCGGCCTGCCCCCGGTGTCCATGGAGCGGGTGGGGATCGAGCAGGTGCTCACCAACCTGCTTCGCAATGCGGCTGACGCGCTGGCTGGCCAGCCCGGCCCGCGCCAGGTGGCCGTGCGCACCGGCGCCGGGGACGTGGCGGGCGGCGAGGGCGGCGAGGGCGGCGAGGGCGGCGCGGCCTGGGTGGAGGTGGCCGACAACGGCCCGGGCGTGCAGGGCCTCAGCCTGGAGGCGCTGTGCGCGCCGTTCTACACCACCAAGGACAAGTCGACCTCCCTGGGCCTGGGGCTGGGGATCTGCCGCGAGATCGTCGAGGCCCATGGCGGCGCGCTGTCGCTGGCGGCGGCGCCCGAGGGCGGCGCGCTGTTCCGGTTCACCCTTCCCGCCGCGCCTTCCGCGCCGTCCGCGCCTGCGGCAGCGGCCCCACCTCCCGCGAGCTGACTCCCGCATGAAGACCATCTACCTGTGCGATGACGATCCCGCCGTGCGCGGCGCGCTGGCGTTCCTGCTGCAGCAGCACGACATGGAGGTGTTCGCCTTCGAGCGCGGCGCCGACCTGCTGGCGGCCGTCGATGCCGCGCCCGCCCCGGTGCGTGGCGTCTTCCTGCTGGACATGCGGATGGAGCCCATGGGCGGCGAGGAGGTCCACCAGGCCCTGATCGCGCGCGGGCTGCACGCGCGCAACCCGGTCCTGTTCCTCAGCGGCCACGGCAGCATCCCGATGGCGGTCGCCTCGGTGCAGCGCGGCGCGGTGGACTTCCTGGAGAAGCCCTACACCGACGACTCGCTGATCGAGCGCCTGGGCCGCGCCTTCGCGCTGGAGGCGCAGTGGCAGGCCGAGGCCCGGCGCCGCGAGTTCCTGGCCTCGATGTGGCAGGAGGTGACGCCGCAGCAGCGGCGCGTCGCCCTGCTGGTGGCGGCCGGCGACCTGAACAAGGTCATCGCGGCGAAGCTGGAGGTCTCCGAGCGCATGGTCGAAGTGCACCGCGCCCGGGTGTTCGAGAAGCTGGGCGTGGACTCGGCGGCCGAACTGGCGACCACGCTGGCGAACATGCGCGCCCTGGCGATCGCGCTGGAGGGCTGAGCCCGCCAGCGCGCCGGTCCTCAGATCGCGAAGCGCTCGACTTCCTCGCGCGTCGAATCCGCGAGCTTCGACAGTCCGATCACCGTCGCCGTGATCTCCTCCGAGGCGGAGGCGTTGGCGGCGGCGATCTGGTCGAGGCTGGCCAGGTTGGCGTTGATTTCCTCGACCGCGCTGGACTGCTGCTCCATCGCCGCGGCGATGCGCTCCAGCATGGAACGGGTCTGCTGCGCGCTGGCTTCCAGGTTGCTCATGTCGGCGCGCACCTCGCCCACGGCCGCGACGGCGTTGCGCGTTTCCTGCACCGCCTCGGCCACGAGCGCGGCGATCTCCTGGGAGCTCTCGGCGCTGCTCTGGGCCAGCTTGCCCACTTCCTCGGCCACCACCGAGAAGCCCTTGCCATGCTCGCCGGCGCGCGCGGCCTCGATGGCGGCGTTCAGCGACAGCAGGTTGGTCTTGTTGGCGATCTTCTCGATCACCTCGGTGATCTTGCTGATCTTCTCGGAGTTCGAGGCGATGCGGCCGACCACTTCGACCATGCGCTCCATCTTCTCGATGCCCGAGCGCGTCATCGTCGCCGCCTCGCGGGCCTGGCCGCTGGCGAACTCGGTGTTGCGCGAGACATCGGCGACCGCGGTGGCGGTCTGGCGCACCGCGGTGGCGACCTGGCTCAGGGCCATGGTCTGGTTCTGCACGCCGTCGGCGATCTGGCTGATGGCGGTGCTGGTCTGCCCCGAGGCCGTGGCGACCTGGCGGGTGTTGGTGTTGACCTGGCGCAGCGTGCCCGCCAGCGAATCCAGCGAGCCGTTGATGTCGCTCTTCAGGCGCAGCAGGTCGCCCTGGGCCTGGGCCGCCACCCGCAGGCGCAGGTCACCGCCGGCCACCGCGCTCATCACGCGGCCGATGTCGCCGGTCATGGCCTGCAGGGCTGCCACCGCGCTGGTGAGCTGGGTGGCCGCCTGCTCGAAGGCGCCGCGCGCCTGCACGCTCATGCGGGCCGACAGGTCACCCGATTGCAGGGCCCGCGTCACGCCGCTCAGGCCCTGGATCACCTCGGCGACCGACGCCAGCGTCTGGTTCACCGACTGCTTCAGGCGCTCCATGTCGCCGCGCAGCGGGGCCTGGATCGGCCGCGAGAAGTCGCCGGCGGCGAGCCCGCGCATGGCGGTGTCCACCTCGCCGATCGCGCCCGAGAGCGTGCGCATCATGCGGTTGAAGCTGCCGGCGGTCTGGGCGATCTCGTCGCGGCCGGTCACCGCCACCTGGCGGGACAGGTCGAAGCTCTCGCCGATCTCCTTCATGGCCCCCTGCAGCTGTTCCAGCGGACGGCGGATGCTGCGTGCCACGGCCCAGGCCAGGCCGAGGCTGATCAGGAGCGCCGCCGCGCTGGCGGCCGCGGCCAGCAACAGCTGGCGCTGGCGCTCGTGGGCCAGCGCGCGGGCGTTGGCGGTGAGGCGGCTGGCGATCTTGTCGTCGACCTGCTTGACCGCGGCCATCTTGGCGCTGATCTGGGTCCACCAGTCGGCGGCGGCCACCGGGTAGTCGCCCTTGGCCGCGTTCTCGATGACCGCGTTGCGCATCTCCAGGGCGGCCACCGAGGCCGGGGCCTTCAGGGCCTCGTCGAACTGGGCGGCGTCGGCCGGGTCGGCCGTGGCGCGCAGCAGCGCCTCGAAGGTGGCCTGGCGGGCCACGATCACATTCAGGTTGCGCACGCCCTGGTCACCCAGGGGCTTGCGGCTGCTCAGGACGGAATTGACCAGCGCGCGCTCGCGGCCGTAGTACTCCTTGGCCGACACCAGGTAGAAGTAGCCGGTGACCTGGCGGGCGAAGTTCGCATCGGGCGCCTGGCGCTGCAGGGCGCCGATGTGGGCCAGCCACTGCTCGATCCGGGCGTTGTACCAGGCCACCGCGGTCGGGGCGTCCAGCGCCAGGGTGTCGACCTTGCCGCGGGTCTCGGCCAGGCCGGCGGCCAGTTCCTCGAGCATCTTGCGCGGCCCGGCGGCGTCGGCCGGCAGGGCCGCCTGCAGGGCGCGCAGGCGCTGGTCGGCCTGGGCGCGCTGCTGGCGCAGGGGCTCGGCCGCCTGGGCAGCGCCCTGGGCGCCGATGAAGCCCGCGCTCAGGCCCCGCTCGCTCTGCACCTGGTGCACGAGGTCGCCGGCCAGCGCGGCTTCTTCCATGGCACGGGCGCCCCGCTCGAAGGCCTGGCCTTGCTGGTAGCGCTCGGCCACGACCTCCAGGGCGAAGAGCGTCAGCACGAACAAGGTCAGCCCGACGAGGGCAAGCAGTCGCGCGCGGATCGTGAATCGGGCCAGCCACTGGGTCATTGCGTGTCTCCTGTACGCTCGTGTCTTGTACGCCCTCATCTTAGCTTCAGTTGCAAATTAGGGGCTTACTAAACACAAGTTAAGAGATCGCTAGTGGCTGTCGTTTTGAATACTTCGAAAATAGATAGTCGAGGCGTGGCCGCCGGGCAGGGGCCAGCGCCCCGCCGCCCTCAGTCCAGCTTGGCGCCGGACTTGGCGACTGCGGCTGCCCACTTGGGCATCTCGGCGGCGAGGAACTTCGCGAAATCCTCGCTGCCCAGGAAGGCGGGGTCCGCCCCCTGCGAGGTCATGCGGGCGCGGATCTCCGGCGCGGTGAGCACCTGCCGGAAGGCGTCGCTCAGGCGGGCGGTGACGTCGCGCGGCAGGTTCGCCGGCGCCAGGAAGCCGTAGAAGCCGACCACCTCGAAGCCCTGGAGGCCGCTCTCGATGACCGTGGGCGTGTCGGGCAGGGCGGGGTTGCGCTCGCGGCTGGTCACGGCCAGGGCCCGCACCTTGCCCTGCTTGTGGTAAGCCGCCGCCTGCGGGATGGACTCGGCCATGAATTGCACCTGCCCTGCCATCAGGTCGGTGAACGCCGGCGCGCTGCCCCGGTACGGGATATGGACCATGTACAGGCCGGTGGCGCTCTTGAACATCTCGGGCACCAGGTGGCTGATGCCGCCGTTGCCCGCCGAGCCGTAGTTGACCTGCCCGGGCCGGGCCTTCGCGTAGGCGATGAACTCCGGCAGGGTGCGGGCCGGCAGGTTCGGGTTCACCAGCAGCGCGAGCGGCTGCATGGCGGTGCGCGCGATGGGGGTGAAGTCGCGCAGGGTCTGGTAGGGCAGTCGGGTGTAGAGCGCGGGATTGATCACCATCACGCCGGTGTTGGCCAGCATCAGGGTGTAGCCGTCGGCCGGCGCGCGCATCACCTCCTGCGCGCCGACGGTGCCGCCGGCGCCGGCCTTGTAGTCGATGACGATGGGCTGGCCCAGCGCGGCGCCCAGGCGTTCCGCCAGCAGGCGGGCATGCTGGTCCAGCGGGCCGCCCGCCGGGAAGCCGATGACGATGCGGATCGGCTTCTCGGGGAAGGCGGCGAGGGCATTGCCGGCCAGCAGGAGGGCCAGGAGGGCGGCGGTGCGTTTCAGTCGGGTGATCATCGGTGGCGTCCTTCCACCCGTTCGCGCGGCCGGGTCCGTTCGGGCCATCGCGGGACTCCGCGGTACGGGCCCGGCAGTTTATCGCCGGCGGGGGACCCGGCCCGCGGGCGCTCGGCACGCCGACGCGGGTCGCGAGGCCTAGCCGCCGTGCACGAGCGCGTCGGGAATCTCGAAGTGCTCCTCGGCGTTGAAGCTCACGCGCCACCCCTGCCCGGTGCGCACCGCGCTCATCGGCTGGTGCGTATCGGACGCCTTCGGCTCGCCGTGCAGGAAGAGGATGCGGCGCCTGCGGTCGCCGTCCCAGGCGAGCTCCACCGTTGCCGTTCCGTCGGTGCCGCGGCGCACGACGCGGGCCTCGCACTCGCGGGTGCGGGTGTACATGGGTTCGCACGCCGTCGCGGCGATGGCGTGGTAGCGGGTGCCGGCCACCCGCGCATCGGCGTGCGCCGGCAGGGGCCGCAGCGGGGCGCCGGCGAGGCCGACCGACAGGGTGAAGCCGGCGCTCTCGTTGCGACGGGCCGCGGCGCGCAGGAGGAACACCCGGACCGTGTAGGTGCCGTCATCCGGGAGCAGGCCGTCGAAGCGGTTGTCCGACTGCTCGCCGATGGCCATCGCGGCCTCGCGTTCGCCTGGGGGGAGCAGGTTGAAGTACAGGGCCTGGTGCGGGCTGCGCAGGCTGAGCGTGAGGCGTTGGCCGGCGCTGGCCCGCAGGGTGTGGTCGATGTACTGGCGCCCGGTGACCCGGCCGCGGAGTTCGGCCGAGGACTGTCCCTCGGCGAGGCGTACCGGCCTGGCGAGGCGGTCCGGGTCGGGCGGCGCGGCCTGGGCGGCGAGGGCCGTCCAGGCGAGGGCGGCTGCGGCGGCGAGCCGCCGCAGGCCCTGGCGCCGCCCCTGCGGGTCGCCAGGGCCTCGTGGCGGGCGGGTGGCTTGCAGAAGAAGACGCATGGCGCTGCGTCCGCTCAGTTGGAATACCCCGGGTGGCGGATGCCGATGACGGTCAGGTGGAAGCCGCCGGAGCTCAGCGGGATCGTGTCCTTGTAGAGGGCTTCCTGCGCATCGCGGCTGCGATAGACCTCGACCTTGTGGTTCTGGATGCCCGGCTCGATGAACTCCAGCGAGTAAGGCCGCGTGACCTGCGGCTCGCCGGAGGTCACGGGCTGTGGGCGCTGCGGCTCGTGGACCACCAACTGGTGCGTCACCACGCTGGCCGGCGCGCCGGCGGACGGGGTGGCGGCCGTGATGACCAGGACGGCCTGCGCCGGCACGCGCTGGGGCGTGGACTGCGTGACCGGCGGGACGTTGACGACCTGCAGGGGCGGCACGCTGGGAGGCAGCGGCTGCGGCGGCGCGAGCTGGGGCGCGGACTGCGTGACCGGCGGGACGGTGGCGGCCTGCAGGGGCGGCACGCTGGGAGGCTGCGGCTGCGGCGGCGCGAGCTGGGGCGCGGACTGCGTGACCGGCGGGACGGTGGCGGCCTGCAGGGGCGGCACGTTGGGAGGCAGCGGCTGCGGCGGCGCGAGCAGGGGCGCGGACTGCGTGACCGGCGGGACGTTGACGGTCTGCAGGGGCGGCACGCTGGGAGGCAGCGGCTGCGGCGGCGCGAGCAGGGGCGCGGACTGCGTGACCGGCGGGGCGTTGACGGTCTGCAGCGGCGGCACGCTGGGGGGCAGCGGCTGCGGCGGCGCGAGCAGGGGCGCGGACTGCGTGACCGGCGGGGCGTTGACGGTCTGCAGCGGCGGCACGTTGGGAGGCAGTGGCTGCGGCGGCGCGAGCAGGGGCGCGGACTGGGTGAGCGGTGGGGCGAGCGTCGGCTGCCGGGGCGGCACGACGAGCGCCGGTGCCTGGGGCACCAGGACGACGTTGTGGTGGTCCGGGGGCAGGCTGCCCAGGGGCGGGTTCGGCGTGCCGCCCTGCGGGCCGGGTTGGGGCAGGGCCTGCGCGGGATGCGTGCTGGCCGGATGGGTGTTGGCATTCACGGCCTGGCAGTGGTGCTGACCGCCGGACCGGTGGCAGTTCGCAGCCGCCATCGCCAGGCTGGGGACCAGCGACGCGATCGCCGCGGCAAGACGCATCTTCGACATGGCGGGCTCCTCAGAAGTAGTGGATGGCCTGGAACCAGGCCCGGGTGCGGGACGTGCGCCCGTCACTCGCCGCCCCGGTGGCGGGCTGGCGCATCGGGTTGCCGCCGACCTGCCGGGCCAGCGTGGCCCGCGCCACCCAGGCCGTGCCCAGGGTCGCGTTGACGTTCAGCCCCACGGACTTGAGCGAGAGGTGGTTGTCGAGGCCCGGGGTGGCGCCCTGCCACCCCGGCCAGGTCGCCTTGTGGTTGCGCACCCAGCCCTGCTCGACGAACAGGCCGGCATGCAGGGTGCCGCTCCAGGGCGCGAGGACGTCGCGGCGAATCTCGAGGTGCAGGTCCGTGCCGCTGTCGCCCCCGGCCTCGCCGAGCGGGTAGCCGGGCAGCGACGTGCCGCCGCCGAGGTAGAACTTCTGCGAGGTGTCGAGGTTGGCCGAGGCCCACTGGGCGCCGACCCGGCCCAGGAACTCCCAGTGCCCGCCCAGGTGCTGCAGCCGCGACAGCTGGAGGTTCGCCCGGGTGAACCCGCCGGCGGTCCTCGCGGTGCTGCTGTCCAGCGCCTCGTAGGCGGCGTCGCCCCGCACATCGACCGAGCCGGTCGTGACCGAGGCGCCGAACGTGGACAGTCCCGTGCCGCCCCAGCCGCGGTCGTCGTCGCCCTGCAGCGACACGGCGACGCTGCGGATGCGCCGCTTCGCGTCGACCGGCAGCTCGTTGCGGTCGCTGACCTCGAGGTGGGACAGGTCGGCGCGCAGGTTCAGGTTGCCGTGGCGCGAGCGGATGACGGGATGGGTCAGGTACAGGCGGAAGTCCGACGCATGCCCGGAGGACCGGCCGGCGCCGGCGATGTCGTCGGCGTCGTAGCTGAAATGGTCGAGGCTCGCCCCGGCGCGCGTCCCGGTCGGGGACACCGGGGCCAGGTAGGTCAGGTAGGCGTAGCGCGAGCGCTCACCCGAGGTGACCAGCCGTGCCACCGCCTGGTCGCCGGTCCGGCTCGGGCTGTTCAGGTACAGCGTGGTGCCCAGCCGGGTCTGACCGGTCGACCGCGACCCGAAGTTGTCGAGGTCCACGTTCCCGGAGACCAGGGGCAGGTCGGTCACCGTGGTCCGCAGCCGGGCGGTGCCGACGCGTTCCCCCGGGTACAGGACGGACGCGGTGGTGATCCCCGGGAGGTCCTCGGCCAGCAGCAGCGCCCGCTCGACGCTGTCACGCCGCAGGGGCTCGCCGGGCCGCAGGTGGGCGTCCAGGATGCCCTGGACGACCTTCGTGTCGACCCGCTGGCCCCGGTTGGCGACATAGGCCCCGTTGGCGTCGAGCACGCCCTCGTGGACCTCGAGCCGCAGCGTCCCGGCGACCTGCTGGGGCGGGATGAAGACCCGCGCGACGAAGTAGCCGGCCTGGCGGTAGCGCGCGTTCAGCGCGTCGGCCGCGCGGTGCAGGCCCTCGGTATCGAGCTCCCTGCCGAGGAAGGGTTGGAGGACGGCCGCGACCTCGTCGGCGGTGAAGCGGGTGACGCCGGTGACCTCGAAGGCCGCCACCTGGATCCGCTCGCGGCTGGTGGCCGCCACCTGCCGGGAGCGGGACTGCGCCTCGGGGGGCAGCGGCGCCGCGCCCGAGGGCCTGGGAGCCAGCCGCCGTGCCGTCTCGTCCTGGTAGCGGCGGATGAATTCGCCGGCGTCCGCCGCGGCCCAGGCCGGGTGGGAGGCCGCCAGGGCCGCCGTGACGAGGAGGCCGCCGAGAAGGCCTCCGAGGAGCGGGGAGGACTGCCGGGTTCGCATCATGGGGGCGGCCAGGTTGATGGTCGAAATCACTTTCATTCCCAAAGTGAGATGTAAGTGAGTGTGAATTAAACCATCGAATCCGGCCGTCTCCCCCCTCGAATGCCCGCGCCCGGGCCGGGCCTCAGGCCCCGTACCGCCGCTGCGCCGTGTAGGCCAGGCCGGCGGCCACGCCGCCGAACAGGTCGCCCTGCACCAGCGGCACGCCGGGCCAGCGCGCGGCCAGGCGGGCCTGCAGCGTGGCCAGCGCCGAGGAGCCGCCGGTGAGGTAGATCGCGTCCGGCGCCGCGGCGCCGGCCAGGCCGGCGCGCCGCAGGCACTCGCCGGCGGCATCGACCACGCGGGCGAGGAGGGCGTCGAGGTCGCCGGCCAGGCGCGCCGGCTCCAGCGGCGCGGACAGGCCGGCCTCCACCTCGTCCAGCATGATGCGGGTGGCATGGCCGCTCACCGAGCAGGAGATCTTGGCGTGCTCCACCTCGCTGGCCAGGCGGTGGCCCAGGCGCTCGCGCAGCACGGTCATGAGGCGGGCATGCAGCTGCGGCTGCGCGTAGTTGGTCCGCAGCTCCTGCACCGCGCGCAGCACGCGCGGCTGGTACTGGAAGTTGATCAGGTGCCAGGTGGCGAGGTCGAAGAAGATCCCGCTGGGCACCTCGCGCCCCTGCGGGCCGGCGTGGCCCAGCCCGAGCAGGGGCATCACGTGCGCCAGGCTCAGCCTGCGGTCGAAGTCGGTGCCGCCGATGTGCACGCCGGCGGTGGCCAGGATGTCGGCGCCGCGGTCGGCGAGGCGGGCGCGGGCAGGGCCCAGGCGCACCACCGAGAAGTCCGAGGTGCCGCCGCCGATGTCGACCACCAGGGCCAGGGCCTCGCGGTCCAGGCGGCGCTCGTAGTCGAAGGCGGCCGCGATCGGCTCCAGCTCGAAGCTGACCTCCTCGAAGCCGGCGCTGGCGGCCGCCTGGGCCAGCGAGTCCTGGGCCTGGCGGTCACGCTGCGGGGCGTCGTCCACGAAGTGCACCGGCCGCCCCAGCACCACCCGCCGGCCGGCGCCGGGCGCATGGGCGCGGGCCCGCGCCGCCAGCTCGCCGAGGAAGCGGGCGATGATGTCCTGGAATTTCTGCTCGCCCCAGCCGACTGCGGTGTGCTCGTCCATCAGCGGCGTGCCCAGCAGGCTCTTGAGGGAGCGCATGAGGCGGCCCTCGGTGCCGGCGAGGTACAGGGCCATGGCCTCGCGGCCGTAGTGCACGGTCTTGTCCTCGGCGTTGAAGAAGACGGCGGTGGGCAGGGTGGTGGCGTCGCCCTCCACCGGCAGCGGGCGGGCGTTGCCGCCGGCGTCGACCGCGGCGACGACGCTGTTGGAGGTGCCGAAGTCGATGCCCAGCGCCGGGGCGTTCGGGAGGGCGGCCGGGGTCGGGGCGGTGTGGGGCATGGGGCAGGGCGCGGCCGGCGGCGCGCGGGCAAAGCGGCGCATTCTAGACACCCCGCAGGCCGCCGCCCAAGCCTGCGCCGCCGCGCCTGCCGGCGGCCGGCCCATGCTACGGTATCGGCTGCGCCGGCGCCCACGCCCGGCCGCGCCCCTGCCCATGCACCTGACCCGCCGCCGCAGCGATTTCGAGCCCGCCAGCGCCTACGAGTACCCGCAGCACCTGCGCGCGGCCATCGAGGGCGCGCCGGCCGGCCCCGGGGTCTACACCTTCCACGGCGAGGCGGACGACCTGCCCCTGTACATCGGCAAGAGCGTGAACCTGCGCGCGCGCCTGCTCTCGCACCTGCGCAACCCCGACGAGGCCCGCCTGCTGCGGCAGACCCGCCGCATCACCTGCACCCGCACCGCCGGCGAGATCGGCGCGCTGCTGCTGGAGGCGCAGCAGATCAAGCAGCTGCATCCGCTGTTCAACCAGAAGCTGCGGCGCAACCGGCAGCTGTGCAGCCTGCAGCTGGTGGAGGGGAGGCCGCAGGTCGTCTACTCCAAGGACCTGGACTTCGCCACCGCGCCCGAGCTGTACGGCCTGTTCTCCAGCCGCCATGCGGCGCTCGAGGCGCTGCGCGACATCGCCGACGAGGCGCGCCTGTGCTACGGCGGCCTCGGCCTGGAGAAGCTGCCGCCGGGCAAGGCGTGCTTCCGCGCCGCGATCCGCCAGTGCGCGGGCGTGTGCCGCGGCGACGAGCCGCCCGAGGCGCACCACGAGCGCCTGCTCGCCCGCCTGGAGCGGTTGCGGGTGGCGTGCTGGCCCTACCCGGGCGCCGTGGGGCTGGTCGAGCGCGACGCGGACCTCACCCAGGTCCATGTGGTGCGCAACTGGTGCTACCTGGGCAGTGCCGCCAGCCTCGACGAGGCCCGCGCGCTGCGCAGCGTGGCGGCGGGATTCGATGCCGATGGCTACCGGATCCTGGTGGGGCCGGTGCTCACGCAGGCGGTGGAGGTGGTGGCCCTCTAGCGTCGAGGCGTCCGGGCCGCCAGGGCCCGGGCCTTGCGGGGGCGCTCAGTCCGCCAGGAACCGCTGCGCCAGCAGCGCCCAGTACGCCGCGCCCACCGGGATGTTGGCGTCGTCGAAGTCGTAGTTCGGGTTGTGCACCATGCAGGCCCCGTGGCCGCCGGTGGCTTCGTCGCCGTTGCCGATGTACAGGTAGCAGCCCGGCACCTCGTCCAGCATGAAGGCGAAGTCCTCGCTGCCGGTGAGCGGCTCGGCCTGCAGCGTGACCTGGTCCGGCCCCACCAGCTCCAGGGCCACCTGGCGCGCGAACTCGGTCTCGGCCCGCGTGTTCACCAGCACCGGGTAGCCGCCCTGGAAGTCCACGGTCGCCTGCACGCCGTAGCTGCGCGCCTGCAGGTCCACCAGCTCGCCGATGCGGCGCTTCAGGGTCTTGTGGACCTCGCGGTCCAGCGAGCGCACGCTCAGTTTCAGGGTGGCCTCGTTGGGGATCACGTTGTTCGCCTGGCCGGCCTGGAACGCGCCCACGGTGATCACCGACATCTGCAGCGGCGCCACGTTGCGCGAGACGATGGTCTGCAGGCCCATGACGATGGCCGCGCCCGCCACCACCGGGTCGGCGGCGTGGTGCGGCATGGCGCCATGGCCGCCCACCCCGCGCAGGGTGATGGTGATGTTCTCGCTGGCCGCCATCGTCGGTCCCTCGCGCAGAAGCAGCCGGCCGCGCGGGAAGCCCGGCATGTTGTGCATGGCGAAGACCGCGTCGCAGGGAAAGCGCTGGAACAGGCCGTCCTCCATCATCTTCCTGGCGCCGCCCAGGCCTTCCTCGGCGGGCTGGAAGATGAGGTTCAGCGTGCCGCTGAATCGCCCGTGCTCGGCGAGGTGCCGGGCGGCGGCCAGCAGCATCGCGGTGTGGCCGTCGTGGCCGCAGGCATGCATCAGGCCGGCATGGACGCTGGCGTGCGGCAGGCCGGTCTGCTCGTGGATCGGCAGGGCGTCCATGTCGGCGCGCAGGCCGAGGCGGCGCTGGCCGTCGCCCCGTCGCAGCTGCCCCACCACGCCGGTGCCGCCCAGGCCGCGCGTGACCTCGTAGCCCCAGGCGGCCAGGCGCTCGGCCACCAGGTCGCTGGTGCGGAACTCCTGGTAGCCCAGCTCCGGGTGGCGGTGGATGTCGCGGCGCAGCGCGACGAATTCGTCGGCCGTGGCGCGCAGCGCCTCGACCATCCCGGTCACGCCGGCCAGGCCGCGCCCGCCGTGCGTTTCGCGCATCCCGGTCATCTCGCCCATCGTGCCCATCGTGCCCATCGTGCCCATCGCCTCACTGGGGCTGCAGGTCGATCGACTTGGCGATGGCGCGGAACTGCGCGATGCCGTCGGCATAGACCTTGGCCATCGCCGGCAGGGGCTGCGATTTCGCCGGGGTCCGGCTGTTGGCCTCCAGCGAAGCGCGCACCGCCGGGTCGGCCAGCGCCTCGCCCAGGGCCTTGTGGATCGCCTGCACCACCGGCTCGGGCGTGTCCCGCTTCACGAAGATGCCGGACCAGATGTGGAAGGTGAAGTCCTTCAGCGCCTTGCTCTCGCCGATGGCGGGGACGTCCCGGGCGCCCTCGACCCGCTCCTTGCTCAGGAGGGCCAGCACCTTGAGCTTGCCCTGCTTGGCCATCTCGTCGTAGTTCTTGCCGTAGGGGCTGAGGAAGATGTCGACCTGGCCGCCCAGGAGGTCCTGGTTGGCGGGCGCGGCGCCCTTGTAGGGGACATGGGTCATCGGGATGCCGGTGACCTTGGACAGGTGCTCGCCGAGCAGGTGGTAGAACGAGCCGGGCCCCACGCTGGCATAGGTCACGGGCTTGCCGGCCGCGGCCTGCCTGCGGGCGTAGGCGAGGAATTCGTCCACGCTGTTCACCGGCAGGTCCTTGCGGGCCACGAAGCCGATCTGCGAGGCCTCGATCATCTGCACCAGGCGGAAGTCCTCGCTGCGGAACTTCACCGAGGCGTTGGCCAGGGGCGAGAGGATCAATTCATTGGGCGAGCCCTGGAACAGGTAGTGGCCGTCGCCGGGCGCATTGAGCACCTTCTGCGCGGCGATGCCGCCGGTGGCGCCGCCCAGGTTCTCCACGATCACCGGCTGGCCCAGCGCCTTGCCGAGTTGCACGTTGAAGCTGCGGGCCACCACGTCCGACGGGCCGCCGGCGGGGTAGGGGACCATCAGCGTCACCGGCTTGCCGGGGAATTGCTGCGCGAGGGCGGCGCCGGCCAGGCCCAGGGCGGCGAGGGCGGCCGCGGCATGGCGGAACAGGTGGCGGCGGGAAGGGGTCATGGCGTGTCTCCAGGGTTCTCGGGATCGCGCTGCCCAGCGTGTCGGCAGCAGGCGGAGCGGATCCTAGGCCTTGGAAAACCATGTGTCCAATGCATTATTTTCCTGATAATGATGAGGAAAACGGATGATTCGGCGCCCCGCGCCGGGCCGCCCTCAGCGCATGCGCCCCGGCGTCGTCGCCGCCTCCCGATGCAGCCACGACAGGAAGGCTTCCACTGCCGGCCGCTTGGCATGGCGCTCGGGGTACACGGCGAAGTGGGCCTTGACCCCGATGGCCCGGTCCATGCCGAACACCGGCTTGAGCTTGCCTTCGGCCAGGTGGCCGCCGGCGTTCACCGCGCTCTCCAGCGCCACGCCCAGGCCCTGGGTGGCGGCGTCCAGCGACATCTGGGCCCGGTCGAAGCGCACCGGGAAGCGGTCGGGCGCGCGCAGCGAGGTGAAGCGGGTGAACCAGTCCGACCACTGCACCACGCTCACGTTGCTCTGGATCAGGGGCACCTCCAGCAACTGCTCCGCCCGTTTGAGCTTGTGCTCCTTGATGAAGGCGGGGCTGGCCAGGGGCACGATGGCCTCCTCGAACAGGGGTTCCACCACCAGGTCGCCCCACTGCGGCACCCCGTAGCGGATGTCGATGTCGGCCTGGCCCAGCGCGAAGTCGCTGGGCGTGTGGGCGGCCGAGAGGTTCAGCGAGATCTCGGGGTAGGCCTGGGCGAAGCGGCGCAGCCGCGGCATCAGCCACAGCGAGGCGATGCTGGGGGCGGAGTGCACGTACAGGCTGTTGCGAACGCCCTGGCGCAGGTCGTCGCTGGCCGCCGAGATGGCGGACAGCGCCGCGCCCACCCGCAGCAGGTAGTGCTCGCCCGCGGGGCTCAGGCGAACGCCGTGCGCGCTGCGCTCGAACAGGCGCACATCCAGCTGCGCCTCCAGCCGCGCGATCTGGTGGCTGATGGCCGAGGCGGTGAGGTGAAGCTCCGCGGCGGCGAGGGCGAAGCTGCGGCGGCGGGCCACGGCCTCGAAGGCCTGGAGGTTGGTGATGGGGGGCAAGGCCGGCATGGGGGCAACCCTGAGGTCAGATGACGGTTTGTCATCTTAGGCTGAAAACTCATCGCTTGTCGTAATGCAGGGGGCTCCCGATCATTCGCGGCATGGACGAGGCCGCCCCCGGCCCGCCCCCCGAAACGACCCCCTCACTGGAGACAAGACCGATGCTTCTGAAAGACAAAGTGGCCGTCATCACCGGCGGCGCCGGCATCAACGGCCTGGGTTTCGCCACCGCACGCCAGATGGCGGCTCAGGGCGCCCGCGTGGTGATCATGGACCTGGAGCGCGCCGACCCGGCCGGCGCCGCCGCCCGCCTGGGCGAGGGACACCTGGGCCTGGTGGGCGACGTGACCGACAAAGCCGCCTGCGAGGCCGCCGCGGCCGCCGTGCTTCAGGCCTTCGGCCGCATCGACATCCTCGTGAACAACGCCGGCATCACCCAGCCGGTGAAGACGCTGGAGATCACCGGCGCCGACTACGACCGCATCCTGGACGTGAGCCTGCGCGGCACGCTCTACATGTCGCAGGCCGTGCTGCCCGCCATGCGTGAGCGCAAGGGCGGCTCCATCGTCTGCATCTCCTCGGTTTCCGCGCAGCGCGGCGGCGGCATCTTCGGCGGCCCGCACTATTCGGCGGCCAAGGCCGGCGTGCTGGGCCTTGCCCGCGCCATGGCCCGCGAGTTCGGCATCGAGGGCATCCGCGTGAACTGCATCACCCCGGGCCTGATCGAGACCGACATCACGCAAGGCAAACTCAGCCCCGAGCGCAAGAAGGACATCGAGGACACCATTCCCCTGGCTCGCCTGGGCCGCGCCGACGACGTGGCCGGCGCCTGCGTCTTCCTCGGCAGCGACCTGTCCGCCTACTGCACCGGCATCACGCTCGACGTGAACGGCGGCATGCTGATTCACTGACCCCTACCCCGATCACCAGAAAACCCGGAGACACACACCATGCAACGCAAGACGTTCACTCGCACCCTGCTCGCAGCCGTCGCCATGGCCCTGCTGCCCCTGGCCGCCCAGGCCCAGGCCGTCAAGCTCACGCTGGGCCACGGCGCCGCGCCGGGCAACCCGCGCCACGAGGCCTCGGTCAAGTTCGCCGAAGTCCTGAAGGCCAAGACCGGCGGCCGCATCGAGGTGCAGGTGGCCCCCTCCGCCCAACTCGGCGACGATGCCGCGATGGTGACGGCGCTGCGCACCGGCGCGCTGGATATGTCCGCCAACTCCCAGGGCGCGGTGGCCAACGCCGTGCCGGAGTTCAACGCCTACGGCATGCCCTTCCTGTTCGCTTCGCCCGCCGCGGCTTTCAGGCTGCTCGATGGCCCCCTGGGCAAGGAGCTGGGCGAGCGCTCCATCGAGAAGGGCATGGTGCTCCTGGGCACCTGGGACAACGGCATCCGCCACATGACCAACAGCAAGCGCCCGATCTCCAAGGTGGACGACATGAAGGGCCTGAAGATGCGCGTGCCGCCCGATGCCACCCTGGTGGACATCATGAAGTCGGTGGGCGCCGAGGCCCAGCAGATCAAGTTCGCCGAGCTCTACGTCGCGCTCCAGCAGGGCGTGGTGGACGGTCAGGAGAACCCGCTGGTCAACATCCATGCCAGCAAGCTGTACGAGGTGCAGAAGCACCTGTCCCTGACCAGCCACCAGTTCCAGATGACGCCCTTCCTTATGAGCAAGCGCAGCTGGGACCGCCTCTCCGAGGCCGACCGGAAGGCGGTGCAGGAGGCTGCCGCCGAGGCGACCGCGCTGCAGCGCAAGCTGTCGCAGGAGGCCGACGACAAGCTGCTGGCGGACCTCAAGTCCAAGGGCGTGCAGGTCACGACGCCGGACCATGCAGCGTTCGCCAAGGCCACCGGTGACGTCACCGAGAAGTGGATGGCCGGCAACATCGGCCCGTACGTCAAGAAGGTCGTCGCCGCCGCGCGCGCCAAGTAAGCCCGCCCGCAGGCACTCCGCGCGAGCCGCGGGGTGCCGTGTCCCCCTCCGGAGAGATTCCTATGCAAACCGCCGAATCCAGCGTGATCGAGCGCGGCGTGGCCGGCCTGTGCCGGCTCGTGCTGTGGCTGTCCACCGCGGTGATCTTCGTGATCCTGGTGGCCAATACCGTCCTTCGCTATGCCACTGGCGCCAGCCTGCAGTGGGCCAACGAGGTTCCCGAACTGCTGTTTCCCTGGCTGGTGATGTCCGGGGTGGTGCTTGCATCCCTGCAGGGCGCGCACATCGCGACCACCTTCCTGATGGAGGCGGTGGGCGCCGGCGCGCGCCGCATCGTCACCGTGGTGAGCTGGAGCGTGGTCGCAGTGCTGTACGCCACCCTCACCGTCGCGACCTTCCGCATGCTGGAGGTGGTCCACGACGAGAAGTCCCCCATCTTGCAGTTGCCCGGCTCCATCACCTATGCCTGCGTGATGGGTGGCATGGCGCTGCTGTCCGTGCTGGCGGCGCAATCGGCCTGGCGGGCCTGGCGCCGGCCGGCCCAGGCCGGCGCCGCCGACCCGCACCACGTGCCCACCGCACACTGGTGAGGGGTCACCCCTGAAGGAATTGCCATGAGCGCATTGATCCTCTTCGTCTTCCTGGGCTCGGCGGTGATCGCCATGCCCATCGCGCATGCGCTGCTGATGGCAGCCATGACGGCCGCCGCCGCCTCGGACAAGGTGCCGCTGGACCTGCTGGTGCAGCAGATGGTGGCCCAGGTCCAGAGCTTCCCCCTGATCGCCATCCCGTTCTTCATGCTGACCGGCACCCTGATGATGGGCGGCAAGCTGGGCGAGGCGCTGGTGGGCGTGCTGTCCGCGCTGATCGGCCGCTTCCATGGCGGCCCGGCGCAGGTGGGCGTGCTGTCGTCCACGCTCTTCGGCGGTGTCTCGGGTTCGGCCGTGGCCGACGCTTCGGCCATCGGCTCCCTGCTGATTCCCTGGCACAAGCGCCTCGGGTACCCCGCCGCCTTCTCGGCCGCCACCCTGGCCTCGGCCGCCACGATCGACATCCTGATTCCCCCGTCGATCCCGCTGATCTTGTTCGCGCTCAGCTCGAACGCTTCCATCGCCGCGCTGTTCGTGGCCGGCGTGCTGCCCGGCATCCTGATGTGCGGGGGCTTCATGGCCGCGTGCTGGTGGGTCGGCCGCCGCCGCAACTTCCCCCGCGACCTCACGCCGTTCGACCGGGCTGCCTTCCTGCGGCACCTGGCCTACGCCTCGCCGGCGGTGGTGCTGCCGGTGCTGATCATCATCTTCCTGCGTTTCGGCATTGCCACGCCGACCGAGGTGGCCGTGCTCTCCACGCTGTACGCCGGCCTGGTCTCGGCGGTGATCTACCGCGACCTGGGCTGGAAGCGGCTGAACGACGCCGTCGTCCATGCGGGCCTGGCCACCGGGGTTGTGCTGCTGGTCATCATGACCTCGGCCGCGATCGGCTGGCTGCTCACCTTCGACCAGATGCCGCAGGGCGTGAGCCAGTGGGTGCAGGCGAACGTGCAGTCCAAGTGGCTGGTGATCCTGCTGATGAACCTGCTGATGCTGTTCCTGGGCATGTTCATCGACCTGCCCGCCGCGATCCTGCTGCTCACGCCGGTATTCGTTCCCCTGGCGCAGTCCGTGGGCATGGACATGACCCAGCTGGGCATCATGATGGTGGTCAATCTGGCCATCGGCCTGTACACGCCCCCCGTGGGCACCACCCTGTTCATCACTAGCGCCCTGGCCAAGGTCAAGGTCGGCCAGACGGTGCGCGAGCTGGGGCCCTTCTACTTTGTCGCCTTCGGCGTGCTCGCCCTGGTGTCTTACGTGCCGGCCAGCATCCTGCGCTGAAGCCGCCCCCCACCCCTTCAAGGAGTTTCCAATGAACCAATCCCCCGCCACGCTGGCGGCACTGGCTTCGGCCGCCTGGCGCATTCGCCGCTTCGCGGTCCGCATGGGCGAGGTGCAGGGCCAGGGCTACGTGGGCCAGGCCCTGGGCTGGTCCGACGTGCTGGCCGTGGCCTACCGCCACGCCCTGAACCTGCGCCCGGAGGATCCCGAATGGGAGGGCCGCGACCGCTTCCTGCTCTCGCACGGCCACTACGCCATCGCCCATTACGCGGCGCTGATCGAGGCCGGCATCATCCCCGAGGCCGAGCTGGAAACCTA
This sequence comes from Ramlibacter sp. GCM10027632, assembly GCF_042675325.1. NCBI lineage: Bacteria > Pseudomonadati > Pseudomonadota > Betaproteobacteria > Burkholderiales > Comamonadaceae > Ramlibacter > Ramlibacter sp. GCM10027632. Next base: position 569,470 of record NZ_JBHTGW010000001.1, on the reverse strand, counting down.
TGGCAGCGACGACAGCCGCCTGCCCATGTCCGGCATGGCCACGTACACGCCCGGCATGGAGATTTCCGGCGGCTCGCTGGGCCAGGGTCTGGTGATCGGCGTGGGCATGGCCCTGGGCCTGAAGCAGAAGAAGAACCCGGCGTTCGTCTACAACTCCATGTCCGACGGCGAGCTGGACGAAGGCTCCACCTGGGAGGCCGCCATGTCCGCCGCCCACCACCGGCTGGACAACCTGGTCTGCCTGGTGGACATCAACAACCAGCAGGCCGACGGCCCTTCCACCAAGGTGCTGGGCTTCGAGCCGCTCGCGGACAAGTGGGCGGCCTTCGGCTGGCACGTGCAGCGCGTGGACGGCAACGACCTGCCCGCGGTCCTCGCCGCCTTCGACACGGCACGCGCGCTGAAGGAACCCCAGCCGCGCGTGATCCTGTTCGACACCCTCATGGGCAAGGGCGTGCCCTTCCTCGAGCAGCGTGACAAGAACCACTTCATCCGGGTCGACCCGCCCGAGTGGCAGCAGGCCCTCGACATCCTCGACCAGACCGCCCCCACCCTCGAAGGAGCCTCGGCATGAACGCCGCCGTCGCAGACAAGAAGCCCCGCCTGACCACCTCGGCGATGATCGCCTCCATCGCCTCCGAGGGGCAGCGGGTGAAGGCCGCTCCCTTCGGCAAGGCGCTCGTCGAGTACGCGGCGAACCGGCCCGAGGTCGTAGGCCTGACCGCCGACCTCGCCAAGTACACCGACCTGCACCTGTTCGCACAGGCCTACCCCGAGCGCTTCATGCAGATGGGGATGGCCGAGCAGCTCCTCATGGGCGCGGCAGGGGGCCTCGCGAAGGAGGGGCTGGTGCCTTTCGCCACCACCTACGCGGTGTTCGGCACGCGGCGCGCCTACGACTTCATCCATCAGGTGATCGCCGAGGAGAACCTCAACGTCAAGATCTGCTGCGCGCTGCCGGGCCTGACCACCGGCTACGGCCCCAGCCACCAGGCCACCGAGGACCTGGCCATGATGCGCGGCGTGCCGGGCCTGACCATCGTCGACCCCTGCGACGCGCTGGACATCGAGCAGGCCGTGCCGCAGATTGCCGCCCACCAGGGCCCGGTCTACATGCGCCTGCTGCGGGGCAACGTGCCGCTGGTGCTGGACGAGATCGAGGGCTACCGCTTCGAACTGGGCAAGGCCAAGATGCTGCGTGAAGGCAACGACGTGCTGGTGATCTCCAGTGGCATCATGACCATGCGCGCGCTGGAAGTGGCGCAGGACCTGGCCCAGGACAACATCGGCGTGTCGGTGCTGCACTGCCCCACCATCAAACCGCTGGATGAGGCCGCCATCGTGGCGGCGGTGGGCGCGAAGCCGCGCCTGGTGGTGGTCGCGGAGAACCACAGCGTGGTCGGCGGGCTGGGCGAGGCGGTGGCCAGCGCGCTGCTGCGCCATCGCGTGCAGCCCGCAGGCTTCCAGCTCGCCGGCCTGCCCGACGCCTTTCTCGACGCCGGCGCGCTGCCCACGCTGCATGACCGCTACGGCATCAGCCGCGAGGTGCTGGGGCAGCGGGTCAGGGGCTGGCTGGCCTGAGGCCCGGCCTCCCGGGGCGGGGGCCCGGGAGGGCGAGGGTATCCACGAGGTGGACCGCCCGGAGCGCTCGTCAATGATCGTGAGTCCATCCACTCACGAGCCACCATGAAGCACACCACGCGCCGGGCCGCACTCGCGCTCGGCCTCGCCACCGCCGCCGCCGTCCCCCTGCCTACCTTCGCCCAGGACCGCTGGCCCGCCCGGCCCATCACCCTGGTCGTGCCCTTCCCCGCGGGCGGGCAGACCGACGTGGTGGCCCGCGCGGTGGCCGAGCCCATGTCGCGCGAGCTGGGCCAGCCGATCGTGATCGAGAACAAGCCCGGCGTGAACGGATCGCTCGCCTCCGACCAGGTGGCCAAGGCCGCGCCCGACGGCTACACCCTGGTGGCCACCGGCCCCGGCACCCACGGCATCAACCAGCTGGTGAACCCCAACGTCAAGTACGACGCCCGCAAGGACTTCACCCACATCGGCCTGGTCGCCAAGACCTCGAACGTGCTCCTGGCCTCGTCCGCGTTCAAGGGCCAGTCGGTCCAGGACCTGGTGGCCTTCGCCAAGGCGAAGCCGCGCGAGGCCACCTTCGCCATCACCGGCCTGGGCGCCTCGGGCCATATGTCGATGGAACTCCTCAAGCAGGTGGCCGGCGTGGAGGTCACCGCCGTCCCCTACAAGGGCGACGCGCCCGCCGTCGCCGACATGCTGGGCGGGCAGGTGCAGTTCCTGTTCGTGAACAGCGCATCGGCCGTGCCCCAGGTCAAGGCCGGCCGCCTGCGCGCGCTCGCCGTCACCGGCCACACGCGCCTGGCCTCGCTGCCCGACGTGCCCACCCTGGCCGAGGCCGGCCTGCCCGGCGTGGTGGCCGAGTCGTACGTGGGCATCTCCGGCCCGCCGAAGATGCCGGCGGACCTGGTGCAGCGCCTGAACCGCGCCCTGAACAACGCGATCCAGTCCCCCCAGGTGAAGGAGCGCCTGGCCAGCCTGGGCATGACGCCCAGCCCCGGTACGCCGCAGGACAATGCGGACTACATCAGCGGAGAAGTCGACAAGTGGGCCAAGGTGGTCAAGACCGGCAACATCCGCGTGGAGTGAGCATGTCCCTGCGACCCAACGAGTTCAAGCGCGCCCTGCAGGCGGGCCAGCCCCAGATCGGCGTCTGGTCGACCCTGCCGTCGCCCTATGTCACCGAGCTGGCCGCCGGCGCCGGCTTCGACTGGATCCTGCTGGACACCGAGCACACGCCCTCCGACGTGCCGCAGATGCTGGGCCAGCTGCAGGCCGCCGCCGCCGCCACGCCGGCCCCGGGTGCGCGCCCGGTGTCGGCCGTGGTGCGGCCCGCCTGGAACGACCTGGTCATGATCAAGCGCTACCTCGACATCGGCGCGCAGAGCCTGCTGCTGCCCTTCGTGCAGAACGCCGACGAAGCCCGCGCCGCGGTGCGCGCCATCCGCTACGCGCCCCAGGGCATCCGCGGCATGGGCGGCTCGGTGCGCGCCTCCAACTTCGGCCGCACCACCGACTACGTCGCCCGTGCCCACGAGGAGCTGTGCCTGCTGGTGCAGGTGGAGACGCGCGAGGCGCTGGGGCAGATCGAGGCCATCGCCGCGGTCGACGGGGTCGACGGCATCTTCATCGGCCCGGCCGACCTCTCCGCCAGCCTGGGCCACCCGGGCAACCTGCGCCACCCGGAGGTGGACGCCGCGATCAACGACGCGATCCGCCGCATCCGCGCCTGCGGCAAGGCCCCCGGCATCCTGATGGTGGACGAGGCCCGCGCCCGCGAGTGCCTGGACCTGGGCGCGCAGTTCGTCGCCGTGGCCCTGGACATGCTGGTCCTGCGCAACGGCCTGGACGCCGCCGCCGCCCGCTTCCGCAAGGACGCGCCGGCGGGGCGCATCGCCGGCCACTACTGAGGCCGCGCGGGGCCGCATTGCCGGCCCGCGTTGCGCCGGCCCGCGTTGCGCGCCCTCGCCGCAGCCGGGGCCGCGCGCCTCAGCCCGCCACCCGCGCCCCCGGCGCGAGGGTGGGCGGGGCCGCGTTCAGCGTCTCGATGGCGAAGCCCGCGGCGGCCTTGTAGCGGGCCATGAAGGCCTCGCGCTCGGCGGCGGGGATCACCGCGTCGATGTCGTCGAACACGCCGCCGCAGCGCTCGTCCACCAGCCCCAGCAGGCCGAAGGGGCCGGCGCCGCGATTGCGCAGCACCAGGGCCGAGATGTCGGCGCACAGGCGCTCGTCGTAGGCCTTCAGGGCCTCTGGCCGCACGCCGTGCTGCACCAGCGCCGCGCCGAGCACGCGGGCGTCGACGATGGCCTGGCTCGCGCCGTTGGAGCCCACCGGGTACATCACGTGGGCGGCGTCCCCCAGCAGGGCGACGCGGCCGTCGACCCAGGTGGGCACCGGGTCGCGGTCGATCATGGGGTACTCGAAGACCTCGGTGGCGCCGCGCAGCATCGCGGGCACGTCCAGCCAGCCGAAGTCCCAGCCCTCGAAGTGGTGGATGAAGTCGGCCACGTCGACGCGCCGGTTCCAGTCGCCCTGAGTCCAGCCCTCGCGGTTGTCCACCGTGATCTCGGCGATCCAGTTGATGGTGGCCAGGCCGGTGGCCGCATCGGGCTGCGAGATGGGGTAGAAGACCACCCGGTGCTTCAGGCTGCCCAGGCCCACGAAGGAGGCGCCGGAGCGGATCGGCACGCCCGGCGTGGTGCCGCGCCACATGATCGCGCCGCCCCAGTGGATCGGGGGCTGCTGCGGGTGCATCTGCGCGCGCACCGCGGAGTGCAGGCCGTCGGCCGCCACCAGCAGCGCGCCGCGCGCTTCCAGCAGGCGGCCGTCCCGGGTCTCGATACGTGCGACCACGCCGTCGGCCTCGTTGCGGTACCCGGTGACCCGGTGCCCCAGGCGCAGCGAGCCCGCGCCCAGGCGCTCCAGCGCGGCGCGGTACAGCATCATCTGCAGCTGCCCGCGGTGCACCGAGTACTGCGGCCAGTGGTAGCCCGCCAGCCGGCCGCGCGGCTCGGCGTAGATGTCCTTGCCGTTGCGGCCCACCAGGGCCCACTCGCGGGCCTGGATGCCCACCGCGTCCAGCGCCTGCTCGGTGAAGCCCAGGTCGAACAGCTCGCGCACCGCGTTGGGCTGCAGGTTGATGCCCACGCCCAGGGGCTGCAGGTCGGCCACCGCCTCGAACACCAGGCAGGGCACGCCGAGCTGGTGCAGCGTGAGGGCCAGGCTCAGGCCGCCGATGCCGCCGCCGGCGATCAGCACGGGGGCCTGCAGGGTTTCGTTCTCGTGGTTGTCGTTCATGCCGGCATTGTCCGGCATGCCCGCGGGCGACCCGGCGGCCGCGGCGCCTCAGCGCACCGCCGCGCCTACCGCCTGCAGCCACTGCTCCAGCGGCTGCGGGCGCCCGAGGTGGTAGCCCTGGAACAGGTCCACGCCCAGGTCGATCAGGCGCTGGTACTGGTCCTGCGTCTCCACGCCCTCGGCCACCGTGGTCACGCCCAGGCCGCGGCAGATCTGGACCACGCCCTCGAGCATGGCGCTGGCGCGCGGGCTGCTCCCCAGCTCCCGCACGAAGGTGCGGTCCAGTTTCACCTTGGAGAAGGGCAGGTCGCACAGCTGGCTCAGCGAGGAGTAGCCGGTGCCGAAGTCGTCGAGCGCCAGACCGAAGCCGGCCTCGCGCAGGGCATGCAGCTGCGGCACCGCCACCGCCATGTCGCCGAGGTAGGTGGATTCGGTCAGCTCCAGCACCAGCCGCCGGGGCGGCACGCCGCGCTGCGCGCACATGGCCAGCAGCCGGTCGGCCAGGCCGCTGTCCTGCAACTGCCGGGCGGACAGGTTCACCGCCAGCTGCGCCGGGCTGCCCAGGCCGTCGAGCTGCAGGGCGGCCTGCGTCGCGCAGCGCAGCGCGTGCAGCCCCATGCGCGGCATCAGACCGGCCTCCTCGGCCAGGGGAATGAACTCGGCCGGGGAGACGGCGCCGAAGGCCGCCGTGCTCCACCGCATCAGCATCTCGCCGGCCACCACGGTGCCGGTGCGGTCGACAATCGATTGCACATGGAAGTCGAAGCCGTCCTGCTCCGCGTCCAGGCGCAGCTGCGTGATCAGCCCGGCGCGCCGGCGCACCGCGGTTTCCAGGGCCGGCTCGAAGAAGGCGAGCTGGTTGCGCCCGCTCTCCTTGGCGCGGTACATGGCGGCATCGGCGCGGCGGATGAGCGTGGCCGCGTCCAGGCCGTCGCGCGGGGCCAGCACCGCGCCCAGGCTGGCGCCCACCGCGACCTGCCGGTCCAGCGTGGGCACGGTCTGGCGGCAGCGCTCCAGGATGGCGTGGCCCAGCGCGCGGACCTGGTGCTCCTCGGCCTGGCCGGGCGCCACGACCACGAACTCGTCGCCGCCCCAGCGGCCGACGAAGGCGGGCGGGGGCACCGCGAAGCCCAGGCGCATGGCGAGCTCGCGCAGCAGGTCGTCGCCCGCCGCGTGGCCGGCGGCGTCGTTCACCTGCTTGAAGCCGTCCAGGTCGATGAACAGCAGCCCGGCCGGCTCGCCGCGCTGGAGCACCTCCTCGAGGTGCTTGAGGATGGCTGTCCGGTTGGGAAGGCCGGTCAGCGCGTCGGACAGCGCCTGGCGGCGCAGCTCCTCCTGCGCACGCTTGCGCTCGCGCGCGTCCTGCAGGGCGACCACGGTGTACTGGCTCTCGCCCTCGATCGGGTCGACCGCGGTCACGACCACGTCGACCTCGACCGGCTGGCCGCGGCCGCTCAGGAGCAGCTCGCCGCGCCAGGCCTCGTCCTTCGTGAGCTTGTAGACGGGCAGGTTCAGGTGGTCCAGCAGCGCGAGGCCGGGGAGTTCCGCGGGAGGCATCGCGAGCAGGCGCGCCAGGGCCACGTTGCCCTCGACGACGCGCCAGCGCCCGTCGACCACCGCCATCGCGTCATGCGTGTTGGCGAAGGCGTGGGCCATGAGGCGCAGGGAGCGGTCGGCCTCACGCTGGCGGGTGATGTCCTTGATGGTGCCGACGATGCGGCGGGCCTGGCCCTGCGCGCCGTGCTCCACGCCGCGACCGCGCAGGCGCACCCAGCGCCACTCGCCCCGCCAGCGCACGCGGCAGGCGGCGTCGATGTCGGCGCGCGAGCCGGTGGTCACCAGGCTCCAGGCCAGCGAGAACCCGAGCATGTCCTCGCGGTGGACGATGTGGCGCAGGCGGGTGGCGGTGTCCTGCAGCGGCTCGACGGGCTGGTCGGCCATGACCAGGTGGCGCACCTCCATCAGGTCGCCCTCGGCCTGCCAGGACCAGATGCCCTCGCCGCTGGCCCACAGGGCCAGCTGCAGGTGACGCTCGCTCTCGCGGGTCTGCTGCAGGGCCTCGAACAGCTCGGCGCTCTTGAAGTCCAGCAGGCGCTCGGCCTCCTTGCGCGCCAGGCGCTCGCGCTCGCTGCGGCGCTCCAGGCGCTTGAACTGCAGGGCCTGCGCCTGCAGTTTCTCGTGCAGTTCCTGCAGGAGCCCGGGCGCGGCTTCCTGCGGCGGCTCGCGAACGCTCACGCAGCCACCTTGTGGATCCTGAAGACGGTGGGCCCGTCGCCCGGCTCGACCTCGATGTGCAACGGCTGGCCGAGGTGCTCGCCGAGCTGCTCCATCAGCCCCAGGGCCAGCGATTCCATGCGCCGCGGCGAGAGGTACTGCAGGCGCAGCGTGCGCTCGTCACGCTCGAGGACCTGGAAGCGCGGCGGCGTAGCCGCGGCGTACAGCTTGCGCACCTGGACGTGGATGTCGGTGTCGATCGAGGCCAGGAAGTCGAAGACGTCGGGGTGGCGCACGAAGGGCGCCGGGTGGGAGGAGGCGAAGCGCGTGAGCAGGTGCCGGCCGAAGGCGCGCACCAGGTCGTCGGCGGGCACGCCGGTGATTTCGGCCAGGCGCGCCACCATGGCGCCGACCTGCTCGTGGGGGTAGGAGCCGACCGCGGTGTAGACGCCGCCGCCCTGGTCCTCCACGGCCTCGAGCATGCGATCCGCGACCTCCGGCGAAAACCGGTCCTCGACCATTTCAATGAGTTCGGTAAATACCAGTCCCAGCATTCGATCTCCTGCGACGCCACGGGCCGGCATCGGCCGCGCGGACGGAACCACCCATTCTCGCCATATTAGAAATTATTTGATGCGAGAAAACCCCGTTTTCGCTGGAAATACGGGACAAATAATCTATTTCGAAAGTTGCGAATCGGCGACGGTGAATGCCGGAGACTTCGTTGTGTCCCGGATGCAACACTTACCGTTCGAATCGAGCGTTTTTTGTACTTCGATTGTTATGTTTGTATGCAAATGAATCCGTTTTTGGACTACTATTTGCGTCATTGACGTTTCGCCCGCGCCGCGCGGTCGCCCATGTCCCCCCAGCCCCCGCAGGGCGCCCCTGTGGTGCCCCAACAGAAAAAGCACTGGAGCGAATCCCGCACCTTCGGGACGGCGGTCGTCGCGTTGCTGCTGCTCGTCTCGGGGGCGCTGGTGTGGCAGCACGCCAATTCCTCCGCCCGCCTGCGCGCGGAAACCGAGGCCCAGGCCCAGCTGCGCGCGGCCCAGGTCACCAGCGCGGCGACCTCGGCCGTCTCCCTCCTGTTCCGCACCGTCGACATCACCGCGCGCGACCTCGCCGCGGCTTATGCGCAAGGGCGTGGCGCCGGGTTCGAGCCGCTGGTGCGCACGGCCATCGAGCGGCTGCCCGCCGGCGCGGTGCTGCAGATCGCCGTCATCGGCGCCGACGGCTACCTCGCCTACTCCAACCTCGGCATGTCCGGGAAGGTCTTCCTCGGCGACCGCGAGCATTTCACCGTCCACCGCGAGGGCGGCGGTGACCGCCTCTTCATCAGCAAGCCGCTGCTGGGGCGCGTCTCCCGGCAGTGGTCCATCCAGTTCAGCCGGCCCATCACGCGGGACGGGCAGTTCGCCGGGGTGCTGGTGATGTCGATGTCGCCCGGCTACCTGCAGGAGGCGCTGGCCGCCGTGACGCTGGGTTCCGACGACAGCCTCACGGTGATCCGCCAGACCGGCGAGTTCATGGCCCGCAACCGCGAGATGGAATCGGCCCTGGGCAAGAGCGCTGACCCCACGCGCCCGTTCCTGGCGCCGGGCGCGGCACCGGCCGGCCGCTTCATCGCCCGTTCCCTGATCGACGACGTCGAGCGCATCAGCCACTGGCAGCGGCTGGACCCCTACCCGGTGTACGTCGTCCTGGGCCTGAGCTCGCGCACGGTCTACCAGCCGGTGGAGTGGGCCATCGCCGAGGACCAGCTCAAGACCGTCGTCGGCCTGGGCCTGATGTGGGTGACGGGCATCGGCATGGCCCTGCTGGCGCGGCGGGTCAGCGCGCAGGCCCGTCAACGCGAAGAACTGGAGCAGGTGGCCATGACCGATTCGATGACCGGGCTGCAAAGCCGCCATGCGCTGATGAACCACCTGAACGAGGCCGTCGCGCATGCGGCGCGCAATGGCGAGCGGGTGGGCCTGCTGTACATGGACCTGAATGGCTTCAAGCCGGTGAACGACCGCTTCGGCCATGCGGCCGGCGACCAGGTGCTGCGGGTGGTGGGCGGCCGCATCCGCGCCTGCGTGCGCGGCGGCGACATGGCGGCGCGCATCGGCGGCGACGAGTTCGTGGTGGTCCTCGACCCGCTGCCGGAGGACGATGCGCTGGTCCAGCTGCGCGCGCGCATCGCCCGCACGCTCACCGCGCCCATCTCGATCGGCGGCATCGAGATGCAGGTCGGCGCCAGCATCGGCCTGGCGGTCTACCCGGACGACGGCGACAGCGCCGATGCCCTGCTGATGCACGCCGACCAGGACATGTACCGGCGCAAGGCCAAGGTCGCCTGACCCTTCCTGCGCCCGGGCCGGCGCTTCCGCCGGCCGTGGCCCACATCGTCGAGCCGGCGAACGAGCAGAACCTGGACCGGCTGGCGGGGGAGCTGGGGTCGCCGGGGTAGACGGAATCCGTCTACCCGGTAGGTGAAGACTCTATTTCCCCGATATCTTGCGTGTGCCTAGGATGCGGGCTCCGAGGAGCCCCATGACCCAAGAATCCGCATCCCTTCCCCCTGCCGAACTGCCCCTGGCCGGGGTCACCGTCATCGACCTCTCGCGGCTGGTGTCGGGCAACCTGATGACCCACGTGCTGGCCGACCTGGGCGCCGATGTCGTCAAGGTCGAGCCTCCCGGCAAGGGCGACGAGCTGCGCGGCTGGCGCCGCAAGGGCGTCAGCACCTACTGGCTGGCCTATGCCCGCAACAAGCAGAGCGTGGAGCTGGACCTGCGCACCGACGCCGGCATGGCCCACCTGCGCGACCTCATCGCCCGCGCCGACATCCTCGTCGAGAACTTCCGTCCCGGCACCCTGGAGCGCATGGGCCTGGGCAAGGACACGCTGCAGTCCCTCAACCCGCGCCTGGTCGTGGCCCGCATCTCGGGCTGGGGCCAGACCGGCCTGTTCGCCGGCAAGGGCGGCTTCGGCTCGCTGATCGAGGCCATGAGCGGCTTCGCCGCCATGAACGGCTTCGCCGACCGACCGCCCGTGCTGCCGCCCTTCGCCATGGCCGACTCGGTGGCCGGCCTCTACGGCGCCACCCTGGCCCTGGCCGCCTTCCACCGCCAGAAGTCCAGCGCCGCGCCCCAGGTGCAGGAGATCGACCTGTCGCTGTTCGAGCCGCTGTTCTCGGTGCTCGGCCCGCAGGCCGCCGAGTACCAGCTCACGGGCCAGGTCGTGCCGCGCTCCGGCAGCCGTTCGCCCACCCACGCCCCGCGCAACGCCTACCGCACCCGTGACGACCGCTGGGTCGCGCTCTCGGCCGGCATGGAGGGCACGCTGGCGCGCCTGTTCGAGGGCATCGGCTACCCCCAGGGCCTGAGCGACCCGCGCTTTGCCACGCACGAGGCGCGCCTGGCCAACATCGACGCGCTGGACGGCCTGATCCAGGACCACCTGGCCACCCTCACGCTGGAGGAGGCGCTCGACTTCTTCGCCGAGCGCGACATCACCGCCGGCCCGGTCTGCGACATCGCCGACCTGATGGACCACCCCTACATCCGCGACCGCGAACTGCTGGTGCCCACGCAGGCGCCCGACGGCCAGGCGCTCGCGATCCATGCCGCGCCCTACAAGATCAACGGCCAGCGCCCCCCGATCCGCCGCGCCGCGCCCGCGATCGGGCAGGACAACGAACGCTGGCTGCGCCCGGCCGCCAGGGAGGGCGCGCAATGACCCGGGCCGCGACCCAGGCCACGGCCCGCGGCCTGTACCGCTCCTTCCTCTTCGTCCCCGCCGACAACGAGCGCCTGCTCGCCAGCGCCACCGGCAAGCCGGCCGACGTGGTGATCCTCGACCTGGAGGACGGCACGCACCCGGCGCGCAAGGCCCTGGCGCGCGACCGCCTGGCCGCCAGCATCGCCGCCGTGAAGGCCGCGGGCCAGGCCGCGGCCGTGCGCATCAACGGCGACCTGGACACCGCCGTCACCGACCTGCGCGCCGCGGTGCGGCCGGGGCTGGACGTGGTGCTGCTGCCCAAGGTGGAACACCCGCGCGACGTGCAGCTGCTGTCCGGCCTGGTGGGCGCGCTGGAGGCCGCTGCCGGCATGCCGCCCGGCGGCGTGCGCTTCGTGCTGCAGGTCGAGAGCTGCGTGGCCCTGCCGCGCCTGCACGAGATCGCCGCGGCCGACCCGCGCACCCTGGGGATGATGCTCGGCAGCGAGGACTTCTCGCTGGACTGCGGCGGCCACCCCACGCCCGAGGCCCTGTACGGCCCCAGCCTGATGCTGCTGCACGCGGCGCGCGCGGCGGGCATCCAGCCGATCGGCTTCATCGCCTCCATCGCCGACCTCGGCGAGGTCGAGGCCTTCACGCGCGTGCTGGAGCAGGCCCGCTCGCTGGGCTTCCGCGGCGCGGTGGTGGTCCACCCCAAGTTCCTGGAGGCGGTCAATGCCTGCTACACGCCCACCGACGCCCAGGTCGCCGACGCCCGCGCGTTGGTGGCCGCCTTCGAGGACGGCTACGCGCAGGGGCAGGGCGCCATCAAGTTCGAGGGCCGCATGATCGACAAGCCCGTGTACCTGCGGGCCCTGGGCCTGCTGCGCGAGGCCGGGCTCGCGTCCCGCTGATTGCCGGCCACGGCCCGTCCCCTTCCAAGACAAACACCGAGACACACAGGAGACTCCCATGATTTCCCGCCGCGACTTCTGCATCGCCACCACCGCCGCCGGCCTGGCCGGCTCCGCCTTCGCCCAGGCCTGGCCGAGCCGCACCCTCCAGATGGTGGTGCCCCAGGCCCCCGGCGGCACCAACGACGCGGTCGGCCGCATCCTGGCCCAGAAGCTGGGCGAGAAGCTGGGCCAGTCCGTGGTGGTGGACAACCGCCCCGGTGCCGGCGGCAACATCGGCACGGTGCACGCCGCGCAGCAGCCCAAGGACGGCCACACGCTGCTGCTCACGATCAGCAGCGCCCAGGCCATCAACCCCTGGCTGTACAAGCGCACCGGCTTCGACCCGGTGAAGGACTTCACCCCGGTGGCGCCGGTGGGCGTGGTGCCCAACGTGCTGGTGGTCCACCCCTCGTTCCCGGCGCGCACCATGCGCGAGTTCGTCGAGGCCGCGAAGGCGCAGAAGCCGCCGTACCAGTACGCCTCGGCCGGCAACGGCTCGCTGAACCACCTGCTCGGCGCCATGTTGAACCAGGCCGCCGGCCTGACCCTGGGCCATGTGCCGTACAAGGGCGTGGCCCCCGCGCTGAACGACGTGCTCGCCGGCCAGATCCCCATGGCTTTCGCCAGCCTGCCCTCGTGCATCCAGCACATCAAGGCGGGCAAGCTGCGCGCCCTGGGCGTGAGCTCGCCGCGCCGCTCGCCCTATGCGCCGGAGATCCCGGCGATCGCCGAGACGCTGCCCGGGTTCTCGGGGGAGCTGTGGGTGGGCCTGTTCGTCGCTGCCGGCACGCCGGACGCGATCGTGCGCAAGCTGGCCCAGGAGGTGGAGGCCGCGGTCTCCGCGCCGGACGTGATCGAGAAGTTCGCCACCCTCGGCGTGGAGAAGCTCACCGGCGGGCCGGACACGCTGGCCACCATGCTGCGCAACGACCTCGCGGCGTGGAAGCCGATCGTGCTCGCGTCGGGCGCCAGCGTCGACTGATCGAGGCGGCGCCCCGGAGCGCCGGCAGGCCGTCGGCTAAGCTGCGGCCCCGACCGCGCTTGCCCATGGACCTGCGACAACTCCGTTACTTCGTCGGCGTCAGCGACGCCGGCAGCCTGCTCAAGGCCTCGCGCACCCTGCACGTGGCCCAGCCCGCGCTGAGCCAGCACATGGCGGCCCTGGAGGCCGAGCTCGGCGCGACGCTGTTCGAGCGCTCCAGCCGCGGCATGGCGCTCACCGCCAGCGGCCGCCGCTTCCTCGAGCATGCCCGCGTGGTGCTGGCCGATGTGGAGCGCGCGCGCATCTCGGTGCAGGCCGGCGAGCAGGACTTCGCGGGCGAGGTCAGCATCGGCCTGCCCACCACCGTGGCCCTGGTGGCCACGCTGCCCCTGCTGCTGCGGCTGCGCGAGCGCTTCCCGCGCGTGCGGCCCCGCCTCGTCGAGAGCCACAGCGGCTACCTGCGCGAATGGCTGCGTGACGGCCGGCTGGACCTGTGCGTGCTGTTCGAGGGGCCTGCGGAGGCCTGGCTGCTGCAGACGCCGCTGCTGCGGGAGAAGCTCTCGCTGATCGGCCCCTGCGGTGGCGCCGGCCTCCCTGCGGCGGCCGGGCAGCACCTGCCCGCGAGCCTGCCGCTGGCGCGGCTCGCGCATTACCCGCTGCTGCTGCCCGGGCGCGACCATGGCCTGCGGCGGATCGTCGACGAGGCCTGCCAGCAGCACGATGTCGCGCTCGACGTGGTGGGCGAGATCGACTCGCTGCCGGCGATCAAGAAGGCCGTCGAGGCCGGCATGGCCTGCACCGTGCTCTCGCCCGGGGCGGTGGCCGAGGAGGTGGCCGCCGGCCGGCTGGCCAGCGCCACGCTGCGCGCGCCGCACATCGTGCGCACCATCGTCTGCGCCAGCTCGCTCACGCGCCCGCTCACGCCGGCGGCGGCCGCGGTGCGGGAGCTGGTGTGCGAGGAACTGCGCGCGCTGGTGCGCTCCAAGGCCTGGCCGGCGAGCCTGGTGGCGGGCTGAGCCTGCCGGCCCGCGCCCCGGGCGCGGGAAAGGCGGGCCTGGCGGGCCTGGGGCGGGCCCGTTCGCGGCGTCTCAGAGCACCAGGAGCGCGCGGAAGTCGTTCACGTTGGTGTTCGTGGGCCCGGTGACCAGCAGGTCGCCCAGGGGCGCGAAGAAGCCGTAGGCGTCGTTGCGCTCCAGGTGCTGCAGGGCGGACCGGCCGGCGGCGGCGGCGCGCGCCAGCGTATCGGGCGTGACCCAGGCGCCGGCGTTGTCCTCCACGCCGTCGATGCCGTCGGTGTCGGCCGCCAGGGCCCACACGCCCGGCTCGCCCTGCAGGGCCTGGGCCAGGCCCAGGCAGAACTCGCCGGCGCGCCCGCCGCGCCCGCGCGGCTGGCCCTCGGGCACCGGGCGTACCGTCACCGTGGTCTCGCCGCCGGAAAGGATCACGCAGGGCCGGGTGAAGGGCTGGCCGCGGCGGGCGACGCTGCGTGCCAGCGCCGCATGGACCTTGCCCACCTCGCGCGACTCGCCTTCCAGGTCGTCGCCCAGCACGTGGGCCGGCAGGCCCAGGGCGCGCGCGGCCTGCGCCGCGTCCTGCAGCGACTGCCAGGGCGTGGCCACCAGGGTGAAGCGGCTGCGGGCGAAGGCGGCGTCGCCGGGCTTGGGCGTCTCCAGCTCGCCGCGCTCCAGGCGCGCGCGCACCTCGGCGGGCACCGTGATGCGGTAGCGGTCCAGGATCTCCAGCGCGTCGGCGCAGGTGGTCGGGTCGGGCACGGTGGGGCCGGAGGCGATCACCGCCGGGTCGTCGCCCGGCACGTCGCTGATCGCCAGCGTCACCAGCTGCGCGGGCGCGCAGGCGGCGGCCAGGCGCCCGCCCTTGATCTGCGAGAGGTGCTTGCGCACGCAGTTCATCTCGCCGATGTGCGCGCCCGAGAGCAGCAGCTCGCGGTTGATGCGCTGCTTGTCCTCCAGCGTGAGGCCCTGGGCCGGCTGCACCAGCAGCGCCGACCCGCCGCCGGAGATCAGGCACAGGACGAGGTCGTCCGGGGTCAGGTCTTGCAACAACGCGACCATCTCGCGCGTGGCGGCGAGGCCGGCGGCGTCGGGCACCGGGTGCGAGGCCTCGCGCACGGCGATGCGTTGCGCCAGGCCCGCGGGGCGCGGCGGGGTGTGGTGGTAGCGGGTGATGACCAGCCCCGACAGCGGCGCGTCGGCGGGCCACAGCGCCTCCACGGCCTGGGCCATGGCGGCGCCGGCCTTGCCCGCGCCGATGACGACGGTGCGCCCGCGCGGCACCGCAGGCAGGTGCGGGCCGAGGCCGTGCAGGGGCTGGGCGCTGCGCACGGCGACCTCGTAGAGGTGCCGAAGCAGCGCGCGCGGGTCGTTCAGGTCCTTCAGGCTGCCCGGGTCCTGGAGGACGGCCGTCACGCCTTGGGCTCCACCACGTTCACCGGCGTGCCGGCGACGAAGGCCTCGATGTTGTCCACCAGCTGGTCGGCCAGGGACTGCACGGCCTCGTCGCTGGCCCAGGCGACGTGCGGGGTGAGGATGAAGTCGGGGCGATCCAGCAGGGCCATGAACGGGTGGTCGGCCGGCGGCGGCTCGGTGGAGGTGACGTCGAACGCCGCGCCGCCGATGTGGCCGGCCTGCAGCGCCGGGCCCACCGCGGCCTCGTCGACCAGGCCGCCGCGCGCGGTGTTCACCAGCAGCGGGCGGCGGGCCATGGCGGCGAACTCGGGCGCGCCGATCATGTGGCGGGTGGCGGGCGTGAGCGGGCAGTGCAGGGTGATCACGTCGGACTGCGCCAGCACCTGCTCGAAGGGGGTGTAGAGGCGGCCCTGGCCGGTGCGGCCCTTGTGGCCTGACATGAGCACGCGCATGCCCAGGGCGCGGCCCATGGCGGCGACGGCCTGGCCCAGCACGCCGTCGCCGATCACGCCGAGCGTGGAGTTGGCGAGGTCGCGGATCGGGTGGTCGAAGAAGCAGAACTGGCCGGCCTGCTGCCAGCGGCCGGCGCGCACCGCGTCGCGGTAGGCGCAGACGCTGCGGCGCAGGGCGAAGATCAGCGCGAAGGTGTGCTCGGGCACCGTGTGCACCGCGTAGTTGCGGATGTTGCTCACCACGACGCCGCGGGCGCGGCAGGCGGCGAGGTCCACGTTGTCGGTGCCGGTGGCGGCCACGGCCACCAGCTTGAGGCGCGGCGCGGCGGCGAGGTGGTCGGCGGTGAGCCGCACCTTGTTCAGGATCACGATGTCGGCCTCGGCGATGCGCGCCGCGACCTCGGCGGGCGCGGTGCGGTCGTACAGGGTGAGGTCGTGCTCGAAACGGGGGCGGCGCAGCGTGGTCTGGGGCGACAGGGTGTCGCGGTCCAGGAAGACGATCTTCATGGCGGAGGGTGGGGGAGGGCTGGGGCCGGTCAGGCGACCGGTTCGGAAATCTCGATGAGGTTGTAGTCCGGATCGCGCACGTAGACGGAGCGGATTTTCCCGGTGGCCCCGGTGCGCACGACCGGGCCCTCGATCACGGGCCAGCCGCAGGCCCCGAGCCGCTCGATCACCTGCTGCAGCGGGATCGAGGCGATGAAGCACAGGTCCAGCGCGCCGGGCACCGGCAGGTGGGCCTTGGGCTCGAACTCGCGGCCCTGCACGTGCAGGTTGATCTTCTGCTGGCCGAAGCGCAAGGCCTGGCGCGCCACGGGCGGCGTGCCGCCGATGAAGGTCTCCAGCTGCATGCCGAGCACGCGGGTGTAGAAGTCGACGCAGGCCTCGGGCCGCGCGGTGGTGAGGACCAGGTGGTCCAGGTGGTCGATCATTCGCCGGCCTTCGGGGATGCTGCCGCGGGGTGGGGCCGGCATGCGGCGGAAAGATCGCGCGGCGCCCGTGAAATGACGCCCAAATTCTATCTAGAAGGGTTATCGATCGATTCCTATGATCGGGGCTGCCAGTCAGGGCGCCGCATGAAGCGCCCGCGGGCCGACAGGCCTTCCCACAAGAACCGAGGAGACACACCCATGATTCGCCGCAAGACCCTGTTGGGCCTGGCGCTCGCGCTCGCCTCTGGCGCTGCGCTGGCCCAGGCCCCGACCCAGCCCCAGGCCCAGGCCCAGGCTGACACCTTCCCCCGCAAGCCCGTGACGCTGGTGGTGCCCTTCGCCGCCGGCGGTCCCACCGACGTGGTGGCCCGCACGATGGCCACCCTCATGGGCAACCACCTCGGCCAGTCCGTGGTGGTGGAGAACAAGCTGGGCGCCGGCGGCACCGTGGCGGCGGCGCACGTGGCGCGCAGCGCGCCCGACGGCTACACCATCCTGATCCACCACAACGGCATGGCCACCGCGCCGGCCCTGTACCGCAAGCTGCAGGCGACGCCGCTGAACGACTTCGAGTACATCAGCCAGGCGATCGATGTGCCCATGACCCTGCTGGGTCGCAAGGACCTGCCCGCGAGCAACCTGCGCGAGCTGGTGCCCTACCTGCGCGCCAACGCGTCCAAGATCAACATGGCGCACGCCGGCCTCGGCGCGGTGTCGCACCTGTGCAGCCTGATGTTCCGGCAGGCCATCGGCCTGGACCTGCAGACGGTGCCTTACCAGGGCACCGCGCCGGCCATGAATGCGCTGCTCGCCGGCCAGGTCGACCTGCTGTGCGACCAGACCACCAGCACCACGCCGCAGATCAAGGCCGGCACCGTGCGCAACTTCGGCCTCACCTCGACGGCCCGCCTGGGCTCGATGCCCGATGCGCCCACGCTCGACGAGCAGGGCCTCAAGGGCTTCCAGGTGGTGGTGTGGCACGGCGTCTATGCGCCCAAGGGAACGCCGCAGCCGGTGATCGCCAGGCTCAATGGCGCCGTGCGCGCCGCGCTCAAGGACCCGCAGTTCCAGGCCCGCATGAAGGACCTGGGCGCGGAGGTGGTGCCCGAGGCCAAGCAGACGCCGGAAGGCCTGCGCACCTGGCTGGTGGCCGAGACCGACCGCTGGGGGCCGGTGATCCGCGCCGCCGGTGTCTACGCCGACTGATACTTCAGGGGGCGCGCGCGCCCCCTGAAAGGACCCCCGATGACGACCCCCGACCTGACGCAGTGGATTGGCCGCAGCATGACGCTGGACGATGTGGCCAGCCCCGCCCCCATGCGCCTGCTGGCCGCCACCCTGGACCGCGACCTGGAGGCCTTCGCCCCCGGCGGCGTGGTGCCGCCGCTGGGCCACTGGATGTACTTCCTGCCCGGCGAGCGGCAGTCGGCCATCGGCCCCGACGGCCACGCGCGCCGCGGCGACTTCCTGCCGCCTGTGGACCTGCCCCGCCGCATGTGGGCGGGCAGCCAGTTCACCTTCCACCGCGACCTGCACGTGGGCGCGCAGATCCGCCGCGTCTCGCGCATCGCCGACGTGAGCCAGAAGGCCGGCAGCACCGGCCCGCTGGTGTTCGTCAAGGTGGCCCACGAGGTGAGCGACGCGCAGGGACTGTGCATCTCCGAGTTCCACGACATCGTGTACCGCGAGGCGCCGGCGCCCGGCCAGGCCCCTGCGGCGGCGAAGGCCGCGCCCACCGACGAACAGTTCGCCCGCACCATCGTGCCGGACCCGGTGCTCCTGTTCCGGTACTCCGCGCTGACCTTCAACGGCCACCGCATCCACTACGACCAGCCCTACGTCACGCAGGTGGAGGGCTACCCGGGCCTGATCGTGCACGGCCCGCTGATCGCCACGCTGCTGCTGGACAACCTGCGCCAGGCGCACCCGGGCGCGCGCATCGCGGCCTACGAGTTCCGTGCGGTGAGCCCGCTGTTCGACATCGCGCCCTTCGAGGTGTGCGGACGGCTGGAAGGGCGCGTGGCCACGCTGTGGGCGCGCTCGCCGGCCGGCGCGCTGGCCATGCAGGCGACCGCCACGCTGGCTTGACGGGGAGCTGCGCCGGCCTCAGCCCGCGCTCGGTTTGCGGCGCGGGTCCCGCTCGTTGAGCTGGAGGTCGCCTTCACCGTTGGCTGCCACGTCGCCATGGCGGACGGCCTCCAGGTGGTCGACGTGGACCTGCTCGGGGGCCTCGCGCCGGCGGCCCTGGCGCCGTGGACCAGGCGCCTGGCGAAGTGCGCCGCCTGCGGCCCCGGATAATCGAAGGTTTTCATGCACGCCCTGGCCTCGCGGCCAGCGCTCCCCGCCATGCCACCCGACGCCACCGGAATCAGCCTGCAGGACATCACCCTCGTGCGCGGCGCCAGCCCCGTATTCGAGGGCCTGAGCCTGCACCTGCGCGAGCCCCGCATCGGCCTCATCGGCGACAACGGCGCGGGCAAGAGCAGCCTGTTCCGCCTGGCCTGCGGCCTGGAGCGCCCGCGCGCCGGCCGGGTGCTGGTGGACGGCGAGGCGCCGGGCGAGGGCGCCGGCGCGGGCCGCCGCATCGGCATGATGTTCCAGAGCCCCGACGAGCAGATCATCTTCCCCACGGTGGACGAGGAGCTCGCCCTGGGCCTGACCGCGCAGGGCCTGGCGCGGCGCGAGGCGCAGGCCCGTGCGCGCGAATGGCTCGCCGGCCGCGGCCTCGGCCACTGGGCCGGGCGCGCGATCTCCAGCCTGAGCCAGGGCCAGCGCCAGCATGTGTGCTGGCTCGCGCTGCTGATCGCCGCGCCCCGCGTGCTGCTGCTCGACGAGCCCTATGCCAGCCTCGACCTGCCCGGCCAGGCCCTGCTGCGCGAGGAGATCGCCCGGGCGCCGCAGCAGGTGCTGGTCTCCACCCACCTGCTGGACCACGTGCGCCGCTTCGAGCGCGTGATCTGGCTGGACCGCGGCCGCGTGCGCGGCGACGGCCCGGGCGCGCAGGTCTGCGCCGACTACGAGGCCGACATCGCCCGGCGCGCGCGCGAGCACGTGCTGTCCTTCGACCTGTCCGCCGCCACGGCGTCGGACTGAGAAGCCGTGGTCAGCCTCTACAGCGACCAGCGCACCTGGCTGCACCGCGTGCCGGCCGGGGTGAAGCTGGCGGTGATCGCCGGCGTCGGCACCGGCCTGTTCATGACCGGCCGCCTCGGCCCGCTGCTGGCCGTCACCGCGGCCTGCGTGGCGGTATTCGCCTCGCTCGGCGCGGCCGGCCTGCGCGCGCGCAGGCTGGTCGTCGCGGTGCTCGTCGCCGGCCTGCTGGTCATCGCCTTCCAGGCCCTCATGGGCCAATGGGTGCTGGGCGTGGCCAGCGCCCTGCGCCTGCTCGGGGCGGCGCTGCTCGGCGCGGCCTACACCCTCACCACGCGCTACGACGAGTCGCTGCATGTGCTCGAGTGCCTGCTGTCGCCGCTGCGGCGGGTGGGCGTGCGCACCGGCGACATCGCCTTGCAGTTCGCGCTGATGCTGCGGTGGACCGAGCAGTTCTTCGTGGTCTGGTCCCGGCTGGACGAGGCGCACCGCCTGCGTACCGGCCGCCCCGGGGGCGTGCGCATCCTCGGCCCCCTGGTGATCCACATGCTGACGGCCGCCCGGCGCGTGGCCGATACACTCCAGGTCCGCCTCGGCAAGTGACGGCCCCGCCGCCAGCCCCGGCTCCCCATTCGAAAGCGATTCCATGAACACCTCCCGCCATTCCCTGGCCCTCGTCTCCCTGTTCGCCGCGCTGGTCGCGGTGCTGGGCCTCATCCCCAAGATCGACCTGCCGTTCGGCGTGCCCATCACCCTGCAGACCCTGGGCGTGATGCTCGCCGGCTGCATGCTCGGCCCGCGCCGCGGCCTGCAGGCGCTGCTCTTGTTCCTCGGCGCGGTGGCCCTGGGCCTGCCGCTGCTGTCCGGTGGCCGCGGCGGCCTGGGCGTGTTCGCCAGCCCCTCGGTGGGCTACCTGGTGGCCTGGCCCGTCGGCGCCCTGGTGGCTGGCCTGGTGATGGCCTCGCTGCCGGCGGCCACGCCGCGCCGTGCGGCGGCCAGCGCCTTCGTCGCCAGCCTCGTCGGCGGCCTGCTGGTGGTGCATGCCAGCGGCGTGGCCGGCCTGGTCTTCATGACCCAGATGACCTGGCTGCAGGCCGCCACCGCCACCCTGGCCTTCGTGCCCGGCGACCTGGTCAAGTGCGCGGTCTGCGCCCTGGTGGTCCACACCGTGGCCCGCGGCCTGCCGGACTGGCGCTTCGGCGGCCGCGCCGCGCACTGAGAGGCCGTGACCCCCGCCGCGCCGGCCGACCTGGTCCATGCGCCCCTGGCGCACTGGGCCGCCGTCCGCGGTGACGCGCCGGCCCTCGCGGACGGCCGCCAGGCCCTGGATTTCCGGCAGCTGCACGAGGCGGTGCAGCGCGGCGCGCAGGCGCTCGCGGCGGCGCGCGCGCCGCGCACCGTCCTCGTCGACGGCCAGCGTCCCACGCTGGACCAGGTGGTGCAGTTCCTGGCCATCATCGCCAGCGGCCGCTGCGCCGCGGTCGGCGACCCGGACTGGAGCGCCCCGGTGCGCGAGCGCGTGCACGCGGCGCTGCCCAGCGCGCCCGCCGACGCGGCCCCGCCGTCGCCGGGCGACCCCTTCTACATCGGCTTCACCTCGGGCAGCACCGGCCTGCCCAAGGGCTTCCGCCGCGACCACCGCTCCTGGGCCGAGAGCTTCCGCCTGTGCGTGGACACCTTCGGGCCCGACGCCGCGGCCTGCGTGCTGGCGCCCGGGCGCATCTCGCATTCGCTGTTCCTCTTCGCGATGTTGCTGGGGGTGTGGAGCGGCGGCGGCGCGGTGGTGCAGGAGCGCTTCTCCGCGGCGCGCGCGCTGGAGACCCTGCGCGAGGGCCGCACGCCCTGCCTGGTGGCCGTGCCGAGCCAGCTGGCGATGATGCTGGAGCTGGCCGCGCGCCGCGCGCTCGCGCCGGTGGAGGGTGTGCGCCTCATCCTGATCAGTGGTGCGCGCTGGATGCGCGAGCGCACCCCGCAACTGCGGGCGCTGTTCCCGCGGGCGCGGATCGTGGAGTTCTATGGCGCCTCCGAGACCAGCTTCATCGCCTGGATGGACGCCGACGAGAACGCCCCCGCGCAGGCGGTGGGCCGCCCCTTCGCGGGCGTGGACCTCGAGATCCGCGAGCGCCAGGCCGACGGCAGCGGCGCGATCTTCGTGCGCAGCCCGATGCTGTTCACGGACTACGTGGGCGGCCAGGCCGACCCGACGGCGGCGGTGCGTGACGGCGCCTGGCTCTCGGTGGGCGATATGGGCTGGATCGACGACGCCGGCCGGCTGTGCCTGGCCGGCCGACGCAACCGCATGGTCGTGACCCAGGGCAAGAACCTGTTTCCCGAGGAGGTCGAGGCGGTGCTGGGCGCCTGTGCCGGCGTGGCCGCGGCCTCGGTGCACGGCGTGCCGGACCCGGTGCGCGGCCAGCAGGTGGTGGCGGTGGTGCGCCCCGCGCCCGGCGTGGCGCCCGCCACCGCGCAGGACCTCGCCGCGGCCTGCCGCGAGCGCCTCGAGCCGTACAAGGCGCCGCGCCGCTTCCTGGCCTGCGAGGACTGGCCCCTGACCACCAGCGGCAAGACCGACCACGCGCGCATCGCCGCGATGCTGGCGATGCAGGAGGGCACGCCATGCCTTCGCCCGCTGTCCTGATCGCGGCCTGGGCCCGCAGCGCGGTGCTGCCGCATGGCGGCGGCTTCGGCGGGCTCGCGGCGCACGAGATCGCCGCGCCGGTGGTGCGCGAGGTGCTGCGGCGCGCCGGCGTGCCGCCCGGCGCTGTCGACGCGGTGGTGGCGGGCAATGCCCTGGGCGCGGGCGGCAACCCGGCCCGCATGCTGGCCCTGGCGGCCGGCCTGCCCGACGCCTGCCCCGCGCTGACGGTGGACACGCAGTGCTGCGCCGGCCTGGACGCGGTGGCCCTGGGCGCGGCCCTGGTGGCCAGCGGCGAGGCGCAGGTGGTGCTGGCCGGCGGCGTGGAGGCCTGGAGCCGCGCGCCGGTGCGGGCGCACCGTCCGCTGCAGGCCGGCGAGGCGGCGGTGCCCTACGAGCGGCCCGCCTTCGCGCCCGACCCGGCGCGCGACCCGGACATGCTGGAGTCCGCCCAGCGCCATGCCGCGGCGCGCGGCTGGACGCGGGCGCAGCAGGATGCCCACGCCTGCCTCGGCCACGAGCGCGCGGTGGCGGCCGAGGCCGACCTCGCCGGCGAAATCGTGCCGGTGCAGGGGCAGGCACGCGACGCCTACCCGCGCCGCATCGACGCGCGCAGGGCGGCGCGCATGCCCGCCGTCCTGAAAGGCGCGGCCCGGGAGGCTGGCGACGCCGGTGCCGCGGGCGGCCCCGGCGACTGCGCGATGAGCACGCTGCACGTGTCCGCCAAGGCGGATGGCGCGGCCTTCGTGCTGCTCGCCTCGGCGCAGGCCTGCGAGCGCCTGGGCCTGCTGCCTCGCGCGCGCTGGGTCGCCGGGGCCAGCGTGGGCGTGGCGCCCGAGACGCCGCTGCTCGGTGCGGCCCGCGCCGCGCAGGAGGCCCTGCGGCGCAGCGGCGAGGCCGATGCGCAGGCGATGGCGGTGGTCGAGCTGCACGACGCCTTCGCGGCGCAGGGGCTGGACTTCGCGCAGGCGCTGGGCCTGGAGCCGGGTGCGCTCAATCGGCGCGGCGGCGGGCTGGCGCGCGGCCACCCGATCGGGGCGTCGGGGGCGATCGCGCTGGTGCGTCTGCTGTCGGACCTGGAGCGCGACGCGGTGCGCGGCGCGCGCGGGCTGGCGGCGGTGGCGGGGGCCGGCGGGCTGGGCGCGGCGGCGGTCGTCGAGCGGCTCTGACGCCGGCGGCGGCGCGGGCCGTCCGGGCGGGGCAGATTGCGCCGGGAGCGCGCCGGCGAATCCGCCGGCAGGCCCTAGCGGATCACCCGGAAATACTCGTCCACCTCGCAGCGCTCGGTCTGCGTCGCATTCACCGGCGCTTGCGGGTCCGCCTGGCCGATCGCCAGGCCGCACACCACCAGCGAGCGGTCGTCCAGCCCCAGCGCGCGGCGCACCAGGGTGGGGTAGGAGGCGATCGCGCCGATGGCGCAGGTGGCCAGGCCGCGCGATTGCGCGGCGAGCATCAGCCCGTGCAGGCACATGCCCAGGTCCATGAAGCAGCCGGCGCCCATGCCGCGCTCGATGGTGACGACCAGGGCCGCCGGCGCATCGAAAAAGCGGAAGTTGCGCTCGAACTGCGCGTCGCGCCCGGCGCGGTCGTCGCGGGCGATGCCCAGCGCGCCATAGAGCGCCTGCGCCGAGGCCACCTGCCGCCTGCGCAGCGTCATCGGCATGGGACGGGGGAAGTAGTCGTAGTCCTCGGCCTCCTCCTCGCCGGCGCGGAAGGCGTTGACCAGCGCCTCGCTCAGTCGCTGGCGCGCCTCACCCTCCACGAGGAGGAAGGCGCCCGGCTGCAGGTTGGCGCCGCTGGGCGCGCGCCGCGCCAGCGCCAGCAGCTCGCGCAGCGTCGCCTGCGGCACGGGCGTGCCGAGGAAGCCGCGCACCGAGCGGCGCTGCGTGGCCAGGGCGTCGAAGGCGCGAGCCAGGTCCATGCGTCGTCAGCCGAGTTCGGCCAGGCGCTTGTCCTGGCGGCGCACCAGGCGGTCGAGGTCCGCGATGTCCTGGGCCGAGAGCTTGGGACCCGGCTTGCGGATGAACGCGGAGGCGATCGCCCCGCGCGCCTGCAGCAGGTGCTTGCGCACCGCCAGGCCGATGCCGGCCTGCTGCTCGTAGCGCGCCAGCGGCAGGTAGGCGTCGAACAGGTCGTGGGCGCGCTCGACGTCGCCGCGCGCATGGGCCGCCACCACGTCGACCATCATCTCCGGCCAGGCGAAGCCGGTCATGGCGCCGTCGGCGCCGCGCGTGAGTTCCTCGGGCAGGAACAGGCCGCCGCCGTTGCCGGTGAGGATGGCGGGGCGGCGGATCTCGCCGCGGTCGCTGGCCGCTCGGATCGCGGAGAGCTTGGCCAGGCCGGGGCAGTCCTCGTGCTTGACCATCACGCAGTGCGGCGAGTTCTTCAGGATCTTCAGCATCACGCCGGCCGACATCTGCACGCCGGTGGAGACGGGGTGGTCCTGCAGGCACCAGGGCACTTCGCCCAGCGTCTCGTTGACCATGTCGAAGTAGCCCGTGATCTGGTCGTCGGTGCGCACGGTGGAGGGCGGCGCGACCATCACGCCGGAGGCGCCCAGGTCCATCACCGCGCGGGTCAGCTCGCCCATGGCGGCGAAGCCGGGCGACGAGACCCCCACCACCACCGGCACCCGGCCGGCCACGCGCTGCACCACCTGGCGGGCGTAGGCGCGGGACTCCTCGGCGGTGAGCTTGGTGGCCTCGCCCATGATGCCCAGGATGGTCAGGCCGGTGACGCCGCGCTCGAGGCAGAAGTCGACCATGCGGTCGGTGCTCGCGAGGTCGAGCGCGCCGGTGTCGGTGAAGGGGGTGACGGTGATCAGGTAGACGCCTTGGGCGGACGGGTCGAAACGGTTCATGGGAGCGGTACTTTCAGAGTCGGCAGGCCGCAGCATAGTGGAAGCCGCAGCGGCCGCCCCGGGGGATGCACACCGTTGCCGCGGCACCCGCGGCTGGTGGCACACTGGGCCACTGGTGTTTACTCGCGTAGCATTGCCCGCCCGGTTGCTCCACCCTCGATCCCATTGCTTTTCCCACGCTGGCCGCCGCGACGGCCGGCGCCCTGAACGTTCGCAGTCCTCCCACCCATGACCCAAGACCTCTCCCCCGCCGAACAAGCGCTGCGCGACGCTGCGCGTGATTACCACCGCCTGCCCACGCGCGGCAAGATCGCGATCGCGCCGACCAAGCCCCTGGCCAACCAGCGCGACCTGTCGCTGGCCTACTCGCCGGGCGTGGCCTATCCCTGCCTGGACATCGCGGCCGACCCGGCCACGGCGCACGACTTCACCTCGCGCGGCAACCTGGTCGCGGTGATCACCAACGGCACCGCGGTGCTGGGCCTGGGCGACATCGGTCCGCTGGCCGCCAAGCCGGTCATGGAGGGCAAGGGCTGCCTGTTCAAGAAGTTCGCCGGCATCGACGTGTTCGACATCGAGCTGGCCGAGCGTGACCCGGACAAGCTGGTCGAGATCATTGCCAGCATGGAGCCCACGCTGGGCGGCATCAACCTCGAGGACATCAAGGCGCCCGAGTGCTTCTACATCGAGAAGAAGCTGCGCGAGCGCATGAACATCCCGGTCTTCCACGACGACCAGCACGGCACCGCCATCATCTCGGCGGCGGCCATGCTCAATGGCCTGGAGCTGGTGGGCAAGGAGATCGGCCAGGTCAAGGTGGCCGTCTCCGGCGCCGGCGCCGCGGCCCTGGCCTGCCTGGACGTGTTCGTCGGCCTGGGCGTGAACCCGCGCAACATCTTCGTGTGCGACTCCAAGGGCGTGATCTACGAAGGCCGCCCCGGCGGCTACGACGAGTCCAAGGCCCGCTACGCGCAGGACACCGGGGCCCGCACCCTGGCCGACGCGGTGAAGGACGCCGACGTCTTCCTCGGCTGCTCCGCCCCCGGCGTGCTGACCGCCGAGATGGTCAAGACCATGGCCAGCAAGCCCATCATCCTGGCGCTGGCCAACCCCGAGCCCGAGATCCGCCCCGAGCTGGCCAAGGCCGTGCGGCCGGACTGCATCATCGCCACCGGCCGCTCGGACTACCCGAACCAGGTGAACAACGTCCTGTGCTTCCCGTACATCTTCCGCGGCGCGCTGGATTGCGGGGCCACCAAGATCACCGAGGCGATGAAGCTGGCCTGCGTGCGCCAGATCGCCGACCTGGCCAAGGCCGACATCAGCGAGGAAGTGGCCAGCGCCTATGCCGGCCAGGACCTGGCCTTCGGCCCCGACTACCTGATCCCCAAGCCCTTCGACTCGCGCCTGATCCTGCGCATCGCCCCGGCCGTGGCCAGGGCGGCCGCCGAGTCCGGCGTGGCCACCCGCCCCATCACCGACTGGGAGGCCTACCGCCAGCAGCTGCAAAGCTTCGTCACCCAGACCGGCCTGCTGATGCGGCCGGTGTTCAACGCCGCCAAGGCCCGCCCCGCCGACGCCAAGCGCGTGGCCTATGCCGACGGCGAGGACGAGCGCGCGCTGCGCGCCGCGCAGATGGCGATCGACGAAGGCGTGGCCACGCCGATCCTGATCGGCCGCCCGGCGGTGATCGCCGCGCGCATCGAGAAGGCCGGCCTGCGCATGCGCCTGGGCGTGGACGTGGAGAACGTCAACCCCGAGTCCGACGCGCGCTTCCGCCAGTACTGGGAGGCCTACCACCGCCTGATGAAGCGCAATGGCGTGAGCCCCGAGACGGCCAAGGCCACGGTGCGCCGCTCCAACACCGTGATCGGCTCGCTGATGGTCGCCCTCAAGGACGCGGACGCCCTGATCTGCGGCCTCGCCGGCGACTGGATGACGCACCTGGAGCGCGTCGACTCCATCCTGGGCCGGCGCGCCGGCGTGCGCAATTACGCCGCGGTCAATGCGCTGATGACGCCGCGCGGGCCGCTGTTCGTCGCCGACACCTACGTCAACGAGGACCCCACCGCCGAACAGCTCGCCGAGATCGCCGCCATGGCGGCCAAGGAAGTGGCGCGTTTCGGCATCGTGCCCAAGGTGGCCTTCCTCTCGCACTCCAGCTACGGCTCGTCCAAGCGCGCCTCGGCCCGCAAGATGCGCCTGGCGCGCGACCTGTTCGTGGCCCAGCACCCCGACATCGAGTGCGACGGCGAGCTGCATGGCGACGCCGCCCTGGAGCCGAACATCCGCAGCGTCTACCTGGACGACAGCACGCTCACCGGCTCGGCCAACCTGCTGGTGTGCCCGAACCTGGATGCCGCCAACATCCTCTACAACGTGCTCAAGACGACCACCAGCGGCGGCGTGACCGTGGGTCCGATGCTGCTCGGCGTGGCCGGCTCGGCCCACATCCTGACGCCGGCGGCGACGGTGCGCCGGGTGTTCAACATGACCGCGGTCGCCGCGGCGTCGGCTTAAACGCTGCCGACGACCTCCAGCAGGTCCCGGGGCCCGCCGAAGGCCCCGGACCGGGTGTGGCACACCAGCCCGTCCCAGCGGCCGCCCACCATGCGCGCGCAGCCCCAGCCGGGGCGGTCCAGCGGCACCTGCGAGGTGAGGCCGGTGGCGCCCAGGTGGCGGCACAGCGCCAGCAGCGTGTCGCCGCCCACCACCACGAGCACGCGCGGGCGCGGCGCATGAGCCGCGAGCGCGCGGGCCTGGGCGTCGAGCAGCTGCGCGGCTTCCCCGGGGGACAGGCGCCCGCTGGCGCACAGGTCGACCAGGGGCGGGTAGCCGCGGGCATCCCGCGCCAGCGTGCGCGGGTCCTCGGCATGGAGGCAGTCGCCGCCGCGCGGCGAGCCGCGCAGCACCTGCCACTGTTCGCGCGAGACCGGGTGGTGGCTGGCGCTGACCAGCATCACCGGGCCCCCGGCGTCGCCGGCGGCCCGGACGTCCGGTGAGGCGGGCGAGGCCGGTGCCGCCGAACCCGCGGGCCGGGCGGCCGGCAGCCGCCGCGCGAGCGCATGCGCCAGCCCCGCGCTGCCGCACCACAGCCAGCCGGCGCCGGCGTCCACGGCCCGGGCCGCGACGGCATCCATGTCGGCATCGCCACGCACGTCGGGCACCCAGGCGACGAGGCCATCGCCCATCGCGGGCGCGGGCGGCGTGGCCCCGGTCTCCACGCGCCAGCCGCGCGCGGCCAGGGCCTCCCGGATCGAGGCAGCCACCGCGGTGCGCGTGCCGTCGGCCTTGACCCACCACTGCTGCCCGCCCTCGGTGAGACGCCCCTGCGCCGGGAAGGCGGGCGCGAACGCCAGGCCGCGCAGGCCGGCGGCGCGGGCCAGGTGGTCGGCCTCGTCGAAGGTGTTGCCACGCAGCAGGCTGTCCACCTTCTTGAAGGCGAGGTCCGCCCCGCGCAGCCAGGGCACGCAGGGCGCCAGCAGGCTGGGCAGGTCCGCCACCGGCACGTCGCGCGTGGCGGTGGCCACGAGGTCCAGGCCCGGGGCCTCGGGCGAGGCCGGCCGTCCCAGGTGCACCGGCGCGCCGGCGCCGAAGGCGGCGGCGCAGTCCAGCGCGCCGGTGAGGTCGTCGGCCAGGATGCGAAGGCGCTGCACCGCGCCGGTCATGGCTGGACCACCGTGAGCTTCAGGGGCAGGGCGCGCAGGCGCTCCTCGTCGGCGGCGGGCAGGGCGCGGTCGGTGATCACCTCCTCGAAGTCGGCGAGCGAGCCGAACTGCTTGAAGGCGCGCGGCCGGAATTTGGAGGAGTCCACCAGCAGGCGGCGGCTGTTGGCCGCGCCCATGAGGGCGCGCTTGACGGCGGCCACTTCGGCGGAGGTCTCGGAGAGGGCGTCGCCGGTCACGGCATGCGCCCCCATGAGAAGCAGCTCGGCGCGCAGGGTGCCGGCCTGTTCCACCAAGGGCTGGCCGATGACGGTGTGGCTGCCCGGGCGCAGCACGCCCCCGAGCACATGCACCTGCACCAGCGGCGATTGCCCCAGCACCTGGGCGATGGCCAGGTCGTTGGTCACCGCCGTCAGCGGGATGCCGCGGCGGACCGCGGCGCGCGCCGCCTCCAGCACCGTGGTGCCGCTGTCGAAGATCACGCTCTGGCGCGGCACCAGCGCCGCGGCGGCGGCCTGGCCGATGGCGGCCTTCTCGCGCGGCGAGAGTTCCGCGGCGGCCTCCGCCTCCGGCTCGAAGGTGGTGTAGGCCGGGGCCTGCTGCCGCAGCAGCGCGCCGCCATGGGTGCGGTCCACGATGCCCTCGGCCGACAGCGTGTCCAGGTCGCGGCGCAGGGTGGACAGCGAGGCCCCCAGGGCCTGCTCCAGCTGGCCGATGGTGACCGCACCGTGGCGCTGCAGGAAGTCCACGATGCGCTGGCGGCGCTGCGCCGGCATCAGGGGAGGGGCCGTCAACTCGTTGCTCATGGGGCGTCCGGGGTGGGGTGGCGCGGGGCCACGAAGTTCGCACATCTTGCCATAACCGGTCATCGGGTTTGACCGATGTTGCGCGTTTATGATTGTTTGTGGTTGAATCCGCTCCAAATCAACCAGGAGACCTCCCATGACCGACCTGAAGCTCGCCTCCCGCCGCCAGTTCATCGCCACCGCGGGTGGGGCTGCCGCGCTCGCCGCCTGGGGCAGCCCGGCCTTCGCGCAGGCCGCCTTCCCGAGCAAGACCCTGACCTTCGTCGTGCCGTACCCCGCCGGCGGCGCGAACGACATGCTGGGCCGCCTGATCGGCCAGAAGATGGCCGACGCCCTGGGCGGCAGCGCCATCATCGACAACAAGCCCGGCGCCGGCGCCATGCTCGGCGCCTCCGCCGTGGCCCGCGCCCAGGCCGATGGCCACACGCTGCTGATCGGCGGGCTGGCCACCCACGCCGCCAGCCCGCACATGCTCAAGGCCGACTACGACCCGCTGAAGGACTTCGAGCCGGTGGGCATGATCGGCAGCGCGCCCATCATCGCCATCACCTTCAACGAGTCGCCGTTCAAGACGCTCAAGGAAGTGGTCGACGCCGCCCGCAAGGACCCCAAGGGCGTGATGTACGGGTCGTCGGGCAACGGCTCGCCGCTGCACCTGGCGGGCGAGCTGTTCGTGTCGCAGACCAAGGTCGACATGACCCATGTCCCGTACAAGGGCGGCAACGCGCACATCATGGACCTCATGGGCGGCCGCGTGCCGGTGATCTTCGACACCGCCACCAACTGCATGCCCCTGCTCAAGTCGGGCAAGGTCCGCGCCCTGGCCGTGGGCACCTCCGCCCGCCTGGCCGACCTGCCGAACGTGCCCACCTTCGCCGAGGCCGGCTTCCCGCAGTTCGACTTCGCCGCCTGGTACGCGGTGTTCGCGCCGGCGAAGACGCCCAAGGACGTGGTGGCCAAGCTCTCCGCCGCCCTGGGCACCGCCTTGAAGAATGCCGACGTGATTGCCAAGCTGAATGGCGTCGGCGTGGCCGTCGGCACCGGCGAGGCGGCGCAGCTCGCCCGCTTCCTGCCCGGCGAGAACGAGCGCATCGGCCGCCTGATCAAGGCCGCCAACATCAAGCCCGATTGATCCCCACCCCTTGCGAAAAGGACACTCCGAATGACCCCCCCCATCCGCCTGGCCTTCACCATGGGTGACCCCGCCGGCATCGGCCCCGAGATCGCCGCCAAGGCCACGCGCCAGATGGCCGGCCTGGCCCGCAGCGGCCGCGCCGAGTTCATCGTCCTGGGCAGCGCCGCCGCGATCCGCGAGGCCGAGGCCCGCATGGGCCTGCCGGCCACCGACGACGAGGGCCGCCCGTTCTACCGCATGGTCGACGTCGGCCCGGTGGACCCGCCCTTCACCACCGGCCAGGTCAGCGCCGCGGGCGGGGAGTGGTCCTACCGCGCCGTCGCCAAGGCAGTGGAGCTGGTCCAGGCCGGCGAGGCCGACGCCATCGTCACCGGCCCCCTGTGCAAGGAAGCCCTGCACCTGGCCGGCCACCCGTTCGAGGGCCACACCGAGATGCTGGCCCACCTCACCGGCCAGCGTGACGCGGTGATGATGCTGGCCCACGGCGCCATGCACGTGACCCACGTCACCACCCACTGCGCCCTGGCCGACGTGCCGGGCCGCATCACCCCGACCCGCCTGCGCCGCGTCTTCGACGTCACCCTGGACGCCCTGCGCGCCCTGGGCATCGAGAACCCGCGCGTCGCCGTGGCCGGCCTCAACCCGCACTGCGGCGAGGGCGGCATCCTGGGCAAGGAGGACGACGAGATCATCGCCCCCGTGATCCGCGAGTACGCGGCCAGGGGCGAGGGCGTCACCGGCCCCTGGCCCGGCGACACCGTGTTCATCAAGCTGCGCGCGCGCCAGTTCGACGCGGTGGTGGCCATGTTCCACGACCAGGGCCACATTCCGGTCAAATTGCTCGGCTTCCAGGTCGACCCGGAGACGGGCAAGTGGAACGCCATCAACGGCGTGAACATCACCCTGGGCCTGCCGATCCTGCGCACCTCGGTGGACCACGGCACCGCCTTCGACATCGCCGGACAGGGCATCGCCAACGCCGACAGCCTGGTCGAGGCCGCCGAGTACGCCTTCAAGCTGATCTCCGGCCAGCGCGCCACCGCCAAGGAGGCCTCCGCATGCTGACCGGGCACCTCCACACCCACCCCGAGGACCCGGCCCGCCAGGTTGCCGACCTGCCCACCGCGCGCGTGCAGGCCCACGCTGCCAACCTGATGGAACTGCCCGATGGCACGCTGGCCTGCGTGTGGTTCGGCGGCTCCATGGAAGGCCGCTCGGACATCTGCGTCTTCATGTCGCGCCTGGCCCCCGGCAGCACGCAGTGGACCGAGCCGGTGCAGCTGTCCGACGACCCGGACCGCTCCGAGCAGAACCCCATCCTGTTCAACGCGCCCGACGGCAGCCTGTGGCTGCTGCACACCGCGCAGAGCGCCGGCCACCAGGACACCGCCGTGGTTCGCCGCCGCGTCTCGCACGACAACGGCCTGACCTGGGGCCCGGTCGAGACCATCGCCGACGCCGGCACCGGCACCTTCGTGCGCCAGCCGGTGGTGGTGCAGGCCGACGGCTCCTGGCTGTTGCCGATCTTCCGCTGCAAGCCGGTGCCGGGCCGCGCCTGGGACGGCAGCCTGGACGACAGCGCCGTGCTGCGCTCCACCGACCAGGGCAAGACCTGGACCCGCATCGAGGTGCCGGACAGCCTGGGCTGCGTGCACATGAACATCATCGCCTGCAAGGACGGCGGCCTGGTCGCCTTCTTCCGCAGTCGCTGGGCCGACCACGTGTGGCGCACCCGCAGCAGCGACGGCGGCCTGACCTGGGAAGCGCCGAAGCCCACGACCCTCCCGAACAACAACTCCTCGATCCAGGCGATCCGCCTGGCCGACGGCCGCCTGGCGATGATCTTCAACGCCAGCAGCGCGCTGGACGCCACCGGCCGCCGCGAGTCGCTGTACGACGAGCTCGAGGACGAGGGAGACAAGAAGCCCGAGGCCGCCGCCCCCGCCGTGGCCGCCCCCGAGCGCCGTGCCTTCTGGGGCGCGCCGCGCGCCCCGCTCACGCTGGCCCTGTCCGACGACGACGGCCTGACCTGGCCCTGGCAACGCAACCTCGAAACCGGCGACGGTTTCTGCATGACCAACAACAGCGAGCAGCGCCTGAACCGCGAGTATTCCTACCCCTCGATCCGCCAGGGCGCGGACGGCGCGCTGCACCTGGCCTACACCGTCTTCCGCCAGCACATTCGCCATGCCCGCGTGATGCCCGAGTGGGTCACGCGCGTGGCCTGACCCCAGGTATTCCATGACGACCCAACCCTACCTCCTGCTCAATCCGGGCCGCGTGCACTCCGGTGCCGGCAGCCTCGGCCAGTTGCCCGAACTGGCGCGTGGCCACTTCCGCGCGCGCCGCGTGCTGATCGTCAGCACGAAGCGCGTCGCCGCTACCGGCCACCTCGAGGCCACCCGCCGCAACCTGGAAGCGGCCGGCATCGCCGTCACCGTCATCGCCAACACCCCCGCCGAGCCCGATGTGGCTGACGTTCAGGCCATCGAAGCCACCGCCCGCGCCGCCGGCCCGTTCGACCTGGTGGTCGGCATCGGCGGCGGCAGCGCGATCGACGTTGCCAAGATCCTCGCCGTCATGCTGCCCCAGGGCCAGGACCTGCGCGACCTGCTGTCGAAGAAGGTGGAGATCACCGCGCGTGGCCTGCCGAACATCATGGTGCCCACCACCTCGGGCACCGGCGCCGAGGCCACGCCCAACTCCATCATCCTGGTGCCCGAGGACGAACTGAAGATCGGCATCGTCAGCCCCTACCTGCTGCCCGACGCGGTCATCCTCGACCCGCTGCTCACGCTCACGCTGCCGGCCGACGTGACGGCCTCCACCGGCATGGACGCCCTCACGCACTGCATCGAGTGCTACTGCTCGAAGAAGGGCAACCCCTTCAGCGACCTGTACGCGCTGGAAGGCATCCGCCTGATCGGTCGCAGCATCCGCCGCGCCGTGGCCGACGGCGGCGACATCGCCGCCCGCGAAGACATGCTCATGGGCGCCTACTGGGGCGGCGTGTGCATCGCCACCTCCAGCACCACCGCGGTCCATGCGCTGGCCTACCCGCTGGGGGGCAAGTACCGCATGCCGCACGGCCTGTCGAACGCCATCCTGCTGCCCTCGGTCATGGCCTACAACCGCGTCGGCAACGAGGCGCGCTTCGCCGCCATGGCGCGGGCGATGGGCCTGTCCGTCGACGGCCTGTCCGACGCCGCCGCGGCCGACGCCTTCGTCGCCGCCCTGACCCAGCTGAACGCCGACCTCGGCATCCCCGACACGCTGCGCCATGTCGGCATCGGCGAGCAGGACCTCGACGGCCTGGTCGACGGCGCCGCCAAGGTCACCCGCCTCCTGGACAACAACCCCCGCCCCATGGGCCGCGCCGAGATGCGCGCGATCTATGCCGCGCTGATCTGAGAACAACGATGAACAACTCCCTGCCCGTCAACCAATTCAAGCGCGCCCTGGCCGAGAACCGCCGCCAGGTCGGCCTGTGGGTCACCTTCGCCCACCAGCAGATCGCCGAGGTCGTGGCCGACTCCGGCTTCGACTGGCTGCTGTTCGACATGGAGCACAGCCCCACCGACCTGTACGACGTGGGCCAGCAGCTCCTGGCCTGCCGCGGCCGCGACGTCGCCCCCATCGTGCGCGTGCCGATCCTCGACATGGGCTGGATCAAGCGCGTGCTCGACGCCGGCGCGCCCAACATCATGATCCCCAACGTGCGCAACGCCGCCGAGGCCCGCGACGCCGTGGCCTTCACCCGCTTCGCGCCCGAGGGCGTGCGCGGCGTGGCCGGCAGCACCCGCGCCGGCAACTACACCCGCTACAAGGACTACATGGCCCGCGCCAACGACGAGATCGGCGTGATCGTGCAGATCGAGTCGCGCGAGGCGCTGGATGACCTGGACGCGATCTGCCGCGTGCCCGGCGTCGATGCCGTCTTCATCGGCCCCTCGGACCTCGCCGCCGCCCTGGGCTACCGCGGCCAGGCCAACCACCCCGAGGTGCAGGCGGCCATCCGCCAGGCCTTCGCCGTGGCCACTGCCGCCGGCAAGGCCAGCGGCGTGCTGGCCGCCGACGGCAAGGCCGACCACTACTTCGAGGGCGGCGCGACCATGGTGGGCGTGGGCACCGACCTGCACCTGCTGATCGCCGGCGCCGACGCCGTGGCCGCGCGCTACCGCCTGGCCTGAGGTCCTGCCCCCATGGCCGCATCCACCCCGCGCCACGCCGTCATCACCGGCGTCTCCTCCGGCATCGGCCGCGCCATCGCGCTGCGGCTGCTGCAGGAGGGCTGGCAGGTCACCGGCCTGTGCCGCTCGCAGCCGGCCGACACGCACGAGCGCCTGCGCATCGTGCAGGCCGACGTGGCCGACCCGGCGCACATTGATGCCGCCTGCGCAGGCATCGGCCGGCTCGACGCCCTGGTCCACGCCGCCGGCTTCATGCGCACCGCGCCCCTGGGCGAGCTCGACGCCGAGGCCTCGCAGGGCATGTGGCAGGTGCACGTGCAGGCCGCCGAGCGACTGGCCAACCAACTGGTTGGCCGCATGAACGACGGCGGCCGCATCGTCCTCGTGGGCAGCCGCGTCGCCATCGGCGCGCCGACCCGCAGCCAGTACGCCGCCACCAAGGCCGCCCTGGTCGGCATGGCGCGCTCCTGGGCCGCCGAACTCGCGCCGCGCGGCATCACCGTCAACGTGCTGGCGCCCGGCGCCACCGACACCCCTTTCCTGCGCGATCCCGCGCGGGCGCAGACCCCGCCGCGCATGCCCCCCATCGGCCGCCTCGTGCGTCCTGAGGAAGTGGCAGGCATGGCGGCCTTCCTGGTGGGCCCCGAGGGCGGGGCCATCACCGGGCAGCAGATCGTGATGTGCGGCGGGGCCTCCCTCTGAACCGCGCCGCGCGACCCCGCATCGCTACCCTCTGCAACCCATAACCATCCAATGGAGACAACCATGCGCCGCAAGCTTCTCACCCTGATCGCCGCGTCCGCCGCCCTGGCGGCCGCTCCCTGGCCCGCGCTGGCCGACAACTACCCGAGCAAGCCGGTTCGGGTGATCATTCCCTTCCCGCCGGGCGGCACGCTCGACGCCGTGGGCCGTGGCCTGGCGCAGAAGCTCAGCGAGCAGACGGGGCAGCAGTTCGTGGTCGAGAACCGCCCGGGCGGCAACGGCATCATCGGCGCGGACGCGGTGGCCAAGGCCCCCGCCGACGGCTACACGCTCCTGTTCAACGCCTCCACCTTCACCACCGCGCCGATGACGATGAAGCAGGTGCCGTACAGCGTGGTCAACGACTTCGCGCCGGTGGCCATGGTCGCCAAGGCGCCGCTGTCGGTGGCGATCAACAAGAACCTGCCGGTCACCGACATCAAGTCGCTGATCGCCTACGCCAAGGCCAACCCGGGCAAGATGACCTTCGCGGTGGGCTCGGTCGGCTCGGCCGGCCACCTGGCCACCGAACTCCTCAAGCGCACCGGCGGCCTGGACTACACCGTGGTCCCGTACAAGGGCACGGCGCCGGCCTTCCAGGACCTGATCGGCGGCCAGATCGATGGCTTCATCGACCCCATCCTCGGCTCGCTCCAGTACCACAGGAACGGCCTGCTGCGGGTGGTGGCGGTGACGTCCAACACGCGCACGCCCAACCTGCCGGACGTGCCGACGGTGGCCGAGACCATTCCCGGCTACGAGGCCTACAGCTGGTACGGCCTGTGGGCGCCGGTCAAGGTGGCCCCGGAGATCCGCAGCCTGCTGAACGCGCAGGTGAACAAGGCCCTGGCCGGCGAGATGCGCGATCGCCTCGTGCAGCAGGGGCTGCTGGTGTCCACCGGCAGCATCGAGGACTTCCGCAAGTTCCAGGCGGACGACATGGCCAGGTCCCAGAAGATCATCACCGAAGGCCGCATCCGCATCGACTGAGGCATCCCACTAAAGGGGGAGGGCGCGCCATGCGGTTAGGATGGCGTGCCTTTGCACGGGCCGTGCCCGTGCTGCCCACCCCCTACACAAGGAGATACGCATGACCGAAAAAGCCACCCCCGCCAAGCGCGCCGCCAACCCGGCCTTCATGAAGGCCATGAAGCCCAGCGCCGCCCTGGCCGCCGTGATCGGCGCCGAGCCCCAGCCGCGCACCGAAGTGACCAAGAAGATCTGGGAATACATCAAGAAGCACAACCTGCAGGACGCCGCCAACAAGCGCAACATCAACGCCGACGCCAAGCTGCTGGCGATCTTCGGCAAGCCGCAGGTCACGATGTTCGAGATGACCAAGCTGGTGAACGCCCACCTGTCCTGATCCTCCTGCACGGCCCGGCATGACGCCCGGGCCGTGAACCATCGTGGCTCGGGCGTCACGGACCCGGTCGCGGCCTCGCCGGGAGGCCGGACCGGAGCTCCCATGACCTCTCCAGACATCCGCCTCGATGACGCCGCGCAAGCCTGGCGCAACTTCTCCCGGGATACTCCCCCTCCTTCGTCCTTCCAGCGCGCCGTGGCCCGTTTCTGCGGCCGCTACGTGTCCGTGGCGCTCGTGTCCCGGCTGCCGGTTCTGCGTCGCATCGTCACGGCTTGCAGGGACTGGGACTCGCGGGACGCACGCCTGCGCAGTCGATTCGTGAGGGAGAGCCTGCGTGCCGAAGGATGTCGTCTGCCGGTGAGGGTCCTGGCCAGCGTCGTGGACGACATGGCCCCTCGGCAGACGGCTGTCGATGAAAAGACAATTTTTGCGATCTATGGGGCTGTCGGGCGCCTGAACCCGAGGCCGCTCCCCCCTGTCGATCGATCGCTGGAGCTTCCGGCAATGCATGTGACATCGACCGCATCGACGCTGGTGCAGTCGGCCGCCCCGCCGACCGAGTCGCCCAGGGGGCACGGCGATGCGGGCGTGGTGCCCCCCGTGGATCCCGACGATGCGGGGTTGATGTGGGACCTGATCGCGATGCAGGTGGACAACGAGATCCTCGATGACGTCGAGGCCCCTGCCCTGGATCGCTCCATGCTTGAAGATCCGGTTGCCCTGGACCGCTTCAGCGCAGAGGTCGAGCAACATGTGGCACGGATCGAGGGCGCCGAGCGAGCCGTGAAAGTCGCTCGGTCGATCGCGATGAACTGACCGTTTGCAAAACGAGCCTTCCATCGACTAATGTGAGTATGGCGCGCCGATGGCGCCACGCCTTGGCGCTGCGTGCCGAAAGGATCCGCCATGGCCTCTCCCTTCTCAAGACACGTCCGCCGCCCGGACCCGTCCGGGCAGCCGCAGATGCCCGAGGCGAAGGACAGCATGCCCGCTCGCCCCACCGACACCGCCTGGCACCTGGGCGACTGGCTGCGGGCCCGCTTCGAGGGCGCGCGCAGCATGATGCCCTGGGCCATGCCCGCGGGCATGTCGGGCGACTCGTCGATGGTGAGCCGCGAAGGCATGCCGGCGCACGATGTCCATGCCGAGGCGATGCGCCGCATCATGGGCATGTACGAGGACCGGGTGCATGCCGCCGAGGCGCAACTCGATGCGGACGAGGCCCACGCGGTCACGGTGCGCCTCGGTGCCCTGGTCGACGTGCTGGTGTCCAGCATCCAGGACACCCCCGACCACCTGCTGGCGAAGATGCTCGACCACTCGATGATGCAGGACTACGAGCGTCGCTTCGACGAGGTGATGCGCCTGCCGCACCCCTCGGACGGCGACCACCACTGAGGCCGGGGCGGCGCCAGCCGCCCGCAGGCCATCAGCCGGGGATCACCCAGGGATCAGAACGGCGCGTCCTGCGCCGGTGCGTCGCCCGCGGCGGGCGCATCGGCGGCCGGCGCTGCCTCTGCGGCATCGCCGGATTCTTCCGCGGCCGCGGGCACAGCCTGGCGCAGGGCCGCCTTCTCGCCGGCGCCGGCGAATTTGCTGTACTTGTGCAGGATCGGCACCAGCTGGCCGTACACGCGCGGCGCGCCGGCCAGGCATTCCTTCTGCTCGAGGAAGTCGGACTCGCCGGTGAAGTTGCCCACCAGGCCGCCGGCTTCCTGCACCAGCAGCGAGCCGGCCGCCACGTCCCAGGGCGCCAGGCCGGTCTCGAAGAAGGCGTCGGTGAAGCCGGCCGCCACATAGGCCAGGTCCAGCGCCGCGGCGCCGGGGCGGCGCAGGCCGGCGGTGCGGGGCATGATGTCCGCCATCATGCGCAGGTAGTTGTTGAAGTTGTCGCCGGAGCGGAACGGGAAGCCGGTGGAGATCAGGCACTGGCGCAGGTCGGTGCGCTTGCTCACGCGGATGCGGCGCTCGTTCAGGAAGGCGCCGCGGCCGCGGGTGGCGGTGAACAGGTCGTTGCGGGTGGGGTCGTACACCACCGCCTGTTCAACCTTGCCCTTCACGGCCAGGGCGATGCTCACGCAGTACACCGGGAAGCCGTGGATGAAGTTGGTGGTGCCGTCCAGGGGATCGATGATCCAGACGAAGTCGGAGCCCTGGCGGCCCTCGGTGCGGCCCGACTCCTCGGCCCAGATGGCGTGGTCGGGGTAGGCGGTGAGCAGGGTCTCGATGATGGCCCGCTCGCTGGCGTGGTCCACCTCGGTCACGAAGTCGTTCACCTGTTTCTGCGAGATGCGCACGGATTCCACATCAAGCGCGGCGCGGTTGATGATGGCGCCGGCGGCGCGGGCGGCCTTGATGGCCATGTTGAGCATCGGGTGCAGGGTGGACGACATCGGTGGTAAAGGGCTGGGCGCGTCCGCGGGCGGACGGGAAGGCCCGGCGATGCGGGCGGCGACAATAGGCCCGTATTCTACTTTCGACGCGTGAAGACCCGTTTCATCCTCATTCAGACCAGCCACGCCGGCAATGTCGGGGCCGCCGCCCGGGCCATGAAGGTCATGGGTTTCGACGACCTGGTGCTGGTCGACCCCCGCTGGCCCGACGTGCTCCAGCGCGAGGAAACCCTGCAGCGCGCCAGCGGCGCCACCGACATCCTCGAGCGCGCCCGCATCGTCGCCACGCTGGACGAGGCGCTCGACGGCGTCTCCCACCTGTGCGCCACGGCCATGACCCCGCGCGATTTCGGTCCCCCCACTGCGGCCCCGCGCGAGCACCTGGCGGGACTGGTGGCCGCGCCCCAGCCGCCCGATGGCGTGGCCTTCCTCTTCGGCCCCGAGCGCTTCGGCCTGGCCAATGCCGACGTGTACCGCTGCCACGTGGCCCTGAGCATCCCCACCAATCCCGAGTTCGGCTCCCTGAACCTGGCCTCGGCGATCCAGGTGATCGCCTACGAGTGGCGCCAGGCCCTGGGCGGCTACACGGTGGCCCCGCCGGCGCCCCCGGCCGAGGCCGACGCGCAGTCGGTGGCGGGCCTGCTGGCCCACTGGGAGCGCTCCCTGGTGGAGATCGGCTTCCTCGACCCGGCCGCGCCCAAGAAGCTGATGCCGCGCCTGAACCAATTGTTCAACCGGGCCCGGCTCACGCCCGAGGAAATCCATATCCTGCGCGGCGTGGCGAAGTCCATGAGCCAAGCTGCCCGATCCCACAAGGGCTAGACTGCGCGCCATGTTCAGCCGCTTGCGTTCCGATATCCAGTGCATCCTCGACCGCGACCCTGCCGCGCGCAGCAAGTGGGAGGTGGTCACCTGCTATCCGGGCCTGCATGCGCTGGTGCTGCACCGCGTGGCCCACTGGTTCTGGGGGCGCGGCCTGCGCTGGCTGGGGCGCTTCACTTCGCAGTTTTCGCGCTGGGCCACCGGCATCGAGATCCACCCCGGCGCGAAGATCGGTGACGGCGTCTTCATCGACCACGGCATGGGCGTGGTGATCGGCGAGACCGCCGAGGTCGGCGACGGCTGCACCATCTACCAGGGCGTCACCCTGGGCGGCACCTCGCTGACCAAGGGCGCCAAGCGCCACCCCACCCTGGGCCGCAACGTGGTCGTGGGCGCCGGCGCCAAGGTGCTGGGCGGCTTCGAGGTGGGCGACGGCGCGGCCATCGGCTCCAATGCGGTCGTGACCAAGCCGGTGCCCGCCGGCGCCACGGCGGTGGGCATCCCGGCGCGCATCATCCAGGC
The DNA here is from genome assembly GCF_042675325.1 of Ramlibacter sp. GCM10027632. Classification (NCBI taxonomy): domain Bacteria; kingdom Pseudomonadati; phylum Pseudomonadota; class Betaproteobacteria; order Burkholderiales; family Comamonadaceae; genus Ramlibacter; species Ramlibacter sp. GCM10027632. The sequence goes on along the minus strand of NZ_JBHTGW010000001.1, from coordinate 528,700 downwards.
CGAGGACTCGGCCCGCCGCGAGGAAGTGGCCAGCAAGATGGGTTTTTCCGCCTACGGCATTACCCAGAGCGACGACCCGCTGTCCCAGGCCATGAAGGGCCTGATCGACAACGCCGCCTCCCAGGAGCACCAGATCGCGCTGCTCTGGGCCGCGATCGAGAAGCTCTCCACGAAGCAGCAGGACTGCGTGCCGCTGGATGCGGCCAAGAAGGAGAGCTTCGAGGCCGACAAGCTGCAGCAGCTGGTGGGCAAGTAGCCCGGCGCCCGGTCAGGTGCGTGGCAGCACCGTGAGGACCCGGGCCACGAAGGCCTGCATCTCGACGAGGTAGTTGGCCAGGAACTCCCGCACGCGCTCCTCGGTCACCGTGCCGTCGTCCGTGATCAGCCCGGGCTTGAACTGGATGTAGGCCTCGACGGTGTTCATCAGCGGCGAGTTGCAGAAGCACAGCACGCTGCGAAGGTGGCTCTGCGCCACGGCGGTGCCGATCGAGCCCGGCGAGGTGCCGATCACGCCCGAGGCCTTTTTCGAGAAGGCATTCTGGCCCCAGGGCCGGCTGGCCCAGTCGATCGCGTTCTTCAGGCAGCCCGGGATCGAGCGGTTGTACTCCGGCGTCACGAACAGCACCGCGTCGCAGTCGGCGATGGCCTGCTTGAAGGCGCGCGCCACCGGCGGGTAGTCGGCGTCGTAGTCGGGGCTGTACAGGGGCAGGTCGCGGATCGGGATCTCCACCATCTCCAGCTGCGGCGGGGCCAGCTTCACCAGGGCCCTGGCCAGGAGGCGGTTGATGGAGGTGGAGGACAGGCTGCCGACGAAATAGCCGACCTTGTAGCGGGTCATGGGATCTCCTTCGCGGGGGCGGCGCCGGGACCGCCCCGGCGCCAGGAGTCACTCTAGGAGCCGGGCGCGCCCGCCACAAGCGGCGTCCGTAGCCAGACGCGAAGGGATCAGGCCTTGGGCGGGCGGATCGCGTTCTTGGGCCGGAAGGCCTTGCACACCGCCTCGTCGGCCTCGAGGTAGGGGCCGCCGATCAGGTCGATGCAATAGGGCACGGCGGCGAAGATGCCGGGCACCAGGCTCCTGCCCTCGGCGTCCTTCAGGCCCTCCAGCGTCTCCTGGATGGACTTGGGCTGGCCCGGCAGGTTGATGATCAGGCTGCGGCCCCGGATCACCGCCACCTGCCGCGACAGGATGGCCGTGGGCACGAATTTCAGCGAGATCTGGCGCATCTGCTCGCCGAAGCCGGGCATCTCCTTGTCGGCCACGGCCAGGGTGGCCTCGGGGGTGAGATCGCGCGGCGCCGGGCCGGTGCCGCCGGTGGTGAGCACCAGCGAGCAGCCGGCGTCGACCAGCTCGACGAGGGTGGCGCTGATGCGGTCCTTCTCGTCGGGGATCAGGCGCGGCTCGAAGGTGATCGGGTTGCGCAGGGCGCGGGTCAGCCAGTCCTGCAGGGCGGGCAGGCCCTTGTCCTCGTAGACGCCGCTGGAGGCGCGGTCGCTTATGGAGACGATGCCGATCCTGACCGGGTCGAAATCACTCATCGCCGTCGTCCTCGCCGCTGTCGGCGGCTTCATCCGCGCGGGCCGCGTCGAGCTGCTCGCGCACCAGCTGGAAGATCTCGCGGTAGGCACGGCCCTGGCGCGGGGCCTGGCCCCTGGATACCGCGTCGGCATCCGGCGCGGGCCGGTCCTTGCGGGCCTGGCGCACCAGGGCGCGCAGCTGCTGCGAGTCGGTGCCGGGGTACTGGGTGAGCCATTCGCCCACGGCCTCGTCGCGCTCGATCAGGTCGTCGCGCCAGCGCTCGGCCAGGTGCAGGGCCATCGTCTCGGCGGCCGAGCCTTTCTGCTGCACCTCGAGCGCGGCGCGGATCGCGTCGACCTGCGCCTCGTCGAGCTGGCGCATCAGCTTGCCGACGAACTGCATCTGCCGGCGCTTGCCCTCGAAGTTGGTGATGCGGCCGGCCTCGGCCAGGGCCTCGACCAGCTTGTCGGGCAGCTGCAGTCCGTCGAACAGGTCGCGGCGCAGCGTCATGAGATCCTGCCCGAGCTTCTGCAGCTCGGTGCTCTCGCGTTTCAGGTCGGTCTTGCTGATCTCCGAGCCTTTGAGTTCGGCCTTGAGCTGCAGGTCCAGTTCGCTGCCTTCGGCGACGAACTGGCCGCGCACGAAGTAGCCTCGTTTGGGTTTGCGTGACATGGTGGGAATCAGGGAGCGCGGCCATTGCCGCGACGGGGTCGCAAGTATCATAGCCCCGCCATGACGAAGACCTCCGACCGCGCCGAATCCGGCTTCTCGTACAGCCGTGCCCACTTCGAACACCTGGTGGACACCGCCCTGGCCCACGCCAAGCGGCTGGGGGCCACCGACGCCGGCGCCGAGGCCTCCGAGGGCTGCGGCCTGAGCGTCTCGGTGCGCAAGGGCGAGCTGGAGAACGTGGAGCGCAACCGGGACAAGTCCCTGGGCGTCACCGTCTACATCGGCCAGCGCCGGGGCAATGCCAGCACCTCCGACTTCTCGGAGGCCGCCATCCGCCAGACCGTGCAGGCGGCCTACGACATCGCCCGCTTCACCGCCGAGGACCCGGTGGCCGGCCTGCCCGACGCGCAGGACATCGCCCAGCCCCACGAGCAGCCCGACCTCGACCTGTTCCACCCCTGGGCCATCGACAGCGAGCAGGCGGCGCAGATGGCCCTGGCCTGCGAGGCCGCGGCCCTCAAGACCAGCCGGAAGATCACCAACAGCGAGGGCGCGGGCGTCTCCGCGCAGCAAAGCCACTTCTTCAGCGCCCACACCCGGGGCTTTCGCGGCGGCTACGCCAGCTCGCGGCACTCGCTGTCGGTGGCGCCGATCGCCGGCCGCGGCGACAACATGCAGCGCGACGCCTGGTACAGCTCCATGCGCGACGCCCGGGACCTGGCCTCGCCCGAGGCCGTCGGCCGCTACGCCGCCGAGCGCGCGCTCTCGCGCCTGAACGCCCGCAAGATCTCCACCCGCGAGTGCCCGGTGCTGTTCGAGTCGCCGCTGGCCGCGGGCCTGCTGGGGTCCTACGTGCAGGCCACCAGCGGCGGCGCCCTGTACCGCCGCAGCACGTTCCTGCTGGACTCGCTGGGCAAGCAGGTCTTCCCCAGGCATGTGGACATCACCGAGGATGCCCATGTCCGTGGCGGCAAGGGCAGCGCCCCGTTCGACGAGGAGGGCGTGCGCACCGGCGCGCGCCAGGTGGTGGAGGCCGGCAAGGTCGGCGGCTACTTCCTCTCCAGCTACTCGGCCCGCAAGCTGGGCATGCGCACCACCGGCAACGCCGGCGGCTCGCACAACCTGGTGCTGACCTCGCGCCGCACGAAGACGGGGGACGACCTCGACGAGATGCTGCGCAAGCTGGGCACCGGCCTGTTCGTGATCGAGCTGATGGGGCAGGGGGTGAACTACGTCACCGGCGACTACTCGCGCGGCGCGAGCGGCTTCTGGGTCGAGAACGGCGAGATCGCCTTCCCGGTGCAGGAGATCACCATCGCCGGCAACCTCAAGGACATGTTCAAGGGCATCGAGGCGATCGGCGCCGACGCCTACAGCTACGGCGCCAAGACCGTGGGCTCGATCCTGGTCAACCGGATGAAGGTCGCCGGCAGCTGATTCCCCTCCGTCCCCCACGGGGGAGGGGCCGGCCGGAGGGGGCGCCTGCCCCCTGCCTCAACCCGCCAGGGCCGCCTTCACCGCGGCGGAGACCTGGCCCATGTCGGCCTTGCCCGCCAGCTTCGCCTTCACCGCGCCCATGACCTTGCCCATGTCGCCGGGGCCGGAAGCGCCCAGCTCGGTGACGATGGCCTTGACCTCGGCGGCCACTTCCTCGGCGGACAGGCGCGCCGGCAGGTAGGCCTGCAGCACCGCCATCTCGGCGGCTTCCTTGTCGGCCAGGTCCTGGCGGGCGGCCTTCTGGAAGGCGTCGATGCTGTCCTTGCGCTGCTTGATCAGCTTGTCGACGATGGCGACCACGCCGGCGTCATCCAGTTCGACGCGCTCGTCCACTTCCTTCTGCTTGATCGCGGCCTGCAGCAGGCGGATGGTGCCCAGGCGCTCCATGTCCTTGGCGCGCATGGCGGCCTTCATGTCGTCGCTGAGGGTCTGCTTGAGGGACATGGTCTTCTCCTTGAGGGATTCGGGTGATTCTGAAAAAACGAAAGCCCGCGCGGGCGTCCCCGGGCGGGCTTTGTGGATGCCTAGGCAGCCGGGAAGCTGATTAGTACAGCTTCTTGGGCAGCTGCATGCTGCGCACGCGCTTGTAGTGGCGCTTGACGGCGGCGGCCTTCTTGCGCTTGCGCTCGGCGGTGGGCTTCTCGTAGAACTCGCGGGCGCGCAGTTCGGTCAGCAGGCCCAGCTTTTCGATGGTGCGCTTGAAGCGGCGCAGGGCCACGTCGAAGGGCTCGTTTTCTTTGACACGGATGGTCGTCATTCGTCTTTGGATCCAAATTGGTGCTGCAAGAAGATCGGGCTTGCAGCGGGGGTTCCCCGGCTATGTAGTTGATCAGGCCGCCGGGGGTTTGCCAGCAAAGCCCCAGATTATAGCCATTGTGAAGGGCATGCCAAACAGCCGGGGCCGCTCAGGTCCGCAGGCTGTCCAGGAAGGCCCGGGCGCGGGGGCTTTGCGGCCGCTCGAAGAAGGCGGCCGCAGGGGCTTCCTCCATCACCTGGCCCTGGTCCATGAACACCATGCGGTCGGCCACCGCCCGGGCGAAACCCATCTCGTGGGTCACGCAGACCATGGTGATGCCCTGGCCGGCCAGCTCGGTCATCACGCCCAGCACCTCGCCCACCATCTCCGGGTCCAGCGCGGAGGTGGGCTCGTCGAACAGCAGCACCTGGGGCTCCAGGCACAGCGCCCGGGCGATCGCCACCCGCTGCTGCTGCCCGCCCGAGAGCTGCAGCGGGAATTTGTGCGCCTGGTCGGCGATGTGCACCCGCTCGAGCTGCGCCAGCGCCGTCGCCTCGGCCTGCGCGCGGGGCAGCTTCTGCGCATGGATCGGGCCCAGGGTGAGGTTGTCCAGCACGCTCAGGTGCGGAAACAGGTTGAATTGCTGGAACACCATGCCCACCCGGCGGCGAACCTCCCGGATGGCGCGCTCGTCCTGCCGGCCCTCGGCCTCCAGCGTGACGCCGCCCACCACCAGCCGGCCCTCCTGGAACGGCTCCAGCGCATTGACGCAGCGGATCAGGGTCGACTTGCCCGAACCGGAGGGGCCGCACACCACCACGCGCTCGCCGCGGCGCACCTGCAGGTCGATGTCGCGCAGCACATGGAAGTTGGGGCCGAACCACTTGTTGACCTTGTCGAAGCGGATCAGGGTGTCTGGGGTCATTCAGCGGGCCTGCGAGCGCGCCTGCCGTTGCTCGACCCACAGGCTGTAGCGGGACATGGCGGCGCAGAAGATGAAGTAGATGACGGTGATGAACAGGTAGCCCTCGGCCAGGAAGGGGCGCCACTCGGGGTCGCCGGAGAGGGCCAGGCCGAGGGAGCCGGTGAGTTCGTACAAGCTCACGATGGTGACCAGGGAGCTGTCCTTGAAGATGGAGATGAAGCTGTTCATCAGGCCGGGCACCACCGCGCCCAGGGCCTGCGGCAGCACCACCCGGCGCTGGGTCGCCCACCAGCCCAGGCCGACGCTGGCGGCGGCTTCGAGCTGCCCGCGCGGCACGGATTGCAGGCCGCCGCGGATCGTCTCGGCCAGGTAGGCCGCGGCGAACAGGGCGATGCCCGCCACCACCCGCACCAGCACGTCCGGCGTGGTGCCGGGCGGCAGGAACAGGGGGAACAGGAAGCTGGCCATGAACAGCACCGAGATCAGGGGCACGCCGCGCACCAGCTCGATGTAGGCCGCGCACAGCGTGCGGATGGCGGGCATGCCGCTGCGCCGGCCCAGCGCCAGGGCCACCGCCAGCGGGAAGGCCAGCACGATGGCCAGGGTGCTCAGGACCAGGGTCAGGGGCAGGCCGCCCCAGTGGTCGGTGGGCACGCGGGCCAGGCCGGCCACGCCCCCATGCAGCAGGGCGAAGCAGGCCGCGCCGGCCAGCGCCCAGGCCAGCACCAGCCATTTCGACCAGCACCGGCGGATGCCGCTGGCGGCCACCATCACCAGCAGCAGCCCGGTGGCCAGCACCGGCCGCCACTGCGCCTCCAGCGGGTAGCGTCCGAGCAGGATCACCCGGTACTTCTCGGCGATCACGCCCCAGCAGGCGCCAGTTCCGCGGGCGGCCTGGCAGGCGTTCGCGTCGGGCTGCCAGACGGCCCGCCACAGGGCCCAGTCCGCCAGGGGCGGCAGGGTCCAGGCGATCCAGGCCAGGAAGGCGAGGGTGGTCAGGCTGCCCAGCGTTCCGCCGAACAGCTCGCGGCGCAGGCGCGCTGCCAGGCCGCCGGGGGCGGCGGGCGCCGGGCGGGCCGGCAGGAAGCCATCACGGGCCCGGGCGGCCTGGGTGGGCGGGGTGGCTTCGTCCATGGCCTCAGCGCTCCCGCAGCGCGGCGCGCCGGTTCACGAGTCCCATGGCCAGGGCGGTGGCCAGCGACAGCGCCAGGTAGACCGCCATCACGATCGCGATGCACTCCAGCGCCCGGCCGGTCTGGTTCAGGCTGGTGTTGGCGATGGACACCAGCTCGGGATAGCCCACCGCCACCGCCAGCGACGAGTTCTTGGTCAGGTTCAGGTACTGGTTGGTCAGGGGCGGCACCATGACCCGCAGCGCCTGCGGGCCGGTGACGCGGCGCAGCACCTGCCAGCGGGTGAGGCCGATGCTCTGGGCCGCCTCCACCTGGCCGCGCGGCACGGCGGCGATGCCGGCGCGCACCACCTCGGCGACGAAGGCCGCGGTGTAGAACGACAGGCCCGCCAGCACCGCCAGGAATTCCGAGGTCAGCGTCGCGCCGCCCTCGATGGCGAAGGCGCCCGGCGCGGGCACGCTCCAGTGCCAGCCGGCCTCGCCGGGCGCGGGAAAGGGCAGGCTCAGGCCCGCCTTGCTCACGAACACCGCCTCGCCCCAGCGCCAGGCCTGGGCCGGCTCGGGCAGGGTCTCCATCAGCAGCAGGTACCAGACCAGCAGCTGCACCAGCAGCGGCACGTTGCGGAAGGCCTCGACGTAGGCGCGGCACAGGGCGCGCACCGGCCCGTTGGGCGAGAAGCGGCCCACGCCGACCGCCGCGCCGACCACCGTGCACAGGACGATGGCGGCCACCGCCACCCGCAGGGTGTTGAGCAGGCCCACCCCGAAGGCCTTCCAGTAGGCGTCGGCCGCGTCGAAGGCGATCGGCTGCTCGCCGATGTCGAAGCCGGCGGGCTGGGTGAGGAAGTCCCAGCCGCTGCGGATGCCGCGGGCCGCCATGTTGGCCTGGGTGTTGTGCGCCAGCCAGGCGACCAGGCCCAGCACCGCGGCCACCGCCAGCGCCTGCCACACCAGGGCGCGGGTGGCCGGGTTGCGCCAGGACCAGGCGGCGCGCGGCGCGGGCGGCGCCGGCCGCGCCGGGATCGGGGCGCGGGCGCTCAACGCACCGGCAGGGCGTACATCAGGCCGCCCTGGGTCCAGAGCTGGTTCTTGCCGCGCGGCAGGCCCACCGGGGTCTTCTCGCCGACGTTGCGCTCGTAGATCTCGCCGTAGTTGCCCACCGCGCGGATCGCGCGGGCCAGCCAGTCGCGGTCCAGGCCCAGGGGCTTGCCCATGTCCTCGGTGGTGCCGAGCAGTCGGCCCACCACCGGGTCGGTGGTCTCGGCCTTGAGCTTGTCGACGTTGGCGCGGGTGATGCCGTTCTCCTCGGCCTCGACCAGGCCGTGGATCACCCAGCGCACGATGGACTGCCACTCGTCATCGCCGCGGCGCACCAGCGGGCCCAGGGGCTCCTTGGAGATCAGCTCCGGCAGGATCACGTGGGCCTTCGGGTCCTGCGCCTCCTTGGCGCGCACCGAGGCCAGGCCCGAGGCGTCGGTGGTGTAGGCCTGGCAGCGGCCGGCGAAGTAGGCGGCGTTGGCGGCGTCGAACTTGTCGAACACCACCGGCTTGAGATTGAGCTTGAAGGTACGGGAGAAGTCGGTGAGGTTCTTCTCCGAGGTGGTCCCCGACTGCACGCAGACGGTGGCGCCCTTGAGCTGCTTCGCGCTCTTCACGCCCGTCTTGGCCGGGACCATGAAGCCCTGGCCGTCGTAGAACACCACCGCGGTGGTGGCCAGGCCCATGGAGGCGTCGCGGGTGAGGGTGACGGTGGTGTTGCGCGAGAGCACGTCCACCTCGCCGGATTGCAGGGCGGTGAACCGCTGCTGCGAGGCCAGGGGCACCCACTTGACCTTGTCGGGGCTGCCCAGCACGGCGGCGGCGACGGCGCGGGCGATGTCCACGTCCAGCCCGCTCCAGCGGCCCTGGCTGTCAGCCGCGGAGAACCCCGGCACGCCGGTGCTCACGCCCACGGCGATCTGGTCCTTCTGCTTGATCGTGTCCAGCGTCTTGCCCGCGTGGGCGCTGGTGAGGGCCGCGAGCAGCGCGGCGAGCAGGGTCAGGCGAATCGGTTTCATGGGGGCCTCTCTGTTCTGCCGGCCGCCCCGGGGCGGGGTGGCCGGGCTGCGTGCGCAGCGCGCCCGAGTCTACCGGCGCGCTCAGGCGCGTGCAGCCGCCTCGGCCTGCCGCTGCGCCATCCCCTGCGCGCAGGCCCAGCCGCTGGACCAGGCCCACTGGAAGTTGTAGCCGCCCAGCCAGCCGGTGACGTCGACCACCTCGCCGATGAAGTACAGGCCCGGCTGGCGCGACTCCATCGTCTGCTGCGACAGCTCGCGCGTGTCCACGCCGCCGGCGGTGACCTCGGCCTTCTTGTAGCCCTCGGTGCCGGTGGGCACCAGCTCCCAGGCCGCCAGGCGCTGGGCCAGGGCGGCCAGGGCCTTGTCGGAGGCCTCGTTCACCGGGCGCTGCAGGCCCGGGTCCTGCTGCACCCAGGCGTCGGCCAGGCGCGCGGGCACGAAGGCCGCCAGCTCGTTGGCCACCAGCCGGCGCGAGCGCGCCTTGGCCTCGGCCAGCGCGCCGGCCAGGCTGGCGCCGGGCGCGAGGTCCAGGCGGATCGGGGCGCCGGGCTTCCAGTAGCTGGAGATCTGCAGCACGGCGGGGCCGGACAGGCCGCGGTGCGTGAACAGCAGGTCCTCATCGAACGCCATGCGCTCCTTCTTCGCGCCGGTCTCGATACGCACCGGCAGGGCCAGGCCGGCCAGCTGCGCGTAGGGCGTCCAGGCCTCGCCGTCGAAGGTCAGGGGCACCAGGGCGGGGCGGGTCTCCACGATGCGCAGGCCGAACTGGCGGGCCAGGCGGTAGCCGAAGTCGCTGGCGCCGATCTGGGGGATGGACAGCCCGCCGGTGGCGACCACCAGCTGCGGCGCGCGCACGGCACCGCGGTCGGTGTCGACCTCGTAGCCGGTGGCTTCCGAGTGGCGTACCGCCTCCACCTTGCACGGCTGCCAGCGCTGCACGCCGCCGGCCTCGCACTCGGCCAGGAGCATGCGGATGAAGTCCTCCGAGGAGCGGTCGCCAAAGAGCTGGCCCTTGTGCTTCTCGTGGAAGGGGATGCCGTGGCGCCTGACCAGGTCGATGAAGTCCTGCGCGGTGTAGCGGGAGAGGGCGGAGCGGCAGAAGTTCGGGTTCTCGCCCAGGAAGTGCTTCTGCGGGGCGCGCGGGTCGAGGTCGCGGTTGGTGAAGTTGCAGCGGCCGCCGCCGGCGATGCGGACCTTCTCGGCGACCTTGGCGCCATGGTCGATGACCAGGACCTTCAGGCCCAGCTGGCCGGCGACGCCGGCGCAGAACAGGCCGGCCGCGCCGGCACCGATGATGACGGCGTCGAACTGTTGCATGGGGTGCCGAGTGTAGTCGGCGGGGTGCCGCGCCCCCGGGCGCGGCAGGCAGGCCGGGATCAGGCCGCGCGGCGCTGCGCCTCGCGGGCGCTGGCGGCGGCGACGCCGGCCATGACGTCGCCCACCACGATGACCGCGGGGCTGCCCAGGCCCTCGCGGGCGATGGCGGCGGGCAGCTCGCCCAGGGTGCAGCCCACCTGGCGCTGGTGGGGCAGGCTGGCGTGCTGGATCACGCCCACCGGGGTGGAGGCGGGCAGGCCGGCCAGCAGGCCCTGCTGGATCTCGCGGCAGCCGCTCACGCCCATGTAGATCACCAGGGTCAGCCTGGCCGAATGCGCCGCCGCGGACAGGGCGGCCCAGTCGGTGCCGGCATCGCCGGGCTTGGCATGGCCGGTGACGAAGACGACGCCGTGGGCGTGGTCCCGGTGCGTCAGCGGCACGCCCAGCGAGGTCACGGCGGCCAGGCCGGCGGTGATGCCGTTGACCACGGTCACCGGGATGCCGGCGGCCTGCAGGTGCTCGCGCTCCTCGCCGCCGCGGCCGAAGATGAAGGGGTCGCCGCCCTTGAGGCGCACCACCACCTCGCCCTCGCGGGCGGCGGTGATCATGAGCTTCTCGATGAAGGCCTGCGGCGTGCTCTTGCAGCCGCCGCGCTTGCCCACGTGCACCACCCGGGCGGTGGGGGCGGCCAGGGCCACGATCTCGTCGCCGACCAGGTCGTCCACGAACACCACGGTGGCGGACTGGATCGCCTTGACGGCCTTGAGCGTCAGCAGCTCCGGGTCGCCGGGGCCTGCGCCCACGAGGGTGACGGTGCCGGGGAATGCCATGGGTGTCTCCGAGAAATTCATGCCTGCAACGCCAGTTGCACGATGTGTGCCACCTGGGTTGCGATCGAGGCCGGCAAGGGCAGGTTCCCGGCCATCACCCGGCGGATATAGGCCGCGGTGGCGGCGGCGTCAATCGCGGCGGGCATGTCGGGCAGGTCGGTCAGGGTGCCCTTGCGGCCTTCCTCGAGCAGCACGCGCCGCCCTCGGATGAATCCTTCCATCTTCGGCAGCCGGCGGGCGTCGGCCACCGGCTCGCCCTCGGTGCCGCGCAGCAGCAGGGCGGTGGCGCCCACGCGCTCGAAGACCTCGGCCATGGAGATGGCGTATTCGGGGTGGGTGTAGCTGCCCACCACCACGGCCGGCCCCTCGCTGGGGTTCATCAGCTTGACCAGGCTGTGGGCCGAGTTGCGCAGGCCGACCACGCGGCGCACATCGAGCAGGCGCTGCAGCCCGGGGCACAGGGTCGCGGTGGGCAGGAAGGCCACCTCCCCGGGGGCGATGGCGCGCACCGCGTGCAGCGGGGCGATCTCGAGGGCGCGCAGCACGGCGGGCGCGGTGACCCGGCTGCCCTGCACGACCTCGGTGGCCGCGCCGTGCACCAGCACCGGCAGGCCCTCGCGCGCCACCAGCAGCGCCAGCAGGGGCGTGAGCACCGGCAGCTTGCGCGCACCGTTGTAGCTCGGAAGCACCACCAGGGTGCGCTCGCCCGCCGGCACCCGCTGCATGCGCGAGGCGGTGGCGTCCAGGAAGCCGGCCATCTCGTCGGCCGTCTCGCCCTTGATCCGCATGGCCAGGCAGAACGCGCCCACCTCCAGGTCGCTCACGCTGCCATCGAGCAGCTGGCCGAACAGGTCGGCGGCCTGCTCGCGCGTGATCGCGCGGGCGCCGTCCTTGCCGCGGCCGATGTCCTTGATGTAGTGGCTGATGCTGCCCATGGGGCGAGATTGTCGGGGATGGCTCATGACTTCCAGCGATAAGCTGATTCAGGCCACCCCCGCCGCCGCCCTCACGCGGCCTGGGCCGCGGGCATCGTCGCCCGCACCAGCCGCTTCAGCTCCGGCACGCAGGAGCCGCAGTTGGTGCCGCACTTCAGGTCGGCCTGCAGGCTTGCCAGGCGGGCGTCCGGCCCGCCGTGGCAGGTGGCCAGGCGGTCGCGGATCGCGTCCTCGGTGATGTTGAAGCAGGTGCAGACCTGCTTGCCCCGGGCCTGCACCGCCACCGGCGCCTTGGCGCCGGGCGAGAGCAGCAGGCGGCCGTAGGCCTGGGCGGGCAGTTCGTCCTGCAGCAGGGCCTTGATCCAGGCCTCGGAGGTGGTGTCGCCGGCCAGCACGAAGGCTTCCAGCCGGGCCTCGCCATCGGCCTGGCGCGCCAGGCGCATGGCGCGGCGCTGGCCCTTGCGCGGGTCGGCGTAGCGGATCGCGTCGGCGCCGGACAGCCCCAGCAGCGACTCCAGCCGCGCCAGCACCTCGGCGGGCGGCGCCTCGTAGGCGGCGGCGCGCAGCAGGAGGCCGGTGCGCTCGCGGCCGAAGGGCACGCAGGTGGCGAAGGGGAACCGCGTCATCATCTGCCGGCATTGCTCGCGCACCGCGAGGGCGTCGTCCTCGGGCAGCCAGGCCACCGCCAGGAGCGACCAGGGCATCTCGGCTTTCAGGATCTTCACCGCGGCGTGCTTCAGCTCGGGCTGCTTGGAGCCGGGGCAGTAGGCCGAGGTGGTGAGCTGGTTGACGCCGGCCAGGGGCTCGCCGGTGCTGGAGACGCCGCCCAGGAACTCGCCGCCCCAGTGCATGCCCATGAAGGCCTGCGAGGGCGCGACCTCGCTGGACGCCTGGGCCGGCACCACGATGGAGCCGCGCTTGGAGGTGACGTGGACCAGGTCGCCCTCGGCCAGGCCGCGGCGCGCCATGTCCTGCGGGTGCATCTGGATCACCGGCTCGGGCACATGCCCGAACAGCCGGCCCAGGGTGCCGGTGCGGCTCATGCCGTGCCACTGGTCACGCAGGCGGCCGGTGATGAGGGAGAAGGGAAAGCGTGACTCGCGCGGCTCGGCCACCGGCACGTAGGCCACGTCGGCGAAACGGGCCTTGCCGTCGGCGGTGGGGAAGATGCCGTCCTCGTAGAGGCGGGCCCGGCCCTGGTCCTCGCCGGGGCGCAGCGGCCACTGGCGCGGCGCCTCCTCCAGCATGGCGTAGGTCAGGCCGGTGATGTCCAGGTCGCGGCCGCGGGTGGATTCGCGATGCTCGAGCCAGACCTGTTCCGGGGTCTCGTACGGGAACAGCGTGGGCTGGCCGGGACGCAGGCGGGCCTCGAGGCGGCGCGCGAAATCCAGCGCGATCTGCCAGTCGTGCCGGGTGCCGCCGGGGGCGGCCACGGCGGGACGCACGCGGCTGATGCGGCGCTCGGAGTTGGTGACGGTGCCGTCCTTCTCGCCCCAGGTGGTGGCGGGCAGGAGCAGGTCCGCGTAGTCGCACGTGGCCGTGGTGGAGAAGGCCTCCTGCACCACCACGAACTCGGCGCGCTGCAGCGCCCGGCGCACGGTGGCCTGGTCGGGCATGGACTGGGCCGGGTTGGTGCAGGCGATCCACAGCGCCTTGATCTCGCCGTCGGCCGCGGCCTGGAACATCTCCACCGCGGTCTTGCCCGGCTTGGCGGGCACGTCGGGCAGGCCCCAGAGCGCGGCGACCTCGGCGCGGTGCTGCGGGTTGGCCAGGTCGCGGTGCGCGGACAGCAGGTTGGCCAGGCCGCCCACCTCGCGCCCGCCCATGGCGTTGGGCTGGCCGGTCAGGGAGAAGGGGCCGGCGCCGGGGCGGCCGATCTGGCCGCAGGCCAGGTGCAGGTTGATCAGGGCGGCGTTCTTGGCCGTGCCGTTGGCGGACTGGTTCAGGCCCTGGCAGTACAGGCTCAGGGTGGCCGGCGAGGCGGCGAACCACTTCGCCGCGGTGTGCAGGTCGGCCACCGGGATGCCGCAGGTGCGCGAGACCGCCTCGGGCGTGCAGTCACGCACGCGGGCCTTGAGCGCCTCGAAGCCGGTGGTGCGGGCCTCGATGTAGGCCGGGTTCGTCCAGCCTTCCCACAGCATGATGTGCAGCAGGCCGTGGAACAGCATCACGTCGGTGCCGGGCTCGATCGGCAGGTAGAGGTCGCAGATCTCGGCGGTGTCGGTGCGGCGCGGGTCGCAGAAGATCACCTTCATCTGCGGCCGCTTCGCCTTGGCCTCCTCGATACGGCGGAACAGGATCGGGTGCGCCCAGGCGGTGTTGCTGCCGACGATGAACAGGCAGTCGGCATGGTTCACGTCGTCGTAGCAGGCGGGCGGCGCGTCGGCGCCCAGCGTGAGCTTGTAGCCGGCCACCGCGCTGGACATGCACAGGCGCGAGTTGGTGTCGATGTTGTTGGTGCCGACCAGGCCCTTGGCCAGCTTGTTGAAGACGTAGTAGTCCTCGGTGAGCAGCTGGCCCGAGACATAGAAGCCCACCGCGTCGGGGCCATGGGCCTCGATGGTGCGGGCGAACTTGCGCGCGGCCAGGTCCAGCGCCGCGTCCCAGCCCACGCGGTGGGCGGGGGCGCTGCGCTCCTCGCGCAGCATCGGGTGCAGCAGGCGGGCCTGGTGCGTGATGGGGGCGGAGGCCGTGTGGTGCAGGGTCGAGCCCTTGGTGCACAGGCGGCCGAAGTTGGCCGGGTGCAGCGGGTCGCCGCGCACGCCGGTCACCTGGTCGCCCTGCGATTCGATGATGACGCCGCAGCCCACCCCGCAGTAGGGGCAGGTGGAGCGGGTTTCCTTCAGGGTCATGGGCAGGCGGTGGTGCGCCGGGCCGGGCCGGCGATGGGTCGGGATTCGGTGAGGGCCAGGGTGGCGAGCTCGTTCGCGTCGAGGTAGACGGCGCCGCCGTCTACCTTGACCGAGAAGCGCTGGGTGCAGCCCTGGTCGGGCGCGCGGGCCGCGCCGTCCTCCAGGCCGATGGTCCAGTTATGGAGCGGGCAGGCCACCTGGGTGCCGAAGACGATGCCCTGCGACAGCGGGCCGCCCTTGTGCGGGCAGCGATCGAGCAGGGCGAAAACCTGGCCGGCGTCGTTGCGGAAGACGGCCACGTCCAGGCCCTGGGGGCGTTGCACGCGGCGCGCGCCGAGCACGGGGATGTCCTCGACCCGGCAGATCAGTTTCCAGTCGTTGTTCATGGTCACACCTTGGGCGCGGGGAGGGTGGAGAGGGCGGGAAGCCTGTCGAACTGGCGGGTGTCGACCCGGGCCTGCTCGAAGTCGAACCACGGGTCGGGCTCGCCATCGAGCGCGAACTGCAGGCGTTCCCACAGCGCCTGGCGGCCTTCATGGTCCTCGAGGATCTTCTGCTTCACGTAGTCCAGGCCGACGCGGCTCACGTAGTGCACGGTGCGCTCCAGGTACCAGCCTTCCTCACGATACAGCTGCAGGAAGGCGCCGCTGTATTCCAGCACCTCCTGCGCGGTCTTCAGCTTGCACAGGAAGTGGGCCACCTCGGTCTTGATGCCGCCGTTGCCGGCGATGTAGATCTCCCAGCCGGAGTCCACGCCGATCACGCCCACGTCCTTGATGCCGGCCTCGGCGCAGTTGCGCGGGCAGCCGGAGACGGCCAGCTTGACCTTGTGCGGCGCGTACATGCGCCACAGGGCGCGCTCCAGGTCCTTGCCCATTTGCGTCGAGTCCTGGGTGCCGAAGCGGCACCACTCGCTGCCCACGCAGGTCTTCACCGTGCGCAGGGCCTTGGCGTAGGCATGGCCGCAGGGCATGCCCAGGTCCTGCCAGACGCCCACCAGGTCCTCCTTCTTCACCCCGAGCAGGTCGATGCGCTGGCCGCCGGTGACCTTGACGGTGGGGATCTGGTACTTGTCCACCACGTCGGCGATGCGGCGCAGCTCGCCGGCGGTGGTCTCGCCGCCCCACATGCGCGGGATCACCGAGTAGGTGCCGTCCTTCTGGATGTTGGCGTGCGAGCGCTCGTTGATGAAGCGGCTCTGCGGGTCGTCCTGCGCCTCGCGCGGCCAGGTCGAGATCAGGTAGTAGTTGATCGCGGGGCGGCAGGTGGCGCAGCCATTGGGGGTGCGCCACTCCAGGAACTTCATGGTGTCGGCCACCGTGAGCAGCTTGTTGGCGCGGACCGCTTCGCGCACGTCCTGGTGCGAGTGCTCGGTGCAGCCGCACAGGGCCTTCTTCTTCGGGGTGGCGGAGTAGTCGCCGCCGGCGGTGAACATCAGGATCTGTTCCACCAGGCCGGTGCAGGAGCCGCAGCTGGCGCTGGCCTTGGTGTGCTTGCGCACCTCGTCCAGGGTGAACAGGCCCTTGTCCTTGATCGCCTTGCAGATCGTGCCCTTGCTCACGCCGTTGCAGCCGCAGACCTCGGCGTCGTCGGGCATGGCGGCGGCCTTGCTGTGGCCCTCGTGTCCGGTGTCGCCGATGTTGGACTCGCCGAACATCAGCTTGTCGCGGATGTCGGCCACGCTGCGGCCCTCGCGCAGCAGCTTGAAGTACCAGCTGCCGTCCACCGTGTCGCCGTAGAGGCAGGCGCCGACCAGCTTGTCGTCCTTCAGCACCAGCTTCTTGTAGACCCCGCCGAAGGGGTCGGACATGACGATCTCCTCGGTGCCCTCGCCGCCCATGAAGTCGCCGGCGGAGAACAGGTCGATGCCGGTCACCTTGAGCTTGGTCGAGGTGAGCGAGCCGACATAGCGGCCGATGCCGTACTGCGCCAGGTGGTTGGCCGCCACCTTGGCCTGCTCGAACAGCGGGGCCACCAGGCCGTAGGCGATGCCGCGATGCGCGGCGCATTCACCCACCGCGTAGATGCGGGCGTCGGTGACCGTCTGCAGGGTGTCGTTGACCACGATGCCGCGGTCGCAGTGCAGGCGCATGGACTGGGCCAGCTCGGTGTTGGGCCGGATGCCCGCGGCCATCACCACCAGGTCGGCGGGGACCTCGGTGCCGTCCTTGAACTGCACGGCCTTCACCCGGCCGTCCTCGCCGCCCACCAGCGCCTGGGTCTGGGCCTTCATCAGGAACTTCAGGCCGCGTTCCTCCAGCGACTTGCGCAGCAGGCCGCCGGCCACGTCATCGAGCTGGCGCTCCATCAGCCAGTCGTTCACGTGGACCACGCTGACGTCCATGCCCCGCAGCTTCAGGCCGTTGGCGGCCTCCAGGCCCAGCAGGCCGCCGCCGATGACGACCGCGTGTCTGTACTTCGACGCGGCGTCGATCATGGCCTCGGTGTCGGCGATGTCGCGGTAGGCGATCACGCCCTGCAGGTCCTTGCCCGGCAGGGGCAGGATGAAGGGGTTGGATCCGGTGGCCAGGAGCAGCCGGTCGTAGGGCGCCTCGGTGCCGTCGTCGGCGCGCACCACGCGGCGCACGCGGTCCACCGCCACCACCTTCCTGCCCGCGTGCAGGGTGATGCCGTTCTCGCGGTACCACTCCCAGGAGTTGAGGATGATCTCGTCCACCGTCTGCTCGCCGGCGAGCACCGGGGACAGCAGGATGCGGTTGTAGTTCGGGTGCGGCTCCGCGCCGAACACGGTGATGTCATACAGGTCGGGCGCGATCTTGAGGAGCTCCTCGATCGTGCGCACGCCGGCCATGCCGTTGCCGACCATCACGAGTTTCAGTTTCTTCATGATCGATTCCTTTCAGTGAAGCAGGGAGTGGGCCCGCGCCTTCGCTACGATGGGCGCATGGCACTGGATGTGGATATCGGCTGGCACAGCGTGCGCGGCCCGAGGGACGACAACGAGGATTTCGCCGCGGCGCAGGAGGCGCCGCCCCACGAGGCGCAGCGAGGCCTGGTGGCCGCCATCGCCGACGGCGTGTCCACCGGCGGCCGCGGCCGCGAGGCGGCCCAGAGCACGGTGATGTGCGTGGTGCAGGACTACTTCGGCACGCCGCCGACCTGGGAGACCAGCGTGGCGCTCGACCGCCTCATCGGCGCACAGAACGCCTGGCTGGCCGCCAGCAACCGGCGCAATGCGCGCGGCGCCATGACCACGCTCACCGCGCTGGTGCTGCGGGGCCACAGCTACACCCTGGCCCACGTGGGCGACACCCGGGCCTGGCTGCTGCGCGGCGGCGAGTGGACGCAGCTCACGCAGGACCATGTCTTCGACCACCCGGACATGAAGAGCCGGCTCACCCGCGCCATCGGCCTCGACGAGCGGGTGCATGTCGACTACCTGCAGGGCGAGCTGCAGGCCGGCGATGTCTTCGTGCTGACGAGCGATGGCGTCCATGGCGTGCTCGCAAGCAAGCAGCTGGCCAGCGCCGCGGCCCAGGCCGCCGCCAGCGCGCAGGCGGCGAGCCAGGCGATGGTCGATGCCGCCCTCAAGGCCGGCAGCTGGGACAACGCCAGCGCCCTCGTGATCCATGTGCGCGAGCTCGCCGCGATCCGCCTGGAGGACGTGCTGCTCGGCGCGCGCCAGCTGCCGGTGCCCGGCCCCCTCAAGGTGGGCGATGTCCTGGACGGCTTCACCGTGACCGCGCGCGTGGCCGACACCGGCGTGCACCGCCTCTACCAGGCCCGCGACGGCGCCAGCGGCGCGCTGGTGGCGATCAAGACGCTGCACGAGGCCCGCGCCAGCGACCCGCAGGAGCGCGCCATGCTGGCCCACGAGGCCTGGCTGGGCCTGCGGCTCGCGGAGCAGGGCGGTGCGGACACCGGCTTCATCGGCGTGCGCGAGCCGCGCGCGCCCAGCGCCTTCTACGCCGTGTTCGACTGGCATGCCGGCGCCACCCTGGAGCAGCTCCTGGCGCAGCGCCAGGCCTTCGCCGTGGGGCAGGTGGTGGCGGGCGGCATCGCCGTCGCCAAGGCCCTGGGCCGGCTGCACCGCCAGGGCGTGATCCACCGCGACATCAAGCCCGGCAACCTGCACCTGGGCGACGACGGCCGCTGGCGCATCCTGGACCTGGGCGTGGCCGTCTCCGGGCAGGAGTCGGCCCTGGACCGCACCCTGCACGCCGGCACGCCCAGCTACATGAACCCCGAACAGTGGGAAGCGCCCGAGGGCGAGGCGGTGGCCGACGCCCGCAGCGACCTCTACGCCCTGGGCGTCACGCTGTACCAGTGGCTCACCGGCCACCTGCCGTACGGCGAGGTCGAGCCCTACCAGCTGGCCCGCTTCCGGCGCGACCCCAAGGCCCCGAGCCGGCTGCGGCCCGACGTGCCGATCTGGCTGGACCACGTGGTGCTGCGCGCCGTGGCGCGCGACCCGCGCCAGCGCTTCGAGACCGCCGAGGAACTGGTGCTGGCCCTGGAGCGCGGCGCCTCGCGCCCGCTGGAGCGGCCCGCCGCCACGCCGTACTTCGCGCGCGACCCGGCCGGCATCTGGAAGGCCGCCCTCGCGGCCTCCGCAGCGCTCAACCTGCTGCTGCTGTTCTGGCTGCTGTTCCTGCCTCGATGACATCGCGGGGCTCCGGCCTCAGCGCGCGGCGGCGGGGCGCAGGCGGGCGCGGCCGCCTTTCTCCGCCCAGGTGCGGGTCCAGCGGATCTGCATCACCCGCATGACGGCCAGCACCGCCAGCGACAGGCCCGCGAACAGGAAGAAGCCGGCGCTGTAGCTGCCCAGGTACTGCTTGGACAGGCCCAGCGCATTGGGCACGATGCCGCCGCCCAGGGCGCCGAGCTCGCCGATCATGGAGCCGGCCACCGCGGTGGTGGTGGGCCAGCGCAGGGGCACCAGCTGGAACAGCGCGCCGTTGCCTGCGCCAAGGGCGGCGAAGCACAGCATCATCAGCAGGGTGGTGAGCACCAGCGAGTGGCCGGTGAAGCCGATCAGGGTGAGGGTGCCGGCCACCACCAGGAGCACCAGGCTGAGGGTGTTCACGCCGCCCCAGCGGTCGGAGATCCAGCCACCGACCACGCGCAGGGTGGCGCCCATGAAGGCCGCCAGCATCGTGAGCTGGCCCGCCTGCACCTTGCTCACGCCGAACTGGCTGAAGTAGTACGAGGGCAGGAAGCTGGTCAGCCCGATGAAGCCGCCGAAGGTGACGCAGTAGATCAGGCTGAAGACCCAGCCATCCTTCTCGAACAGGCAGGCCACGTGCTCGCGCAGGCTGGCGTGGGCGTCGACGTCGTCGGGCTCCTTGGCCCAGAGGACCATGACGACGGCGGGGATCAGGATGGCCACCGCGGCGACGCCGTAGACCGCCTTCCACCCGAGCCACAGGGCCAGGGGCGGGGCCAGCAGCACCGAGACCGCGGTGCCGACGTTGCCCGCGCCCACCAGGCCCATGGCCAGGCCCTTGTGCTGCGGCGGGAAGGAGCCCGCGCCGAGGGAGAGGGCGACGCCGAAGCTGGCGCCGGCGATGCCCAGGAGCACGCCCATGGCGAGCAGGTCGTTGAAGCTGTCCACGTAGAGCAGGCCGAACAGCATGGCCACCGCGATCAGGCCCATCTCCACCAGCGTGGCGGACTTGCGGCCGATGTACTGGGCCAGCAGGCCGAGCGGGAAGCGCATGAGGGCGCCGGCGATGATGGGGACGGAGAGCATCAGGCCCATCTGGGCGGGCGAAAGCTGGTAGGCCTCCGAGATGAAGGGGGCCATGCCGCCATTGAGCACCCAGATGCCGCAGGAAAAGGCGAAGTACAGGAAGGCCGCGAACAGCGTGGGCACATGGCCGGACTTCAGGAAGGGGGTAGGAGCGCTCATCTCACGTGTTGGTGTCGTTTCCATGGGGCGGCCGGGGCACGGCCCTTCCCACGGGGAAGTACAGGACAGCACACCACGTCGTGCGCAGGGCCGGCGGTACGATGCACGGCCAGGGTGCGGCGTCACACCCGTTAATTCCTTTTGAGCAGCTTCCGTGCCAGGGGATTGGCCTATCCTTCGCCCCTTTGCGCGTCCCCTTCGAGTGCCTGCCTTGACCTCCGTCCTCCTGCTCCAGACCTCCGACCCGGGCGCGCCCGACCTGCGTGCCGACTTCACGGCGGCCGGTTTCACCGTTTGCGGGCAGGGGGACTGCACCCACTTGGTGCGCGATGCCCTGCGCACCCAGCCCGACGTGGTGGTGTGCTGGGCGCCGCAGGTGCCCGAGGCGCTGCTGCAGGCGGTGGCGGTGCTGCAGCGGGAGCAGTCCTTCCCCCTGCTGGTGTTCACCCGCGACAACGACGTCGCCCTGATGCAGCGCGCGCTGGAGGCGGGGGTGCACGGCTGGATCGTCCAGGGCTACGGCGGCCACCGCCTGCGCCCGCTGGTGGCCCAGGCCCGCGAGCGGGAGAAGCGCGAGCGGCAGTGGCGCCAGCGGCTGGACGACCTCGAGGGCCGCCTCGAGGAACGCAAGCTGGTGGACAAGGCCAAGGGCATCCTGATGCGGGCGCGCTCGCTGACCGAGGACGAGGCCTTCCGCCTCCTGCGCACCGCTTCGATGCACGGCAACCAGAAGGTGGGCGAGGTCTCGCGCCAGGTGATCGACGCCGCGCGCGTGGCCGAGGCGATCAACCGCGCGGGGCAGCAGCGCATGCTGTCCCAGCGCCTGGTGAAGCTCTATGCCCTGGCCTGCAGCCGCACCGACGGCCAGGCCGCGGCCCTGCTGATGCGAGAGAGCGTGGCGCGGGTGGACGAGAACCTGAAGGCGCTGGAGGCCGAGCTGTCTCCGGCCACCTTCGGCGACCTGGTGGCCGCGGGCCGCGCCGCCTGGGCCGACCTGCGCCAGGGCCTGGAGGCCGCGCCGCGCGCCACCGAGCTGCCGCGGCTGGATGCCCTGGCCGAGGCGGTGCTGGCCAATGCCGACGCCCTGGTGCTGGCGCTGGAGTCCTCCGGCGTGGCGCAGCCGGTGGGCGTGGTCAACGTGGCGGGCCGCCAGCGCATGCTGTCGCAGCGGGTGGCCAAGCTGGCCCTGGTGCTGCCGGCGGCGGCGCCGGCCGACGCCGAGGCGGTGCGGCGCGAGCTGGCGGCCAGCGAGGCCGCGTTCGAGGAGGGCCTGCGGCAGCTGGAGTCGGCGCCGCTGTCCACCCCCGCCATCCGCCAGATGCAGGCCGAGGGCCGGCAGGCCTGGGCGGCGCTGCGCGGCACCGTGCCGCTGGCGGCGCAGCCCGGCGGCCGCATGCAGCTGGCCGCGGCCAGCGAGGACCTGCTCGCGGTCTTCGACCGGCTCACCGAGGCCTACCAGACCAGCGTCGAGATGCTGCTCGGGTCGGCCGGCTGAGGGGGCCGCAGCCGCCCCCAGCCAGGCCCAGGCAGGCTCGCCTCAGGCGGCCTGCTTCTCCACGTGCGCCTGGCGGGTGTAGAGGAAGTCGATCACCGCCTTGCGGTAGCCCAGGTAGCGAGCGTCCTCGGCCAGCGCCACGCGGTCGCGGGGGCGCGGCAGGTCCACGTGCAGCACCTCGCCGATGGTGGCGGCCGGGCCGTTGGTCATCATGACGATCTTGTCCGAGAGCAGCACGGCCTCGTCCACGTCGTGCGTCACCATGACCACGGTGCTGCGGGTCTTGGCCACGATCTGCAGGAGCTCGTCCTGCAGCTTGGCGCGGGTGAGGGCGTCGAGCGCGCCGAAGGGCTCGTCCATCAGCAGCACGTTGGGCTCCATCGACAGGGCGCGGGCGATGCCCACGCGCTGCTTCATGCCGCCCGAGATCTCGCCGGGGCGCTTGGCGCTGGCGTGCGACAGGCCGACCAGCTCCAGCGCCGCGTCGGTGCGCGCCTTGAGCTGGGCGCGGGTCTCGGTGGAACCGAAGACGCGTTCCACCGCGAGGTAGACGTTCTCGAAGCAGGTGAGCCAGGGCAGCAGCGAGTGGTTCTGGAACACCATCGCCCGGTCCGGGCCGGGCCCGGCGATCTCGCGGTTGGCGCAGATCAGGGCGCCCTGCGTGGGGCGGGTGAGGCCGGCGACCAGGTTCAGGAGCGTGCTCTTGCCGCAGCCCGAGTGCCCGATCAGCGCGACGAACTCGCCCTTGGCCACGGTGAGGTCCACCCCCTGCAGCGCCACGAAGGGGCCCTTGGCGGTGCGGAAGGTCTGGCCGACGCCCTGGACCTGGATGTACTTGGTGGTGAGGCTCTCGTTCATGCCCGGGTCTCCTCGTAGGTGAATGCGGTGGCCAGCTTGACCAGGGCCAGCTCCAGCAGCAGGCCGACGATGCCGATCACGAAGATGGCGATGATGATGTTCTTGACGTTGAGGTTGTTCCACTCGTCCCACACCCAGAAGCCGATGCCGACGCCGCCGGTGAGCATCTCGGCGGCCACGATCACCAGCCACGCGGTGCCGACGGCCAGGCGCACGCCGGTGAGCATGTAGGGCAGCACCGCGGGGAACAGGATCTTCGTGACGATCTTCCACTCGGACAGATTGAGCACGCGGGCCACGTTCATGTAGTCGGCCGGCACGCGCTGCACGCCGACCGCGGTGTTGATGATCATGGGCCAGATCGAGCAGATGAAGATGGTCCAGATCGCGGCGGGGTTGGCGCCCTTGAACACCAGCAGGCCGATCGGCAGCCAGGCCAGGGGGGAGACCGGGCGCAGCAGGCTGATCAGCGGGTTGAACATCCGCGAGAGGAAGGTGAAGCGCCCGATCAGGAAGCCGGCCGGAATGCCCACCACCGCGGCCAGGCCGAAGCCCACCGCCACGCGCTGCAGCGAGGCGAGCACGTTCCAGCCCACGCCCTGGTCGTTGGGCCCCTTGCGGTAGAACGGGTCGCTGAAAACCTCCACCGCCTGGTGGAAGGTCTCCGCCGGCGAGGGGATGCTGCCGCCCGAGCCCATGGAGACCAGGGCCCAGATCCCCACCAGGAAGCCCAGGCCGAAGCACGGGGGCAGCACGCGCAGCCACAGGCCGCGCCAGTCGATGGAGGTGCGGGCCGGCCGGGGAGCGGCCGGTGCGGGAGCGGGGGCTGCGGCCACCGTGGGGGCCGTGCGCGCTGCGGGAGCGGAAGGCGCCGGTTCGTCGACCGGGCCGTGGAAGACTGCGCTGACCATGTCCGTGACTCCTTAGGCGTGGACCTTGAACGACTCGGCGTACTTCTTCGGGTCCTTGCCGTCCCAGACCGCGCCATCGAGCAGCTTGCTCGAGCGCATCACGTCCTTGGGCACGGCGACCTTGGCTGCGGTGGCGGCCTGCTTGTACAGGTCCACCTGGTTGATCTGCCTGGCGATCGCGAGGTAGTCCGGGTGGTCCTTGACCAGGCCCCAGCGCTTGTGCTGCGTGAGGAACCACATGCCGTCGGAGAGGTAGGGGAAGTTCACGTAGCCGTCGTTGAAGAACTTCATGTGGTTGGGGTCGTCCCAGGTCTTGCCCAGGCCGTTCTGGTAGCGGCCCAGGATGCGCTGGTTGATCACGTCCACGCTGGTGTTGACGTAGGCCTTGTCGGCCACGGTCTCGGCCATCTTGTTCTTGTTGGACAGGCTGGCGTCGATCCATTTGCTCGCCTCCAGGATGGCGGCGATGACGGCGCGGCAGGTGTTGGGGTACTTCTTCGCGAAGTCGCCGGTGGTGCCCAGGGCCTTCTCGGGGTGGTCCTTCCAGATGTCCTGGGTGGTGGCGGCGGTGATGCCGATGCCGTCGGCGATCGCGCGGTGGCCCCAGGGCTCGCCCACGCAGTAGCCGTCCATGTTGCCCACGCGCATGTTGGCCACCATCTGCGGCGGCGGCACGGTGATGACCTTGGCCTCCTTCAGCGGGTTCACGCCCACGCTGGCGAGCCAGTAGTACAGCCACATCGCGTGCGTGCCGGTGGGGAAGGTCTGGGCGAAGGTGTAGTCACGCTTCTCGGTGGCCATGAGCTTGGCCAGCGAGGCGGCGTCGACCGCGCCCTTGTCGGCGAGCTTCTTCGACAGGGTGATGGCCTGGCCGTTGTGGTTCAGGTTCATCAGGACGGCCATGTCCTTCTTCGGGCCGGAGGTGCCCATGTGCACGCCATAGATCAGGCCCCAGAGCACGTGGGCCATGTCGAGTTCGCCGTTGACCAGCTTGTCGCGAACGCCGGCCCAGGAGGCTTCCTTGGTGGGGATGATCTTCACGCCGTACTTCTTGTCGAAGCCCAGCACGGAGGCCATCACCACGCTGGCGCAGTCGGTCAGGGGGATGAAGCCGATCTTCACTTCCTCCTTCTCGGGCTTGTCGGAGCCCTGCGCGTGGACCGCGGTGCGCAGCGCCGGTGACACGCCGGCGGCGCCAACGGCGGCGGCTTGCAGCAGGCTGCGGCGGGAGAGGCGGGTTTTCAGCAGGTCGGTCATCACGGGGCTACTCCATCAACAAGGAATCGAACAAAAAAGAAAAGGCGTCCTCACGCGCACGGACAACTGCCGTGGGTGGGGACGCCTTCGTCCGGTCAAGGCCACCGGGATGCTTCGCCGTTGAAGCGGGGTGGCCCGAAAACCATCATTGGTTATTCGGATTCACTTGTGCAAAGCGCGTGCCAGGTTTTCCGGGCGGGGAGGGTGGGGTGTGAACCAACGTTTTGGTGCGGGTCGCCGCACTGCGCTTGTGCGGCGCACCATCACGGCGCATCAACCGAGCAGGTCGGCCACGTCGAGGATGCGCTGGGCCACGTCGGCGATCTTCAGGCCCTTGTCCATGGCCGTGCGGCGCAGCTTCTCGTAGGCCTCGGGTTCGCTCAGGCCCTGGCGCTGCATCAGCAGGCCCTTGGCGCGATCGATCACCTTGCGGTCGGCCAGCTCGGAGCGGGCGGCGGCCAGCGCCTGGCGCAGGCCCTGCTCGTGCTGGAAGCGGGCCATGGCCACGTCGAGGATGGGGCGGATGCGGTCGGGGGCGAGGCCGGCCACGATGTAGGCGGAGACGCCGGCGGCGACCGCGTCCTTCACGTGCGTGGTGTCGTCGTCGTTCGTGAACAGGACGATCGGCCGGCGCTCGTCGCGGGTGGCCATCACCACATGCTCCAGCGAGTCGCGGGCGGCGCTCTCGGCGTCCACGATGATCAGGTCCGGCTGCAGCTGCGCGATGCGCTCGGCCAGGAAGGGGTCGGCCGGCAGGCTGGCGATGAGGTTGAAGCCGTTTTCCAGCAGGCCGATGCGCAGGCTGCGCGAACGCGCGGCCTGCTCCAGGGCGTGTTCGTCGTTCGGGTCGTCCACCACCAGGTCGGGGGCGACGACCAGGATGCGCAAGGGTTCGGTCATGGGTCGGACGTGTACGGAAAAAGCGGTGCAATTTTCGCGCCAAAGTGCCAAAGGGGAGGGCGCCCCACCGGCGCGCCTACACTCGGGACATGCTTGTCCTGGGTATCGAGTCTTCCTGTGATGAAACCGGCGTGGCCCTGGTGGAGGCCGCCGGCGCCGGCGTGCCGCGCCTGCTGGCGCACGCCCTCCACAGCCAGATCGAGATGCACCAGGCCTATGGCGGCGTGGTGCCCGAGCTGGCCAGCCGCGACCACATCCGCCGGGTGCTGCCCCTGGCCAGCCAGGTGCTGGACGAGGCGGGCCGCGGCCTGCCCGAGGTGGACGTGGTGGCCTACACCCGCGGCCCCGGCCTGGCCGGCGCGCTGCTGGTGGGGGCGGGCGTGGCCTGCGCCCTGGGCGCGGCGCTGGGCAAGCCGGTGCTGGGGGTCCACCATCTCGAGGGGCACCTGCTGTCCCCGTTCCTGAGCGCGGATGCGCCGGAGTTCCCGTTCGTGGCGCTGCTGGTGTCCGGCGGCCACACGCAGCTGATGCGGGTCGATGGAGTGGGGCGCTACGAGCTGCTCGGCGAGACCATCGACGACGCGGCGGGCGAGGCCTTCGACAAGTCGGCCAAGCTGCTGGGGCTGGGGTATCCGGGCGGGCCGGCGCTGTCGCGGCTGGCGCAGTCGGGCGACCCGCAGGCCTTCAAGCTGCCGCGGCCGCTGCTTCACAGCGGCGACCTCGATTTTTCCTTCGCCGGCCTGAAGACCGCGGTGCTCACGCAGGCCAGGAAGCTGGGCGACGAGCTCGAGGCCCGCCGGGCCGACCTGGCCGCCGCGACGCAGGCGGCGATCGTGGAGGTGCTGGTGAAGAAGTCGATCGCCGCGCTCGATGCCACCGGCCTCAAGCGCCTGGTGGTGGCCGGTGGCGTGGGCGCCAACCGCCTGCTGCGTGAGCAGCTCGACGCGGCCTGTGCGCGCCGCCGCGTGCGGGTGCACTACCCGGAGCTGCACCTGTGCACCGACAACGGCGCCATGATCGCCCTGGCCGGCGCGATGCGGCTGCAGTCCGGCGCGCAGCAGGCCAGCGAGGCGTATGCCTTCGACGTGAAGCCGCGCTGGCCGCTGCACGAGATCGTGCCGGCGGCCTGACGCCCGCTCACTGCAGCGGGATCGTGCGCGCCTTGCTCACCGGGACCTGCTTGGCCAGGGTCAGCGTGAGCACGCCGTTCTCCAGCCTGGCGGCGGTGGCATCGACATCGATGTCCTGCGGCAGCTCATAGGCGGCCTTGTACTGGCGCGGCGCCTCGGCGCGCGTCTCGATGCGCACCACCGGGCCCTCGACGCTGATGGACAGGTCCTCGCGCGCGATGCCGGGCATGTCCAGGGTCACGGTCCAGGCCTTGTCGTCCTCCGACACGGTGGCGCCGCGGGCGGGCGTGGGCTGGAAGAAGGCCTCGTCGATGAAGCGCTCGAAGCCGCGGTTGAAGGTGCGGCGGGTGGGGATCACGGCGCGGGTGCGGACGACGGGTGCGAAAAACATGGCGACTCTCCTGGAAGACGGTTCCGGGCGGGCCCCAGGCCCCCCTTACACTGCGCGGCATCCGCCAGCCGAATGCCGCCCTGCACCCGATCTGCGAGCGGCCGGCGACTTTTCAAGGGCTGGCTGTTCTTGACGCGAAAGCCCGCCCATGCGCCACGCCATCCAGAACCTCGAGGCCTCGAAGATCCGCGAGGTCGCCAACGCCGGCCTCGGCCGCAGCGACGTGCTGGCCTTCTGGTTCGGCGAGAGCGACGAGGCCACGCCGGACTTCATCCGCGAGGCGGCCATCGCCTCGCTGCGGGCCGGCGAAACCTTCTATGCCCACAACCTCGGCCTGCCCGAGCTGCGCGCGGCCCTGGCGGCCTACACGACGCGCCTTCACGGCCCGGTGGACGCCGGCCGCATCGCCGTCACCTCCGGCGGCGTGAGCGGGCTGATGCTGGCCGTGCAGGCCCTGGTGGATGCGGGCGACGAGGTGGTGGCCGTCACCCCGGTCTGGCCCAACCTCACGGCCCAGCCCCTGATCATGGGCGCGGCGCTGCGCACCGTGTCCCTGAAGCCCGTCGGCGGCGCCTGGGTGCTGGACCTGCAGGCCCTGCTCGATGCGGTCACCCCGGCCACCCGCCTGCTGGTGCTCAACGCCCCCAACAACCCGACCGGCTGGACACTCCGGCGCGAGGAGCAGCAGGCCATCCTGGACCACTGCCGCCGCACCGGCACCTGGATCCTGGCCGACGAGGTCTACGAGCGGCTCTACTACGCGCCCAGCGACACGGGCTGCGCCCCCAGCTTCCTCGACATCGCCGCCCCGGACGACCGCCTGGTCGTGGCCCACAGCTTCTCCAAGAGCTTCCTCATGACCGGCTGGCGCCTGGGCTGGCTGGTGATGCCGCCGGCGCTGGTGGAGCCCATGGGCAAGCTGATCGAGTTCAACACCTCCTGCGCCAGCACCTTCACCCAGCGCGGCGCGATTGCCGCCGTGACCCGCGCCGACGAGGTCACCCCGCGCGTCGTGGCCCACCTGAAGGCCTGTCGCGACACCCTGGTGCCGCTGCTGCAGGCCCTGCCGCAGGTGCGGGTGGCCCCGGCCCCGGGCGGCATGTACGCCTTCTTCCAGCTCCAGGGCCACCCCGACTCGCTGGCCACGGCCAAGCGGCTGGTGGCCGAGGCCGGCCTCGGCCTGGCTCCCGGCAGCGCCTTCGCGCCCGAGGCGGACGGCTGGCTGCGCTGGTGCTTCGCCTCGAAGGACCTGGCGCGGCTGGGGCAGGGCGTGGAGCGCCTCCAGGGCTGGCTGGCCGCCCAGGCCTGATCCCAGGCTATAATCCCGCAGTTCTACCCCTCACGGGGTGGTGCTTTCGCACGTTGGAGCCGCATTCCAGCATCCAACGCAAGTCAATTCTTCCCAAGGAATCACTGATGGCCATCAACAAGGCTGAAATCGTTGCCGCCAACGCGCGCGGCGCCGCCGACACCGGCAGCCCCGAAGTGCAGGTCGCCCTCCTGACCGCCCGCATCAACGAGCTGACCCCCCACTTCAAGACCCACGCCAAGGACCACCACGGCCGCCGCGGCCTGCTGCGCCTGGTGAACCGTCGCAAGAGCCTGCTGGCCTACCTGAAGGCCAAGGACGCCGACCGCTACACCGCGCTGATCGCCAAGCTGGGCCTGCGCAAGTAAGCACCGAACCCACGAAAAGCGCCTGAGTTAGTCCCGCTAGCTCAGGCGTTTTTCACTTCCGGGAGCCCTCCAGACGAATACGCGCTGTGTCATTCCACCAGCCGCCCCCACGCAGGATGCGGGCGATTGATGGAATGGCATCGTGTTCGCCTGAAGCTCCGCCCACCAGAGAGAGCAAGAACATGAGCATCTTCAACAAAGTCACCAAGACCTTCCAGTGGGGCCAGCACACGGTCACCCTGGAGACCGGCGAGATCGCCCGCCAGGCGTCCGGCGCCGTGATCGTCAACATCGACGACACCGTGGTCCTGGCCACCGTGGTCGCCTCCAAGTCCGCCAAGCCCGGCCAGGACTTCTTCCCGCTGACCGTCGACTACATCGAGAAGACCTACGCCGCCGGCAAGATCCCCGGCTCGTTCTTCAAGCGCGAAGCCAAGCCCTCCGAGCTGGAGACGCTGACCTCCCGCCTGATCGACCGCCCGATCCGCCCGCTGTTCCCCGAGGGCTTCCTGAACGAAGTCCACGTGGTGATCCACACCCTGTCGCTGAACCCCGAGGTCGACGCCGACATCGCCGCCATGATCGGCACCAGCGCCGCGCTGGCCATCTCCGGCGTGCCCTTCGCCGGCCCGATCGGCGCCGCCCGCGTGGGCTACATCAACGGCGAGTACGTCCTGAACCCGGGCCAGACCCAGCGCAAGGACAGCCAGATGGACCTGGTCGTCGCCGGCACCGAGGCCGCCGTGCTGATGGTCGAGTCCGAGGCCCTGCAGCTGTCCGAGGAGATCATGCTGGGCGCCGTGGTGTTCGGCCACGAGCAGGGCAAGATCGCCATCAACGCCATCCACGAGCTGGTGCGCGACGCCGGCAAGCCGGCCTGGGACTGGCAGCCGCCCGCCAAGGACGAGCCCTTCATCGCCAAGGTCACCGCCCTGGCCGAGGACAAGCTGCGCGCCGCCTACCAGATCCGCTCCAAGCAGGCCCGCACCCAGGCCCTGCGCGAGGCCTCCGCCTCGGTGCATGCCGCGCTGAAGGCCGAGGGCGTCGAGTACGAGGCCGGCAAGGTCGACGACCTGCTGTTCGCCATCGAGTCGAACATCGTGCGCAGCCAGATCCTGGCCGGCGAGCCCCGCATCGACGGCCGCGACACCCGCACCGTGCGCCCCATCGAGATCCGCAACAGCGTGCTGCCCCGCACCCACGGCTCGGCCCTGTTCACCCGCGGCGAGACCCAGGCCCTGGTCGTCTCCACCCTGGGCACCGAGCGTGACGCCCAGCGCATCGACGCGCTGGCCGGCGAGTTCGAGGACCGCTTCCTGTTCCACTACAACATGCCCCCCTTCGCCACCGGCGAAGTCGGCCGCATGGGCTCCACCAAGCGCCGCGAGATCGGCCACGGCCGCCTGGCCAAGCGCGCCCTGGTGGCGTGCCTGCCCACCAAGGAAGAATTCCCGTACACGATCCGCGTGGTCTCCGAGATCACCGAGTCCAACGGCTCCTCCTCCATGGCCTCCGTCTGCGGCGGCTGCCTGGCGATGATGGACGCCGGCGTGCCGATGAAGGCCCACGTGGCCGGCATCGCCATGGGCCTGATCAAGGAAGGCAACCGCTTCGCCGTGCTGACCGACATCCTGGGCGACGAGGACCACCTGGGCGACATGGACTTCAAGGTGGCCGGCACCACCAACGGCATCACCGCCCTGCAGATGGACATCAAGATCCAGGGCATCACCAAGGAAATCATGCAGGTCGCCCTGGCCCAGGCCAAGGAAGCGCGCATGCACATCCTGGGCAAGATGCAGGACGCCATGGGCGAGGCCAAGACCGAGGTCTCCAGCTTCGCGCCGAAGCTGTACACGATGAAGATCAACCCCGAGAAGATCCGCGACGTGATCGGCAAGGGCGGCGCCGTGATCCGCGCGCTGACCGAGGAGACCGGCTGCCAGATCAACATCGAGGAAGACGGCACCATCACCATCGCCGCCACCGATTCCGCCAAGGCCGACGAGGCCAAGAAGCGCATCGAGCAGATCACCGCCGAAGTGGAGATCGGCAAGGTCTACGAAGGCCCGGTCACCAAGATCCTGGACTTCGGCGCCCTGGTCAACCTGCTGCCCGGCAAGGACGGCCTGCTGCACATCTCGCAGATCGCCCACGAGCGCGTGGAGAAGGTCACCGACTACCTGTCGGAAGGCCAGGTCGTGCGCGTGAAGGTGCTCGAGACCGACGAGAAGGGCCGCGTCAAGCTGTCCATGAAGGCCCTGCTGGACCGCCCGGCCCGCGACGAGCGCGAGCCGCGTGAGGAGCGTGCGCCGCGTGAGCGTCGCGAGCCGCGCGAGTCCCGCGACCAGGCCCCGGCCGCCGACGCCCAGGGCGAGTAATCACCGCCTTGCGAGCTGCGGCCCGCGCCCTCCGGCGCGGGCCGTTTTGACGATGGACGACCATTCGACGAGCGAGAGCAATCCATGAAGGCCGTTGAGATCACCACCCCCGGCGCCCCCGAGGTGCTGCGCCTGGGCGAGCGCCCGATGCCCGTGGCGGGCGCGGGCGAAGTGCTGGTGCGCGTCGCCGCCAGCGGGGTCAACCGCCCCGACGTGCTGCAACGCACCGGCAACTACCCCGTGCCCCCCGGCGCCTCCGACATCCCCGGCCTCGAGTTCGCCGGCGTGATCGAGGGCGGCGACGCCGCCGCGATGGCCGCGGCCGGCCTGAAGGTGGGCGACCGCGTCTGCGCGCTGGTCGCCGGCGGCGGTTACGCCGAGTACTGCGTGGCGCCCGTGGGCCAGTGCCTGCCCGTGCCCGCCGGCCTGTCCGACGTGGAGGCGGCCTCGCTGCCCGAGACCTTCTTCACCGTCTGGAGCAACGTCTTCGACCGCGCCCGCCTGCAGGCCGGCGAGACCCTGCTGGTGCAGGGCGGCTCCAGCGGCATCGGCGTCACCGCGATCCAGATGGCCAAGGCCCTGGGCGCGACGGTGATCGTCACCGCCGGCAGCGACGACAAGTGCGCTGCCTGCCTGAAGCTCGGCGCCGACCACGCCATCAACTACAAGACGCAGGACTTCGTCGCCGAGGCCAAGCGCCTCACCGGCGGCGCCGGCGTCAACGTCATCCTCGACATGGTGGCCGGCAGCTATGTCGCCCGCGAGGTCGAGGCGCTGGCCGAGGACGGCCGCCTGGTCATCATCGCGGTGCAGGGCGGCACCAAGGCCGAATTCAACGCCGGCCTGGTGCTGCGCCGCCGCCTGGCCATCACCGGCTCGACGCTGCGCCCGCGCCCGGTGGCCTTCAAGGCCGCGATCGCGCAGTCCCTGCGCGAGAAGGTCTGGCCGCTGCTGGCGTCCGGCGCCATCAAGCCCGTCATCCACAGCACCTTCCCGGCGGCGAGTGCGGCCCAGGCCCACGCGCTGATGGAATCCAACCAGCACATCGGCAAGATCGTGCTGACCTGGTGAGACACGACATGAAGAAGAAACTGATTGCCGGCAACTGGAAAATGAACGGCAGCGTGCAGGCCAACGACGCGCTGGTGCGCGCCGTGATCGCCGGCCTGGGCGAAGCCTCCCGTGACGGCGCCTGCGAGGCCGCGGTCTGCGTGCCCGCGCCGTACCTGGCGCAGGTGCAGATGCTGCGCCACGGCACCCGCCTGGAACTCGGCGCCCAGGACTGCTCGGCGCACGAGCAGGGCGCCTACACCGGCGAGGTCGCGGCCGCCATGCTCAAGGAGTTCGGCGCCCGCTACGTGATCGTCGGCCACTCCGAGCGCCGCCAGTACCACGGCGAGAGCGACCAGCTCGTGGCCGACAAGGCCAAGGCGGCCCTGGCCCACGGCATCACGCCCATC
This sequence comes from Ramlibacter sp. GCM10027632, assembly GCF_042675325.1. Lineage (NCBI taxonomy): Bacteria > Pseudomonadati > Pseudomonadota > Betaproteobacteria > Burkholderiales > Comamonadaceae > Ramlibacter > Ramlibacter sp. GCM10027632. Next base: position 495,896 of record NZ_JBHTGW010000001.1, on the reverse strand, counting down.
GTCTGCGTGGGCGAGACCCTCGCCGAGCGCGAGGCCGGCCAGACCGAGGCGGTGGTCAAGCGCCAGCTGGCCGCGGTGATCCATACCAACGGCCACTGCATCAGCGAGATCGTCGTCGCCTACGAGCCCGTGTGGGCCATCGGCACCGGCAAGACCGCCACCCCCGAGCAGGCCCAGCAGGTGCACGCCGTGCTGCGCGCCCAGCTGCACGCCGCCACCGAGCACAGCGACCGCGTGCGCATCCTCTACGGCGGCAGCATGAACGCGGCCAACGCGGCCAGCCTGCTGTCCCAGCCCGACATCGACGGCGGCCTCATCGGCGGCGCCTCGCTGAAGGCCCCCGATTTCCTGCAGATCATTGCCTCGGCCAGCGCGAACGCGGCCTGAGTCTTCCCGCATTAGGAGTGCATCCATGAGTTTCCTGTTCAACATCGTGCTGGCCGTCCAGCTCATTTCGGCGATCGGCATGATCGGCCTGGTGCTGGTGCAGCACGGCAAGGGCGCCGACATGGGCGCCGCCTTCGGCAGCGGCGGCTCCGGCAGCCTGTTCGGCGCCTCGGGCAGCGCGAACTTCCTCTCGCGCACCACCGCCGTCCTGGCCACGGTGTTCTTCGTGTGCACCATGGGCCTGGCCTACCTGGGTACCAACCGCCCGGTGGAATCCGGCTCGGTCCTCGAGCGCGCCGCCGCGCCCGCGGCCCCGGCAGCGTCCGGCGCAGCCGCCCAGATCCCCGCCACGGCGGCCTCCGCCGCCCCGGTGCCGGCCGTTCCCGCCTCGGGCGCCGCACAGATTCCGGGTCGCTGAGCTAATTTCCTTCGCTTTCCCCCGGGAAGCGACATGGTTTCAGGGTAAACTCTCAGGCTGTTCGGAGCAGCGGGTTGAAAATTCAAACAACGCCCGCAGTACCGGATGCACAAACCGCCGTCGTGGTGAAATTGGTAGACACGCTATCTTGAGGGGGTAGTGGCGAAAGCTGTGCGAGTTCGAGTCTCGCCGACGGCACCATACAAAAAAGTCACGGGCCCGGATCCCGTGACGCAGCGGTAGCGGAGCCCCAGATGAACCTAGAGCAGTATCTCCCCGTCCTCCTGTTCATTTTGGTGGGCGTCGCAGTCGGGGTGATCCCCCAGGTTCTCGGGTTCATCGTCTCCACCGCAGTCGGCTTCAACAAGCCCGACGCAGCCAAGAACTCCCCCTACGAGTGCGGGTTCGAGGCCTTCGAGGACGCGCGCATGAAGTTCGACGTGCGCTACTACCTCGTGGCCATCCTCTTCATCCTGTTCGACCTGGAAATCGCCTTCCTCTTTCCCTGGGCCGTCGCGCTCAAGGAGATCGGTGCCGTGGGCTTCTGGTCGGTGATGGTTTTCCTGGCCATCCTGGTCGTGGGCTTCGTCTACGAGTGGAAAAAAGGCGCCCTGGACTGGGAGTGAGCACGGCCCGGTCACGGGCGTGCAGAAGGAAGTACGGCAATGGCAAACGAAGGCATTCTCGACAAGGGCATCGTCACCACCACGGTGGATACGGTGATCAACTGGGCCAAGACCGGCTCGCTCTGGCCGATGACGTTCGGCCTCGCGTGTTGCGCGGTGGAAATGATGCACGCGGGCGCGGCCCGCTATGACATCGACCGCTTCGGCATGCTGTTCCGGCCCAGTCCCCGGCAGTCCGACCTGATGATCGTGGCCGGCACCCTGTGCAATAAGATGGCCCCGGCCCTGCGCAAGGTCTATGACCAGATGCCCGAGCCGCGCTGGGTCATCTCCATGGGCTCGTGCGCCAACGGCGGCGGCTACTACCACTACAGCTACTCCGTGGTCCGGGGCTGCGACCGCATCGTGCCGGTCGACGTCTACGTGCCCGGTTGCCCGCCCACCGCCGAGGCCCTGCTGTACGGAATCATCCAGCTGCAGCAGAAGATCCGCCGCACCCAGACCATCGCCCGCGCCTGAAGGACCCGCCTCGATGACGACTCCTGTCTACGCCGTTGATCCGCAGGCCCTCAAGGCGACGATCGAAAACACCCTCGGTGCCCTGGCCAAGCGCGTCGACCTCCACCTCGGCGAGGTCACCGTGACCGTCGCCGCCGCCGACTACCTGCAGGCCGCCAAGACCCTGCGCGATGCCGCCGGCCTGCAGTTCGAGCAGCTGATGGACCTGTGCGGCCTCGACATGTCCGAGTGGCGCAACGGCACCTGGGACGGCCCGCGCTACGCCGTGGTCTCGCACCTGCTGTCCGTGAGCCTGAACCAGCGCGTCCGCCTGAAGGTCTTCTGCCCCGATGACGACCTGCCCGCCGTCGACTCGGTCAACGGCCTGTGGAGCGCGGCCAACTGGTTCGAGCGCGAAGCCTTCGACCTGTTCGGCATCGTCTTCGAAGGCCACGCCGACCTGCGCCGCATCCTGACCGACTACGGCTTCATCGGCCACCCGTTCCGCAAGGACTTCCCGGTGTCCGGCCACGTCGAGATGCGTTACGACCCCGAGCGCCAGCGCGTGATCTACCAGCCCGTGACGATCGAGCCGCGCGAGATCACGCCGCGGATCATCCGCGAAGACAACTATGGAGGCCTCCAGTAAGGAGGACGACCATGGCAGAAATCAAGAACTACACCCTGAACTTCGGTCCCCAGCACCCGGCCGCCCACGGCGTGCTGCGCCTGGTGCTCGAGCTCGACGGCGAAGTCATCCAGCGCGCCGACCCGCACATCGGCCTGCTGCACCGCGCCACCGAGAAGCTGGCCGAGACCAAGACCTACATCCAGTCGCTGCCCTACATGGACCGCCTCGACTACGTGTCGATGATGTCCAACGAGCACGCCTACTGCCTGGCCATCGAGAAGATGCTGGGTCTGGAAGTTCCGGTGCGCGCCCAGTACATCCGCGTGATGTTCTCGGAGATCACCCGCCTGCTGAACCACCTGCTCTGGCTGGGTTGCCACGGCATGGACTGCGGCGCGATGAACATGCTGATCTACTGCTTCCGCGAGCGGGAAGACCTGTTCGACATGTACGAGGCGGTCTCCGGTGCGCGCATGCACGCGGCCTACTTCCGCCCGGGCGGCGTCTACCGCGACCTGCCGGAGACGATGCCGCAGTACAAGGCCAGCAAGGTCAAGAACGAGCGGACCATCCGCCAGCTCAACGAGAACCGCCAGGGCTCGCTGCTGGACTTCATCGAGGACTTCACGAACCGCTTCCCGAAGTACGTCGACGAGTACGAGACCCTGCTCACCGACAACCGCATCTGGAAGCAGCGCACCGTGGGCATCGGCGTGGTCACGCCCGAGCGCGCCCTGAACCTGGGCTTCACCGGCGCCATGCTGCGCGGCTCGGGCATCGCCTGGGACCTGCGCAAGAAGCAGCCCTACGACGTCTACGCCCAGATGGACTTCGACATCCCGGTCGGCAAGACCGGCGACTCGTATGACCGCTACCTGGTGCGCGTCGAGGAGATGCGCCAGTCCAACCGGATCATCCAGCAGTGCGTGGCCTGGCTGCGCGCGAACCCCGGCCCCGTCATCACCGACAACCACAAGGTGGCGCCGCCGGACCGCGAGTCCATGAAGTCCAACATGGAAGAGCTGATCCACCACTTCAAGCTCTTCACCGAAGGCTTCCGCGTCCCCGAGGGCGAGGCCTATGCGGCCGTCGAGCACCCCAAGGGCGAGTTCGGCATCTACATCAACAGCGACGGCGCCAACAAGCCCTACCGCCTGAAGATCCGCGCCCCGGGCTTCGCCCACCTGGCCGCCCTCGACGAGATGGGCCGCGGCCACATGATTGCCGATGCCGTGGCCATCATTGGCACCATGGACATCGTGTTCGGAGAGATTGACCGATGATTTCTGAAACCACCCGCGCCCGCTTCGATCGTGAAGTGGCGAAGTACCCCGCGGACCAGAAGCAGTCGGCCGTGATGGCCTGCCTGTCCATCGTTCAGCAGGAGCAGGGCTACGTCAGCCCCGAGAGCGAGCAGCAGATCGCCGACTACCTCGGCATGCCCGCGATCGCCGTGCACGAAGTCACGACCTTCTACAACATGTACAACCAGCGGCCGGTGGGCAAGTACAAGCTCAACGTCTGCACCAACCTGCCGTGCCAGCTGCGCGGCGGCCAGGAAGCCCTGCACCACCTGGAGCAGCGCCTGGGCGTCGAAATGGGCGGCACCACGGCCGACGGCCTGTTCACCCTGCAGCAGTGCGAGTGCCTGGGCGCGTGCGCCGATGCGCCGGCCATGCTGGTGAACGACCGCACCATGTGCAGCTTCATGAGCAAGGACAAGCTGGACCAGCTGATCGACGGCCTCAAGAAAGCGGAGCAGCAATGAGCATGAATGCCCAGCAAGTCCTGGCGCAGTTCCAGGCCACCGGCGTGCAGACCTGCTTCCACGGCCGCCACATCAACCCCCAGATCTACGCGGACCTGAACGGCACCAACTGGCGCCTGAAGGACTACGAGGCGCGCGGCGGCTACGCGGCCCTGCGCAAGATCCTTGGCAAGGATGGCGGCGAAGGCCTCACGCAGGACCAGGTGATCGCCACCGTGAAGGAATCCGCCCTGCGCGGCCGCGGCGGCGCCGGCTTCCCCTCGGGCCTCAAGTGGAGCTTCATGCCCCGCCAGTTCCCGGGCCAGAAGTACCTGGTGTGCAACTCCGACGAGGGCGAACCCGGCACCTGCAAGGACCGGGACATCCTCATGTACAACCCCCACATCGTGATCGAGGGGATGATCATCGCCGCCTACGCGATGGGCATCACCGTGGGCTACAACTACATCCACGGCGAGATCTTCCAGGTCTACGAGCGCTTCGAGGAAGCGCTGGAAGAGGCGAGGGCGGCCGGCCTCCTGGGCAACAACATCCTGGGCTCGAACTTCTCGTTCCAGCTGCACGGCCACCACGGCTTCGGCGCCTACATCTGCGGCGAGGAGACCGCGCTGCTCGAGTCGCTCGAAGGCAAGAAGGGCCAGCCGCGCTTCAAGCCGCCGTTCCCGGCCAGCTTCGGCCTGTACGGCAAGCCCACCACCATCAACAACACCGAGACCTTCGCGGCGGTGCCCTGGATCATCCGCAACGGCGGCCAGGCCTACCTCGAGTGCGGCAAGCCCAACAACGGCGGCACCAAGATCTTCTCGATCTCCGGTGACGTCGAGCTCCCCGGCAACTACGAGATCCCCCTGGGCACCCCCTTCAGCAAGCTGCTGGAGCTGGCCGGCGGCGTCTCCGGCGGCCGCAAGCTCAAGGCCGTGATCCCCGGCGGCTCCTCCTCCCCGGTGCTGCCCGCCTCCATCATCATGGAGTGCACGATGGACTACGACTCCATCGCCAAGGCCGGCTCCATGCTGGGCTCGGGCGCGGTCATCGTCATGGACGAGCGCCGTGACATGGTCGAGTCCCTGCGCCGCCTCTCGTACTTCTACGCCCACGAGTCCTGCGGCCAGTGCACCCCCTGCCGCGAAGGCACGGGCTGGCTCTGGCGCGTGGTGGACCGCATCCACAACGGGCACGGCCGCTCCTCCGACCTCGACCTGCTCAACTCCGTGGCGGACAACATCCAGGGCCGCACCATCTGCGCCCTGGGCGACGCGGCGGCCATGCCGGTGCGCGCCATGCTCAAGCATTTCCGTCACGAGTTCGAGGCCAAGATCCAGGCCGCCGAAGCAGCGAAGGCATAAGAACCATGGTTGAAATCGAACTCGACGGGAAAAAGGTCGAAATCGCCGAAGGCAGCATGGTGATGCATGCCGCCGAGAAGGCCGGCACCTACATCCCGCACTTCTGCTACCACAAGAAGCTGTCCATCGCGGCGAACTGCCGCATGTGCCTGGTCGACGTGGAGAAGGCGCCCAAGCCGATGCCGGCCTGCGCCACGCCCGTGACCCAGGGCATGATCGTCCGCACCAAGAGCGACAAGGCCGTGAAGGCCCAGCAGTCGGTCATGGAGTTCCTCCTGATCAACCACCCGCTGGACTGCCCGATCTGCGACCAGGGCGGCGAGTGCCAGCTGCAGGACCTGGCCGTGGGCTACGGCGCCTCGGCCTCGCGCTACGAAGAGGAAAAGCGCGTCGTCTTCCACAAGGACGTCGGCCCGCTGATCTCCATGGAGGAGATGTCCCGCTGCATCCACTGCACCCGCTGCGTGCGCTTCGGCCAGGAAATCGCCGGCGAGATGGAGCTGGGCATGATCCACCGCGGCGAGCACTCCGAGATCACCACCGTGCTGGGCGATACCGTCGACTCCGAGGTGTCCGGCAACATGATCGACCTGTGCCCGGTCGGCGCGCTGACCAGCAAGCCGTTCCGCTACAGCGCCCGCACCTGGGAGCTGTCGCGCCGCAAGAGCGTCAGCCCGCACGATTCCACCGGCGCCAACCTGGTCGTCCAGGTCAAGAACAACCGCGTGATGCGCGTGCTCCCGCTGGAGAACGACGGCGTCAACGAGTGCTGGCTGGCCGACCGCGACCGCTTCTCCTACGAAGCCCTGAACAGCGACGAGCGCCTCACCGCCCCGATGATCAAGCAGGGCGGCGAGTGGAAGACCGTCGACTGGCAGACCGCCCTCGAGTACGTCGCCAATGGCCTGAAGCAGGTCAAGGCCGACCACGGCGCCGCCGCCATCGGCGCGCTGGTGAGCCCGCACAGCACCGTCGAGGAGCTGTACCTGGCCGGCGCCCTGGTGCGCTCGCTCGGCTCCGAGAACATCGACTACCGCCTGCGCCACGCCGAGTTCACCTCGGGCGAGGGCGTGCGCTGGCTCGGCACCTCCATCGCCTCGCTGTCCAACCTGCAGCGCGCGCTGGTGGTGGGCTCGAACCTGCGCAAGGAGCACCCGCTGTTCGCCCTGCGGGTGCGCGGCGCGACCCGCAAGGGCGCCCAGGTGTCCTTCCTCCACGACGCCGAGGACGACCAGGCCATGGCCCTGGCCCACCGCGCCGTCGTGCCGGCCGGCGAGTGGCCCCTGGCCCTGGCCCGCGTGGCCGCCGCCGTCGCCGCCGAGAAGGGCGTCGCCGCCCCGGCCCAGGCCGAGGCCGACGACGCCGCACGTGCCATCGCCAAGTCCCTGCTGGGTGGCGAGCGCAAGGCCATCCTCCTGGGCAATGCCGCGGCGCACCACGCCAAGGCCTCCTCGATCCTGGCCCTGGCCCAGTGGATCGGCGCCCAGACCGGCGCCACCGTGGGCTACCTCACCGAGGCCGCCAACACCGTGGGCGCGCAGCTCGCCGGCGCCGTGCCGCGCGGCAACGGCCTGAATGCCGGCCAGATGCTGGCGGGCGGCCTGAAGGCCGCGATCCTGCTGAACACCGAGCCGGTCCATGACGCCGCCGACGGCCACCGCGCCGCCGCCGCCCTGGGCCAGGCCGAGATGGTCGTGACCCTCAGCCCGTTCAAGGCCAACCTCGGCTTCTCCGACGTGCTGCTGCCGATCGCCCCGTTCACCGAGACCCCGGGCACCTTCGTCAACGCCGAAGGCCGGGTGCAGGGCTTCCATGCCGTGGTCAAGCCGCAGGGCGAGGCCCGTCCCGCCTGGAAGGTGCTGCGCGTGCTGGGCAACCTGCTGGGCCTGCCGGGCTTCGACTTCGAGTCCGCGCAGGACGTGCTCCAGGCCGCCCGCGGCCCGCAGGACGCCGGCCAGGACTTCGTGCAGGGCGCGCGCCTGGACAACGCCACCGGCGCCGCCATCGACCTCACCGTGACCGCCGGCCGACCCGCCGCCGCGTCCATCTACCAGCTTGACGGCATCGTGCGCCGCGCGACGTCGCTGCAACTGACGGCCGACGCCCGCAAGGCCCGCGCCGCTGAAGGAGCCCCGGCATGATCGACCAGATCTACGAATTCGGTTACGGCCTGGTCGCCGCGCCCTGGTGGACCGCCATGGCCTGGCCCGTGGTGTGGAACCTGATCAAGATCGTCTGCGTGGTCGCGCCCCTGATGGGCGCCGTGGCCTACCTGACGCTGTGGGAGCGCAAGGCCATCGGCTTCACCCAGGTGCGCGTGGGCCCGAACCGCATCGGCCCGTTCGGCCTGCTGCAGCCCATCGCCGACGCGCTGAAGCTGATCACCAAGGAAATCATCCGCCCCTCGGCGGCCAACAAGGGCCTGTTCTTCCTCGGCCCGATCATGACCATCATGCCGGCCCTGGCCGCCTGGGCCGTGATCCCCTTCGGCCCCGAGACCGCGCTGTCCAACATCAACGCCGGCCTGCTGTTCCTGATGGCCATCACCTCGCTCGAGGTGTACGGCGTGATCATCGCCGGCTGGGCCTCCAACTCGAAGTACGCCTTCCTGGGCGCGCTGCGCGCCTCGGCGCAGATGGTGAGCTACGAGATCGCCATGGGCTTCTGCCTGGTGGTGGTGCTGATGGTCACCGGCAGCCTGAACATGACCCAGGTGGTCATGGTGCAGGACAAGGGCTACTTCGCGCAGATGGGCCTGAACTTCCTCTCGTGGAACTGGCTGCCCCTGCTGCCGATCTTCGTCGTGTACTTCATCTCCGGCCTGGCCGAGACCAACCGCCACCCGTTTGACGTGGTGGAGGGCGAGTCCGAGATCGTCGCCGGCCACATGATCGAGTACTCGGGCATGAGCTTCGCCATGTTCTTCCTGGCTGAATACGCCAACATGTGGCTGGTCTCCATCCTGGCCGTCATCATGTTCCTGGGCGGCTGGCTGCCCCCGATCGACTCGGCGCTGTTCAACTGGATCCCCGGCTGGATCTGGCTGGGCATCAAGACCTTCATCGTCGTCACGATGTTCCTGTGGGTGCGCTCGACGTTCCCGCGCTACCGCTACGACCAGATCATGCGCCTGGGCTGGAAGATCTTCATTCCGGTCACGCTCGTCTGGCTGATCGTCGTGGGCCTGTGGATGCAGACCCCCTACAACATCTGGAATTAAAGCCATGTCGACGCAAACCCTCGATCGACCCTCGGCGTTCTCCCTGAAGGACTTCCTGTCCAGCTTCATGCTGACGGAGTTGTTCAAGGGCCTGGCCATCACGGGCAAGTACGCCTTCGCCCGCAAGATCACCATCCAGTTCCCCGAGGAAAAGACCCCGCTGTCGCCGCGTTTCCGCGGCCTGCATGCCCTGCGCCGTTACGAGAACGGCGAGGAGCGCTGCATCGCCTGCAAGCTGTGCGAGGCGATCTGCCCCGCGATGGCCATCACCATCGAGTCGGACCAGCGCGCCGACGGCACCCGCCGCACCACGCGCTACGACATCGACCTGACCAAGTGCATCTTCTGCGGCTTCTGCGAGGAGAGCTGCCCGGTCGACTCCATCGTCGAGACGCACATCCTCGAGTACCACGGCGAGAAGCGCGGCGACCTGTACTTCACCAAGGACATGCTGCTGGCCGTGGGCGACAAGTACGAAGCCGAGATCGCTGCCAACAAGGCGGCCGACGCCAAGTACCGCTAAGAACAAGAAGAGAGAACTCTCATGGACGTCAAGACCGGTTTCTTCTACCTCTTCTCGGCGGTGCTGCTGTTCGCATCGTTCCGTGTCATCACCGCCCGCAACCCGGTGTACGCCGCCCTGTACCTGGTGCTGGCGTTCTCCCAGGCGGCCGCCGTGTGGCTGCTGCTCAAGGCCGAATTCCTAGCGATCACGCTGGTGCTGGTCTATGTGGGCGCGGTGATGGTGCTGTTCCTGTTCGTCGTGATGATGCTGGACATCAATATCGACAGCCTGCGCGCCGGCTTCTGGAAGCACTTCCCGCTGGCCGGCCTGATCGGCGCCATCATCGCCCTCGAGATGGCCGCCGTCCTCATGGGCGGCTTCCGCGTGACGGACGCCGTGCCGCAGCCCGCCGACGTGTCCAACACCCACGCCCTGGGCAAGCTGCTGTACACGCAGTACCTGTTCCCGCTGGAGATCGCCGCCACCATCCTGCTGGTGGCCATGATTGCCGCCATCGCGCTGACCCTGCGCGAGCGCAAGGACAGCCGCCACATCGACCCCGCCATCCAGGTGCGCGTCAAGGCCCGTGACCGCTTCGAAGTGGTCAAGATGCCCGCCACCGTCGCCGCCCCCCCGGCGCAACCCGAAGCCGCGCCGGAGGCCAAGGCATGACTCTCTCCCTCGGACACTTCCTCTCGCTGGGCGCGATCCTGTTCGCGCTGTCGGTGATCGGCATCTTCCTGAACCGCCGCAACCTGATCGTGCTGCTCATGGCCATCGAGCTGATGCTCCTGGCCGTGAACATGAACTTCGTGGCGTTCTCCTACTACCTGGGCGACATGCACGGCCAGGTGTTCGTGTTCTTCATCCTGACCGTGGCTGCCGCCGAGTCGGCGATCGGCCTGGCCATCCTCGTGCTGCTGTTCCGCGCCAAGTCGAACATCAACGTCGAAGAACTCAACACGCTCAAGGGCTGAAAGAACAAGAACCATGAGCCAGACCCTCAACGCATCGACCCTGCTCGCCGTTCCGCTCGCGCCGCTCGCCGGCGCGGTGCTGGCGGGCGTGCTGGGCACGAAGTTCGGCGGCAACCGCATCGGCCGTGCCGCCTCCCACAGCCTGACCATCCTGGGCGTGTTCATCGCCTTCGTGATCTCGGCGCTCACGCTCAAGTCCGTGGCCATGGACGGCGCGCGCTTCTCCGGCACCGTCTACGAGTGGATGGTGATCGGCGGCCTGAAGATGGAAATCGGCTTCCTGGTCGACGGCCTCACCGCCATGATGATGTGCGTGGTGACCTTCGTCTCGCTGATGGTGCACCTCTACACCATCGGCTACATGCAGGAAGACGAGGGCTACAACCGCTTCTTCGCCTACATCTCGCTGTTCACGTTCTCCATGTTGATGCTCGTCATGAGCAACAACCTGCTGCAGCTGTTCTTCGGCTGGGAAGCCGTGGGCCTGGTGTCCTACCTGCTGATCGGCTTCTGGTACAACAAGCCGAGCGCGATCTTCGCCAACATGAAGGCCTTCCTGGTGAACCGGGTCGGTGACTTCGGCTTCATCCTGGGCATCGGCCTGATCGCCGCCTACACCGGCACGATGAACTACGCCGAGATCTTCGGCAAGAGCGGTGAGCTGGCCAAGCTGGCCTTCCCGGGCACCGACTGGATGCTGGTCACCGTGATCTGCATCTGCCTGTTCATCGGCGCCATGGGCAAGTCCGCCCAGTTCCCGCTGCACGTCTGGCTGCCCGACTCCATGGAAGGCCCGACCCCCATCTCCGCCCTGATCCACGCCGCCACCATGGTGACGGCCGGCATCTTCATGGTGGCGCGCATGTCGCCCCTGTTCGAGCTGTCGGACACGGCGCTGAACTTCATCCTGGTGGTCGGCTCCATCACCGCCCTGTTCATGGGCTTCCTGGGCATCATCCAGAACGACATCAAGCGCGTGGTGGCCTACTCCACGCTGTCCCAGCTGGGCTACATGACCGTGGCCCTGGGCGCCTCGGCCTACTCGGTCGCCGTGTTCCACCTGATGACGCACGCCTTCTTCAAGGCCCTGCTGTTCCTCGGCGCCGGCTCGGTGATCATGGGCGTGCACCACAACCAGGACATCCGCTGGATGGGCGGCCTGCGCAAGTACATGCCGATCACCTGGATCACCTCGCTGCTCGGTTCGCTGGCCCTGATCGGCACGCCGCTGTTCTCCGGCTTCTACTCCAAGGACAGCATCATCGAGGCGGTTCACGCCACGAACCTGCCCGCTGCCGGCTTCGCCAACTTCGCCGTCCTGGCCGGCGTGTTCGTCACCGCGTTCTACTCGTTCCGCATGTACTTCCTGGTCTTCCACGGCAAGGAGCGCTACGACCAGAACCCGGACGCGCACCACGACGACCACCATGCGCACGACGACCATGGCCACGGCCACGGTGACGGCAAGCCCCACGAGTCCCCCTGGGTCGTGACCGTGCCGCTGCTGCTGCTGGCGATCCCCTCGGTGGTGATCGGCTACCTGACCATCCAGCCGATGCTGTATGGCGAGTTCTTCAAGGACGCGATCTTCGTGGACGCCGCCCGGCACCCGGCGATGGCCCAGATCGGCGCGGCCTTCCATGGCGCAGCCGCCATGGCCACGCACGCCTTCAGCACCGCGCCGTTCTGGCTGGCGCTGGCCGGCGTGGCGGTCTCCTACTACATGTACATGGTGAACCCGGCGCTGCCGGCCGCCATCAAGCGCGCGGCCATGCCGGTCTACACGCTGCTGGAAAACAAGTACTACATGGACTGGATCAACGAGAACATCCTGGCCCGCGCGGCCCGGGGTCTCGGCATCGCCCTGTGGAAGGGTGGCGACCAGGCCCTCATCGACGGCGCCGCCGTCAACGGCAGCGCGAAGCTGGTGGGCGTGTTCGCCTTCATCGTGCGCCGCGTGCAGACCGGCTACCTGTACCACTACGCGCTGGCCATGATCGTCGGCCTGTTCGTGCTGCTGACGTGGTTCGCCTCGCCGTGGTTCAAGTAAGCCAGTAGGAGAAGAACAAAAATGGGTCTCTTGAGCCTCGCCATCTGGACGCCGATCTTCTTCGGCGTCGTCCTCCTGGCCCTCGGCCGCGACGACCAGGCGCGCACGGTGCGCTGGATCGCGCTGGTCGGCGCCATCGTCAGCTTCCTGGTCACGCTGCCGCTGTACACCCGTTTCGACGCCTCCACCGCGGCGATGCAGTTCGTCGAGAAGGCGCCGTGGATCGCGCGCTTCAACGTCAACTACCACCTGGGCGTGGACGGCATCTCGCTGTGGTTCGTCCTGCTGACCGCCTTCATCACCGTGATCGTGGTGATCTCGGCGTGGGAGGCCATCACCGAGCGCGTGAACCAGTACATGGGCGCGTTCCTGATCCTGTCGGGCCTGATGATCGGCGTGTTCGCCGCCATCGACGCGATGCTGTTCTACGTGTTCTTCGAGGCCACGCTGATCCCGATGTACCTGATCATCGGCATCTGGGGCGGCCCGCGGAAGATCTACGCCGCGTTCAAGTTCTTCCTGTACACGCTCATGGGCTCGCTGCTGATGCTGGTCGCCCTGATCTACCTGTACAACAAGTCCGGCGGCAGCTTCGACATCGCGGCCTGGCACAAGCTGCCCCTGGCGGGCAACGTGCAGACCCTGCTGTTCTTCGCGTTCTTCGCCGCCTTCGCGGTGAAGGTGCCGATGTGGCCTGTGCACACCTGGCTGCCCGACGTGCACGTCGAGGCGCCCACCGGCGGTTCCGCGGTGCTGGCGGCCATCATGCTGAAGCTGGGCGCCTACGGCTTCCTGCGCTTCTCCATGCCCATCGCCCCCGATGCGGCGCACGAGTGGGCCTGGCTGATCATCGGCCTGTCCATCGTGGCGGTGATCTACGTGGGCCTGGTCGCCATGGTCCAGCAGGACATGAAGAAGCTGGTGGCCTATTCGTCGGTCGCCCACATGGGCTTCGTGACCCTGGGCTTCTTCATCTTCAACCCGCTGGGCGTGGCCGGCGGCATCGTGCAGATGATCGCCCACGGCTTCGTTTCGGGCGCCATGTTCCTGTGCATCGGCGTGCTGTACGACCGCGTCCACTCGCGCGAGATCGCCAGCTATGGCGGCGTGGTCAACACCATGCCCAAGTTCGCCGCCTTCGCGCTGCTGTTCTCGATGGCCAACTGCGGCCTGCCGGCCACCGCCGGTTTCGTCGGCGAGTGGATGGTGATCCTGGGCGCCACCCAGGCCAACTTCTGGCTCGGCCTGATGGCCGCGACCGCGCTGATCTTCGGCGCCGCCTACACCCTGTGGATGTTCAAGCGCGTCTACCTGGGCCCGGTCACCAACGACGACGTGCGTACGCTCACCGACATCAACGGCCGCGAGTTCGTGATGCTGGCGCTGCTGGCCATCGCGGTGCTGTACATGGGGATCCATCCCAAGCCCTTCACCGACGTCATGGACGTCACCGTCGCCGAGTTCCTCAAGCACGTGGCGGCTTCCAAACTGAACTGACACAAGAAGGCCGTACCTGCCATGCTGGACACACTGAGCCTCGTCGTCGTCGCGCCGGAGATCCTCCTGCTGGCGGCGACCTGCGTCATCGCCCTGGTGGACCTGGGCGTGAAGACGCGTCTTCGCAACCTCACCTACGTGCTGAGCCTGCTGACCCTGGCGGGCGTCGCCTGGATGTGCGCCCAGTTCGCCCTGGGCGGCCAGGTGCAGTACGCCTTCGGCAAGATGGTCGTGAGCGACCCCATGGGCAACTGGCTCAAGGTCTTCGCCGCGGTCGCCGTCGGCGTGACCCTGGTCTACAGCCGTCCCTACGCCGCCGACCGCGACATGATGCGCGGCGGCGAGCTGTTCTCGCTGTCCCTGCTGTCGCTCCTGGGCATCTTCGTGATGATCGGCGCCAGCAACTTCCTGGGCATCTACCTGGGCCTGGAACTGCTCACGCTCTCCAGCTATGCGCTGGTGGCCCTGCGCCGCGACAACGAGAAGGCCGTCGAGGCCGCCATGAAGTACTTCGTGCTGGGCGCCATGGCCTCGGGCTTCCTGCTGTATGGCATTTCCATGCTGTACGGCGCCACCGGCTCGCTGGACATCAACGAGGTCTTCAAGGCCATCGGCTCCAGCCGCATCAAGCATGAAGTGCTGGTGTTCGGCCTGGTGTTCATCGTCGCAGGCCTGGCCTTCAAGCTGGGCGCCGTGCCGTTCCACATGTGGGTGCCCGACGTCTACCAGGGCGCGCCCACGGCCGTGACCCTGATGATCGGTGCCGCCCCCGAGCTGGCTGCCTTCGCCATCGCCATCCGCCTGCTGGTGGAGGGCCTGATGCCCCTGGCCATCGACTGGCAGCAGATGCTGGTGGTGCTGGCCGTGGCCTCGCTGGTGGTGGGCAACCTGGCGGCGATCGCGCAGACCAACCTCAAGCGCATGCTGGCCTATTCGACCATCGCGCAAATGGGTTTCGTGCTCCTGGGCCTGGCCGCTGGCGTCGTCAACGGCAGCACCGCCAACGCCGCCTCGGCCTACAGCGCCTCGATGTTCTACATCGTGACCTACGTGCTGACCACGCTGGCCTCGTTCGGCATCATCCTGCTGCTGGCGCGCGAGCACTTCGAGAGCGACGAGATCGCCGACCTGGCCGGCCTGAACCAGCGCAGCCCGCTGTACGCCGGCATCATGGCGATCTGCATGTTCTCGCTGGCCGGCGTGCCGCCGCTGGTGGGCTTCTACGCCAAGCTGGCCGTGCTGCAGGCGCTGGTGACCGCGGGCACCGCGTTCCACATCGGCCTGGCCGTGTTCGCGGTGATCGCCTCGCTGATCGGCGCGTTCTACTACCTGCGCGTGGTCAAGGTCATGTACTTCGACGCGCCCATCACCGCCACCACCGTCTCGGCCCCGGTCGACGTGCGCGTGGTCCTGTCCGTCAACGGCGCGCTGGTGCTGGCGCTGGGCATCGTTCCCGGCGGCCTGATGACCCTGTGCGCCGAGGCGGTCCTCAAGACCCTGGCGCCCTGATCTTTCCTGGAAGGGGCGGGGCGTGTCGCTCACCGCATCGGTCTGGTTCGTGATCTTCCTGGCGCTGCTCGGCGCCAACCTGCCGTTCGTGACCGGGCGGCTGTTCGGGGTGGTGCCGCTGCGCGCCCCGAAGTCGCTGGGCCTGCGGCTGCTGGAGCTGCTGGTCCTGTACCTCGTGGTCGGCAGCGTCGGCCTGCTGCTGGAGCAGCGCGCCGGCCAGGTCGCGCCCCAGGGCTGGGAGTTCTACGCGATCACCGGCGCCCTGTTCGTGACGCTGGCCTTCCCCGGCTTCGTCTGGCGCTACCTGTTCAAGCACCGGCATTGAGGCGGCGGCGCGGCCCCGGCACCTGAAGCCCATGTCCGACGACAAGCACCTCGTCGAAGTGGCCACCGGCCGTGAGGAGCTGCTGCGCGGCGGCTTCCTGCACGCGGTGCGCGACACCGTGCGCCTGCCGGACGGCCAGACCGCCCGGCGCGAATTCATCCTCCACCCCGGCGCCGTCGTCGTCATCGGCCTGCTCGATGACGGGCAGGTGGTGCTGGAGCGCCAGTACCGGCACCCGGTGGGCCGGGTCATGGTCGAATTCCCGGCCGGCAAGCTCGATGCGGGCGAGGATCGCCTGGCCTGCGCCCGCCGCGAGCTGCTCGAGGAGACCGGCTACTCGGCGCGCGAGTGGGCCCATGCCGGCGAGATGCACCCCTGCATCGGCTACTCCGACGAATTCATCGACATCTGGTTCGCCCGCGGGCTGACCCGCGGCGAGCGCCGCCTCGACGAGGGCGAGTTCCTCGACGTCATCGCCGCCACGCCGCGCGAGCTGCTGCAGTGGGTGCGCGAGGGCAAGGTCACCGACGGCAAGACGCTGTCCTGCCTGGTCTGGCTGCAGAACGTCCTGAGCGGCGACTGGGTCTTGGACTGGCAGGGACAATCCGCTCCATGAAGGTGCTCGACCTGCAATGCGCCACGGGCCACGTGTTCGAGGGCTGGTTCGCTTCGGAAGATGATTTCCAGGCGCAGCTGCAACGCGGCCTGGTGGAGTGCCCGGTGTGCGGTGACACCCAGGTGGCCAAGAAGCTCAGTGCGCCGCGCCTGAACCTCGGCGCGCAGGCGGCGCCGGCCGCCGTCCCCGCGCCGGCCGCCGCGCGCGAGGCCGCGGTGCCCGCGCCGCAGCAGGCGGCCCTGCAGGCCGCCTGGATGAAGGCGGTGCGGCACGTGATGGCGAACACCGAGGATGTCGGCGAGCGTTTTGCCGAGGAGGCCCGCAGGATCCACTACGGCGAGACCGAGGAGCGCGGCATCCGCGGCCAGGCCTCGCGCGAGGAGACGCAGGCGCTGCTGGAGGAGGGCATCGGCGTGGTGCCGCTGCCCTTGCCGAAGGGGCTCAAGGGGCCGCTGCAGTAAGGCGGCGCGCGCCGGCGCCCGCCGTCGCACAATGTCCTCCCGGCCGCCTAGGCCCTGCTTCGGAGGACGTGCGAATGAACAGGAACACGGTCTGTCTCTGGTACGACGGCGCCGCCCTCGAGGCCGCGCAGTTCTACGCCGCGACCTTCCCTGACAGCGCGGTGCGCGCGGTGCATCGGGCGCCGGCCGACTACCCCGCCGGCAAGGCGGGCGACGTGCTCACGGTGGAATTCACCGTGCTCGGCATCCCCTGCCTGGGCCTCAACGGCGGGCCGGCGTTCCGCCACAGCGAGGCGTTCTCCTTCCAGGTCGCGACCGAGGACCAGGCCGAGACCGACCGCCTCTGGAACGCCATCGTCGGCCACGGCGGGCAGGAAAGCGCCTGCGGCTGGTGCAAGGACAAGTGGGGCCTGTCGTGGCAGATCACGCCGCGGGTCCTGCTCGAGGCCATCGCCGACCCCGACCCGGCGGCCGCGAAGCGCGCCTTCGAGGCCATGATGGAGATGGGCCGGATCGACATCGCCGCCATCGAGGCCGCGCGCCGGGGCGAGGCCCCGGGCGCGGGATGAGCGGGCAGCCCGATCCGGTCGCGGCGTCTCAGGCCATGAACTGCAGCGCCGCCAGCCGCGCGTAGACCCCGCCGCGCGCCACCAGCGCCTCGTGCGTGCCTTCCTCCACGATGCGGCCGTGGTCCAGGACCACGATGCGGTCGGCGCGCTGCACGGTGGCCAGGCGGTGCGCGATGACCAGCGTCGTGCGATCGCGCATGGCCGCCTCCAGCGCCGACTGCACCATGCGCTCGCTCTGCGCGTCCAGCGC
Organism: Ramlibacter sp. GCM10027632; assembly: GCF_042675325.1. Taxonomy (NCBI): domain Bacteria; kingdom Pseudomonadati; phylum Pseudomonadota; class Betaproteobacteria; order Burkholderiales; family Comamonadaceae; genus Ramlibacter; species Ramlibacter sp. GCM10027632. The sequence goes on along the minus strand of NZ_JBHTGW010000001.1, from coordinate 478,243 downwards.
GCTGGTGGCCTCGTCGAGCAGCAGCAGCGGCGCGTCCTTGAGCATGGCGCGGGCGATGGCGATGCGCTGGCGCTGGCCGCCTGACAGGCGCACCCCGCGCTCGCCCAGGAAGCTGCCGTAGCCCCCGGGCAGGGCCGTGATGAACTCGTGCGCGAAGGCGGCGCGCGCGGCGGCCACCACCTCCTCGTCGCTCGCCCCGGGCCGGCCGTAGCGGATGTTCTCCATCGCGCTGGCGGAGAAGATCACCGGCTCCTGCGGCACCAGGGCGATGCGCTGGCGCAGCGCCTGCAGGTCCTGCGCCGCGACCGGCACGCCATCGAGCAGGATGCGGCCGGCCTGCGGGTCGTAGAACCGCAGCAGCAGCTGGAACACCGTGCTCTTGCCCGCGCCGCTGGGGCCCACCAGGGCCACCGTCTCGCCCGGCGCGATGGCCAGCGAGACCTGCGACAGCGCCGCCGACTGCGGCCGCGAGGGGTAGTGGAAGCTGAGGTCCTCGATCACCACCGCGCTGCCGCCGGCGGGGGAGGGCGCCGCCACCGGGTGCGCCGGCGAGGCCACCGGCGAGTGCGCGTGCAGCAGTTCCATCAACCGCTCCATCGCGCCGGCGGCGCGCAGCAGGTCGCCGTAGACCTCGCCGAGCACCGCCACCGCCCCGGCGAGGATGATCACGTACACCACCGTCTGCCCCAGGTGGCCGGCGCTGATGCGCCCGGCCAGCACCGCCTGCGTGCCCTGGTACACGCCCCACAGCAGCAGGGCGGCGGTGGCGATGATCACGAAGGCCACCAGGAAGGCGCGCGCCCGGGTGCGCCGGATGCCGGTGGCGAAGGCATGCTCGGTGGAGTCGCCGAAGCGCCGCGCCTCGCGCGCCTCGGCGGCATGGCTCTGGACCACCGGGATCGCATTGAGCACCTCGGCCGCGATGGCGCTGGCGTCGGCCACCCGGTCCTGGCTGGCGCGCGAGAGCCGGCGCACCCGCCGGCCGAAGGCCATCGACGGCAGCACCACGACCACCAGCACCAGCAGCACCTGGGTCATCACGTAGGGGTTGGTCCACACCAGCATCGCCAGCGCGCCCGCGCCCATCACCGCATTGCGCAGGCCCAGCGAGAAGGAGCTGCCGACCACCGTCTGCACCAGGGTGGTGTCGGCGGTCAGGCGCGAGAGCACCTCGCCGGTCTGCGTGGTCTCGAAGAACGCCGGGCTCTGGCGCACCACATGGGCGTAGACCGCGTTGCGCAGGTCGGCGGTCACCCGCTCGCCCAGCCAGCTCACCGTGTAGAACCGCGCCGCCGAGGACAGGCCCAGGGCCACCGCCACCGCGAACAGCCCCAGGAAATGCCCGCGCAGCGCCATCGCCTGGTCGCCCCGGTCGGCGGCGAGCAGGCCGCCGTCGATCAGGCTGCGCAGGGCCAGCGGGAACAGCAGCGTGGCCGTGGCCGCCAGCCCGAGGAACAGGACCGCCAGGGCGATGCGGCCGCGGTACGGGCGCAGGAACGGCAGCAGGCCGCGCAGGGCGCGCGGCGCGCCCCGGGGGGCGTCGGAGGCGGGGTGGGAGCGGGCCATGCGGCAGTGTAGCGAGCACGGAAATTCGGTTGCGCCTACAATCATTGCAGCTGCAAGTAATTTCCATGGCATCGCGCACTCCCACCTTCTACCGCCCGGGCACCTACCAGCCCGAGGACAGCGCCATCTGGCTGATGCGCCGCATCACCATCGCCTTCGCCCGGGAGGTCGGGGAGCAGCTCGAGCCCGACGGCCTGACGCATGCCCAGTGGATTCCGCTGCTGAAGATCCACAAGGGCCTGGCGACCACCGCCGCCGAGCTGGCGCGCGAGACGCATGTCGACGCCGCCACCATCACCCGCACGCTGGACCGGCTGGAGGACAAGGGCTTCCTGCGCCGTGTCCGTTCCTCGCAGGACCGCCGGGTCGTGAACCTCGAGCTCACGCCCCGGGGCGAGGCCGTCGCCGGCAAGATCCCGGCCCTGCTGTGCGACGTGCAGAACGCCCAGCTGCGCGGCTTCAGCCGCGACGAGCTCGACACCCTCAAGGGCCTGCTGCGCCGGGTGCTGGCCAACACGCCCGAGGGCCGGGCCGATGCCGCCGCCCAGGAGGGACCCGACGCATGACCCGCCTTCCCCGCACCGCCGCCGTGGCCATGGCGCTGGCGACCGCGCTGGCCCTGGCCGGCTGCGCCAGCCCGCCCGATGTTGCGGTGCCGGCGCCGATGCGCGACGCCGCCTCGCTGGGCCTGGCCGCCGGGGCCGCCGCCAGCGTCCCCGCCATCGAGGCGCAGTGGTGGCGCGCCTTCGGCGACCCGCAGCTCGATGCCCTGGTGGACCAGGCCCTGGCCGGCCACCCCTCGCTGCGCGTCGCCCGGTCCCGCCTGGCGCGCGCCCAGGCCGTCACCGGCGTGGCCGACGCGGCGCTGCTGCCGCAGGTGAATGCGGCGGCCGAGGCCACGCGCCAGCGCTTCACGCGCAACGGCATGGTGCCGGCGCCGCTGGCCGGCAGCGTCCGCGAGTCCGGCCTGCTGCAGCTGTCGGCCTCCTGGGAGCTGGATTTCTTCGGCCGTTACCGCGCCGCGCTCGACGCCGCCCTGGGCCAGGCCCGCGCGGCGCAGGCCGAGGCCGACGCTGCGGGCGTGCTGCTCGCCGGCAACCTGGTGCGGGCCTGGGTGCAGCTGGCCCGCGTGCAGGCGCAGCTCGGGGTCGCCGAGCGCACCCTGGCCCAGCGCGGCGAGGTGCTGGCCCTGGTGAAGGACCGTGTCGCCGCCGGCCTTGACAGCCAGCTCGAGCTGCGCCAGGCCGAGGGCGCGGTGCCCGATGCGCGGGCCCAGGTCGAGGCCCTGCGCGAGCAGGCCCAGCTCGCGCGCAATGCCCTCGCGGCGCTGGCCGGCCGTCCCGGCGGCCTGAACCTGCCGGCCGACGCGCAGCTGGCGGCCCTGCGGCCGCTGGCGGTGCCCGCCGTGATCCCGGCCGACCTGCTCGGGCGCCGCGCCGACGTGGCCGCGGCCCGCGCCCGAGTCGAGGCGGCCGGCGCCGAGGTCGACAGCGCCCGCGCGCAGTTCTATCCCAACGTCAACCTGGCGGCCTTCGCCGGCCTGTCCAGCATCGGCCTGGGCCGCCTGGCCGACGGCGGCAGCACGCAGTGGGGCCTGACCCCGGCGATCCGCCTGCCGCTGTTCGACGCCGGCCGCCTGCGCGCCAACCTGCGCGGCAAGGCGGCCGACCTCGACGCCGCCATCGCCGCCTACGACGCCACCGTGATCGACGCGGTCCGCGAGGCCGCCGATGCCGCGGCCTCCAGCCAGGGCGTGGCGCGCCAGCAGGCGCAGCAGCGCGAGGCGCAGCAGGGCGCCGAGGCGGCCTACGACCTCGCGGTGCAGCGCTATCGCGCCGGCCTGGGCAACTACCTGCAGGTGCTGGCCGCCGAGAACGCGGTGCTGGCCCAGCGCCGCGCCGCGGTGGACCTCGCCGCCCGCGCGCTCGAAGCCCAGGCCGGCCTGGCCCGCGCCCTGGGCGGCGGCTGGACGGACCGGCCCGATGCCCTCGCCGCGGCCCCGGCCCCGGCCACGAAGCGCGCCCCTTGAATTCCTCGAGCCCAGCGAGTCCCGACATGACCCCAGACACGACCCTCCCCAGCCCCTGGAACCCCCGCCGCAAGAAGGCGCTGACGGTCCTGGCCGGCGTGGTGCTGGCCGGCGGCGGCGCCTACGCGGCCTACGACCATTTCGTCGCCAGCCGCTACGAGGACACCGACAACGCCTATGTCCAGGGCAACCTGGTGCAGATCACGCCGCAGATCGGCGGCACGGTCACCGCCATCCTGGCCGACGACACCGACTTCGTGAAGGCGGGCCAGCCCCTGGTCCGGCTCGACCCGGCCGACGCGCAGGTGGCCTTGCAACAGGCCGAGGCCGCCCTGGCCCAGGCCGTGCGCCAGGCCCGCCAGCTGTATGCCGGCAACGGCGCGCTGGCCGCCCAGGTGGCCCTGCGCCAGGCCGACCTCGAGCGGGCGAAGGCCGACGTGGCCCGCGCCGGCGACGACCTCGCGCGGCGCCAGTCCCTGGTCGGCAACGGCGCGGTCTCCAGGGAGGAACTGCAGCATGCCCAGTCCCTGGCCAGCGCCGCGCGCAGCGCGCAGGCCGCGGCCGAGGCCGCCCTGGCCGCGGCGCGCGAGCAGCTGGCGGCCAGCCAGGCCCTCACCGAGGGCACCGACGTCGAGCACCACCCCAGCGTGCAGGTGGCGGCCGCCCGCGTGCGCGAGGCCTGGCTGGCCACGCAGCGCCTGGCGCTGCCCGCGCCGGTCGACGGCTACGTCGCCCGCCGCACCGTGCAGCTGGGCCAGCGCGTCGCCGCCGGCGCGCCGCTGATGGCGGTGATCCCGCTGCAGCAGGTCTGGGTCGACGCCAACTTCAAGGAGGTGCAGCTGCGGCGCATGCGCATCGGCCAGCCGGTGCGCCTGGTGGCCGACGTCTACGGCAAGCAGGTCACCTACCAGGGCACGGTCGCCGGCCTGGGCGCAGGCACCGGCGCGGCCTTCGCCCTGCTGCCGGCGCAGAACGCCACCGGCAACTGGATCAAGGTGGTGCAGCGCGTGCCGGTGCGGGTGGCGCTGGACCCGAAGGAGCTGGCCGCGCACCCGCTGCGCGTGGGCCTGTCGATGCACGCCGAGGTGGACGTGAGCCGGCAGGACGGCCGCACGCTCGACGACGCCGCATCCGCCGCGGCCTCCGCCGCCACCCAGGCGCTGGGCGTGGCCGATGCCGCAGCCGACGCGCTGGTGCGCAAGGTCATCGCCGCCAACCTGGGCGCCGCGCTGGCCGCGCCCCAGGTGCGCTGACCATGGGCGGGCCTTCGGCTGACGCCGGCGCGCCGGTCGCCACGTCCACGCCCGCGTCCGCGTCCGCGTCCGCGCCCGCGCCCGCAGCGCCGGCCGGCCATGCGCCGCTGGAGGGCAGCGCGCGCGCCTGGGGCACGATCGCGCTGTCCGCCGCCACGTTCATGAACGTGCTGGACTCCTCGATCGCCAACGTCTCGCTGCCCGCCATCGCCGGCGACCTCGGCGTGAGCCCCAACCAGGGCACCTGGGTCATCACCAGCTTCGCGGTGGCCAATGCGATCGCGGTGCCGCTCACGGGCTGGCTGTCGCAGCGTTTCGGCCAGGTGCGGCTGTTCGTCGCCAGCGTGCTGCTGTTCGTGCTCGCCTCCTGGCTGTGCGGGCTGGCGCCCAGCATGCCGATGCTGATCGCGGCGCGCGCGCTGCAGGGGCTGGTGGCGGGGCCGATGATCCCGCTGTCGCAGTCGCTGCTGATGGCGAGCTACCCGCGCGCGCTGGCCGGCCTGGCGATGGCGATGTGGTCCATGACGACGCTGGTCGCGCCGGTGATGGGCCCGCTGCTCGGGGGCTGGATCACCGACAACTTCTCCTGGCCCTGGATCTTCTACATCAACGTGCCGGTGGGGGTGGCGGCGGCCTTCGCCGCGTGGATGCTGTATCGCCGCCGCGAGACGGCGGTGCGCCGGCTGCCGATCGACACGGTCGGCCTGGCCCTGCTGGTGGTCTGGGTCGGCGCGCTGCAGATGACGCTGGACCTGGGCAAGGAGCACGACTGGTTCCAGTCCCCCCTGATCACGGGGCTGGCGGTGGTGGCGGCGGTCGGCTTCGCCTTCTTCATCGCCTGGGAGCTCACGGACGACCACCCGGTGGTGGACCTGCGGCTGTTCGCGCGGCGCAACTTCTGGGCCGGCACGCTGGCCCTGTCGGTGTCCTACGGCCTGTTCTTCGGCAACGTGGTCCTGGTGCCGCTGTGGCTGCAGCAGTTCATGGGCTACACCGCCACCGACGCCGGCACCGTGATGGCCCCGGTGGGCCTGCTGGCCCTGGTGCTGTCGCCGGTGGTGGGCCGCACGATCGGCCGGGTGGATGCGCGCAAGTACGCCACCTTCGCCTTCGTGGTCTTCGCCCTGGTGCTGTGGATGCGGTCGCGGTTCACCACCGGCACCGACATGGCCACCCTCCTGGCGCCCACCCTGGTGCAGGGCGTGTCGATGGCGTTCTTCTTCATCCCGCTGATCACGATCACCATGTCCGGCCTGTCGCCCGAGCGCCTGGCCGCGGCCTCGGGCCTGAGCAACTTCGTGCGCATCACCTTCGGCGCGGTGGGCACCTCGGTCTCGACCACGCTGTGGGAGAGCCGCGCCGCGCTGCACCACGCGCAGCTGGCCGAGTCGGTGCACCCCGCCAGCCCGGCGATGCAGCAGGCCCTGGCGGGACTGCAGGCGGCCGGGATGTCGACGCAGCAGGCGCTGGCGCAGGTGAACCGGCTGGTCGACCAGCAGGCCTTCACCCTGGCGGCGGACGACATCTTCTGGCTGTCGGCCCTGCTGTTCCTGGCGATGATCCCGCTGGTGTGGCTCACGCGCCGGCCCGGCGCGGCCGGGCGGGGCGGCGAGGCCGCCGCCGGCGCCCATTGAGCCCGGTCCGCGGGAGGCCCGGGCGCATGCCTTACGATCAGCCGGTGCGAATCCTCCTGGTTGAAGACGACAAGCTGCTGGCCGACGCGATCGCCCGCGCCCTGGTGCAATCCGCCTACGCGGTCGACGTGGTGGGCACCGGCGACGAGGCCGACGCCGCCCTCGCGCAGCACGTGTACGACCTCGCCATCCTGGACATCGGCCTGCCGGGCCTGTCCGGCCTGGAGGTGGTCGAGCGGGTGCGGGGCCGGCGCTCGCGCGTGCCGGTGCTGCTGCTCACCGCGCGCGACGCCCTGTCCGACCGGGTGCGCGGGCTCGACGCCGGCGCCGACGACTACCTCACCAAGCCCTTCGACCTGCCCGAGCTCGAGGCCCGCGTGCGCGCCCTGCTGCGGCGCGGCTCCGGCGCCGACCCCTGCCTGGTGCACGGCAAGCTGCGCCTGGACACCGCGGCGCGGCGCGTCTGGCACGAGGACCAGCCGGTGGACCTGTCGGCCCGCGAGTTCGCGGTGCTGGAGCTGCTCCTGATGCGCGAGGGCCGCGTGGTGAGCAAGGAGCACATGGTCAACCACCTCTATGGCTGGGGCGACGAGGTCGGCGCCAACGCCATCGAGGTCTACGTGCACCGCATCCGCAAGAAGGTGGAGCCCCTGGGCTGCGAGATCCGCACCGTGCGGGGCATGGGCTACCTGGTGGAACGCCCGGATGGCGGCCATCCCCGCTGACGGCAGCCTGCGCCGGGCGCTGCTGCGGTGGCTGCTCGGGCCGCTGCTGCTGGTGCTGGTGGTGGACACGGGCGTGGGCTGGTGGGCCTCGCAGCGCGCCGCCGACCTCGCGCACGACCGCTCGCTGCACGATGTCGCCCGCGAGCTCGCGCTGCACGTCCAGCAGGCCGCGGGCCAGCCGCGCCTGGTGCTCTCGCCGGCCGCCGAACAGATCCTGATGGTGGACCCCGAGGACCGCCTGGCCTTCAAGGTCAGCGCCGAGGGCGGCACCTACCTCGGCGGCGAGGCCGCCCTGGCCGCGCCGGCGCGCCTGCCCGGCGCCCAGCCGGTCTACTACCGCGACCAGCTGCATGGCACGCCGGTGCGTGTGATCGCGGCCTGGCTGCCGGCGGGGGAGGGCGCCTCCACCCGCGTGCTGGTGCAGGTGGCCGAGACCCTGCACCAGCGCAATGCGCTGGCGCGCGAGATCCTCGCCCATGCCCTGGTGCCGCAGGTGGTGCTGATCATCCTGGCCACGGTCGTGATCTGGTTCGGCGTGCACCACGGGCTCGAGCCCCTGATGCGACTGCGGGACATGCTGGCGCGGCGCGACCACCGCGACCTGCAGCCCCTGCCGGTGGATGGCGTGCCCGCCGAGGTGCGCCCGCTGGTGCTGGAGGTGAACGCCCTGATGCAGCGCCTGGGCGGCACGCTGGACTCCCAGAGCCGCTTCATCGCCGACGCCGCGCACCAGCTCAAGACCCCGGTGAGCGGGCTGAAGGCGCAGATCGAGCTGGCGCTGCGCGAGAGCGACCCGCAGCGCCTGCACCACGGCCTGGCGCAGCTCTACGTGGGCGTGGAGCGCATGTCGCGGCTGGTGGGCCAGCTGCTGGCGCTGGCGCGCAACGAGCCCGGCGCGGCCGAGAGCCTGCGCATGGTGCCGCTGGACCTGGCCGCCCTGGCGCTGGACGTGGGCATGGAGTGGGTGCCGCAGGCCCTGCGCCGCGAGATCGACCTGGGCTTCGAGGGCCCGCCCCAGCCCGCCATGATCCATGCGGACGCCGAGCGCCTGCGCGAGCTCCTGAACAACCTCGTGGACAACGCCGTCCGCTACAGCCACGAGGGCGGGCGCGTCACCGTGCGCGTGGCCCTGCCCGGCGAGGACATGGCGCGCCTGTCCGTCAGCGACGACGGCCCGCGCATCCCGCCCGGCGAGCGCACCCGCATCTTCGAGCGCTTCCACCGCCTGCTCGGCGCCCCGGCCGACGGCAGCGGCCTGGGCCTGGCCATCGTCAGCGAGATCGCCACCCTGCACGGCGCGCGCATCACGCTGGAGGAGGACGTGGACGGCGTGGGCAACACCTTCAGCGTCTGGTTCCCCCTGCTGCCCGGGCCACCCGCCACCGCGCCCCTGTAAGTTGCGGGAAAGTTTCGGGACATCTTCCTGACAGGCCTCGGGAAGTGTCCCGAAAGTTGGCCTTCCTATCCTCGTCGGCACCCCGCCCGCACCCCGCGGGCGACCCAACCCCCGAGGATTCCGATGGAAATGTTTTCCAGCCCCGAGTTCTGGATCGCCCTGACCCAGATCATCCTGATCAACATCGTGCTGTCCGGCGACAACGCCGTCGTCATCGCGCTGGCCTGCCGCTCGCTGCCGCCCGTGCAGCAAAAACGCGCCATCATCGCCGGCTCGGTCGGCGCCATCGTGCTGCGCATCGTGCTGACCTTCTTCGCGGTCTACCTGCTGGAGATGCCCTACCTGAAGCTGGTGGGCGCCGTCGCCCTGGTCTGGATCGGCATCGGCCTGCTCAAGGGCGAGGACGATGAAGAGGAGATGGAGAGCCACTCCGGCCTGGCCGCCGCGATCAAGACCATCATCATCGCCGACCTGGTGATGAGCCTGGACAACGTGATCGGCGTGGCCGCCGCCGCCAAGGGCAACGTGGTCCTGCTGGTCGTCGGCCTCGCCATCAGCATCCCGCTGATCATCTACGGCTCGACCCTGATCCTGAAGCTGATGGGCCGCTTCCCGGTGATCATCACCATCGGCGCCGGCCTGCTGGGCTGGGTCGCCGGCGAGATGGCCCTGGGCGATCCCGCCATCGCCGGCTGGGCCGCCAGCCAGCACACCCTGCACGCCATCGCTCCCGCCCTGGGCGCGGCGCTGGTGGTGGCCGTGGGCAAGTGGCTGGAGAGCCGTGCCGTCGGCGCCGCCGCCGAACCGGCCGCCGCCGAATAAGCCAGATCCGCCAACCCGCAACGGAGGTTCCGCCATGCAGCACCTGCTCGTCCCGATCGATGCCCTGAGCGCCGAGCGCACCCAGACCGCCGTGGCCGAGGCCATCGCCCGCAGCCGCCTGCAGCCTGTCCATGTGCACCTGGCGAGCGTGCAGCCGCCGGTGTCCGGCCATGTGGCCCTGTTCTTCGCCGAGTCCGAACTGCATGGCCTGCAGGAGGAGACCGGGCAGAACGAGATGGCCGGCGCGCGGGCGCTGCTGGAGGCCGCCGGCGTGGCCTACACCCCGCACGTGCGGGTGGGGCGGCGCGCCGAGGCCATCGCGGCCCTGGCCCGCGAGCTCCACTGCGACACCATCCTCATGGGCCAGGATGCCAACCCCGGCCCGGTGGGCCGGCTGTTCGGCTCGGTGGCCGGCCAGGTCCGCCACCTGCTGGACACCCGTCCCGGCAGCTTCCAGGTGATCGGCTCCTGAGCCCGCGATAACCCGTCAGTGCCGTCCGCCACTCGCCCGGCACGTCATCCTTGATGCTTACAATGGGTTCGACCGGCTCAGGCAGGAAACCCATGAATCAACAAAATGGCGTCGCCGAACTGGCGGCAGCACCTGGTGTCTCCGATGACCTTGGCCCGTACCTGCACTACATGGTGCAGGCCGGGGCCTCGGACCTTTTCCTCAGCGTGGGCGCGCCGCCCACCATCAAGATCGACGGGCGCATCGCATCCCTGGGCGGCTCGCCCCTGCAGCCCGGCGCGGTCAAGCGCTTCGCCTACTCCGTGATGAGCGACGCCCAGCGGCGTGAGTTCGAGCGCGAGCTGGAGTGCGACCTCGGCGTGCCGGTCATGGGCCTGGGGCGCTTCCGGGTCAACGTCTACGTGCAGCGCGGCGAGGTCAGCCTCGTGGTGCGCCACGTCAAGAGCCACATCCCCGGTTTCGAGGAACTGCGCCTGCCCAAGGCCGTCGAGCAGCTCGCGCTGCTGCGGCGCGGCCTGGTGCTGGTGGTGGGGGCGGCCGGCTCCGGCAAGTCGACCACGCTGGCGGCGATGCTGGAATACCGCAACCAGACGCTGCCGGGCCACATCCTCACGGTGGAGGACCCGATCGAATTCGTGCACCGCCACAAGCGCTGCATCGTCGACCAGCGCGAGGTCGGCCTGGACACCCGGTCCTTCCACGAGGCCCTGCGCCACGTGCTGCGCCAAGCGCCCGACGTGATCATGATCGGCGAGATCCGCGACGAGGAGACCATGCGCCACGCGCTGCACTATGCCGAGACCGGCCACCTGTGCCTGTCCACGTTGCACGCGAACAACGCCAACCAGGCGATCGAGCGCATCATCCATTTCTTCCCCGAGGGCTCGCGGCACCAGGTGCTGATGGACCTGTCGATGAACCTGCGCGGCGTGATCGCGCAGCGCCTGATCGAGGGCAAGGCGCCCGGCCGGGTGCTGGCCAGCGAGATGATGCTCTGGTCTTCCTACATCGCGGAGTTGATCCAGAAGGGCGAGGTCGACCAGATCAAGTCGGCCATCGCCAAGTCCGGCCCGGTGGGAATGCACACCTTCGACCAGTCGCTCTACGAGCTGTTCCGCGCGGGCGCCATCACCATGGAGCAGGCGCTGGAGCATGCCGACTCCAAGACCGACCTGTCGCTGCGCATCCGCCTGAGCCAGGGCCTGCGGCCCGACGGCGATTCGATCGGGCTGGAGTACGGGCGCGGCACCGTCTGAGGGGCCGGCGGCCCCGTGTCTGGCCCGGGGCGCGATGCGCCCCTTTTTTTTGCTCGCGGGAAGCTGGCGGACGTCCGGGGAGCGGACGGTCGCCCTCAAGTTCGATTTCATCGAATGATTCATGGGAAATAAATCATTGGAGTCGAACGGACGATCCGCCTAACCTCGTGCCGTCTTCACGAATCTGAGAGCAGGCCAGGGCCATGACGGGTCGTTTCCCCATCGAGCGCATCGAGGCGCGCATCCTCGACATCCCCACCATCCGACCGCACAAGCTGTCATTCGGCGCGATCAGCCGCCAGAGCCCGGTCATCGTGCAGCTGTGGCTGGCCGGCGGCGCCTGCGGCTTCGGCGAGGCCGCCACCATCGGCGGTCCCTCGTGGAACGAGGAGTCGCCCGAGAGCATCCTGCACGCCATCCAGTCCCACCTCGCCCCGGCCCTGCTCGGGCAGGACGGCGCCGGCTTCGGCGCGGTGCTGGCCCGCATGGACCTCGCCTGCAAGGGGAACGCCTTCGCCAAGAGCGCGGTGGAGATGGCGCTCGTCGACGCCGTGGCCCGCAGCCTGGGCCTGCCGGCCTGGCAGCTGCTCGGGGGCAAGTGCCACCAGAGCCTGCCGCTGGCCTGGACCCTGGCCAGCGGTGACATCGGGCGCGACCTCGAGGAGGCCCACCTGCGCCTGGAGCAGCGCCGCCACCGCATCTTCAAGATGAAGATCGGCGCGCGCACGCCCGAGCAGGACGTGGCCCACGTGACCCAGATCGCCCGCGGCCTCGAGGGCCGGGCCACCCTGACCGTGGACGTGAACCAGGCCTGGGACGGCGCCACCGCGCGCCGCCACCTGCCGGCGCTGGTCGATGCCGGCGTGACCCTGATCGAGCAGCCGGTGGCGAAGTGGAACGTCGAGGCCCTGCGCACGCTGAGCGCCGCGCTGGGCGACCGCGCCTGCATCATGGCCGACGAGACCGTGTGCACCCCGCAGGACGCGATGGCCCTGGCCCGCGCCCAGGCCAGCCACGTGTTCTCGCTGAAGGTGGCCAAGCATGGCGGCCTGCTGCGCACCCGCGAGGTCGCGGCGGTGGCCCAGGCCGCCGACATCGGCTGGTACGGCGGCACCATGCTCGAGACCTCGGTGGGCAGTGCCGCTTCGGCCCACGTGTTCTCCACCCTCGGCCCGCAGCACCATGGCTGCGAGCTGTTCGGCCCGCAGCTGCTGGTGGACGACATCGTCACCGAGCGCATGGCGATCCGCGACTTCGAGCTGCAGCTGCCCGACGGCCCCGGCTTCGGCGTCGAGGTGGACCTGGCGCAGGTCGAGCGCTTCGACCGCGCCCGCGCGGGCCTCACGCCGGTCCATGTGGACCTCGGCGCGCTGGCCACGACCTGAGACACCCTGAGGAGAGAAGAAACCATGCTGTTCCTGGTCCGGATGGATGTGCGCATCCCCCATGACATGCCTGCGGCGAAGGCCGACGAGATCAAGGCGCTCGAGAAGGCGTATTCGCAGCAGCTGCAGCGCGCGGGCCGCTGGCGCCACCTGTGGCGCGTGGTCGGCGAGTACGCCAACTACAGCGTGTTCGACGCGCCCGACAACGCCACGCTGCACGAGATGCTCTCGAGCCTGCCGCTGTTCCCGTACATGGAGATCGAGGTGACGCCGCTGTGCCGCCATCCTTCCTCCATCCACGACGACGACCGCTGACCCCCCGACCGGAGACGACCACATGATCCGCAGACTCTGCGCAGCCCTGGCCGCCGGCCTGGCCTTCACCGTTCCCGCATCGGCCCAGGCCCCCGCCGCCGACTGGCCCGCCAAGCCCATTCGCTGGGTCGTGCCGTTCCCGCCCGGCGGCGCGATGGACGCCATCGCCCGCACCCTGGGCGAGAAAGCCGCCAAGACGCTGGGGCAGCCGGTCGTGATCGAGAACCGTGCCGGCGCCGGCGGCAACATCGGCGCCGAGTTCGTGGCCAAGGCCCCGGCCGACGGCTACACGATCATGATCACCTCGATCGGCATGGCGACCAACAAGGCGCTGTACGGCAGGCTGGGCTACGACCCGGTGAAGGACTTCGCCCCGGTCAGCCTGCTGGCCGTGGTGCCCAACGTGCTGGTGACCAATGCCACGCAGCCGAACGTCCGGAGCGTGGCCGATGTCGTCGCCGCCGCGCGCAAGGCGCCGGGTACGCTGACCTACGCCTCGGCCGGCAACGGCACCTCGATCCACCTGGCCGGCGAGATGTTCACCTCGATGACGCAGACCGAGATGCTGCATGTCCCGTACAGGGGCAGCGGCCCGGCGGTGGCCGACCTGCTCGGCGGCCAGGTGAACTACATGTTCGACAGCATCACTTCGGCGGGGCCGCACCTGCAGTCGGGCAAGCTGCGCGCGCTGGCGGTGACCACGGCCAGGCGCTCGCGCACGCTGCCGGGCGTGCCCACGATGGCCGAGGCCGGCGTGGCCGGCTATGACGTCTCGCCCTGGTTCGCGGTGTTCGCGCCAGCCGGCACGCCCCGCCCCGTCATCACCCGCCTGCATGCGGCGCTGACCGAGGCGATGAAGCAGCCCGACGTGGCGGCCCGCTTCGAGACCATCGGCGCCGAGCCGGTGGGCTCGACCCCCGAGGAACTGGCCGCCCACCTGGCCCGCGAGTCCGCGCGCTGGACCCAGCTGATTGCCCAGCGCGGCATCAAGCCCGACTGATTTCCACCCTCCCGCCAGCAAGTCCTGAAGAACAACATGAAGAAACTCCTCCAGTTCGCACTCCCCCTGGTCGCCGCGCTCGCGATGCAGCCGGCCCTCGCCCAGTCGTTCCCTGCCAAGCCGGTCACCATCGTCGTGCCCTACGCCCCCGGCGGCCCGGTGGACAACCTGGCGCGCGCGCTGGGCCTGCAGTTGCAGAAGGCCTGGGGCCAGCCGGTGGTGGTGTTGAACAAGACCGGCGCCAACGAGATCATCGGCGCCGAGTTCGTGGCCAAGAGCGCGCCCGACGGCTACACGCTGTTCGCGGCCACCGAGGCGGCGCTCACCATGAACCCGCACCTGTACCGCAAGCTGCCGTACGACGCGCAGAAGGACTTCACCCCGGTCACCCGCCTGATCAGCGTGCCCATGGTGTTTTTCGTGCCGCAGGCCTCCAAGGCCAACACGCTGAAGGACTTCGTGCAGCTGGCCCGCCAGTCCAAGGACAAGCCCCTGAGCTACGGCTCCTCGGGCGCGGGCGGCATCGTCCACCTGCCGCTGGCGATGTTCGCCAGGCAGGAGGGCCTGGAGATGGTCCACGTGCCGTACAAGGGCGCGGCGCCCCTGATCCCCGAGGTGATCTCCGGCCAGGTGGATGCGGCGGTGCTCGGCGTCTCGGTGATCGAGCAGCACGTGAAGTCCGGCAAGCTCAAGGCCCTGGCGATCTCCTCGCCCCAGCGCAGCGTGGCCCTGCCCGACGTGCCCACCTTCAAGGAGGCGGGCGTGAAGGAGATCGACGCGGTGTTCAACATCGGCCTGGTCGCGCCCGCTGGCACGCCCGCCGCGGTGGTGGAGAAGGTCGCCGCCGACGCGCGCCGCATCCTGCTCGCGCCGGAGTTCCGCAAGGCCAACATCGACGCCTACTCCTATGTCGCGGTGGGCTCGACGCCGGCGGAATTCGCCGCCTTCCTGGCCCGTGACTACAAGGTCCAGGGCGAGCGGGTGAAGACCTCGGGCGCCACGCTCGACTGAGCCCGGACGCCTCGCCGCGCGTCAGGAGGAGGCGGCCGACTTGCCATCGCCGCCGGAAGGCGGGGGCGGCGGCGCGGGAGTGGCGCCTGCCAGCAGCGGGGCGTAGTCCGCGGCCACCTGCCGCAGCAGTTCCCGCTCGGCCGGCGTCACCACGTCGGGCGGGGCCCGGCGGTGCAGGTCCTCGGCCCAGGCCAGCCGCCGCGCCATCTCCGGCACCTGCGGCGACAGCAGGTACGAGGGCGGTCCCGAGGCCGTGAGGTAGTAGCGGTACAGGGCATCCAGCTGGCTCCACAGGGACTCGCGCGGGCTCAGGGCCTGCGCCGCGCGGGGGACCGGCGGACCCTTGCCCTCGGCGGGAGCCGGGGACGGCGCCGGGTCGGCGGGCGCGCGGGCGATCGCGCCGATGACGATGTCCCGCGCCAGCAGGAAGGTCTTGGCGCCGATGGCGCGCCCGGCGTGCTGGAACAGCGCCAGCAGCATGTCGACGCGCAGCGCGTCATCTCCCCCGAAATCCGCCGTGTCCAGCAGGTCCACCTGCCGGTGCAGCGCGTCGCTGCCCGGCTGGACGAGATCGCCCCAGGCGAACTCGAGCAGCTCCATCTGGTCGGCCGGCGGCAGCTTCGTCGCACGCACGGCCGGCACCGGCGACGCCAGCAGCGCCAGGCCCTGGCCCAGCGGTGAGATGGCGCCGCCGAGGCCGCCAGGCAGGGCCCGCAGGTGAGCCGACCAGCTGCCGGGGCCCTGCCGGGCGTCATGCCAGGCGCGCAGCGCGGCGGCGATCGAGGCCCCCAGGGCGATGGCCCGGCCGGTCCCGCGCAGGGCCGGGCGGGTCAGCGCCCGCTGGAAGGCGGCCAGGGCGTCCTCCTCGCCCGGGTCCAGGGACAGGCCCAGGACGAAGCCGCCCAGCAGGCGCGCGGCATGGCTCAGGGGCGCCAGGTCGGCGATGCGGTCGACGACTTGGCTGAACAGCGGGGCCTCGCGGTCCAGCTCGTCCAGGCACTCGCCGAGGTGGCGGCCGGCCTCGATGCAGCGCGCGGTGGGCCACCGGGGCGCCCGGGTGAGCACCTCGTCGACCAGCGCCTCGGTCACCGCGGCCGGCCAGCTGGCCTGGCTCAGGCAGGTGCACAGGACCGTGAGCACGGTGCTGGCGCGCGTGTCGCCGGCCTGCTGCAGCGGCATCGGCTCGAGCAGGCCCATCAGCGCCCCGATGTGCGCCGGCTCGAGGCGCCGCAGGTGCACCGCCTGGCCGACCAGGCCCGAGACGGCCCGGCTGAACAGCCACTCGTGCCCCGGTCCGCCGGCCGACAGCACGCCGCGCAGCGCGGCGCGCCACAGGGCCGGGGAGAACCCGGTGTCGTGCCACAGGCCGTCGCAGGCGCCCGTCATCAGGTGGAAGGCGGCGCCGGCATCGGTGGTGACGGCCCACTGCGCGAGCCCGCGGAAGAAGGCCTCGATGCGCGCGGCGCCGTCCGCGCCCTGGGCCATCTCGTGGAGGTGGAATTCGGCGCCGACGTGGACGTGCATCGCCGGGTCGATTTCGGGCACCTGCCGCACCAGCGCGAGGTAGGCGGCGCCGCGCTGGGCGTGGTCCTGGGTGCGGGCGAGGGCGCGCGACATGGCCTGCAGCAGTGCCGCCCGCGCGGTGCTCGGGCCGGCCGCGCCGGCCGCCAGGGCGCGGGCGGCGATCACGGCCAGCGGTACGGGCGGCCCGTCGGGCCAGGCCGCGGGGTCGGTCAGCGCGGCCACGCAGGCGTCGGCCAGCGGCTGCTCCGGCAGGCCCTTGCCGGCGAGGTGCTCGACGAGGGTGTCCAGCAGCGCGTCCCGGTGCGCCGCGGACAGGCCCGGGCCGCCCAGTTCGCGGACCATCGCCAGCATCGCGCTCAGGAAGGTCTCGGCCGGCAGGCGCTCGCGCGCGGCCATCAGGGTGCTGGCCATCGTCCGCAGCGCCGGCACGCCGAGGGCCGGGCCGTCCAGCAGCTTGACCAGGGTGCCGGCCAGCGCGCCGATGTTGATCCCCGGTGACCGGGCCAGGGCATCGACCACCCGCGTGGCCAGCCCTTCGACGAGGCGCGTGTCCAGCGGCCGCTTGAGCGTGGGGCACAGCCGGTGCAGCTCGGCATCGCAGGTGATGAGGATCCGGCCGCACTGCTTGCGGGCCTCCTGCTCGGCGAGGGCCCTGGCCACCTCCTGGAGCACGGGGGCGGGGATGGCGGGCGACGAGGTCGTGGTCGTCGACGACGAGGCGCCGTCGGTCCCGTGGCGCGCCTGGCGCTGGCGCACCGGCAGGCCGCCCGCCGCCTCGCACGGACGCAGGGCGGCGTAGCCGCCGGCGTGCTTGGCGTCCCGCTGCGGCGGGTCCTGCTCGCCGGCGCCGGGGTGCGGCGGCGTGTCCAGCCGGGAGGCAGGCCGATGGACGGCAGGGGAGGGGCGGGTTGGGCCGGCGGCGGGTTTCATCGGGGCTCCTTCGAACGAAGCCCGCTACGTAACGCCCGCCACGGGCACCGTCCGGGCCGTCAACCGCCCAGTTGCAACCGGCTGGCGTAGCCCGTCATCTCCAGGTAGCCGCGGCCGATGGCGCGGCCGTTCGCGTCGAGCAGCTCCGACAGCCCCTCCCAGTAGATCGCGCCGGTGGAGGCCCGGCTGTCCAGCTCCTGCTCGTCGAGCAGGGCGCGTACGCGGAAGGCGCCGGCCGGCGTCTCCAGCGCCCACTCCACCGGGTAGCGCGCGCCGGAGAGCGGGCTGGTCCAGTGCCGCACCGGCGTGAAGCGGGTGCGGCCGGCCTCGAAGGCGCGGGCCTCGCGGCCCGGGGCGCGGAAGGAGCCGCCGTCCCACAGCGCGCTGCCGTCGGCGCGGCGCAGGCGGAAGGCGGTGAGGGCGCTGCCGTCGTCCAGGTTCATGCCGATCCAGTCCCAGCCCTCGGCCTGCGGGTGCAGGATCTCCTCGCTCCACTCGTGGTCCAGCCAGGCCCGGCCCTCCACCGCGTAGGCCTCGCCGTCCAGCCGCAGCGAGCCGGCCGCGCGCAGCTGGGGCTGGCTGTAGTAGTAGCTCGCCTGGCGTTCTTCCGGCCCCTTGCGCGAGAGGCCGGCCCGCCCCTGCAGCAGCAGCGGCTGCGTCGGCGTGAAGCGCAGGTCGATGGCGAAGCCGGCGGCGGGCAGCCGCGCGGCGTAGCTGCCGTCGGCGGCGCGCGCCAGCGACCAGTCCCGCAGCTTCAGGCGGGTGTCGTCCTCGGCGGCCTGGGCGATGCCGAAGCCGGCGCGGGCGATGCGCTGGTCGTGCAGCAGGCGGCGGCCCTGCAGGTCGGTGACCGCGGCATGGGCGAACACCAGCTGCTTCGCGGCGAAGGCGGAGGACAGCGGCTGCGCGGCGTCGACGCGGGTGCGGAAGAAGGTCACCTGGAAGCCGAAGACCCGCTGGCGCGAGGCGGCCTGGCCGGTGATGTACCACCACTCGGTGCGCAGCCCGGGGTGGGCGCCGTGGTCCCGCGGGAACACCAGCGCGCGCGCGGGCAGGGCCGGGACGGGCAGGGGCAGGCCGGCGGCGGCCAGCAGGGCGAGCAGGGCGCGGCGGCGCATCACCAGTCCTCCTTCACCGCCAGCACCGCGTCGCGCCCGGCGGCGGCGCGGCCGGCCAGCCAGGCGGTGAGCGTGCCGGCGGCGACCACCGCCACGCACAGCGCGAGCAGGCGGGCCCAGGGTATGAACAGGTCCATGGTCCAGTGGAAGCTTTGCGGGTTGACCACGTGCACCAGCACCACCGCCACCGCCAGCCCGAGGGCCAGGCCGGCGGCCGCGCCGATCGCGGTCCAGGCCGCGCCCTCGCCGGCCACCACCGCCAGCACCTGCCGGCGCGTGAGGCCCAGGTGCTGCAGCAGGCCGAACTCCTTGCGCCGCGCCAGCACCTGCGCGCTGAAGCTCGCGGCCACGCCGAACAGGCCGATGCCGATGGCCACCGCCTGCAGCCAGTAGGTCACGGCGAAGCTGCGGTCGAAGATGCGCAGCGAGGTGGCGCGGATGTCCTGCGAGGTGACGAAGTCCAGCAGCGCGCCGGGCGTGCCGCGGCGTTCGGCCAGCGCGCGCAGGCCGGCCTGCACCTCGGCCGGTCGGGCGCCGGGCGCGAGCCACAGCAGCAGGTCGTTCACGCCGGTGTCGCCGGTCAGGCGCTGGTAGTCGTCGCGGTCCACCACCAGGGCGCCGCCCTGGCGCGCGTAGTCGCGCCAGAGGCCGGCGACGAAGAAGGCGGGGCGGCCGTCGAAGGCCTGGGACAGGCGCGGGAAGTCCTGCCCCGGCCGCGCGCCGTGCAGGTCGGCGACCGCCTCGCTGACGTAGACGCCGATGCGCCCCGGCGGCACCGGCCGGGCCTCCCCCAGCAGCGGCAGCGTGCGGCCGCCCTCGCCGAGCGGGCGCACCAGCAGGGCCACCGCGGGCAGGGCCGGGTCGAGCAGCAGGGTGCGCAGGCGCTGGGTCGAGAGGCGGGCCACGCCGGGCGCCTGCGCGGCGTCGCGCACGAAGGCCGGGTCGAGGAAGGCGCCTTCGCCGGCGGCGGCGCCGTCGGCGGTGCGCAGGTACAGGTCGGCCGGCAGCACCTGGTCCAGCCAGCGCGAGACCGAGTCGCGGAAGCTCGCCACCATCACCGTCAGGGCCACCGCCAGGCTCAGGGCGGCGACCACGCCGCTCACCGCCACCGCGGCGCTCTCGCGCACGCGCCGGGCCCGCTCCACCGCCAGCAGCGGCAGCAGCCGGTGCGCCAGGCGCGGCGCGAGCGCGTCGTAGGCCAGGCCCACTGCCCCGGGCAGGGCGGTGATGCCGCCCACCAGCAGCAGCGCCACCGAGAAGTAGGCCGCCAGCGGCATGCCGGCGACGGGGGGCAGCAGGGCGAGCGCGCCGCCCAGGGCCAGCAGCGCTAGGCTGGCGAGGTGGCACCGGCCCCCCGCGGCGGCCTGGCCCAGGCCCTTGAGCGACTGCGCCAGGGGCAGGCGCTCGGCCTGCCGCGCGGGCAGCCAGCCGCCGACGGCGGCCGCGGCCACGCCGAGCAGGCCGTAGACCGCCGCCGCCGCCGTGCTCCATTGCAGCTGCGGGGCGACGCCGGCGAAGTAGCCGCCGCCCAGGTCGCCGCCCAGCACGCGCAGGGCCAGCCAGGCCAGGGCGGTGCCCAGGGCCAGGCCGGCGAGGCTGCCGGTCACGCCCAGGGCCATGGATTCGGCCAGCACCAGCCGCAGGCGCTGGCGCGCGGTGAGCCCCAGCACCCCGAGCAGCGCGAGCTGCTGGGTGCGCCGGGCCACGCTCAGGGACAGCACCGAGAACACCAGGAAGGCCCCGGTGAACAGCGCCACCAGGGCCAGCACGGTGAGGTTGACGCGGTAGGCGCGCGAGAGGTTGCCCACGCGCTCGGCGGCGTCGCCGGGCTCGGCCGCCGCCACGCCGGCGGGCAGGGCGAGGTCGCGCAGGAAGGCGTCGCGGGCGGTGCCGGGGGCCAGGCGCAGGTCGATGCGCGTGAGCTGGCCGGCGCGCCCGAACAGGTCCTGCGCGGCGCCGAGGTCCATCACCGCCAGGGGGGCGCCGCCCGCGGCCACGGTGCCGGCCACGCGCAGGTCCACCAGGCGCAGGCCCACCTGAAGCTGCACGCGCTCGCCGGGCAGCATCTGGCGCGCCGCGGCATTGAGGAAGACGGTGGCGGGCGCGAACAGCGCGAAGCGGTCCGCGCCGGGCGCGGGCACCGGCATCAGGGCCGGGGCGATGGTGGGCAGCACCAGGGCGTCCACGCCCAGCACGCGCAGCGGCCGGCGCGGGCCGGGCGACGGCGCGGGGGACGATGCCGGCGGGGCCTCCGCGGCGGGTGCTGCGGGTGCGGCAGGCGCTGCAGGCGCTGCAGGCGTGGCAGGCGTGGCAGGCGTGGCAGGCGTGGCAGGCGTGGCAGGCGTGGCAGGCGTGGCAGGCGTGGCAGGCGTGGCAGGCGTGGCCGCCAGCGTCGCCAGCTCCAGCACCGGGCTGGCCAGCGTGACCTGCGGGTGCGCCGCGACCCGCGCGTAGAGGGCTTCGTCGAAGCCGCCCTGCGCCGCGCGCAGCTCGAGGTCGGGCTGCCCGTTCACCGAGCGCACCGCGCTGGAGAACTCGCTCAGGGCCGACGCGTTGATCAGGTGCACCGCGAAGGCCAGGGCCACGCCCAGCATCACGGCCACGGCGGCGGCGGCGCTGCGCCAGGGGTGGTGGCGCAGTTCCTGCCAGGAGTAGGTGCGGAGCAGGGCGAGCATCGCCCCCGATTGTGGCCGGGCCGGCCGGGGCCGCGGGCTGAGGGCTCAGGCCGTCGTGGCCTCGGCCTCCTCCCGCTCGGCGAGCAGGGCCTCCTTGCGCTGCGCGATCTCCTCGCGCAGGGCGACGAGGTCCAGCTTGCGGGCGGCGCGGGCCCGGGTGAAGAGGTCCGAGCGCTCCTCCTTCACATGGTGCTCCACGTACTCGCCCAGCACCTTCACGCGGGCGTCGAAGGCATCGTCGGCGGTGTCCATGGCCTGCAGCTGCCCGATCAGGTCGCGCATCGTCTGGTGCTCCACCTCGGCCTCGTCGAGCAGTGCGCCCTCGCGGATCACCGCTCGCAGCCGGGGGTAGAAGATCTCCTCCTCGACCTGCGCATGCACCACCAGCTCGCGGCACACCTGGCGGGCCAGCCCGAGCCGGCGCTGCGCCGCGCCGCGGGCGCGCGAGCCGGCCAGTTCCTCGTATTCCTTGAACAGCTTCCTGACCGCGCGGTGGTCGGCGTCGAGCAGGTCGCAGGCATCCTTGGCGGTGCTGCTTCGGGTGGGCATGCGCATCTCCCTCGATGACGGCCCGCCACCCTAGCCCGCGCCGTGCCGCCCGGCGTCAGGCCGCGCCGGGCGATGCTGTCGGACAGGCCCTCAGGCGAAGCCCGCGGGCGTGAGGTGCAGGACGCGGTCCGCCCGCTGGGCCGCGCCTTCGGAGTGCGTGACCAGCACCAGCGCCGCGTCGTGCTCGCGGGTCTGGGCCACCAGCAGGTCCATGATCCGCCCGGCGGTGGCCGGGTCGAGGTTGCCGGTGGGCTCGTCCGCCAGCAGCAGGTCGGGCCGGTGCACCAGGGCCCGCGCGATGGCCACGCGCTGCAGCTGGCCCCCACTGAGCTGCTGCGGCAGCCGCCCGCCCAGGCCCGCCAGGCCCACGGCCTCGAGCATGGCCTGCACGCGCGGCGCGTGGGTGGCCGGCGGCTCGCCGAGCAGCATCAGGGGCAGGGCGATGTTCTGCGCCACATCGAGGTGGGGCAGCACGTGGAACGCCTGGAAGACGAAGCCGACATGCCGCCGCCGCAGCAGCGCGCCGCGCTCCTCGCCGGCGCGGCCGAGGTCGTGGCCGCACAGGGTGACCGTGCCGGCCTCGCCATGGTCCAGGCCGGCCAGGCAATTGAGCAGGGTGGACTTGCCCACGCCCGACTCGCCGACGATGGCGACGAACTCGCCGCGCTGCACCCGCAGTGACACCCCGGAGAACACCACCGACTCGCCGTAGCGGCGCGCCAGCCCCTCGACCTGCAGCACCGGCGCCGTCATGCCGGCAGCCCCCCGGCCAGGCGCAGGACCTCGTCCAGCGCGCCCGGCGCGTCGCAGGCGACCACGCGCCGCTGCGGCATGCCGCGCAGCCACGTGAGCTGGCGCTTGGCCAGCTGGCGGGTGGCGGCGATGCCGCGCTCGCGCAGCACGGACAGCGGCACGGGCCGCCCCGCGTCCTGCGCGTCCAGCCACTCCCAGGCCTGGCGGTAGCCGACGCAGCGCAGGGCGGGCAGGTCCGGCTGCAGGTCGCCGCGCGCGCGCAGGGCGCGCACCTCGTCGAGGAAGCCCGCCTCCAGCATCTGGTCGAAGCGCAGGGCGATGCGCTGGTGCAGCCAGGCGCGGTCGGCCGGCTCCAGCGAGATGAACAGCGCCGGCGCGAGGCCGCCCCGGGGCGCCTCGCCGGCATGCCAGTCGGACAGGGGCCGGCCCGAGACCTCGAACACCTCCAGCGCCCGCTGGATGCGCTGCGCATCGTTCGGCGCGAGGCGCCGGGCGGTGGCCGGGTCGACCTGCGCCAGCCGCGCGTGCAGCGCCGGCCAGCCCTCGCGCGCGGCCTGCGCGTCGAGCGCGGCGCGCACCTGCGGGTCGGCCGCGGGCATGGCGGACAGGCCCTCGAACAGGGCCTTGAAGTACAGCATCGTGCCGCCGGCCAGCACCGGCAGCGCGCCACGCGCGTGGATCTCGCCGATGAGGCGGCCCGCGTCGGCGGCGAACTCGGCGGCGCTGTAGGCCTGCGCCGGGTCGCGGATGTCGACCAGGTGGTGCGGCGCCTGCGCCAGTTCATCGGGCGCGGGCTTGGCGGTGCCGATGTCCATGCCCCGGTACACCAGCGCCGAGTCGACGCTCACGATCTCGACGGGGCGGATGCGCGCGATCGCCAGGGCCGCCGCCGACTTGCCCGAGGCGGTGGGGCCGGCCAGGGCGACGAAGGGCGGCGCCGCGCCGGGTGCAGCGCCGGGCAGCGGGCCGGGCGTGGCGGCGGGCACCGGGCCGCGGGCGGGCGTGTCAGGCATGGCGCGCCTCGCCGTGGCGCTGCATCCCCGTCCAGGCGACGGCGGCGACCACCGCGGTCCAGAACCACAGGGTGTTCGTGAGGGCGAAGACCGTGCCGTCCAGGTGCGCGCCGATCCAGCCGCCGGTGACGAAGGCGGCGCAGGTCATGAGGAAGCCGTTGAGGGCCGAGGCCGCGCCGGCGGACTGCGGGAAGGGCGCGACCGAGCCGCTCTGGCCGCAGGGCTGGTTGATGCCGTGCGACAGGGCGATCAGCCAGAACGGCCCGAGGATCGCCCACAGGCCTTGCACGCCCGCGAGCGCCAGCACGCCGATGGCCGTGCCGCCGGTGAGCGCCAGGGCCCCGCCGATGGCCACCGTGCGCCGCAGCCCGAGGCGCGCGAGCAGCCGCCGGCACAGGAAGGTGCCGGCGATGTAGAGGCTGGACATGCTGAACATGCACAGGCCGAACTGCAGCCGCGACAGGCCCAGCACCTTCATCAGCACGAAGGGCGAGGCGGCGAGGAACGTCAGCAGGGCGGCGAAGGTGGCGGTCGAGAGGGCCGCGTTGGCCTGGAAGCCCCGGTGCCGCAGGATCGCGCCCCAGCTGCGCGCGATGGCCGCGGGGTGCAGCGGCGCGCGGCTCGCGGGGCCCAGGGTCTCCTCGAAGCGCCAGGCGACCACCGCCAGGATCAGGGCGCCGAAGGCCGAGACCAGGCCCAGCAGCGCGCGCCAGCCCGCCAGGTCCACCAGCAGGCCGCCCACCGGCCCGGTGAGGCAGGCGATGGCGCCCAGGCCGGTCATGGCCTTGGACATCATGTGCGCGCCCTCCACCGGCTGGAACACGTCGCGCACCATGGCGCGCGCCACCATCACGCCGGCGCCCAGCGCCGCGCCCTGGAGGATGCGCCAGCCCACCAGGGCCTGCATCGAGCCGGCCAGGGCGCAGCCGGCCGAGGCCAGGGTGAAGAGGGACAGGCCCGCCAGCAGGATCGGGCGGCGGCCGAAGCGGTCGGACAGCGGGCCCCAGGCGAGCTGCGAGAGGCCGAAGGCCAGCAGCATGCCGGTGAGCGTGAGCTGGGCCTGGGCCACGCCGGCGCCGAAGGCCTCGGTCAGGCTCGGCAGGGCGGGCAGGTACAGGTCGGTGGCGATGGCCTGGGAGCCCAGGAGCATGGACACCAGCATCACCACCAGGTGCGGCGTCATGGCGTGGGTCTCGCCGATGGCGGCGCGGGAGGGGGCGGGCATCCGGTCGAGGGTAGCAGAAGGCCCGGCGGCGCCCTTGCGCCGGGTCAACGCAGGCTGAACAGCTCGCCCAGCGCCTCGCGGTACTGCGCCAGGCCCACGGCCATGGTGCTGTGGTGGGAGCCGCCCTCGACCAGCACGAAGCGCTTGCGGCCCGGGGCGGCCTCGTACAGGCGGCGGCCCAGGTCGGCGGGGATCAGGCGGTCCTCGCTGCCATGCACCACCAGCAGCGGCGAGCCGATGCGCGAGACCTTGGCCGCCGACTCGAAGCGCTGCGTGATCAGCGGCCCCACCGGCAGCCAGCCCCAGCGGAAGCTGGCCACCACGTCGGGGATGGAGGTGAAGGTGCCCTCGACGATGGTGCCGGCCTCGTCGTCCACCCGGGCGGCGAGGTCGATGGCGATGGCCCCGCCCAGCGAGTGGCCGAAGATGTAGCGCGGGCGGCCCGGGTGCTGGCGGGCCAGCCAGTCCCACGCGGCGCGGGCGTCCTCGTAGGCGGTGTCCTCGGAGGGCAGGGCGGCGGTGCTGCGGCCGAAGCCGCGGTAATCGATGGCCAGCACCGCGAAGCCCAGGGACTGCAGCCGGCGGATGCGGGCGGCGGAGCCCACCACGTTCCAGCGGGCGCCATGCAGGTACAGCAGCACCGGGCGGCCCTCGCGCGGCGCGTCGGCCTCCAGCCAGAGGGCGTGCAGGCGCGGCGGCGCGGCGGCCGCACCGGCCGCCGGGTCCGCGCCGGGCAGGTCGATCCAGACATCCTGCAGGCCCTCGGCCAGGTGGGCGGTGCCGGGCCAGGCGCGGTCGGACGGCTGGAAGATCCATTCGCGCTGGCGCTCGTCGAGCGTCGCGCAGCCGAAGGACAGGACGCCGGCCAGCAGGGGCGCGGCGAGCAGGAGCCAGCGTTTCATGATCAGGAGCTGATCGCCGCCGCGGCCGGAAGTTCAGCGACCGCGCAGGAACAGGGCATCCAGCTCGCGCATCGAGAGCTGGCGCCAGGTGGGGCGGCCGTGGTTGCACTGGTCGGAGCGTTCGGTCTGCTCCATCTGGCGCAGCAGGGCGTTCATCTCCTCCAGGGTGAGGCGGCGGCTGGCGCGCACCGCGCCGTGGCAGGCCATGGTGGCCAGGATCTCGTTGCGGGCGCGCTGGACCACGGTGGTGGCGTCGTGCTGCGACAGTTCGGCCAGCACGCTGCGCGCGAGTTCCACCGCGTCGCCTTGGGCCAGGCTGGTGGGCACGGCGCGCACGGCCAGGGTCTTCGCGGACATCGGCGTGACCTCCAGGCCGAGGGTGTGCAGCGTGTCGGCGCTGGCCTCCGCGGTGGCCACCTCCTGCGCGGTGGCGGCGAAGGTGGCGGGAATCAGCAGGGGCTGGCTGGCCAGGGCGCGGCCCTCGCCGTCGCCGAGCTGGGACTTGAGCTTCTCGTAGACGATGCGCTCGTGCGCCGCGTGCATGTCGACCACGACCAGCCCCTGGCGGTTCTCCGCCAGGATGTAGACGCCATGCAGCTGCGCGATCGCCCGGCCCAGGGGCCAGTCGCCCTCGGGCAGGGGCGCGGCGGGGGCGAAGGCGGCGGGCGCCTCGGCGGCGAAGGCCGTGGAGGGTGCCTCGCGCGGGGCCGCGGAGGGCTGCCACAGCAGGCCCAGGTCGGAGACGGGCTGGCCCACCGGGTCGGGGCGGCGCTCGAAGGCCATGGAGGGCTGCGACCAGCGCGGGGGCTCGGGCTGGGCGCGGGCGCCGGAGGACGGCGCGCCGGCGGCGTCATCCAGCGGAGCCTGCGCTGCGGCCTGCGCCGTCTGCGCCATCTGCGCGGCCAGCGCCGCGCG
Organism: Ramlibacter sp. GCM10027632; assembly: GCF_042675325.1. Taxonomy (NCBI): domain Bacteria; kingdom Pseudomonadati; phylum Pseudomonadota; class Betaproteobacteria; order Burkholderiales; family Comamonadaceae; genus Ramlibacter; species Ramlibacter sp. GCM10027632. The sequence continues at coordinate 451,775 of NZ_JBHTGW010000001.1, read as the reverse complement.
CGGCGCCGCCAGGGCGGCGTCGACCGCATGGCGCACGACCTGGTGCACGGCGCGGCCGTCACGGAAGCGGACCTCGATCTTGGTGGGGTGGACGTTCACGTCCACCTGCTGCGGGTCGATGGCCAGCGAGAGCACGTAGACCGGCTGGCGCTGGCCGTGCAGCACGTCCTCGTAGGCGCTGCGCACCGCGTGGGCCAGCACCTTGTCGCGGACGTAGCGGCCGTTGACGTAGGCGAACTGGTGGTCGGCGCGCGAGCGCGCGGCGTCGGGGACGCCGGCACGGCCGGTGACGCGCAGCGGGCCGGCCTGCCAGGCCACGGCCACGCTCTCGGTGAGGAAGTCGCGGCCCAGGACATCGGCCATGCGCTGGTCCGCCGAGTCGGCGGCGCGCCACTGCTCGACCAGCTTGCCCTCGTGCCAGATGGCGAAGCCCACCTCGGGCCGCGCCAGCGCGTGGCGGCGCACGGCCTCGATGCAGTGGGCCAGCTCGGTGGCGTCGGTCTTGAGGAACTTGCGGCGCGCCGGGGTGGAGAAGAACAGCTCCTTGACTTCCACCGTGGTGCCGGTGGCGCGGGCCGCGGGACGCAGCTCGCCGCTGCGGGCGTCCAGCAGGAAGGCCGTGGCCTCGCCCTCGGTGCGCGAGAGCAGGCTCATCTCCGAGACCGAGGCGATGGCGGCCAGCGCCTCGCCGCGAAAGCCCATGGTGCCCACCGCCTCGAGGTCGGCCAGCGAGCCGATCTTGCTGGTGGCGTGGCGCTTGAGGGCCACCGCCAGCTCGCCGCGCGGGATGCCGCAGCCGTCGTCCTCCACGCTGACCAGCCGCACGCCGCCGCCCGCCAGGCGCACGGTGACCTGGGTGGCGCCGGCGTCCAGCGCGTTGTCCACGAGCTCGCGCACCACCGAGGCCGGGCGCTCGACGACCTCGCCGGCGGCGATCTGCGAGATCAGCTCGTCGGGCAGTTCACGGATGGGGCGGCGTTGGGTGGGGGAGAGCACGGCGTTCACCGGGGAATTCTAGGGTGTGCCGTCGCAGGGCCCGCCGGGCGATCCGAGGGCCCGCCCCCAGGTGGGCGGCGATAATCGCCGCCGATGGAATACGCCGCCTTCCTGATCGACTTCATCCTGCACGTGGACCGCTACCTGGAGGCCTTCGTGAGGGACTACGGCGCCTGGGTCTACGCCCTCCTGTTCCTCATCGTCTTCGTCGAGACCGGGCTGGTGGTGATGCCCTTCCTGCCCGGCGACTCGCTGCTGTTCGTGACCGGCGCGCTGTGCGGGCTGGGCTTCATGGACCTGTCCCTGGCCATGGCGGTGCTGCTGGTGGCCGCCATCCTGGGCGACCAGTGCAACTACGCGATCGGCCGCTACCTCGGGCCCAAGGTGTTCCAGTGGGAGCAGTCCCGGTTCTTCAACCGGCAGGCCTTCCTGCAGGCCCACGCGTTCTACGAGAAGTGGGGCGGCATCACCATCGTGATCGCGCGCTTCCTGCCCTTCATCCGCACCTTCGCGCCCTTCGTGGCGGGGGTGGCGGAGATGAGCCGCTCCAAGTTCACCGCCTACAACGTGGCCGGGGCGGTGGTCTGGGTGGTGGGCCTGTGCACGGCGGGCTACTTCCTCGGGGGGCTGCCCTGGGTCAAGGCGAACCTGGACAAGATCATCTGGGCCATGATCTTCATCCCCGGCCTGATCGCGCTGGCCGGGGCCTGGCGGGCGCGCCGGGCGCACCGCGACGGCGCGTCGGCCTGAGCGGCCTCAGACGGTGCGGGTGCGCGCCAGCGGCGGGTTCGCCGCGAAGTAGCGAAGGATGCCCTTCATGAGCGCATCGGCCAGCTGCTCCTGGTAGGCCTCGCTGCGCAGGCGCTGCTCCTCCTGCGGGTTGGAGATGAAGGCCGTCTCCACCAGCACGCTGGGGATGTCCGGCGCCTTGAGCACCGCGAAGCCCGCCTGCTCCACGCGCGGCTTGTGCAGCCGGCCGACCTGGCCGATCTCGCCGAGCATGGCGCCGCCCAGGCGCAGGCTGTCGTTGATCTGCGCGGTGGTGCTCATGTCCAGCAGCACGCGGGCCACGTGGGCGTCCTGCGTCTTCACGTTGACCCCGCCGATCAGGTCGGCCTGGTTCTCCTTGTTCGCCAGCCAGCGCGCCGCGGTGCTCGAGGCCCCGCTCTCGCTCAGGGCGAACACGCTGGCGCCGCGGGCGGTGGGGGTGATGAAGGCGTCGGCGTGGATGCTCACGAACAGGTCGGCCTGCACGCGCCGCGCCTTCTGCACGCGCACGTGCAGCGGCACGAAGAAGTCGGCGTCGCGGGTGAGGAAGGCGCGCATCGGGTTGCCGTTGATGGTCGTGGCGTTGATGCGGTCATGCAGGCGCTGGGCCACGCTGAGGACCACGTCCTTCTCGCGGGTGCCGGCGGGTCCGATGGCGCCCGGGTCCTCGCCGCCGTGGCCCGGGTCCAGGGCGACGATGATCAGGCGGTCGGTCTTGGCCGCCACCGCGGGGGCCGCGGCGCGGGCCGGGGCGGCCGCGGCCGGCGCGCTGGCCCCGGCGCGCTGGCCCCGGCTGGCGATCAGCTCGCCCAGCGGGTCGGGCGCCGGGGCGGAGGCGGCCGCCATCGCGGGCGCCACCTCGCGCAGGCGCTCGGCGATCAGTTGCTCCAGCGGGTCCACCGGCCGGGTGGGGTAGAGGTCCAGCACCAGCCGGTGGGCGTAGGCCGCCACCGGCGGCAGGTTGAACACCTGGGGCAGGGCGGCCTGCTTCAGGTCGATGACCAGCCGCACCACGCCGGGCGCGAACTGGCCCGCGCGGATGCCGGCGATGTAGGGGTCGTCGGGCTTGACCTTGGCCACCAGCTCGCGCAGCTGCGGGTTCAGCTCGATGCCCTCGATGTCCACCGCCAGCCGCGGCGGGCTGGGCACCTGGGTCAGGCGGGTGGCCAGCGGCGCGTCGGACTCGATGGTGACGCGGGTGTAGTCGGGCGCCGGCCACAGCCGCACGGCCAGGATGCCGGCGCCGCGCGCGATCTGGTGGGCGCCGAGCAGCAGGACCAGCGAGCCGGCCTGGAGCAGGTCGCGGCGGCTCACCGTCATGGCGCGAGCAGCTCCTGCCCGGTGGCGGTGCCCGCGGTCACGGCGACCGTGCGGGTGTCGTCGGGCTGCGCGGTGATGTCGATGACCAGGTCCGGCGGGGGCAGCACCTCGCCGGCCTTGTCCGGCCACTCGGCGATCTTCAGGCCGGGGCTGGCGAAGACGTCGCGAAAGCCCGCGTCCTCCCACTCGCGCGGGTCGTCGAAGCGGTAGAAGTCGAAGTGCCAGATCGACAGGCCCGGCGCCTCGTGCGGCTCGACCACCGCGTAGGTGGGGCTCTTGATGCGGCCCTGCACGCCCAGCGCTCGCAGCAGGTGGCGCACGAAGGTGGTCTTGCCGGCGCCCAGGTCGCCGCGCAGCTCGATGAAGGCCTGGCGGATGGCGGGGCGCGCGGCCAGCCGGCGGGCGAAGGCCAGCGTGTCCTCCTCGCTGGCCCAGCGCAGGGCGAGGGGGCTTCCTACAATCGGCGCGTGACGTTCGGCAGCAGTCAGTGGGAGGGTCCTTCGCTCGTATCGGAGATCGGGCAGTGGGCCCGCGAGCTCGGATTTTCCCAAATCGGCGTGGCCGGTATCGATCTTTCCTCGGCGGAACCCGGGCTTTTGGCGTGGTTGTCGCGCGGCTTCCACGGCGAGATGGGCTACATGGCCGCCCACGGCCTGCGCCGCGCCCGTCCCGCCGAACTGGTGCCGGGCACGGTGAGCGTGCTCACCGCGCGCATGGACTACCTGCCGCGCGCCACGCCCGAGGGCTGGCAGGCGATCGAGTTCGAGCGCCTGCGCCGCCCGGGCGAGGGCATCGTCTCCCTCTACGCCCGCGGGCGGGACTACCACAAGGTGCTGCGCGCGCGCCTGCAGAAGCTGGCCGAGCGCATCGCGCAGCGGGTCGGCCCGCTGGGCCACCGCGTGTTCACCGACTCCGCGCCGGTGCTGGAGGCCGAGCTGGCCACGCGCAGCGGCCTGGGCTGGCGCGGCAAGCACACGCTGGTGCTGCACCGCGAGGCCGGCTCGATGTTCTTCCTGGGCGAGATCTACCTGGACATCGCCCTGCCCGAGTCGCCGGCCGCCTCCGCGCACTGCGGCAGCTGCCGCGCCTGCATGGACATCTGCCCGACGCAGGCCATCGTGGCCGAGGGCGTGGTGGACGCGCGCCGTTGCATCTCTTACCTGACCATCGAGCATGCGGGCCCGGTGCCGCACGAGCTGCGCGCGGCGATCGGCAACCGCATCTACGGCTGCGACGACTGCCAGCTCGCCTGCCCCTGGAACAAGTTCGCGGTGCGCAGCGCGCTGCCGGACTTCGACGCGCGCGAGGGCCTGGCCGGCCAGGGCCTGGCGGCGCTGCTCGGGTGGAGCGAGGCCGCGTTCCTGCGCCGCACCGAGGGCAGCCCGATCCGCCGCATCGGCCACGCGCGCTGGATCCGCAACGCGGCCCTGGCCGCGGGCAACGCCCTGCGCCAGGCCGACGACCCGGCGCTGCGCGCCGCGCTGGCCGCGCATGCCGACCACCCCGACGCGGTGGTGCGCGAGCAGGTGGCGTGGGCGCTGGCGCAGGTGCCGCCGCCGGCCTCAGCGGCCTAGCATCGGCAGCACGCCCAGCGCGAACGGCAGGCTCGCCGCCGCCAGCAGCGTGGACAGCGTGACCAGGGCCGCCACGTAGGGCCCGTTGTAGCCCATCTTCGCGGCCAGCACGTAGCAGCTGGAGGCGGTGGACAGGGCCGAGAACATCAGCAGCACCGCGGTCTGGTTGGCATCCAGCCTGAAGGCGCGCGCGATCAGCAGCGCCAGCACCGGCAGCACGAAGTGCCGGATGCCCAGGATGCTCGCGGCCAGCACCTTGCCGCGGGCCAGCGAGCCGAACTGCATGCCGGCGCCCGCGGCCATCAGGCCCAGGGCCAGCGAGGCGGCGCCGATGCGGGTGACCGCCGGCTCGATCCAGGCCGGGAGGGTGAACCCCAGCAGGTTCGCCGCCAGACCCGAGCCGGTGCCGACGATCAGCGGGTTGCGCAGCAGGGCGCCGCCGAAGTGCGCGCCCGAGCGCCGCGCCATCGGCCACACCGCGCCGATGTTGAACATGGGCACGCAGATGCCGATCAGGACCGCGATCGACAGCAGCCCTTTCGGCCCGGCGACGCGCTCGGCCAGCGCCAGGGCGATGAAGGAGTTGAAGCGGAAGGCCACCTGCGCGGCGCCCGCATGGTCGTGCCGGTCGATGTGGCGGCCGATCACCGGCACCCACGGCAGCACGTAGGCCAGGGCGATCCCGGCCAGCCCCAGCGTCACGCCCGCGCCGATCAGGCTGGAGGCCGCGCCCAGGTCCAGCGGGCTGCGCACGATGGACTGGAACAGGAGGACGGGAAAGAGAAAGTAGTAGACCAGCGCCTCGGCCTGTTGCCAGACGGTGCGATCGAGCGCGGTGTAGCGGCACACCAGCCAGCCGCACAGGATCAGGGAGAAATCGGGAAACAGCAGCTGGAAGAAATTCACCCTGCGAGGATATCAAGCACCCCGCTCCGGAAGGATTAACATGCTCGTTGATCCGTCGTTCAACGACATCCCGTTCTGCAAGAAGGAGAGAGAGTTCATGCAACGCCGTCACGTCCTGGCCCTGTCCGCCGCCTCGCTGGCCCTGTCCGCCGGTTCCGCCCTCGCGCAGGCCTACCCGACCAAGCCCGTCAAGCTGGTGGTGCCCTTCGCCCCTGGCGGCACCACCGACATCGTGGCGCGCACCATCGCCGACCCCCTGGGCAAGGCCCTGGGCCAGAGCGTGGTGGTGGAGAACAAGGCGGGCGGCGGCGGCGTGATCGGCGCCACCGAGACGGCCCGCTCCGCGCCCGACGGCTACTCCCTCGGCGTGGCCACCGTGTCCACCACCGCGGCCAACCCGGCGATCAACCCGAAGATCCCGTACAACCCGCTGACCGACTTCACGCCCATCATCAACATCGCGGCCACGCCCAACGTGATCGCGGTGCACCCCACCTTCCCGGGCAAGGACCACAAGGCCTTCCTCGCCGAGCTGAAGAAGAACCCGGGCAAGTACTCGTACTCCTCCTCCGGCACCGGCGGCATCGGCCACCTGCAGATGGAGCTGTACAAGAGCCTGACCGGCGCCTTCGTCACCCACATCCCGTACCGCGGCGCGGGCCCGGCCCTGAACGACACCGTGGCCGGCCAGGTGCCGATCATCTTCGACAACCTGCCCTCGGCGCTGCCCTTCATCAAGGAAGGCCGCCTCATCGCCATCGCGGTGGCCGCGCCCCAGCGCGTGGCGGCCATGCCCAACGTGCCCACCTTCAAGGAGCTGGGCCTGGAGCCGGTGAACCGCATGGCGTACTACGGCATCCTCGGTCCCAAGGGCCTGCCCAAGGACGTGGTCGACAAGGTCCACGCCGGCACCGTGAAGGCCCTGCAGGACCCGGCGGTGCGCAAGCGCATCGAGGACACCGGCTCGCTGGTCGTCGCCAACTCGCCCGCCGAATTCACGCAGCAGATCAAGGCCGAATTCGAGGTGTACAAGAAGGTCGTCGACACCGCGAAGCTGAAGCTGGATTGAGCGCGGCGCCGAGCGTGGACGCTCCCGCGGGCGCCACGCCCGACCCGGCCATCGACCAGTTCGTCGACGCCCTCTGGCTGGAGGAGGGCCTGTCGCGGAACACGCTGGCGGCGTACCGGCGCGACCTCACCCTGTACGACCGCTGGCTGCGCGGGCGCGGCCAGGCCCTGCTGGCCTGCGGCAAGGCCGACCTCGACGCCTACTTCTCGGCCCGCCACGCGACCACCAAGGCCACCTCCGCCAACCGCCGCCTCGCGGTGCTGCGCCGGTTCTTCCGCTGGGCCCTGCGCGAGCGCCTGGTGGCCGCCGACCCCACCCTGCAGCTGGAGAACGCCAAGCGCCTGGCGCGGGTGCCGCGCACCCTCACCCAGGCCCAGGTGGAGGCCCTGCTGGCCGCGCCCGACACCGACACGCCCCTGGGCCTGCGCGATCGCGCGATGCTGGAGCTGATGTACGCCAGCGGCCTGCGCGTGAGCGAGCTGGTCACGCTGAAGGTGCTGGACGTCAGCCTGGGCGAGCAGGTGGTGCGCGTCCTGGGCAAGGGCGCGAAGGTGCGGCTGGTGCCCTTCGGCGAGGTGGCGCATGACTGGCTGGTGCGGTACCTCGACCAGGCGCGCGGCGAGATCCTCGCCGGCCAGGCCACCGACGACCTGTTCGTCACCGCGCGCGGCGCGGGCATGACCCGGGCGATGTTCTGGGTCCTCGTGAAGAAGCACGCCCAGGCGGCCGGCATCACCGCGCCGCTGTCGCCGCACACCCTGCGGCATGCCTTCGCCACCCACCTGCTCAATCACGGGGTCGACCTGCGCGCAGTGCAGATGCTGCTGGGGCACGCGGACATCTCCACCACCACCCTCTACACCCACGTGGCGCGCGAGCGGCTCAAGCAGCTGCACGCCCGGCACCACCCGCGCGGCTGACGGCCGCCGCCACTCCGGCCGGCGCGTGGCGCGCGCGGGCCGCTGGCGCCGCGCCCCGGTCCCCGGCGCGCCGCCCGTCCCGCCCGACCCGCATCCCCGCCGGCCGACAGCCATCGGAAGACCCCCTCGCCGAACAATCGCGCGCCGCCGCGCCCCCTGCGGTGGCGCCAGTCCATCAAGGAGGATTTCCATGACCCCACGTCTGTCCTTCGCCGCGCTGTGCGCCGCGGCCTTCCTGTCGGCCTGCGGTGGCGGCGGCGTCGAGCCCTCGGGCCGGTCCGCCGTCGCCCCCGAGGTGAGCCGCAAGTACGCCGGCGTCTGGCATGGCTGCCGCGACACCGCCGCCGGCCCGTCCTTCGACGAGTTGCGCACCTTCGAGCGCGTGAGCGACACGGTGCTGCGCGCCACCTACCGCGCCATCCGCTTCGAGGTCGCCGGCTGCCAGGGCGCCGGCACCGGCTTGCCGGAGGCGGCCTGGCACGTGCAGCTGCTGGGGCCCACCCGCGAGATCGACGGCGTGGTGCTCGATGAAGTGATCGAGTCCGCTGCCGACCTGCCTGCGCGCAAGTCGCTGCTCGGGGTGGACGACGCCGGGTTCCTGCGGGTGGCGCTGCCGCAGCCGGTGGGTGCGGACGGCTACCCCACCGGACTCGCACCGGCGGTGCTGAAGCGGCCCTGAGGGGCCTCGGCGGTGGCAGGCCTTGGCGGCCCTCGAGGGCCCGGGCCTGGCGCCCGGGCGCGTCACGCTCAGGCGCTCAGGCGCCCCGCGTCCACGCCGGCAGCGGCCGCGGCAGGCGCAGCACGTCCTCGGCCAGCCACAGCGCGCTGCGGCGCGCGCGCTCGGCCACCACCGGCAGCGGCAGCTGCTGGTAGTCGTCGTTGAAGACCTCGAAGCTGTAGTCGCCGCGGTAGCCCAGTCGGTGCAGGCGCTGTACCAGGTCGGCCAGGTCGTCGCTGTGCACGCCCTCGCCGGGGAAGACCCGGAAGGTACGCGCGGTGGTCATGCGCTCCTCGAAGGTCGGCGTCTCGTTCCACATGAAGTCCGACAGCTGCACCAGGAAGATGCGCTCCGGGTCCAGGTCGTCGATGGCCGCCATCGGCGTCTTGGCCGCGAAGATGTGGAAGGAGTCGATGCCCAGGCCGAGGTTCGGGCAGTCGGCGCGCAGCACCGCCTCCCAGGCCGTGGTGAACTCGTTGACCGTGCGGCCCCACGAGAGGCCCTCGTAGGCCACCTTGATGCCGAAGGGGATGGCCAGCGTGGCCAGCTTGCGCAGGTCGCGGGCGATGTCGTCCAGGTCCTGCGAGGCATGGCGCGAGGTCGAGGAGCAGGCCAGGAGCACGCGCGAGCCGGTGGCTGCGCACATCTCCAGCATCGCCTTGGCGATGTCGATCTTGTAGCCGTGCAGGTGGCCCGACAGGCCCTCGAAGTCACGCAGCACCTGGAAGCCGGTGGGGCGCAGGCCGCTCTCGCGCACCGCGCGCACCGCCGCCTCCACGCCGCCGGGGTGGCCCACCAGGTCGCGCGCCATCAGCATCACCTGCGAGAAGCCCGCCTCGCGCATGGCCTCCAGCTTGGCCTCGAGCGGGCCCGCCAGCGTGATGGTGTCCATGCCGAAGCCGTTGATGCGTCGCTGCATGGCGGCCTCAGGCAGTGCGGTGGACCAGCTCGAACGCCACCGACCCGAGCTGGGTGCGGGTCAGGGCGCCGCGGTCGTCCGGGTGCAGCTGCGCGGAGTCCACGAACTGCACGCCGCGCGCGCGCAACGCGGCGACGGCGGCGGCCACGTCGGGCGTGCCCAGGCCGACCCGCTGCAGCAGCTCGCGCTCGTCGTCGTCGTCGATGCTGTCAGGCTCGATCAGCTGCCACATGAACTGGCCGCACGGGCTTTGCATCAGCTTGCCCGCGGGCATCACGCCATAGCGCTGGTCGTCGGGGATGCTGATGAAGCCGAACAGGCGCTCGTAGAACGAGATCCAGTCGGCGCTGCGGTCCAGGCCGATGTACTGCACCACGCCGAACCAGGTCAGGTCGGCGATGGCGGGGGGATTCATGTCGACGCTGGGGATCGGCACGAAGTCGATGTCGTAGACGGAGAAGTCGCGCCAGCGGTCGATGAACATGTAGTAGGCGCCGCCCGGGCCGCGGATGCCGGGGATGTTCAGCTCCATCGCGCCGGCGTGCGAGGGCGTCTCCCAGGCGCCGAGCTCGAGGCAGCGGGCATGGGCGGCGCGGGCGTCGTGCACGCGGAAGGCCACGGCGGACAGCACCGGGTGGCCGCCCTCCGTGGCGCTGGCGCGCGCGTCGTCGGGATGGGCATTGACCACGAGGTTCATGCGGCCCTGGCGGTACAGCGTGATCTCGCGCGAGCGGTGGCGGGCCACCGGGCGGAAGCCCATGGTCTCGAGCACCTGGCCCAGCGCCTGCGGGCGCAGGGTGGCGTACTCGATGAATTCGATGCCCTCCAGGCCCAGGGGGTTGGGCTGGTCGGGCAGGGCCTCGCGGTTCATGTCCATCTCGGGGTCTCCGGTCAGATGCGGTGAGTGACTCAGTCTCGCTGCGCGATGAGGCTGCGGAAATGCGCCTGCATGCGTTGCGGGTCGGCCTTCAGGCCGGTGAACAGCTCGAAGGCTCCCACCGCCTGTCCGACGGCCATGGTACCGCCGTCGCAGGTGCGGCAGCCGCGCGCGCGGGCTTCCTTCAGGAGCGCGGTGTCCAGCGGGAAGTAGACGATCTCCGAGACCCACATCGAGGGCTTGAGGAGGTCGGCCGGCAGCGGCAGGCCGGGCAGCTTGTCCATGCCGGTGGGCGTGGCGTGGATCAGGCCGGTGGCGCCCTCGGTGGCCGCGGCCACGTCGGCCAGGCCCTCGGCGCGCTCGCCATAGAGCGCGTTCAGCGACTGCGCCAGGGCCTGGGCCCGGGGCGCGTCGGCGTCGACGATGCGCAGCTTCTTCGCGCCCAGGCGCAGCACCGAATGGGCGATGGCCGAGCCCGCGCCGCCGGCGCCGAGCAGGACCACGCAGCCCAGGTCGGCATCGGGCAGGGTGCGCTGGAAGCCCCAGGCCCAGCCCCAGCCGTCGGTGTTGTGGCCGACGGCCTTGCCGTCCTTGAAGACGACGGTGTTCACCGCGCCCATGGCCCGCGCCTCGTCGGACAGGTCGTTCAGCAGCGGGATCACCGCCTGCTTGCACGGGTAGGTGATGTTCAGGCCGGCGTAGCCCATGAGCCGTGCCGCGGCGATCAGCGTGGGCAGCTGCTCCACGCTGCTGCCGGTGACGTCGAGGTCGATCAGCTGGTAGTGGGCCCGCAGGCCCTGGGCACGCGCCTCCTCCTCCTGCATCGAAGGGGTGAGCGAGCGCTGGATCCCCGAGCCGATCAGGCCCAGGAGAATCTTGCCGGCGGTGGCGGGGTGGGCGGTCGAAGCGCTCACGATGCTCACTTGCGCAGCTTGGCCAGTTCGGCCTGGACTTCCTGCACCACGGCGGCGCCCACGGAGGCCGAGTGCTTGTCGATCACCGGCTTCATCTTGTCACGCAGCTTGGCCACTTCGGCGGCGGGCAGTTCGGTGACCTGCATGCCGGCCTTCCTCAGGTCGGCCAGCTGGGCGGCGGCGAGGTCGCGCGAGGTCTTGCGCTGGAACGCGCCGGCTTCGACGGCGGCGTCCTGGAGGATCTTCTTCTCGGCGGCCGAGAGGGTGTCCCAGAACTTCTTGGAGATGATGACCGACTGCGGGTTGTACTGGTGGTTGGTCAGGGCCAGGTGCTTCTGCACTTCGGCGAACTTGTTCGCCAGGATCACCGAGACCGGGTTCTCCTGGCCGTCGACGGCCTTCTGCTCCAGGGCGGCGTACAGCTCGGGGAAGGCCAGCGGGGTCGGGTTGGCGCCCAGGGCCTTGACCCAGTCCAGGTTGATGGCGTTGGGGATCACGCGCAGCTTCAGGCCCTCGATGTCCTCGACCTTGTTGATCGGGCGCTTGGAGTTGGTCAGCTGGCGGAAGCCCAGCTCCCAGTAGGCCAGGCCGACGATGTTCTTGTCGGCGAGCTTGGCGTGCAGCTTCTGGCCGAAGGCGCCGTCGACCACGGCGTCGGCCTCACGCGGGCTGGCGAACAGGAAGGGGAAGTCGTAGATCTCGAAGTCCTTGACCTGCGATGCCAGGATGCCCGAGTTCAGCACGGTCATTTCGACGGTGCCGCCCTGAACGGCGGAGACGGTCTGCGCGTCGCCGCCCAGCACGCCGCCGGGGAACAGGTTGACCTTGATCTTGCCGCCCGACCTGGCCGCCACGATCTCGGCGAACTTCTCGGCGCCCATCACCAGGGGGTGGCCCTTGGGGTTCTGCTGCCCGAGCTTGATGGTGCGGTCCTTGATGTCCTGCGCGAGGGCGCCGCCGGCGACGGCGAGGGTGGCTGCAGCGACGAGGGTCTTGATGAAGAAGCGCTTCATGGGATGTCTGGATCTCGGGGAACGGGAATCAGTTGGCGAGCCAACGGGCGGGGACGGTGACGATCTCGGGGAACAGGATCATCAGGAACAGGATGGCGAACTGGGCGACCATGAAGGGCACGACGCCCTTGGTCACCTGGTCCATCGACACCTTGCCGACGCCGGCGACGGTGTTCAGGATGGTGCCCACCGGCGGGGTGACCAGGCCGATGGAGTTGTTGATGATGAACACCACGCCGAAGTAGACCGGGTCGATGCCGGCGGCCTTGACCACGGGCATCAGCACCGGGGTCAGCATCAGGATGGTGGGCGTCATGTCCAGCGCGGTGCCCACGATCATCGTGAGGATCATGATGGCCAGCATCAGCAGCTTGGGGTTGTCCATGAAGGGCTGCAGCAGCGCCACGATCTGGGCCGGCAGCTGGGCCACCGTGATCAGCCAGGCCGACACCATGGCGGCGGCCACCAGGAACATCACGACGGCGGTGGTCTTGGCCGCGGCCAGGAACACGCGGTACAGGTCCTTCAGGCCCAGCTCGCGGTAGACCAGGGTGGACACCAGCAGCGCGTAGACGGCGGCGACGACCGCGGCCTCGGTCGGCGTGAACACGCCGAACTTCAGGCCGGCCACCACGATCACCGGCAGCACCAGCGCCCAGGTGGACTCCTTGAGCGCCGACATCACCTCGGCGCCCGACTTGCGCGGCGGGGCGGTGACGTCCTCCTTGCGCACCATCCACCACCAGGTGACCCACAGTGCCAGCGCCAGGCACAGGCCCGGGAAGATGCCGGCCAGGAACAGCTTGGAGATGGAAACGTTGGCGGCCACGCCGAAAATCACGAAGCCGATCGAGGGCGGGATGATCGGGCCGATCACCGCGGACGCGGCGATCAGGCCGGTGGAGCGGGTCTTGTCGTGGCCGGCGGCGTTCATCATCGGCAGCAGCAGCGCCGTGAGCGCCGCGGCGTCGGCCACGGCGGAACCGGACAGCGCGGACAGCAGGCAGGCGGCGATGATCACCACATAGCCCAGGCCGCCCTTGATATGGCCCACCAGGGCCATGGCCAGGTTGATGATGCGGCGCGACAGGCCGCCCACGCTCATGACCTCGCCGGCGAGCATGAAGAAGGGGACGGCCAGCAGCGGGAAGCTGTCGGCGCCGTTGATGACGTTCTGCGCCAGGATCTGCGCGTCGAACATGTCCAGGTGCCACATCAGGGCGGCGCCCGTGAGCAGCAGCGCGAAGGCGATCGGGATGCCCAGGGCCATGGTGCCCAGGAGGGCGCCGAGGAAGACGGCGATGGTCATTGTTTTTTCTCCAGGGCCTCGGGGGCGAATTCCTCGAGGCCCTCCTCCTCGGATTCACGGATGGCGATGAGGTCCTTGTCGGCGACCTGGCCGGTGAGCAGGCGCCACAGGTCCAGCACCAGCACCACGGCGGCGGAGACCGCGAACAGCACCCCGCAGCCATAGAACCAGGCCACGGGCGCCTCCATCACCGCGCTGGTGGTTTCCAGGTTGATGCGCACCTGGTCCAGCGCGCCCTTGAACAGGAGCCAGGTCACGAACAGCATCAGGCACTGGCCCAGGCCCAGGCACAGCTTCTTGCCCCAGACGGGCAGGCGGGCGACCAGGAAGTCGGTGCCCAGGTGGCTGTGCTCGTGCAGGGCGACCACGGCGCCCATGAACGTCATCCACACGAACAGCCACCGCGAGAGTTCGTCGGACAGGGAAATGCCCGAATTGAAGGCGTAGCGCAACACGACGTTGCCGAACACCAGCGCCACCATGACAGCCAGGCAGGCCACCATGGCCACGCCGAGCAGGCGACAGTATTTGTCGATCAGGGAATTGAGCATGCTCTCTCGCGTCTCCTGGCTCCGCTCGGGATGGCGGCATTCCGGCCACGGGGGGATCCGGCGGCCAGCCGGTAATGTACGAACCGGTTAGTTTTGAGGGATGAGGGAAAACCCGTAATCCGCAAGGCCGTGTCCGCGGTCCCGGGCTGCGGCAGGCGCGCGGCCTACTTGCGCACGAAGCGCACGATCATCTCGACGATGTTGTCCCGGCGCGCCACGACCGAGGCGGCGGTGTCGAGGTCGCGGTCGAACAGGAGGGCGAAGGTGTGGCGGTTGGCCACGTTGAACACGGACAGCGCGCTGATCGCCGCGTGCAGTTCCACCGGGTCGATGCCGGCGCGGAACACGCCTTCGCGCTGGCCGCGGTCCAGGACGTCGCGCAGGCCCTCGATCGCCGGCACGTTCAGGCGCTGGATGATCTTGCTCTGGCGCAGGTATTCGCCGCGCAGCATGTTCTCGTTCATGACGAGGCGGATGAACTCGGGGTGGGCCAGCTGGTAGTCGACGGTGAAGCCGACCAGCTTGCGCAAGGCGCCTTCGGGCGGGAGGTCCTCGAGGTGCAGCTCGCTCTCGATGTGCCGCATGCGTGCGTACACGTCCTCGAGCACCGCGAGGTACAGGCCCTCCTTGCTGCCGAAGTAGTAGTAGATCATGCGCTTGCTGGTGCGCATGGCCTCGGCGATGTCGTCGATGCGGGCGCCGGCCAGGCCCTTCTCCGAGAACTCCCGCGTGGCCACCTCGACGATGTCGGCCCGCGTGCGCTCCGGGTCGTTGGTCCGGCCGGGGGGCTTGGCGGAATGTACCGTTCGGTTCATTCCGCGGAGTGTATGCGCTTCTCAGCGCGCGCAGCGCAAGCCGATGTAGACCACGGCGGTGCCGCGCGGCTTGGACTGCAGGTGCTCCCGGTGCATCTGCGCCGGCCCGTACCACCAGGAGCCGCCGCGGGTGGGGCGCTCGGGCGAGGCGCTGCCGTCGTCGGTCCATTCCCAGACATTGGCCGCCATTTCGTGCAGGCCGTTGACCCCGGCTCGGGTGCTGCCGGCCAGAGCGTGGCCGCGCCCGCGCGAGGTGGCCTGGCGGGGCTGCGCGAGCACCGTGGGCGGGTCGCCGCAGCCTTCGGCGCAGTTGGCGCCCTGCGGCGAATCGCCGGTGGGGTAGGGGTAGGTGCGGCCGGCGACGAATCCGGGCGCGGGTTGCGCGCGGCGCTCGGTGTAGGCCGCCTCCATCCACTCGGCGTCGGTGGGCAGGCGCTTGCCGGCCCACCGGCAGAAGGCGCGCGCCTCGTCGAAGGTCAGGTGCACCGCGGGCTCGCGGTCGTCGCCGGGGCTGCCGTAGGGCGCGCGCCAGGTCCAGCCCGGGCGCTGGACCCAGCCGCCCTCGAAGGTGCTGCCGCCGCCGGCGCGCTCGGCCTGGCTCGTGAAGCCGGTGGCCTGAGCGAACCGGCGGAACTGGCCGATCGTGACCTCGGTGCGGTCGATCTCGAAACGATCGCCGATGCGTTGCATCGGGGTCTCGGTGCCGGGCGAGGCGCGGCCCGCGGCGGGCGCCAGGAGCGCCGCGACGGCCAGGGTGACCGCGAGGCGGGCCAGCGGCCCGAGGGCCGCAGGGGAGGGGGTCAAGCGAGGAAGGGCCATGGCCGCCAATCTAGCGGCATGGACATGACCTCACGGCTCGGGGTGGATCGCCACGGCGGCGCCGCGGCCGTCCGGCAGGCCCCACAGCGCCTCGTAGAAGGCCGAACGCATGCGCAACTTGGCGTCGGCCTGCAGGTCCTGCGTGAGCGACTGGCAGTCCACCGGCCCGAGGGCGGCGCAGCCGAGTGCGAAGCGGCCGCCGCCGAGGTCGAAGCCCAGCGCGGTGAGCACCGTGGGCAGCATGTCGAAGTGGTTGATGGCGTCGCGGTTGGGGGCCAGCGCCGGCGCGTTGAACATCCGGTTGTAGATGCGCCGGTGGCGGGCCTGCTGCAGGCGCGGCGAGAGCTCGCTGTGCATGCCCAGGTGGTCGCCCATGACCACGACGAGGGTGTCGCGCAGCAGGCCCTCGCGCCGCGCGTCCTCGAGGAAGCCGGCGAGCAGGCGGGCGGTGCAGGCCACCGCGTCGCGCATGTCGCCATGGACGCCGGGGCAGCTGGGCGCGAGGAAGCCGCGCGGGGGGTGCATGCCCACCGTGAGCAGCGTGAGGTTGAAGGGCTTCCCGGCCGCGACCAGGGCGCGCAGCTGGCCGAGGGCCTGCGTGAACAGGTCGTCGTCGTCGAGGCCCCAGGCATTGGTGTGGGCGTGCGGCGCGAGCTGTTGCCAGTCCTCGAGGCCGAAGGCGGCGTGGTAGCCATGGTTCCAGAGGAACCGCCCCTTGCCGGCGAAGGCGAGCGAGCCGCCATTGAGGAAGACGTTGTGCCAGCCGTGGCGCGCCAGCACGTCGCCCAGGCAGTCGGCCCCGGGCAGGAAGGCGGGGGCGGCCTCGCCCAGGTCGTTGCGGCCCATGAAGCCCAGGGGCTTGAGGGGCAGGCCGCACTGCGAGGCGACGATGCCCGCGATCGTCCAGCCGGTGCCCGCGGCCTGCTGGAAGTCGCCGAACGAGATGCTGTGCCCGCCGAACCCGGGCAGCTCCAGCGGCGCCAGCAGCCGCTCGGGGAAGGCCGGCGTGTCGTAGGTGGCCTCCAGCGACTCCGCGTAGACCAGCAGCAGGTTGGGCTTGCGCGCCGGCGCCACCAGGCGCTCCGGCGGGCGGTGGAGTTCGGCGATCCAGTCGCGGCGCTCGAGGTCCTGCGGGTGCCAGGCCAGGGTGGACAGCCCCGCCCAGGCGGTGACCATGCAGAACGCGCCGGCCTGGCCGAGCGGATGGCGCCAGAGCGCGAGCAGGCGGCGCACGGCCGGCGCGGTGCGCCGCCAGCGGCCCAGGGCCCAGGCGAGCGCGATAGCGAGGGCGGCGTAGGCCACCGGCGCGGCGACGATGTTGCGCAGGGCGCTGCGCACCAGGGTGGTGTCGCCCGAGAGCAGGCCGGCGCTGCGTTGCTGGAGGTGGAACAGGAACTGGTCGATGTCGACCGTGCCGAAGTGCCGCTGCAGCCATCGCGCGGCGCTGGCGATGGCGAGCAGCAGGTAGGTGCCGGCGAACAGGAGGGCGGCGCGCAGGGCGGCCCGCAGCTTGTTGTTCGGGTTCATCGGTGAGCCCGATGATGTCCAATGAAAGTATCGAGAGCAAGCGGTGGATGTGTACGCGAGGTAAATCTTCCACGGCCAGGAGGGGGCGGGGCCGGGGCTGGGGGAAAACAGTTTTCCGGCGGGGCGCGCGACGGCGCCCGGGGCGCTGGCTAGCATGGCGCGGGCCCCTCGCGGCCCACGACCCTTCCAACGACAGGAGACAAGCATGCGAATCCTCAAGGCGCTGGCGCTGCTGGCGGCGGCGTGGCTGGCGGCGGCCTGCGCGCCCATGCAGGCGACGGCACCCCAGCCGCCGCGCGAACTCAAGGTCATCGTCTTCCCCGGCGGCTTCAACTGGCCGCTGTGGGTCGGGCAGTCCCAGGGCTTCTTTGCCCGCAACGGGGTCGACGTGAAGCTCACGCCCACGCCGAATTCCACCTTCCAGCTCACCGGCCTGATCAAGGGCGACTTCGACATCGCCGTGACCGCGATCGACAACCTGATCGCCTACCGCGAGGGCCAGGGCGCGCCCGGCGCCGACGGCAGCGACCTGGTGGCCATCATGGGCGGGGACAACGGCTTCCTGCGCCTGACGGCCCAGTCCTCCGTGGGCTCGATCGCCGACCTGCGCGGCAAGGAGGTCTCGGTCGACGCGCTCACCACCGGCTACGCCTTCGTGCTGCTGGAGATCCTGGAGCGCAACGGGCTGGTGCTCAATCGCGACTACCGCACCGTGCCAGCCGGCGGCGTGCTGCAACGCTACGAGCAGCTCGTGGCCGGCAAGCACGCGGCGACCATGCTGATCTCGCCGTTCGAGGTGATGGCCCAGGCCCAGGGCCTGCGCGTGCTGGCCGACGCCTCCGCCGCCCTGGGCAGCTACCAGGGCCTGGTCGGCGGCGTGCGCCGCAGCTGGGCGCAGCAGAACCCGCAGGCGGTGACGGGCTACATCCGCGGCTACCGGCAGGCGCTGGACTGGCTCTACGACCGCCGCAACAAGGACGCCGCGCTGAAGCTGTTCCTCGCCAACGTGCCCAATTCGACGATGGCGTCCGCCGAGCGCGCCTACGACATCCTGCTGCACCCCGTCACCGGGTTCCAGCGCCAGGGCCGCCTGGACGAGGCCGGCACCCGCACGACGGTGGCCCTGCGCGAGAAGTACGGCCAGCCCCGCCGCCAGATGCAGCCGGTGTCCTCCTACTACGAGCCGCGCTACTACGACGCGGCCTCGCGCTGACCGCGGCGCTCCCGCCCGGGCCGGCGCGCCGGCGGGAGCCTGTCAGCGAGCCTCTCCGGGAGCAGCCTCGAGGAAGTCGAGTTCCTCGTCGCTGAAGCCGGCGCGCCGCCGCGCCGCCTTGTTGAACGGCGGGTACAGGCGCGGCGCCGCGTACTTCTCGACCAGCACCGGGTAGTGGGCCACCGGCTCCAGGCCCTCGCGCGCGCACAGCCACCGGTACCAGTGGTTGCCGATCGCCACGTGGCCGACCTCGTCGCGCAGGATGATGTCCAGCACTTCGACCGCGCGCAGGGCCATGGGCGAGCCCACCGCGCGCAGCTTGTCCTGGATCTGGGGCGTGGCGTCCAGGCCGCGGGCTTCCAGGGTGCGCGGCACCAGGGCCATGCGCGCGACGATGTCCTCCTGGGTGCGGGTGCACATCGCCCAGAGGTTGTCGTGCGCCGGGAAGTCGCCGTAGGCATGGCCGAGGCCGGCGAGCAGGTCGCGCACCAGGCCGAAATGCATGGCCTCCTCGGCGGCCACGCGCAGCCAGTCCTCGTGGAAGGCCCGGGGCATGCCGGTGAAGCGCCAGGCCGCGTCGAGCGCGAGGTTGATGGCGTTGAACTCGATGTGGGCGATGGCATGCAGCAGCGCCGCCAGCCCCTCGGGCCGGGACGGCGAGCGCCGCGGCACCTTCGCCGGGTGCACCAGCACCGGCCGCGGCGGGCGGCCCGGCAGCAGGCCCTCGACGGCGGGCAGGGTCTCGGCCAGGGGCAGCGACGCGGCGCGCCCGTGCAGCGCGCACGCCGCCTCGGCCTTGGCCGCGGGGTCGGGTTGGAGGAGGGCCGCGAGGGCCAGGGACCGCAGTTCGTCCATGCCCCCGATCATGCCCGAGGGCGTCAGGCCGCCAGCAGTTCCTCGGCCCAGGCCAGGGCCTCGAGGTGGGCCATGTTCACCTGGTGGCTGGACAGCTGCAGGGTGCCGGCGGCGCGGGCGAAGGCGGCGTCGTCGGCCGCCTCGCAGGCCTGGGCCAGCTCGAGGAAGGGGGCGAGCACGCCGTGCCGGGACAGCAGCACGTCGCGCACCGCGTCGGGCAGCGGGAGGTCGTCCAGCGCGCGCGGCAGGGGCACGCCGGTCATGGCGTCGAGCAGGGAGAACACGCCGGCGACGAAGGCATGGTCGCACTGCTCGGGGGGCAGGAGTTCGTCGGCGAGCAGCTCCATCAGCCGCCCGCGCACGACGGCGGTCTGGCCGATGGCGGGCGCGGCGCCGGCGTGGGCGCCGGCCACCAGCAGGCAGGCCCAGCGAAGCAGGCGGTCCATGCCCAGGATCATCACCGCGTGGGCGAAGGAGGTGATCTCGCAGGACAGGCCGAAGCCCGAGCTGTTGATGAAGCGAAGCAGGTTGAACGACAGCGCCGGGTCGCGCTTGAGGAGTGCCTCGATGTGGGGGACCTCGGCGCCGCGCTGGATCAGGCCGATCATCTCCAGGATCATGGCCTGGCTCGGCCGCATCACCTGGCTGCGCACCCAGACGGGCTCGGTGAACCAGCGGCCCTGGAACCAGTCCAGGCCCAGGGCGGCGGCCTCGGCCTGCTGCTCGGGGCGGGTGATACCGCCGGCGATCAGCTGCAGCTGCGGCCGGGTGCGGGCCACCTTCACCAGCGCCGGCAGCGCCGCGGGCGGCAGCCGCGCGACGTCGATCTTCAGGTAGCTGGCATGGGCCAGCCAGTCCTTCCAGTGCGAGGCCAGCGCCTCGTGCGGGAAGGCGAAGCGCAGGCCCAGCGCGCGCAGCACGGCCAGGTTGCGGGCGACCTCGTCGACCAGGCCGGGTTCCGGCTGGGGCGGCAGGGCCACCTCGATCACCGCCTGCTGCGGGTCCATCGCTTCCAGGTGGCCGCCGGCCACGGTGCGGGCGTCGCAGCGCACGAACAGCAGGCGGCGCCGCTCGCCGCTGCCCAGGGCGCCCTGCTCCTGCAGGGCCAGGGCCTGCAGCAGCAGGTCGGCGTCGCGCGCGGGCCCTTCGGCGCCGCCGCCGTTGTCCACCAGCTCCCAGCCGACGATGGCGCGTTTGCCGTCGAGGATCGGCAGGCGGGCGAAGGCGGTGGCGGCGATGGCGGTGTCGTGGGCGGGCGGGGTCATGGGGGGCGATTCGTTCGCTGGCGGACCATTGTGGTCACCCCCCGGCCCCGGGCAGGCGCGGAACACGCTCCCTACAATGCCTCTTTTCGACGCAAGAACATCCCCATGGCCATTTACGAACTCGACGGAAAGACCCCCACGCTCGGCGCAGGCGCCTGGGTGGCGGACAGCGCCCAGGTGATCGGCGCGGTGGAACTGGGCGAGAACGCCAGCGTCTGGTTCGGCGCGGTGGTCCGCGGCGACAACGACCCGATCCGCATCGGCCGCAACTCCAACGTGCAGGACGGCTCGGTGCTGCACACCGACCACGGCAAGCCCCTCACCATCGGCGAGAACGTCACGGTGGGCCACCAGGTCATGCTGCATGGCTGCACCATCGGCGACGGCAGCCTGATCGGCATCCAGACGGTGATCCTCAACGGCGCGAAGATCGGCCGCAACAGCATCGTCGGCGCCGGCAGCGTGGTCACCGAGGGCAAGGAATTCCCCGACAACTCCCTGATCCTGGGCAGCCCCGCCAAGGTGGTGCGCACCCTCGACGACGAGGCCGCCCGCAAGCTGGCGGCCAGCGCCGAGGGCTATGTGGCGAACGCCCGGCGCTTCGCCCAGGGCCTCAAGAAGATCGCGTGAGGCCCGGCTTGAGCGAACTCCACAAGTTCCTGTTCGACGGCCTGCCGGTGCGCGGGATCATCGTGCGCCTGACCGACGCCTGGCAGGAGGTCCTGCAGCGGCGCGAGGCCAACACCGCCACCGGCCCCTGGCCGCGCGCCGTCGCCGAGATGATGGGGGAGATGGCCGCGGCCGGCGCCCTCATGCAGTCCAACATCAAGTTCAACGGCGCCCTGGTGCTGCAGGTCTTCGGCGACGGCCCGGTCAAGCTGGCCGTGGTCGAGGTCCAGCCCGACCTGTCGCTGCGCGCCACCGCCAAGGTGGTGGGCGAGGTGCCGATGGACGCGCGCCTGTCCGACCTGGTCAACGTGCGCAACCAGGGCCGCTGCGCGATCACCCTGGACCCCAAGGACAAGTTCCCCGGCCAGCAGCCGTACCAGGGCGTGGTGCCGCTGCATGGCGACCGGCGCGAGAAGATCGAGCGCCTGTCCGAGGTGCTGGAGCACTACATGCTGCAGTCCGAGCAGCTGGACACCCGCCTGATCCTGGCGGCCGACGAGAAGGTGGCGGCGGGCCTGTTGATCCAGCGCCTGCCGATCGAGGGCGAGGGCAACCTGGCCGGCTCGATGGTCTCCCGCGCCAACGAGGACGCCATCGGCCAGCACGAGGACTTCAACCGCATCGCCACGCTGGCCGCCAGCCTGACCCGCCAGGAGCTGCTGGAGCTGGACGTGGACACCATCCTGCGCCGCCTGTTCTGGGAGGAGAGCCTGCTGCGCTTCCCGGCGCAGCGGCCGCAGTTCGCCTGCACCTGCAGCCGCGAGCGCGTGGCCGGCATGATCCGCGGCCTGGGCCGCGAGGAGGCCGAGTCCATCCTCGCCGAGCGCGGCGAGATCGAGGTCGGGTGCGACTTCTGCGGAAGCCAGTACCGCTTCGACCCGGTCGACGCGGCCAGGCTGTTCACCTCGCCCGGCGACCAGCCGCCGGTGACTACGTCCGTCCAGTGAGGCCGGTGAAGAGGCGGTGCTCGCAGCTGGCGTCACCGCATTTCTCGCAGGTGGCCCGCAGGCGTGACCAGCGCTCGATGTCCGCCGGGTCCGCCTCGGCCTGCCAGGCCCAGGGCGCGACCTCGGCCAGCGCCTGCAGCGCGTTGAGCGTGCGCTGCTCGCCGGCGCCGTAGACCACCCGCCAGTCCACCTGCGCCAGCGCAAGGGCCTCGCGCAGCAGGGCGTCCATGGGCTCGCGCGAGTGCGGGCCGTCCCGCTGCAGGCCGTCGGCCACCCAGGGCAGGTCCAGGCCGGTGAGCAGGGTGAGGTGGAAGGTACGCTGGCGCTCCAGGGCGTAGGGGTAGATCCCCCGGTCCCTGAACAGCATGCCGCTGTAGATCGCCACCACCAGCGCGGTGGTGTCGGCGATGACGATGTCGGCGCCCGCGCAGGCCGCCTCGACGCGGCGCTCCTGCTCCTGCGCGATCGGCATCTGCTCCTCGGGCCGCGGCGTGCGGCCCTCGCGGGCGCACCATTCGCGCAGCACCTCGTCGACCACGGCGACGCGGTGGCCCCGCTCTTCGAGGCGGCCGGCCATGGCCCGCGCCAGCGTGCTCTTGCCGGTGCTCTCGGCGCCGAGCAGGGCGATGCGCAGGGGCGTCGCGCGGGAGGCGGGGGCGGCCGCGGTCACGGCAGCTGCCGGCGCCAGGCGCGCCAGCCGGCGACGCTCAGGACGATGAAGACGGTGTAGAGGGCCACGGTGAGCCACAGCCCCTTGTGCAGGAACAGGGCGACGCTGGCCAGGTTGACCACGGCCCAGCCGGTCCAGTTCTCCAGGATCTTGCGGCCCAGGAGGTACTGGGCGACCAGGCTGAGGGCGGTCGGGAAGGCATCCCACCAGGGCACGTCGCTGTCGGTCAGGCGGTCGAGGAAGAGGGCGGTGAGCGGCCACAGCGCGGCGCAGGCCGCCAGGGCCAGCGCCCGGCCCCGCGGGGACAGGCGCGTCACGTGCAGCTCGCCGGCGCCGCCGCGCAGCCACTGCCGCCAGCCCCAGGCCGCGACGACGATGAAGACCACCTGCAGCCCGGCCTCGCCATAGAGCAGGCTGCGCCAGAAGATCGCGAAGTACAGGCCCGAGGCCACCATGGCCAGCGGCCAGCCCCAGTGGATCTCGCGGATGTTGCACCACACCATGAGCAGCGAGATCGCGACGGCGGCGATCTCGAGCCAGGTGGTGGGGGAGCCGCCGAGGACGAAGGCCTCGGCGAACAGGAACTCGGGCATCGCCGGCGGCTACTTGCCCGCCGGGGCCGGCCGGGCCGCGGAGGCCGCGGACGTGACCTGCACGAAGACCTCGTTGGGCTTGACCATGCCGAGCTCCAGGCGGGCCTTTTCCTCGACCATCTCCAGGCCCTCCTTGAGGTCACGCACCTCGGAGGCCATGCGCTCGTTGGCCTGCTGTGCCGCCACGTTGGCGGCCTTCTGGGCATCGAGCTTGCGCTGCATGTCGCCGACGCTGGACACGCTGCCTCGGCCGAACCACAGCTGCGCGTGCAGCACGAGCAGCAGGGCGAGCAGCAGGCCGGTGACCACGCGGGGCGACATGGGCGCTCAGGGGCTTCAGCGCAGGTTGTAGAACGCGGCGCGGCCGGGGTAGCTGGCGACGTCGCCCAGGTCTTCCTCGATGCGAAGCAGCTGGTTGTACTTGGCCATGCGGTCCGAACGGGACAGGGAACCGGTCTTGATCTGGCCGGCGTTCAGGCCCACCGCGATGTCGGAGATGGTGCTGTCCTCGGTCTCGCCCGAGCGGTGCGAGATCACGGCGGTGTAGCCGGCGCGCTTGGCCATCTCGATGGCGGCGAAGGTCTCGGTCAGAGTGCCGATCTGGTTGATCTTGATCAGGATCGAGTTGCCGATGCCCTTCTCGATGCCTTCCTTCAGGATCTTGGTGTTGGTGACGAACAGGTCGTCGCCCACCAGCTGCACGTTCTTGCCCAGGCGCTCGGTCAGGTGCTTCCAGCCGTCCCAGTCGCCTTCGGCCATGCCGTCCTCGATGGAGATGATGGGGTACTTGTCGCACCAGGTGGCCAGCATGTCGGTCCACTGCTCGGCGCTCAGCGAGATGCCGCCTTCGCCTTCCAGCACGTACTTGCCGTCCTTGTAGAACTCGCTGGCGGCGCAGTCCAGGGCCAGGGCGATCTGCTCGCCGGCGGTGTAGCCGGCCTTGTCGATGGCTTCCAGGATCAGCTTGATCGCGGCCTCGTGGTTCTCGACGCTGGGGGCGAAGCCGCCCTCGTCGCCCACGGCGGTGCTGATGCCCTTGTCATGCAGGATCTTCTTGAGGGCGTGGAACACCTCGGCGCCCCAGCGCAGGGCCTCGCGGAACGACGGCGCGCCCACGGGGATGATCATGAGTTCCTGCAGGTCCAGGGAGTTGTTGGCGTGCGCGCCGCCGTTGATGATGTTCATCATCGGCACCGGCAGCTGGTTGGCGCCCATGCCGCCGAAGTAGCGGTACAGGGGCAGGCCGGATTCCTCGGCGGCGGCGCGGGCCACGGCCATGGAGACGGCCAGCATGGCGTTGGCGCCCAGGCGGCTCTTGTTCTCGGTGCCGTCCAGGTCGATCAGGGTCTTGTCCAGGAAGGCCTGCTCGGAGGCGTCCAGGCCCAGCACGGCTTCGGAGATCTCGGTGTTGATATGTTCGACGGCCTTCAGCACGCCCTTGCCCAGGTAGCGGGACTTGTCGCCGTCACGCAGCTCGATGGCCTCGCGCGAGCCGGTCGAGGCGCCCGAGGGGACCGCGGCGCGGCCCATGGTGCCGGACTCCAGCAGCACGTCGCATTCGACGGTGGGGTTGCCGCGCGAGTCGAGGATTTCACGGCCGACGATATCAACGATTGCACTCACAGGAAGATCTCCGAAAAGTTGGAAAGGGGGCTGGCGTCCGGGTTCAGGCGTTGAACTGCGCCTCGAGGAAGCCGTTCTTCTTGGTCACCGTATCCAGGGCGACCAGGGTCTCGAGCAGGGCCTTCATGTGCTTCAGGGGCACGGCGTTCGGGCCGTCCGACAGGGCGTTGGACGGGTCGGGGTGGGTCTCCATGAACAGGCCGGCCACGCCCACGGCCACCGCCGCGCGCGAGAGCACCGGCACCATCTCGCGCTGGCCGCCGGAGCTGGTGCCCTGGCCGCCGGGCAGCTGCACCGAGTGGGTGGCGTCGAACACCACCGGGGCGCCGGTCTCGCGCATGATGGCCAGGGAGCGCATGTCCGAGACCAGGTTGTTGTAGCCGAAGCTGGCGCCGCGTTCGCAGGCCATGAAGCTGTCCTCGGGCAGGCCGGCCTCGCGGGCTGCGGCGCGTGCCTTGTCGATCACGTTCTTCATGTCGTGCGGGGCGAGGAACTGGCCCTTCTTGATGTTCACCGGCTTGCCCGACTGCGCCACGGCGCGGATGAAGTCGGTCTGGCGGCACAGGAAGGCGGGGGTCTGCAGCACGTCGACCACCTTCGCCACCTCGGGGATCTCGGCCTCGGTGTGGACGTCGGTGATGATGGGAACGTCGAGCTCCTTCTTCACCTTGGCCAGGATCTCCAGGCCGCGCGACATGCCCGGGCCGCGGAAGCTCGTGCCCGAAGAGCGGTTGGCCTTGTCGTAGCTGCTCTTGAAGATGAAGGGGATGCCCAGCGCGGAGGTGATCTCCTTGAGCTGGCCGGCCACATCCATCTGGAGCTGTTCGCTCTCGACCACGCAGGGGCCGGCGATCAGGAAGAAGGGCTTGTCCAGCCCGATGTCGAAGCCGCAGAGTTTCATGGTTTAAGCCACTGCCTTCAATTTGCCGGTCTTCTGGTGATCCACCGCCGCCTTGATGTAGGCGTTGAACAGCGGGTGGCCGTCCCAGGGGGTGGACTTGAACTCGGGGTGGAACTGCACGCCCATGTACCAGGGGTGCACGTCCTGCGGCAGCTCGACGATCTCGGTGAGCTGCTCGCGCTGGGTCAGCGCGGAGATCACCAGGCCGGCCTTGCGCAGCTGGTCCAGGTAGGCCACGTTGGCCTCGTAGCGGTGGCGATGGCGCTCGGTGACCACGTCGCCGTAGATCTTGTGCGCCAGCGTGCCCTTGGCCACGTCGGAGCTCTGCGCGCCCAGGCGCATGGTGCCGCCGAGGTCGGAGTTCTCGCTGCGGGTCTTGATGCTGCCGTCGGCGTCCTTCCACTCGGTGATCAGGGCGATCACGGGGTGCGGGCACTGCGGCTCGAACTCGGTGGAGTTGGCGTCCTTCAGGCCGGCCACGTGGCGGGCGTACTCGATGGTGGCGACCTGCATGCCCAGGCAGATGCCCAGGTAGGGGACCTTGTTCTCGCGGGCGAAGCGGGCGGCGTTGATCTTGCCTTCCGTGCCGCGCTTGCCGAAGCCGCCGGGCACCAGCACGGCGTCGTACTTGGCCAGCTGCGAGGCGGTCTCGGAGGTGATGGTCTCGGAGTCGACGTAGTCGATCTTCACCCGCACATGGTTCTTCATGCCGGCGTGGCGCAGGGCCTCGTTCAGCGACTTGTAGCTGTCCGACAGGTCCACGTACTTGCCGACCATGGCGATGTGCACCTCGCCCTGCGGGTGCTCGGTCTCATACACCAGGTCGTCCCAGCGCTTGAGGCTGGCGGGCGGCGTGTTCAGGCGCAGCTTGTCGCAGATCAGGCCGTCCAGGCCCTGCTCGTGCAGCATGCGCGGCACCTTGTAGATCGTGTTCACGTCCCACATGGAGATCACGCCCCATTCGGCGACGTTGGTGAACAGCGAGATCTTGGCGCGCTCGTCATCGGGGATGGCGCGGTCGGCGCGGCACAGGAGGGCGTCGGCCTGGATGCCGATCTCGCGCAGCTTCTGCACCGTGTGCTGGGTGGGCTTGGTCTTGAGCTCGCCAGCAGCGGCGATCCAGGGCACGTAGGTCAGGTGCACGAAGGCCGTGTTGTTCGGGCCCATGCGCAGGGACATCTGGCGCACCGCCTCCAGGAAGGGGAGGGACTCGATGTCACCCACCGTGCCGCCGATTTCCACGATGGCGACATCGGCCGCCTCGGGCGTGTCCATGCGGGCGCCGCGCTTGATGAATTCCTGGATCTCGTTGGTCACGTGCGGGATCACCTGCACGGTCTTGCCCAGGTAGTCGCCGCGGCGCTCCTTCTCCAGCACGCTCTGGTAGATGCGGCCGGTGGTGAAGTTGTTCACCTTGCCCATGCGGGTGGTGACGAAGCGCTCGTAGTGGCCCAGGTCCAGGTCGGTCTCGGCGCCGTCGTCGGTGACGAACACTTCGCCGTGCTGGAAGGGGGACATGGTGCCCGGATCCACGTTGATGTAGGGATCCAGCTTGATGAGAGTAACCTTGAGGCCGCGCGACTCCAGGATCGCGGCGAGGGAGGCTGAGGCGATTCCCTTGCCCAGGGAAGACACCACACCGCCGGTGACGAAGACAAATTTGGTCATGTCGGTCGGAAGGCCGTGCTTCCGGGGAGGTGGTAAAGCGAGATTATAGGCAGCCGCCGAGCCGGCCCGGCCCGGCGGCTACACTTGCCCGCCATGAACGACCTGGCCGGCAAACACTTCGTCCTGGGCCTCACCGGGGGCATCGCCTGCTACAAGGCCGCCGAGCTGTGCCGGGCCCTGATCAAGGAAGGCGCCACCGTGCAGGTGGTGATGACCGAGGCCGCCGGCCAGTTCATCACCCCGGTGACGATGCAGGCCCTGTCCAACCGCCCGGTCTACGACTCGCAGTGGGACGCGCGCGAGGCCAACAACATGGCCCACATCAACCTCTCGCGCGAGGCCGACGCCATCCTCATCGCCCCCGCCAGCGCCGATTTCATCGCCAAGCTGCTGCATGGCCGGGCCGACGACCTGCTCTCGCTGATGTGCCTGGCCCGCCCGATCGAGACCGTGCCGCTGCTGGTGGCCCCGGCCATGAACCGCGAGATGTGGGCCCACCCCGCGACCCAGCGCAACCTCGCCCAGCTCGTCGCCGACGGCGCACACGTGCTCGGCGTGGGCACCGGCTTCCAGGCCTGCGGCGAGACCGGTGACGGCCGCATGCTCGAGCCGGCCGAACTGCTCGAGGACGTCATCGCCTTCTTCCAGCCCAAGCTGCTTTCGGGCAAGCGCGTGCTGGTCACCGCCGGCCCCACCTTCGAGGCGCTGGACCCGGTGCGCGGCATCACCAACCGCAGCTCGGGCAAGATGGGGTTCGCCATCGCCCGCGCCGCCCGCGAGGCCGGCGCCGAGGTCACCCTGGTGGCCGGCCCGGTGAGCCTGGCCACGCCGCGCGGCGTGGCCCGCGTCGACGTGCAGTCGGCGCTGGAGATGCAGGCCGCCTGCCAGGCGCCCGCGCAGTCGGCCGACCTCTTCGTGGCCACCGCCGCGGTGGCCGACTGGCGCCCCGCCGCCGCCAGCGAGCGCAAGATCAAGAAGGACGGCTCCGGCCTGCCGCCGCCGCTGGAGTTCATCGAGAACCCCGACATCCTCGCCGGCATCGCCCAGGGCGAGCGGGCCCGCAGCGGCGCGCTGTTCTGCGTCGGCTTCGCCGCGGAGAGCCACGACCTGGTGGCCAACGCCCAGGCCAAGCGCGCCCGCAAGGGCGTGCCGCTGCTGGTGGGCAACATCGGCCCCGCCACCTTCGGCCGCGACGACAACCAGCTGCTGCTGGTCGACGCCGCCGGCACCCACGAACTCCCGCCCGCGGACAAGCTCACCCTGGCGCGCCAGCTGGTGGCCGAGATCGCCCGGCGGATGGCGGCCTGACCCCGCCCCGTTTCCCTGCGGCGCTCCCGCCTCGGCGTACGCGCCATGCCCCGCCCCCTGAACGCCTGAACCCATGCAAGTCGACGTCAAGATCCTGGATCCCCGCCTGGTGGACCAGATGCCCACCTACGCCACGCCCGGCAGCGCCGGCCTGGACCTGCGCGCCTGCATCGACGCGCCGCTGACCCTGGCGCCCAACGCCTGGCAGCTGGTGCCCACCGGCCTGGCCATGTGGCTCAAGGACCCGGGCTACGCCGCGATGATCCTCCCGCGCTCGGGCCTGGGCCACAAGCACGGCATCGTGCTGGGCAACCTGGTCGGCCTGATCGACAGCGACTACCAGGGCCAGCTAATGGTCAGCTGCTGGAACCGCAGCCCGGTCGAATTCACGCTCCAGCCCCTGGAGCGCCTGGCGCAGCTGGTCATCGTGCCGGTGGTGCAGGCGCAGTTCAACGTGGTCACCGAGTTCCCCGCCACCGAGCGCGGGGAGGGCGGCTACGGCTCGACGGGCAAGGCCTGAGAACCCGTCACGGCCTCTGACGGCCGCCGTCGCGGGTCTCCTACGCGCCCCGGCGCATGCCGGCGATGCAATCGCCGGCGTCCGCTCCCCGGACGCTCCCAGGAGACTGCCATGCGACCCATCCTCCGCATCCTCGCCGCCGCCGGCCTGGCCTTGCTGGCGGCCTGCGCCCAGTACCCCACCACGGGCACGGCGCAGACGGCCGCCTACCCGCAGGCCGGCACCGCGCCCGCCTCGCTGGAGTGGGGGCGGGTCACGAGCATCGAGTACCTCCCCCCGGGCACGCCCGCCGCGGCGCGCGGCCCCAACGTGGTCGGCGCGGTGGTCGGCGGCGTTGCCGGCGCCGTCCTGGGCCACCAGATCGGCGGCGGCTCGGGCCGTGATGCCGCGACCGTCCTGGGCGGGGTGGCGGGAGCGGCGGCGGGCAGCCAGGTCGGCCGCGGCGCCCCGGCGGGCGCGGCCACCAGCGGGCCGGCCTACCGCATCACGGTGCAGACCGACCAGGGCGTCTCCCGCGTCTACGAGGTTCAGGCCACCGGCGACCTGCGCGTGGGCGACCGGGTGCGCATCGAGAACAACGTGATCTACCGGTCCTGATCTGCTGGCCCTGACCGGGCGGCCGGCCGGGAGGCAGAGGCTGCGGGCCGCGGCCCGGGCCTCAGTGGATGCTGTCGCTGCCCGGCGCCTGGGGCTGCACGCGGAAGAAGCCGGTGCCCGCGCTGCCGCGGCCCACCTCCTCCTCGGTCGCCTCGCGCACGCCCTCGACCTTGAGGGACAGCCGCAGGGCGATGCCGGCCAGGGGGTGGTTGGCGTCCAGCACCACGTGCTCCGGGTAGATCTCGGTGACGGTGTACAGCGCGCTGGCCGGGCCCTGCGACGTGGCGCCCGTGGGCAGCTCCTCGAAGGTCATGCCCTCCTCGAGCTGCTCGGGGAAGAGGGCTCGCGCCTCGAGGAACACCAGGTTCTCGTCGTAGTCGCCGAAGGCCTCCTCGGGCTCGAGGTGCAGGTCGAGCCGGTCGCCCACCTCATGGCCCTGCAGGGCCTCCTCGATCTTGGCGAGCAGGTCGTCGCCGCCCACCAGGAACTCCACCGGGGCCTCGAGCGTGTCGAGCGTGTCGCCCAGCGTGTCCTTGAGGGTCCACGTGAGGGCGACGACGCATTGGTTCGAAATTTCCATAGGAGAATTGTCGCAGTTCGCACCCCTCGCGCCTCGCTCGCGCCCACCTCCCGCATGCAGATCGACCAGCCCCTCGCCCTCCTGGGCGGCCTCACGCCCTCGCAGTTCATGAAGCGCCACTGGCAGAAGAAGCCCCTGCTGGTGCGCGGCGCCATCCCCGGCTTCCAGGCGCTGGTGCCGCGCGAGCGCCTGTTCGAGCTGGCCGGGCAGGAGGAGGTGGAGTCGCGCCTCGTGGAGCAGCTCGGCGGCGGGCGCTGGCGCATGCGGCGCGGCCCGTTCGAGGGGCGCGGCATCCCGCCGCGCAAGCGTCCCGGCTGGACCCTGCTGGTGCAGGGCATGGACCTGCATGATGCCGGCGTGCATGCGCTGATGCAGCAGTTCCGCTTCGTGCCGGAGGCGCGGCTGGACGACCTCATGATCAGCCACGCCACCGATGGCGGCGGCGTCGGCCCCCACTTCGACAGCTACGACGTGTTCCTGCTGCAGGCCCACGGCCGCCGCCGCTGGCGCATCGGCCGCCAGGAGGACTTCACCCTGCAGGAGGGCGTGCCGCTGAAGATCCTCGCCAACTTCGAGCCCGAGGCCGAATACGTGCTGGAGCCGGGCGACATGCTGTACCTGCCTCCGCGCTACGCGCACGACGGCATCGCCGAGGGCGAGTGCCAGACCTACTCCATCGGCTTTCGCTCGCCGGCGCGCGGCGAGCTGGCGCGCGAACTGCTGCAACGCATCGCCGAGGAGGCCGCCGAGGAGGTGGGCGAGGCGATCTACCGCGACCCGCGCCAGGCCGCCACGGCGAGCCCCGGTGCCATGCCCGACGGGCTCGTCGACTTCGCGCGCGACGCGCTGGCCCGCGCGCTGCGCACGCCCGACGCTCTCGAGCGCGCCCTGGGCGAGTACCTCACCGAGCCCAAGGCGAACGTCTGGTTCGAGTCGCAGCGCGCGCCGCGCCGCCTGCGGGCAGTGCGCCTGGACGCGCGATCGCGCATGGTCTATGACGCGCGCCACATCTACCTGAATGGCGAGAGCTGGCGCGCCGGCGGGCGCGACGCCACCCTGATGCGCCGCCTGGCCGACCGCCGCGCCCTCGATGCGCGCGACCTGGCGGGCGCCAGCGAGGCGGCCATCGACCTGCTCCTGGCCTGGTGCGAAGCCGGCTGGCTGCACGAAGATGCTCGGTCGTCCGGATTGACGGCGACCAAGTAATTAAGTCTCGGGTTCGATGTGCCTATAATGTTGGGTTGAGCAGGAAGAGCTCGAGTCCTTCTTGTTCTTCAGTCCGTGGAGCGGCTGCTTCACGGGCAGTTTTCCGGAAAATTGTCCACCCCCATAAAAGGAACCTGAAATGAAGAAATCGCTCGTCCTGGCCTCCGTGATCGCCGCCTTCGCCCTGGCCGCCTGCGGCAAGAAGGAAGAGGCTCCGGCCCCGGCTCCCGCTCCCGCCGCCGCCCCGGCCGCCCCCGCTGCCGACGCCGCTGCTGGCGCCGCTTCCGCCGCCGCCGCTGCTGCCGCTTCCGCTGCTGCCCCGGCCGCCAGCGCCGCTTCCAAGTAATCGGTTCTCCGGTTCTTGAAAGAACGAAAGCCGCCCTTCGGGGCGGCTTTTTTATTGGGCGCTCAGGCCCGCAGCCACGCGCAGCCCGCGGAGGCTGTCGCCACGTGGATGTCCTGCGGCGCAGCCCCCAGGGCCTCCGCCAGCGCGGTGCGGGCGAGGTCGGGGGTGTTGTTCTTCTCGCTCAGGTGCGCTGCCACGACCTGGCGCAGGCCCCGCGCCTGCAGCGTGCGGGCCGCCTCGGCCGCCGCCGCGTTCGCCAGGTGGCCCCAGTCCCCGCCCACCCGGCGCTTGAGGAACCAGGGGTAGGGGCCGCTGGCCAGCATCTGCGCGTCATGATTGCACTCGAGCAGCAGCGAGCCGCAGCCTGCGAGGTGGGCCAGTACATGCGCGGTCACATGGCCCAGGTCGGTCAGTATGCCCAGGCGCGCGTCGCCATCGGTGCAATGCAGCTGCAGCGGCTCGCGCGCGTCGTGCGGCACGTCGAAGGGCATGACCCGCAGCGCCCCGAGGTCGATGGCCTGGCCGTCGGCGGCCACCCGCAGCAGGCCGTCGAAGTCGCGTTCGCGCAAGCCGGCATGGGTGCCGGCGCTCATGTGGACTGGCAGCCGCTCGCGCAGGGCCAGCGCCCGGGCGCAGCCGATGTGGTCGGAATGCTCGTGGGTGACGAAGATCGCGTCGAGGTCGGCGGCCGCGAGGCCGGCCTCCGCCAGGGCCCGGTCCAGCCGGCGGATGCCCAGGCCGCAGTCGACGAGCAGCCGGGTGGTGACGTTGCCACTGGTGGCCTCGACCACCGTGGCGTTGCCCGAGCTGCCGCTGCCCAGGCTCTTGAATCGAAGCACGGCGGGAGGGGGCGGCGGCCTTACTTCAGGTCGTCGGCCAGCACCTGGACGATGCGCTGGGCCGCGGGGGTGGTGACCGGCGCCCCATTGGCGTCCAGCACCGACACGGTGGTGGCCTCGCCTTGGCTGCGCACCGCGATGCGGTAGCGGGCCGGCGCGGCGGGCTTCTCCGAGCCGCTGAAGAGGCGGCTGAAGAAGCCGCGTTCCTGCTGGCGGTCGGGGTTGGGCTCGACATAGCGCACGAAGTAGGTGCCCTCGGCGCGGTTGCGGTCTTCCACGGTGAAGCCGGTGCGGTCCAGCGACAGGCCGACGCGGCGCCAGGCGCGGTCGAAGGCGTCGTCTATCTGCAGCACGGGCTGGTTGTTCACAGTGGCCACGCGGGCGGTGGCGCGCGCGGGCGCGGCCGGCGCGGTGGCCTGGGCCTGCTGCTGCGGCACGCCCAGCTTGACCATCAGGCGGCGCAGGAACTCGGTCTCCAGCTCCGGGTCGGCCGGACGGGGCTGCCACAGCGTGCCGGTGGTGTTCTGGGGGTGCGTGCCCTGGGTGACTTCCTGCAGGCCGCGGTGCGTCACGTAGACCTCGGTGCTGCCGTCGGCGGCCCGCTCGATGCGGGTGCGGAAGCGGTCACGCTCGGCGGTGGAGTACAGCGAGTCCAGCACCTTGCCGATGGTGGCGCGGATGAAGTCCTGCGGGATCTTGGCGCGGTTCTCGGCCCAGTCCGTTTCCATGATGCCCAGCTCGGGCTGGTCCTGGGTGAGGAGGAAGCCGCCCTCCTGCCAGAACTCGCGCACCAGGGGGTAGATCTGCTCGGCGGGGCGCTTGACCACGAGCCAGCGCTGGTTGCCGCTGCGCTCGATGCGCACGTCGGCGACGCTGGACACGGCAGTGGGCACGCCCAGCGGGCGGGCGGCCTGCTGCGCGGTGGCGGTGACGGCGCCGCCGGCCACCGAGTAACGGGTGTCGCGGGCGAGTTGCGTGAGGTCGGGCGGGACCTGCAGCGAGGGCGCGGTGGTCGCGCTCTTGTAGTCGATCTTGTCGCTCTGGAGGCTGGAGCAGGCGGCCAGCTGGGCGCACAGCGCCAGCAGCGCCAGACGTGCGGGGTGCTTCATGCAGCGGTTTCCTCGGGGAAAGGGCGTATTCAACCGAGCAGGCCGCTGGCGCGCAGCGCGCCCTCGACCACGGGGTGGTTGGCCGGGGTCAGCGGCGTGAGGGGCAGGCGCAAGGCGCCGCCGCACAGGCCCATGCGGGCCATGGCCCACTTCACGGGGATGGGGTTGGCCTCGCAGAACAGGTGCTTGTGCACCGGCATCAGCTGGCGCTGGATCTCCATGGCGCGGTTGCGGTCGCCGGCGATGGCGGCCACGCACAGCTCGTGCATCAGGCGAGGGGCGACGTTGGCGGTGACGCTCACGTTGCCCTGGCCGCCGCACAGCATGAGGGCGACGGCGGTGGGGTCGTCACCGGAGTAGACGGCGAAGCCCTGGGGCACATCGCGGATCAGCCACTGGGCGCGCTCGATGTTGCCGGTGGCCTCCTTGATGCCGACGATGCCGGGCACTTCGGCCAGGCGCAGCACGGTGTCGTGGGCCATGTCGGCCACGGTGCGGCCGGGGACGTTGTACAGCACGATCGGCAGGTCGCCGGTGGCTTCGGCGATGGCCTTGAAGTGCAGGTACTGGCCCTCTTGCGTGGGCTTGTTGTAGTAGGGGACGACCTGCAGCTGGCAGTCGGCGCCGACCTCGCGGGCGTACTTGGCCAGCTCGATGGCCTCGGCCGTGGAATTGGCGCCGCAGCCGGCCATGATCGGCACGCGCCTGGCGGCATGCTCGACGGAGACGCGGATGATCTCGCGGTGCTCCTCGACGCTGACCGTGGGCGACTCGCCGGTGGTGCCGACGACGCCGATGCAGTCGGTGCCTTCGGCGATGTGCCAGTCGATCAGTTTTCGCAGGCTCGCATAGTCCACGCTGCCGTCGTCGTGCATGGGGGTGGCCAGGGCCACGATGCTGCCTGTGATCTGGGTCATTTGGGGGCTCGTCTGAGGGGCTCGTGAAAGGGAACAGCGCATTCTAGCGAGGGCGGGGGGGCCGGCCGTCGCCGCGGGGAGATGACGCGTTCAGCCGGCGAGCCGCAACGGCCGGCCCAGGTCGCCAGGGCGGGGGCGCACCGCCGCCACCCGCTGCACATACCGCTCGGGCCCGGTGAGGAAACCGTCCTCGTAGCCCACCACCCGCAAGCCCTCGCAGGCCCGCAGCAGCTCCCCCGGCTGCAGCAGGAAATCCGGCCGCGAGGGCTTGCCCACCGTCTCGTTGCCGGCGGCGAAGGTCTCGTAGACCAGCACGCCGCCCTCGGCCACGCTGTGCACGATCGCGGGCAGCAGCGATCGCCACAGGTAGTTCGTCACCACCACGCCCGCGAAGCGCCGGCCCGCGAAGGGCCAGGGGCCGTTCTCGATGTCGGCCTGCAGCAGCTCGCCAGCCACCTGGGCCGCGGCCAGGGCCGCCGGGTCGCGGTCCACGCCTGTGACGGGGTGGCCCCGCCCCGCGAACCAGCGCAGGTGGCGGCCGGCGCCGCAGGCGACGTCGAGCACCGCGCCGCCCGCGGGCACGAGGTGGCTCCAGCGCTGCACCCACTCGCTGGGGGCTTCGGTTCCGTGCATGGGAGGGGAGGGGGAATCAGTTGAAACAGGCCCAGAGCTGGTCGGCCAGGGTGACCAGCAGCGCGGGCCGGGTGTAGAGCGCGAACACCGCCCCCAGCGCCGCCAGGGCGGCGGCGTAGGCCAGCAGGGTGCGCGCGCGAGGCTTCATGGTCAGGCGGCCTGGGCCTGCGTCTCTTGCCGGGGCTGGCGCGCGATGGGCGCCTCGCGCACCGGCAGGTTCACCAGCGCGGCGAAGACGCCCAGGGCGATGGCGATGTACCAGACGATGTCGTAGCTGCCGGTGCGGTCGTACAGCAGGCCGCCGAGCCACACGCCCATGAACGAGCCGAACTGGTGGCTGAGGAACACGAAGCCCCCCAGCATCGACAGGTGGGCCACGCCGAAGATCTGGGCCACGGTGGCATTGGTGGGCGGCACGGTGGACAGCCACAGCAGGCCCATCACCGCCGAGAAGATGTAGACCGACATCGGCGTCAGCGGCGCCCACAGGAACAGGGCGATGGCCACCGCGCGGCCGAAGTAGATGGTCGCCAGGATCTTGCGCTTGGCGAGCCGCTGGCCCAGCGAGCCGGCGATGTAGGTGCCGAACACGTTGAACAGGCCGATCAGCGCCAGCGCGTAGCTGGCCACCTGCGGCGTGAGGCCTTGGTCCTTCAGGTAGCTGGGCATGTGCACGCCGATGAATACCACCTGGAAGCCGCAGACGAAGTAGCCCGCGGTGAGCAGCTGGAAGCTGGGGTACTTGAAGGCCTCGCGCAGGGCCTGGCCCACGCTCTGGTCGCGCCGGGGCGCCGCGCCGCCGCGAAAGCCCGGCTCGCGCAGGCCGAAGGCCAGGGGCACCGCCAGCACCACGGCCGCGGCCAGCAGCATCAGGGCCTGTTGCCAGCCGAAGCTGGCGATCAGCAGGCCCTCGGTCGGCACCATGAGGAACTGGCCGAAGGAGCCGGCGGCGGCCGCCACGCCCATGGCCCAGGAGCGCCGGGCCGGGTCGACCTGGCGGCCGATCACGCCATAGATCACCGCGTAGGTGGTGCCCGCCTGGGCCGCGCCGATCAGGAGGCCGGTGGTGAGCGTGAAGCCCAGGACGCTGGTGCTCAGGGCCATGCCCAGGAGGCCGGCGGCGTACAGGAGGGCGCCGCCGGTGATGACGCGGAAGGCGCCGAAGCGGTCGGCCAGCATGCCCGCGAAGACGCCGAAGACGCCCCAGGCCAGGTTCTGCACCGCGAGGGCGAAGGCGAAGGTCTCGCGCGTCCAGCCCTGGGCCTGCGTGATCGGCTGCAGCCACAGGCCGAAGCCGTGGCGCACGCCCATGGACAGGGTGACGATGGCGGCGCCGCAGGCGAGCACCTGCACCATGGAAAGCTTGGGGGGGGAGGACGTCATGACCGGGCGACTGTACCCAATCGCCTCCTTCCCCGCTGTCGTGAGGGCGCCAGGTGCGTCGGGTAGACTGTGGTTCCATACAGCCCCGAGGCTGGCCCGCAACTACAATCGCCGCTCCCATGGCAAGCAGCAAACCCTCCACCGAGTATTCCGAAGGTTCGATCCGCGTGCTCAAGGGCCTGGAGCCCGTCAAGCAGCGTCCCGGCATGTACACGCGGACCGACAACCCCCTGCACATCATCCAGGAGGTGTTGGACAACGCCGCCGACGAGGCCCTGGCCGGTTACGGCAAGCGCATCAAGGTCACCCTCCATGCCGACGGCTCCGTCAGCGTGGAAGATGACGGCCGCGGCATCCCGTTCGGCCTGCACCCCGAGGAAGGGGCGCCGGTGATCGAGCTGGTGTTCACCCGCCTGCATGCCGGCGGCAAGTTCGACAAGGGCAAGGGCGGGGCCTACAGCTTCTCCGGCGGTCTGCACGGCGTCGGCGTGTCCGTGACCAACGCCCTGGCCAAGCGGCTCGAGGCGGTCTCGCACCGCGAGGGCCAGGTGGCCCGCCTGGTGTTCGAGGGCGGCGACGTCACCGAGGACCTGCAGGTGCGCAAGGCCCAGGAGGGCGACCGCCGCCAGGGCACCAGCGTGCGCGTCTGGCCCGACGCCAAGTACTTCGAGTCCTCCCAGCTGCCCCTGAACGAGCTGGCCCACCTGCTGCGAAGCAAGGCGGTGCTGATGCCGGGCGTGGCCGTCTACCTCGTGAACGATAAGACCAAGGAGACGCAAAGCTGGCAGTACAAGGGCGGCCTGCGCGACTACCTGATGCAGACCCTGCCCACCGACCCGGTGATCCCGCTGTTCGATGGCGAGGGCTATGCCGAGGACAGCGAGACCTTCGCCGAGGGCGAGGGCGCGCAGTGGTGCGTGGCCTTCACCGAGGACGGCGCGCCGGTGCGCGAGAGCTACGTCAACCTGATCCCCACGTCCGCCGGCGGCACGCATGACAGCGGCCTGCGCGACGGCCTGTTCAACGCGGTCAAGAGCTTCATCGAGCTGCACTCGCTGCTGCCCAAGGGCGTGAAGCTGATGCCCGAGGACGTCTTCGCCCGCGCCAGCTACGTGCTCTCGGCCAAGGTGCTGGACCCGCAGTTCCAGGGCCAGATCAAGGAGCGCCTGAACTCGCGCGACGCCGTGCGCCTGGTCTCCAGCTTCGTTCGCCCGGCGCTGGAGCTGTGGCTGAACCAGCACGTGGACTATGGCCGCAAGCTCGCCGAGCTCGCCATCAAGGCGGCCCAGACCCGCCAGCGCGCCGGCCAGAAGGTGGAAAAGCGCAAGGGCTCCGGGGTCGCCGTGCTCCCGGGCAAGCTGACCGACTGCGAGAGCCGCGACATCGCCCACAACGAGGTCTTCCTGGTCGAGGGAGACTCTGCCGGCGGCAGCGCCAAGATGGGCCGCGACAAGGAATGCCAGGCGGTCCTGCCCCTGCGCGGCAAGGTGCTCAATACCTGGGAGGTGGAGCGTGACC
Source organism: Ramlibacter sp. GCM10027632 (assembly GCF_042675325.1). Taxonomy (NCBI): domain Bacteria; kingdom Pseudomonadati; phylum Pseudomonadota; class Betaproteobacteria; order Burkholderiales; family Comamonadaceae; genus Ramlibacter; species Ramlibacter sp. GCM10027632. The sequence continues at coordinate 413,400 of NZ_JBHTGW010000001.1, read as the reverse complement.
GCCTCTTCGCCAACACCGAGATCCACGACATCGCGGTGGCCATCGGCGTCGACCCGCACGGGCCGAACGACACGCCGGACCTCTCCGGCCTTCGCTACGGCAAGATCTGCATCCTGTCCGACGCGGATGTCGACGGCTCCCACATCCAGGTGCTGCTGCTCACGCTGTTCTTCCGCCACTTCCCCAAGCTGATCGAGGCCGGCCATGTCTACGTGGCCCGCCCGCCGCTGTTCCGGGTGGATGCGCCGGCGCGCGGCAAGAAGCCCGCCTCCAAGAGCTACGCGCTGGATGAGGGCGAGCTCACCGCCATCCTCGACAAGCTGCGCAAGGAAGGCGTGCGCGAAGGCGCCTGGAGCATCAGCCGCTTCAAGGGCCTGGGCGAGATGAGCGCCGAGCAGCTGTGGGAGACCACGCTCAACCCCGACACCCGCCGCCTGCTGCCGGTGGCCCTGGGCCGCTTCGACTTCGCCGGCACCGAGACCCTCATCACCAAGCTCATGGGCAAGGGCGAGGCCGCGGCCCGCCGCGAGCTGATGGAGCTGCATGGCGACGAGGTGGAGGTCGACATCTGATGCGGCCCGCCCGCGCGTGGCTCCTGGCGCTGTTGCTGGCAGCGTCGGCGGGCGCGCGCGCGGACGTCTGGGGCTTCGTCGACGCGCGCGGCGTGGCCTTCTTCGCCGGCGAGAAGCTGGACGAGCGCTACGAGCTGTTCTCGCGCGGTGACGGGCCCCTCGCGCCCGCGCCCCTGGCCTCGGCGGCCGAAGGCGCAGCGCCGGCCGCTCCCCGGCCCGCCGACGACGGCGTCGCCTCGCCGAAGCTGCTCGCCTGGCTGGCCGCCGCCCCCGGCGTGCGCCAGGCCCAGCCCCTGCTGCACGAGGCGGCCCGCGCACACAACCTCGACGTCGAGCTGCTTCAGGCCCTGGTCGCCACCGAGTCCGGCTTCGATGCGCAGGCAGTCTCGCCCAAGGGCGCCATCGGCCTGATGCAGGTGATCCCCGCCACCGCCGAGCGCTTCGGCGTGGCCGGCTCGCCGCGCCACCCGGTCGCGCGCCAGTTGCTGGACCCGCGCACCAATGTGCGGGCCGGCGCGCGCTACCTGCGCCACCTGGTGAACCTCTTTCCCGGCCGGCTCGAGCTCGCGCTGGCCGCCTACAACGCGGGCGAAGGCGCGGTGCTGCGCGCCGGCAACCGCATCCCCGACATCCGCGAGACGCGCCACTACGTGCGCACCGTGATGCAGCTGTACGCCGCGCTGAAGCCGGCGCCCGAGGCCCAGGCGTCTGCTGCGTCCACGGCGTCCACGGCGACCGCGATCACCGCCGGCACCGGCGCGCACCGCGTGCGCATGGAGCTGCCGGCCCCGGTGCCGGGCCGAGCCCGCATGCCGCCCTCGCTCGGCGCGCCGCTGGCCGCCGTGCCGTCCCTCGTGCGAACCCACATCGACTGACACTGACCTTCCCCCATGGAGCAGGACCTCATCACCCTCGCCGCCGACGGCGGCGACGACGACTCGCAACTGGACCTGGCGACCTACGCCCAGCGCGCCTACCTCGAGTACGCCCTCAGCGTGGTCAAGGGCCGCGCGCTGCCCGACGTGGCCGACGGCCAGAAGCCGGTGCAGCGGCGCATCCTCTACTCGATGGCCCGGATGGGCCTGGGCTTCTCCGGCACCGCCGGCGCCAAGCCGGTCAAGAGCGCCCGCGTGGTGGGCGACGTGCTGGGCCGCTTCCACCCGCACGGCGACCAGGCCGCCTACGACGCCCTGGTGCGCATGGCGCAGGACTTCTCCCAGCGCTACCCCCTGATCGACGGCCAGGGCAACTTCGGCTCGCGTGACGGCGACGGCGCCGCGGCCATGCGCTACACCGAGGCCCGCCTGGCCAAGATCACCAACCTGCTGCTCGACGAGATCGACGAGGGCACGGTCGATTTCAGCCCCAACTACGACGGCAGCACCCAGGAGCCGGTGCAGCTGCCCGCGCGCCTGCCGTTCACGCTGCTCAATGGCGCCAGCGGCATCGCCGTGGGCCTGGCCACCGAGATCCCCTCGCACAACCTGCGCGAGGTGGCCGACGCCTGCGTGGCCCTGATCAAGAACCCGAAGCTGTCCGACGAGGAGCTGTTCGCCGTCATCCCGGGCCCCGACTTCCCGGGCGGCGGCCAGGTCATCTCCAGCGCCTCCGACATCGCCGACGCCTACCGCAGCGGCCGCGGCTCGCTGAAGGTGCGCGCGCGCTGGAAGATCGAGGACCTCGCCCGCGGCCAGTGGCAGCTGGTGGTCAACGAGCTGCCCCCGGGCGTGAGCTCGCAGCGCGTGCTGGAGGAGATCGAGGAGATCACCAACCCCAAGGTCAAGGCCGGCAAGAAGGCGCTGACGCAGGACCAGCTGCAGCTGAAGCAGTCCATGCTCGCCGTGCTCGACGCGGTGCGCGACGAGTCCAGCAAGGACGCGCCGGTGCGCCTGGTGTTCGAGCCCAAGACCAGCCGCATCGAGCAGTCGGAATTGATCCAGGCCCTGCTGGCTCACACCAGCCTGGAGACCTCGGCCCCGGTCAACATGACCATGATCGGGCTCGACGGCAAGCCGGTGCAGAAGCCGCTGCGCCAGATCCTGGTGGAGTGGATCGAATTCCGCCAGCGCACGGTGGAGCGCCGCTCGCGGCACCGCCTGGACAAGGTGCTGGACCGCATCCACATCCTGGAGGGCCGCCAGACCGTCCTGCTCAATATCGACGAAGTCATCGCGATCATCCGCGGCGCCGACGAGCCCAAGGCCGCCCTGATCGCGCGCTTCAACCTCAGCGACCGCCAGGCCGAGGACATCCTCGAGATCCGGCTGCGCCAGCTGGCGCGCCTGGAGGCGATCAAGATCGAGCAGGAGCTCAAGGAGCTGCGCGAGGAGCAGGGCAGGCTGGAGGAGATCCTCGGCAGCCCCGCCGCGCTGCGCCGGCTGATGGTCAAGGAGATCGAGGCCGACGCCAAGACCTTCGCCGACGCCCGCCGCACCCTGATCCAGGCCGAGAAGAAGGCCGTGGCCGAAGTGAAGATCATCGACGAGCCGGTCACCGTGGTCGTCTCGCAGAAGGGGTGGGTGCGCGCGCGCCAGGGCCATGGCCATGACGCCGCGAGCTTCGCCTTCAAGGCCGGCGACGGCCTCTACGGCACCTTCGAATGCCGCACGGTCGACACGCTCCTCGTCTTCGGCAGCAACGGCCGCATCTACTCGGTGCCAGTGGCCACGCTGCCCGGCGCGCGCGGCGACGGCCAGCCGATCACCACCTTCATCGAGCTGGAGGCGGGCACGCAGGTCGTGCACTACTTCGCCGGCGCCGCCGGCGCCAGCCTGCTGCTGTCCAACAGCGCGGGCTACGGCTTCCTGGCGACGGTGGAGAACATGACCTCGCGCCAGCGCGGGGGCAAGTCCTTCATCTCCTGCGGCGAGGGCGAGTCCGTGTGCCGGCCTTCCCCGGCGCAGGTGGCGCCGGTCGCGGCCGCCACGCACGTGGCCTGCGCCTCCACCGGCGGGCGCATCCTCACCTTCGAGATCGGCGAGCTCAAGGCCCAGGCCAACGGCGGCCGCGGCCTGATGCTGATCGACCTCGAGGCCAAGGACACCCTGGCCGGCGCGGCGGCCTACACCCGCAGCGTGAAGATCTCGGGCGTGGGCCGCGGCGGCAAGGACCGCGAGGAGACGCTGGAGATCCGCTCGCTCAATAACGCCCGCGCCGGCCGCGGCCGCAAGGGCAAGGCGGCCGACCTGGGCTTCAAGCCCACGGCCATCGTGCGGGTGGAGTGAGGGCCTGGGGTCGCGGGTAACCCGCGGCCTTCGCAGCACGGCCGCGCGATGTAGGCCGCGCCGCACGGCCAGGCGCGGCCGATTCCCCGGCGGCGGCGGGCCGTTGCCGCCGAGACTGCGGGCCCCGTCTCCCGGAGTCCGCCATGAAGAAGACCCCGATCGCCGCCAGCCTGCTGGCTGGCGTCTGCCTCGTTCACGCGCAGGCGGTCCCCGCGCCCGCGCCGGCCGACGCCGCCCTGGTCGACAGCGCCTTGCAGGCCGCGCCGCCCAAGGTGGCCGCCGGCGCCACCATCGTGGCCGTGGAGAAGGACGGCCGCCTGCGCACCCTGCGCGAGGGTCGCAACGGCTTCACCTGCATGCCGGACAACCCGGCCACGCCCGGCCCGGACCCGATGTGCATGGACAGGGCGGCGATGGAGTGGGTCCAGGCCTGGATGGCCCGCAAGCCGCCGCCGGCCGGGAAGATCGGCTTCATGTACATGCTCAAGGGCGGCACCGACGCGAGCAACACCGACCCCTTCGCGCAGCAGCCCACGGCGAGCAACCACTGGGTCAGCACCGGGCCGCACGTGATGGTCGTGGGCGCAGACGCGGCGTTCTACGACCAGTACCCGAAGTCGGCGACGCCGGACACGGGCGTGCCCTACATCATGTGGCCGGGGACGCCCTGGCAGCACCTGATGATTCCGGTGCGCTGAGGCAACGCGCCACGAGGCGCGCCGGGCGCGCCAGGAGCGCGAGTGGTCAGGCCACCTCGGCGATCAGCTCGATCTCGACGCAGGCGCCCATCGGGATCTGGGCCACGCCGAAGGCGCTGCGGGCGTGGGCGCCCTTGTCGCCGAACACCTGGGCGAACAGCTCGCTGGCGCCGTTGGTGACCAGGTGCTGCTCGGTGAAGGTGGAGGTCGAATTGACCAGGCTCATCACCTTGACGATGCGGACCACCTTCTCCAGGTCGCCCACGGCGGCCTGCAGCGTGCCGAGCAGGTCGATGGCGATGGCGCGGGCGGCTTCCTTGCCCTGCTCGGTGTTCATGTCCTTGCCCAGCTGGCCGACCCAGGGCTTGCCGTCCTTCTTGGCGATGTGGCCGGAGAGGAAGACGAGGTTGCCGGTGCGCACGAAGGGCACATAGGCCGCGGCGGGCACGGCCACCGGGGGCAGGGTGATGTTCAGTTCCTGGAGCTTGGCGGCGATGGTCATGGGAATCTCTTGGAGGTCTGGAGTCGGGGGAGGGCGCGATTGTAGGAGCCGCCGGCGTCGCATCGCCGCGATCAGCCCACCGCGGCCAGGCCTTCGAGGTGGCGGGCATTGGCCTCGCAGACGCGGCGGAAGCCGCCGCTGATGCGGCGGTCGCCGGCGGCCTCGGCCCAGAACGCGCGGGCCGCCGGCAACGCCGCGGCCCAGGCCTCGCGCTCGGCCGGCAGGGGCAGCGGCGGGGCGAAGGGCGGCGTCACGACCTCGGCGGCGCGCGGCGGGGCGTAGCGCATCGGCAGCATGTCGTAGACCGGCGCCAGCCGCAGGCCGGGGAGGAAGGCGAGGTTGCCGTCATGCATGTCGCTGTTGGCGATCAGCTGGCCGAACTGCCAGGCGTGCTCGATCGCCTCGCGCGTGCCGGCATCGATCCAGCCCCGCGCCTGCAGGGCCCGCGCGCCCGTCACCCAGGCCGGCGCGGGCAGCCCGAGCAGGCCGGCATTGAGCGCGGACCAGGCGCACTGCGGCGAGCCAGCCGCGCAAGGCCGGCTCGCCCAGCACGTAGCAGCCGGGCGCGTCGCCGCCGACCAGGCTCAGGGCGTGCAGGGTGTCGTCCTCGGACCACTGCGCGGGGTCCGCCGGCAACTGCAGCAGGGGCGCATGCTGGCGCGCGAAGTGGCGGCCCAGGAAGCCTTGCGGGCGCAGGTCGTCCAGCAGGTACGGCAGGCCGTCGAACCAGCCGTCCGCCATGTCGGCGTCGAGCGGCCAGGGGCAGGGCTCGCGCCAGTCCACCGCGCAGCCCCCAGGATGCAGGGGCGACAGCGTCGCGGCTTCGTGCGCCTGGCCGGACTCGTCGATGCGGTAGACCGGCAGCGAGGCCCAGTCTCCCCGCAGCGCGCGGCGGGCCGCGTAGGCGCTGCGGCGGGCGCGGCCCAGGGCGACCACCTGCGGGCCCAGGGCCCGCACGGCCCGCATCAGCGTGGGGCGGCTGACCCCCAGGCGCGAGACCAGTTCACCCGCGGGCTGGCGGCCCCAGGTGCGCAGGATGTGGAGCAGCTGGTCGTGCGTGGGCATGAAACGACTCGCGCTGCCTCAGGCCGGCGCCACCGTCACCGCCACCTTCAGCTGGTGGTTCGCGCCGCCGTGGATGACCCCGCGCACGGGCGAGACGTCGGCATAGTCGCGGCCGATGGCGAGGACGACATAGTCCTCGCCCGGGGCGCGGTCGTTCGTGGGGTCGAGGTCGGCCCAGGTGCCGGGCTCGCCGCCCTCGCCGGGCAGCCAGACCGAGGCCCAGGCGTGCGAGGCGTCGGCGCCCACCAGCCGGGGCTGGCCCGGCGGCGGCTCGGTGAGCAGGTAGCCGCTGACGTAGCGCGCCGGCAGGCCCAGGCTGCGCAGGCAGCCGATCATCACGTGCGCGAAGTCCTGGCACACGCCCTGGCGCAGGGCCAGGGACTGCAGCGCCGGTGTGCTGGCGTCGGTGGCCTGCGAGTGGTACTCGAACTCCCGGTGGATGCGCGCCATCAGCTCGCGCGCCGCCGCCAGCAGCGGGCGGCCGGGCGTGAAGCTGGGCTGCGCATAGGCCATGAAGTCCTCGTGCCGCGGCACGTAGGGCGAGGCGAAGGCGAACTCGCTGGCGGGGTCGAACCGCGCGTCCCGGTGGTAGCGCATGCGCTCGCGCGCGTCCTCCCAGGGGATGGTGCTGGCCGGCTCGGGCGGCGGCGCGGTGTCGACCAGGCTGTCGGCCACCACCCGCAGCCGCTCATGGCTGGACGCCAGGCTGAAGAAGGTGCGGGTGTTGCCCCAGGCGTCGGGCACCTCGCGCAGCTGCGCGGGCTGCGGCGTGACGGACAGGCGATGGCGCAGCACCTTCTGGTGCGGCGTCTGCCGCGGCTTGAGGTGGGCCAGGTGCTGCGCGGTCTTCACCGCGGGCGCGTAGTCGTAGGTGGTTTCGTGGACGACCTGCAGCAGCATCGGGATGTCGGTGCGAAGTGGCTCAGGCGCCCACCGTCTGGCGGGCGTCCTCGGAGTGGGCGAAGTAGCGGGCGGTGAGGTCGTCGCTCAGGCGCAGCGCACCGTCCACGCACTGCTGCAGGAGCGCCAGCAGGCGCGCCGGGCGGCCGTCGGCGTCACGCTCGCACAGGGCCTGCAGCGTCCACGACTGCGGGTCGGGCAGCACCTCGGCCAGGCCGGCCGCACCCTCGTCGATGCGGGCGAGGCGGCCACGCAGGGTCTGCGTGACCCAGCCCAGCGAGCGCGGGTTGTCGCGGTCCAGGACCAGCAGGTCCAGCAGCGCCGGGATGTCGTGCCGCTTCTGGTACAGGGCCTGGAAGGTGATGGTGCTGTCGAACAGCGCCAGCAGCGCCTCGAAGCCGGCCTCGTCGGTCACCGCGCCGGTCTCGAAGCCCTCGGACAGGGCCGAGGCCAGGAAGGCCAGGCGCTCCAGGTGGCGGCCGGTGGACAGCAGGCGCCAGCCGTTGTCGCGGGTCATGCGGTCGGTCTGCGCGCCGGTCATGGCGGCCATGTGGCCGGACAGCTGCTCCAGCACCCGCACCGCCTCGACCGGCGCGTACTCGCCATGCCGGGTGCACTGCCCGCACCCGCGCAGGAACTCCTGCTCGGCGCGCACGATGAGGTTCCACTGCTCCAGCGAGAGGCGCTCGCGCACCGCCGAGGCGGCCGAGCGGATGCCGCCCAGGTTGAAGCCCACGCTGGTGGCCTTGCGGGTGTCGGCCAGCGCCGCGATCAGCGAGCGCTCGAACACCCGGCGCGACTGCGTGGCCGGCGGCACGCCGGGCAGGAGCAGGGCGTTGCCGGCGGCCATCGCGCTGACCCAGGCGAGCAGGGGCTGCGAGTCCTGGTCCTCGCCGCCGAGGGCGTCCAGCGCGAGGCGGGCCAGGCGCGCGGTGTTCTCGGTGCGCTCGGTGTAGCGCCCCAGCCAGAAGAGGTTCTCGGCGGCGCGACTGGTGACCACGCGGCTGCGGTGGGCCACGGCGGCGGCCGCGTCGGTGCTGGCCTGCGGCAGCAGGGTGGTGCGGTCCACCTCGCCGTCGGTCATGACCCAGGTGTCGGCGCTGCTGCCGCCGCGTTGCATGGAGGCGGTCTCCTGCGTGGCGCCGGCCAGGCGGGTCAGGCCGCCGGGCAGCACCCGCCAGCCGCCCGCGCCGTCGGGCACGGCGAAGACCCGCAGCAGCAGCGAGCGCGGCGCCAGCCGCTCGCCGTCCCAGGTGGGCATCTGCGACAGCGGCAGGTAGGCCTGCACGGTGTGGTCGTCCGGGTTGCGCAGGATGCGGCCGGCCCATTCGTCGAGCGCGCGCCGCGGCAGCGTGTGCCCCAGCACCGCGCCCGCGCCCGGCGCGGTGTAGGTGGGCTTGATGACGCTCTTGCCCAGTTGCGGCAGCACCGCCTCCATCGCCGCGCGCTCGCCGCACCACCAGGTGTGCAGCGAGGGCAGCTGCAGCTCCTCGCCGAGCAGGTGCTTCGACAGCGCGGGCAGGAAGCCGAGCAGGGCGGTGGACTCGAGGAGGGCCGAGCCGGGCTGGTTGGCCACCAGCACGTTGCCCGCGCGGATCGCCTGCAGCAGGCCGGGCACGCCCAGGCGCGAGTCGGCGCGCAGTTCCAGCGGGTCGAGGAATTCGTCGTCCAGGCGCTTGAGGATGCCGTGCACCGGCTCCAGCCCGCCCAGGGTCTTGAGGTACAGGCGCTCGCCGCGCACGGTGAGGTCGCTGCCCTCCACCAGGGTCAGGCCCAGGTAGCGCGCCAGGAAGGCGTGCTCGAAGTAGGTCTCGTTCCAGGGGCCGGGCGTGAGCAGCACGATGCGCGGCTCCTCGCCGCCGGCGCGGTCGCAGGGGCTCAGGGTGCGCAGGCTGTCGGCCAGGGCGCCGTAGCTGGCGGCCAGGCGCTGCACGCGCAGGTCGGCGAAGGCCTCGGGAAACAGGCGCGAGATGACCAGCCGGTTCTCCAGCAGGTAGCCCAGGCCCGAGGGCGCCTGCGTGCTTTGCGAGACCACCCACCAGCGGCCCTCGGCGTCGCGCGCGAGGTCGAAGGCGGCGATGTGCAGGTGCCGCCCGCCGGCGGGCGTGGCGCCCTGCATCGGTCGCAGGTAGCCGGGGTGGCCGTGCACCAGGGCCGGGGGCAGCAGGTTGCCTGCCACCAGGCGCTGCGGGCCGTAGACGTCGGCCATCACCTGCTCGAGCAGGCGCATGCGTTGCAGCACGCCGGTCTCGATGCGGCGCCAGCTCTCGGGCGTGAGGATCAGGGGGAACAGGTCCAGCGACCAGGGACGCTGCGGGCCGTTGGCGTCGGCGTAGACGTTGTAGGTGACGCCGTTGTCCCGCACCTGGCGCGCCAGGTTGAGGGTGCGCCGGTCCAGGTCGGCGAAGCCCTCGGCGCCGAGGTGCTCGAAGAAGCGGCTCCAGGCGCGCGTGGGCAGGTCGGTGGCGGCCGGCGAACTGCGCCCGCGCAGTTCGTCGAAGCGGCCGGGGGCCGCGGGCTGCGCCAGGGTCGCCGCCAGGGCGGCCGGGGCCTCGTGCGCATCGCCGTCGAAAAGGGAGTCGTTGGTGCCTTCCACGTCGGTCGGGATTGTGACAGGCGCGGCGTCGTGTCAGTCGTAGCTGAGGGTGTAGACCAGGTCCACGCCCGCGCGGTCGCCGGCCTCGGCGCGCAGGGTGAGGTGGCGGGTCAGGTCGTAGAACACGTAGAGCGTGCCCAGGGCGCCGCCCAGGCTGCGCTCGTACGCCGCATAGAAGTTGCGGGCGAAGCGCTTGCCCAGGGTGATGGCCGCGCCGCTGCTGCCCTCGCGGCGCACCGAGAGCTCGTCCAGCCCCAGGCGGGTGGCGATGCCGCCGCCCGCGCCGGTGCGCTGCGCCAGCAGGCCCAGGGCGGCCTGCTGCACCAGCGCCGCCTCGGCCCCGCCGGCCGGCGCCGCCCGCCCCAGCACCAGCCAGGACAGCTTCTCGCCCTCGGGCAGGTCGGGCTCGGCATACAGGCGCACCGTGGGCGACTGCGCCCGGCCGGTGACCAGCACGCCCACCTTCTGCACCAGGTTGGGCCGCACCGCGAGCAGGTCCAGCGCCGGGTTGTCGGGGGCGCCGGTGAAGCGCAGCACGCCGCGCTCGATCGCCAGGGTCTGGCCGTAGGCCTGGTACTCGCCCTCGAGCACCTGCACCGTGCCCGCCAGGCGCGGCTGCGCCAGCGACTCGCCGCTGACGGTGACCTCGCCGCCCAGGCGCACCGCGGCGCCCAGGCCCTGGAGGCGGAAGTCGCCGCCCAGGTCGATGTCCACCCCCAGCCGCAGGGCCCGGGCCGGGGCCGCGGGCCGGGCCTGCGCGCCGAGCTGCACGCCGGCGGGCAGGTTGCGGACCACCACGTCGCTGCCCAGGGCCGGCGCGCCGCGATCGGGCAGGGTGATGCGGGCGCGGTCCACCCGCAGCCGGCCGGCGAGGGCGGCCTCGCGCCCGTCGAGCGAGCCGGTGAGGGTGCCGGAGACGGTGAGCTGGCGGTCGGTGCGCACGCTGGCGCGCAGCTGCTCGAGGCGGGCCTCCAGCCGCAGCGCCGGCGCGCCGGCCTGCCAGCGGCCCTCGCCGCTGGCGCGCAGGGTGCCGCCGCCGGCGGGGCCCTGGAGCAGGAGCTCGTCGACCACCAGCCGGGTGTCGTCCAGGCGCGCGCGCAGCCGGCCGCCCTCCAGCGCGACGCCGTCGACCACCGAGCGCAGGCCCAGGTCGTCGGCCGAGAGCGGGCCCTGCAGGCGCGGCTGCCCGCGCGTGCCGGAGAGGGCGAGGTCGGCGGCGAGGGAGCCGCGCAGGCGCCGGCCGGGCGGGGCCAGCACCGACCAGGCGCCCATGCGGGGCAGCCGGGCCTGCAGGCGGCCGGTGAGCGGCGCCTCCTGCGGCCAGGTCCAGCCGGCGGCGCCGCCAGGGGCCAGGCGGGTGGCCAGGTCGGCCTGCAGCGCGCCGGCGCGCTCGCTGTCCCAGCGCGCGGCCAGGCGCACGGCCTCGCCCTGGCTGTCCAGGGTCAGGCGGGCCTCGCGCACGCCGGCGGTCACGCGCGCGGGCGTGCCCTCGGCGGTCTCCGCCAGCAGGGTGACGTCGCCGCTGGCGCGGGCCAGCTCGGCGCGCAGGCGCAGGGCCTGCGCGAGGTGCAGGTCCCAGCGGCCGTCGAGCAGGAGGTCGCCGGCGGGCGGGGCCATGCCCGCCAGGGCGCTCCACGACAGCGGCAGGCCGGTGACGCGCCCGGCGGTGTGCAGCTCGCCGCCGCCCCAGCGCGCGGGCTCCCAGGCCACCAGCGCCTGCGTCGGGCCGGCGCCGCCCAGGGGCGGGGCGGTGAGCGTGGCCTGGCCGGCGCCGACGGCGAGGCGGCCGTCCGCGAACTGGAGGGTGACGGGCTGGCGGGCCTGCAGCTGCCACTCGCCCGCGGTGCGGGCGGGGTCGGCGGCGGCGAGGTGGAAGGTGTCGATGCGGCCTTGCCAGGCGCTGCCCGCGCGGGTGCCGGTGGCGGACAGGGCGAGGCGGGCGCGGCGCGGCCCCTGCGCCGCCCGGGCCTGCAGGCGTGCCTCCAGGGCGGGGGCGTTCCAGCCGCCGCGCCAGCCCAGGTCCAGGCTGGCGTCGCCGCTGGCCAGGGCCCAGCCCGGGACCGCCACGCCGGGCAGGCGGGCCAGCCAGGCCTGGGCCGCGGCAAGCTGGGGCACGCGCAGCGTGAGCTGGCCGGCGCCCCGGTCCGGCGCGAGGCGGCCCTCGGCCTGGGCGGACAGGCCCGGCGCCTCCAGCCGCAGGCGGCCTTCGCCGGCGCGCGCAGCGGGCTGCAGGTCCAGCGCGCCTTCGAGCACGGCGTCGGCGGCGCGAACGCGCAGGCGCGGCAGGGCCAGGCGCTGGCCATCCCAGCGGCCCTGGGCGTGGAGGGTTTCGAGCGACAGGGCGGCACTGGCAGCTGGCACCGGGGCAGGGACCGGGCCCGGGGCCGGGCGAGGCGCGGCAGCGGAGGCTGCGGATGCGGATGCGGATGCGGATGCGGATGCGGATGCGGATGCGGAGGCAGAGGCAGAGGCAGAGGCAGAGGCAGAGGTCCGGCGCGCGCCGCGCAGGTCGGCCTCGAAGTCGATCGCGCGGGCGTCCCCTTGCGCCGTCAGGCTGCCGGAGAGGGGGTGCGAGGCGAGCGCGCCGTGCAGGGCGGCCGGGTCCACGCCGGCGACCTCGGCCTGCGCGCGCCAGCGGCCGGGGCCGGTCCAGGCGCCCTCGCCGCGGGCGGTGCCGCCCCCCAGGTCGGCCTGCAGGCTGCGTACCAGCAAGGTGCCCGCCCGCCACTCGCCCCGGGCCTGCAGGCGCGAGACGGGCAGCGCCCTGCGGTCCCAGGGGCCCGGGCGGGCGTTGGCCAGCTCGGTGTCCAGGGCCCAGCCCGCGCCGGCCGGGGCGAGGTCGAGGCGGCCGCCCAGCGCAGTGCCCGGCGCCTGCGGCCACAGGGCCGCCAGGTCGATGTTGCGCAGCCGGGCGCGGGCCTGCGGCAGGGCGGGGGACTGCCACGGCGCCAGCGTCGCCTCCAGGTCGGCGGCGGGGGCGGCGTCGCCGGCCTCGCGCGCACGCAGGCGGGCCTGCAGCTCGAGCCGCGCGAGCGGGCCGCGGGCCTCGGCGTCCAGGGCCAGGGCCTGCGGCCGGCCCCCGGGCGGCGCGGCCTCGACCTGGCCCTCCAGGCGCAGCTGCAGCGGCAGCGGCGCGGTGTCGCCCAGCGTGGCCTCGCCGCTGTAGCGGCCCCGGGCGACGAGGACCTGGCGCAACTTGGCCAGGTGCCGCCCGCCGGCGTAGCGGTAGTGGCCGGCGAGGTCCCGCGTCTCGAAGGCGGGCGGGCCGTGCCAGCGCAGGCGGCCGAGGTGGATGTCGTCGATGGTGACGGCCAGGGGCAGCTTCAGGTCGGCCGGCGGCGCCGGGGCGGCGGCGGGACGCTCGTCGCGCACCTCCAGCAGCGCGACGCGCAGGCGGGCCAGGTGCAGCCGGCGCTCGCGCAGCAGGTCCAGCGGGGACCAGGCGAGGTCCACGCCCTCGGCCTGCACCTGCAGGCCGTCCTGCGACCACTGCAGCCGCCGCGCGCGCAGGCCCTCGCGCAGCGAGCCCTCGAGCCCCTCGGCCTGCAGCCCCAGGGGCTGGGCCCAGCGGGCCCAGGCCCAGGCCAGCGAGCCGGGCGTGCCGGACCACCACCACAGCGCCCCGGCGGCGATGGCGAGCAGGGCCGCCAGCGCCAGCAGGGCGTCGTGCAGCCGCCGCAGCCCGCGCAGCACGCTCAAAACACCACCCCCACGCTCAGGTGCAGGCGCGGGCGGCGGGTGCGCGAGGCCCAGGCGATGTCGGCGCGCAGCGGCCCCACCGGGCTGGCGTAGCGCACGCCGGTGCCCAGGCCGTAGGCCAGGTCGGCAAGCCGGCCGGCGCGGTCGCCCACCGAGCCGGCGTCCAGGAACAGGGTGTGCTCCCAGGGCGTCGCCTCGCCGTCCCTGCGCACCGGGCGCTGCCACTCGACGCTGCCGACCGCGAGGTAGCGGCCGGCGCTCACCGTGCCGCCGGCGCGCTCGACGCCGATGTCCCGGTAGCCGTAGCCGCGCACCGTGGTGTCGCCGCCGGTGCGGAACAACTGGGTCGAGGGCACGCGGGCGTCGCCGCGCGTGAGCACCGCGCCGCCCTCGGCGCGCAGCTGCAGCCGGCCCGTGGGCAGCGGCAGCAGCCACAGGCCGCGGGCCACCGTGCGCTGGAACGGGATGTTGCGTCCCGCCAGGGTGACGCCGCCGCCCAGCTCCAGGCCCACGCCGAAGCCGCGGGTGGGCTGCACGCGCTGGTCGAACCAGCGGCCGGTCCAGGCCAGGCCGGCGGTGAGGGCGGTGCCGTCGCCGGCTTCCTGGTCGACGATGCCCGCGATGTCGTGCACCGTGGCCCGGTCGAACTGGGCGAAGACATTACGCTCGATGCGGTCACCCGCCTCGCTGCGGCCCACGCGCAGGCGCTGCGCGAGGGTGACCTGGGTGTCGTCCTCCTGCCGCTCGGCCCGGGCCAGCACGCCCCAGCGCCAGCCGGCGGCGTCGGGGATGTCGGTCCACTCCGTCTCGGCGGACCGGGCGCGCCGTTCCAGCTGCACGCGGGTGGCGGCGCGCCAGCCGAGGCCGGGCACGCGGTTGTGCCGGTGCTCCAGCGACAGGCGCGGGCCGCGGTCGGTGGTCAGGCCCAGGCCCAGCACCACCCGCTGCATCGGCGCCTCGCGCAGCTGCACCTGCACCGGCGCGGCGCGCGGGTCGCTGTCCGGGTCCACGTAGAGGAAGGCCGAGTCGAAGTAGCCGCTGCCGGCCAGCCGCAGCTGGGCCTGCACGAGTTCGTCCTGGTCGTAGTCGGCGCCTTCCCTCAGGCGCGCCAGGCGGGGGACGATGCGCGGGTCGTAGCGCTCCAGGCCGGTGACCTGCAGCGGGCCGAGGGAAAAGCGCGGGCCGGAGTCCAGGCGCAGGCCGAGGCGGGCGCGCGAGGCGGCGGCGTCCACGTCGGCCTCGCCGTGGGCGATGCGCGCACGCAGGTAGCGGCGCGCGGTGAGGGCTCGGGTGGCCTGGGCCTTGGCCTCGTCCCAGGCCTCCTGCGTGAAGCGCTCGCCGGGGCGCAGGCGCCAGCCGGCGCGCAGGTCCTCGCGCTGGGCGACGGCGCCCGGCTCGATGGTGGCGGCGATGTCGCCCTCGAAGGCGATGGCCACCGCCTCGACCCGCGTGGCCTCGCCGGGCTCGACGCGGATCGTCACGCGCGGCGGGCGGGCGGCGGCGTCGGTGGCCAGCGAGAGCGAGGGCGCGAAGTAGCCCTGCGTCGCCAGGAGCTCGCGCGCCTCGCGCTCGGCCAGTACCAGCAGGCGGGCGAGTTCGGCCTCGTCCAGGTCGCTGACCTCGCGGTAGCGGCCCAGGGCCAGGTGCCGCGCGAGCAGCTCGCGCACCGGCGCGGGGGCGCTGATCTCCAGCGTGAACGCGGGGACGGGCGCCGGCGCCCCGGCCTGCGCCCGGGCCTCGCCGGCCGCCAGGGCGGCGGCGAGCACCAGGCCTGAGAGGCCTGACAGGCCTGCGCGGCCCGCGAAGCCCGCGAGGCGGGCGAGGCGGGCGAGGCGGGCGAGGCAGTGGAAGCGGTGGCGGACGGGTCGGGGCATCAGGTCAGCATCGCAGGGCCGGCCGCGGTCCTGCGTAGGAATGGCCTGATTGTCCCCGCACTGCGGCCCGGCCCCGGCAGGCCGGGCTCAGCCGGCCGGCGGCGTGCGCAGGTCCAGCGTGAAGGGGAACTCCCGGCTGCCCGGCACGCCGATGGTGGCCGGCGCCACGGCCAGCCGGCCCGGGGTGTGGCCCATGCGGAAGAAGCGCGCGAGGCGGCGGCTCTCGGCCTCGTAGGCGTTGACCGGAAAGGTCACGTAGTTGCGGCCGCCCGGGTGGGCCACGTGGTACTGGCAGCCGCCCAGGGAGCGGCCCATCCAGGTGTCGACGATGTCGAAGACCAGGGGCGCGTGCACGCCGATGGTGGGGTGCAGCGCCGAGGGCGGGTTCCAGGCGCGGTAACGCACACCCGCCACGAACTCGCCGGCCACGCCGGTGGGCTGCAGGGGCAGGGCGTGGCCGTTGACGGTGATGGCGTGGCGGCTGTCGTTCAGGCCGGTGACCCGCACCTCGATGCGCTCCAGCGAGGAGTCGACGAAGCGCACCGTGCCGCCGATCGCGCCTTCCTCGCCCATCACGTGCCAGGGTTCCAGCGCGGTGCGCAAGGTCAGCTCGATGCCGCGCGAGGCGACCTCGCCCACCAGCGGGAAGCGGAACTCGAAGTGCGGCGCGAACCAGGCCGCGTCGAAGGCGAAGCCGGCCTCGCGCATCTCGGCCAGCACGTCGTGCAGGTCCATCTGCACGAAGGCGGGCAGCATCCAGCGGTCATGCAGCTGCGTGCCCCAGCGCGTGAGCGGGGCCCGGTACGGCGTCTTCCAGAAGCGGGCGACCAGGGCGCGGATCAGGAGCTGCTGGACGATGCTCATTCGCGCGTGTGGCGGCATCTCGAAGGCGCGCAGCTCCAGCAGGCCCAGGCGGCCGGTGGCGGAGTCGGGCGAGTACAGCTTGTCGATGCAGAACTCGCTGCGGTGGGTGTTGCCGGTCACGTCGACCAGGATGTTGCGCAGCGTGCGGTCCACCAGCCAGGGCGGCATGTGCTGGGCATGCACGAGGCGGTTCCGCTCGATCTCCTTCATCGCGATCTCCAGCTCGTACAGCTGGTCGTTGCGCGCCTCGTCGACCCGCGGGGCCTGGCTGGTGGGGCCGATGAACAGGCCCGAGAACAGGTAGGACAGCGAGGGGTGGTTGTGCCAGTAGGCGACCAGGCTGGCGAGCAGGTCGGGCCGGCGCAGGAAGGGCGAGTCGGCCGGCGTGGCGCCGCCCAGGACGAAGTGGTTGCCGCCCCCGGTGCCGGTGTGGCGGCCGTCGGTCATGAACTTCTCGGCGGTGAGGCGCGTCTCGAAGGCCGCCTCGTAGAGGAACTCGGTGTGGTCCACCAGCTCGCGCCAGTTGCGCGCCGGGTGGATGTTGACCTCGATCACGCCCGGGTCGGGCGTGACCTGCAGCAGCTTCAGGCGCGCGTCGCGCGGCGGCGGGTAGCCCTCCAGCACGATCTTCACGCCGAGCTCCGCGGCGCTGGCCTCGACCGCGGCCAGCAGGTGCAGGTAGTCCTCCAGGCGCGCCAGCGGCGGCATGAAGACGTACATCACGCCGCTCTTGCCGCCGTGGTCCTTCTCGGCCTTCGGGCCGTTGGCGCGCTGCGGGTCGCGCACCTCCACGCACAGCGCGGTGCGGGTGATCCAGTGGGCGGATTCGAAGCGCGCCGGCTGGCGGGCGAAATCCGCGGGCTCGGGCTGGCGCGGGGCGGAGCCGGAGCCGGAGCCGGAGCCGGCCGCCGGCGCGCCGCCCTGCATCGCCACCGTGCCGCCCTCGGCGAAGCCGCCGCCGGCCGCTTGCGGCGTGTACTGCGCGCGGATTCGGGCCGGGTGGGGCAGTTCGTCCCGCGCGGCGTAGTGGTCCTGTTCGACCAGGTACGGATAGTCGGCCTGGCTGACCCAGGGCAGCGAGTCCAGCGGCAGGCGGTAGCCAATGGGCGAGTCGCCCGGCACCAGGTACATGCGCTCGTCGCGGAAGAACCAGGGGCCGGTGGACCAGGCCGGGCCGCCCCGCGCCGGGTGGACGCCCTCGGCCTGCAGCGGCAGCACGTAGCCCACTACCGTGTCCAGCCCCTGGCTGAAGACGCGGCGCAGCCGCTGGCGCTCGAGCTCGTCGTCGAGCCGGGAGTCGAACGGGTCCACGTTCACCGGCAGGCGGCGCTCGCGCCACAGGTAGTACCAGGCGTCCTCGTGGCCGGGGGTGACGAATTCGTCGGTGAGCCCGAGGTTGCGGGCCAGGGTGCGGATGAAGCGCCCGGCGTCCTGCGTCGTGTAGCGGTGCGTCTCGCGCTCGTCGGCGAACAGCGCCGGGTCGTGCCAGCAAGGCAGGCCGTCGGCGCGCCAGAAGATGGACAGCGCCCACCGGGGCAGCTGCTCGCCCGGGTACCACTTGCCCTGGCCGAAGTGCAGGAAGCCGCCATGGCCGTAGGCCTTGCGCAGCTTGTCCACCAGGGCGGTGGCGTAGCCGCGCTTGGTCGGGCCCAGGGCGTCGGTGTTCCACTCGGGCGCGTCGCGGTCCGCGGTGGCGACGAAGGTGGGTTCGCCGCCCATGGTCAGGCGCACGTCGCCCTCCTCCAGGGCGCGGTCCACCGCCTCGCCCAGGGCCAGCACGCCGGCCCACTGGTCCTCGGTGTAGGGCTTGGTCACGCGCGGCGATTCGTGGATGCGCGTGATCTGCATGGTGTGGCCGAACCGGACCTCGGCCTCGTCGACCAGGCCCTCGATGGGCGCGGCGCCCGAGGGCTGGGGCGTGCAGGCCAGGGGGATGTGGCCCTCGCCGGCGAGCAGGCCCGAGGTCGGGTCCAGGCCGATCCAGCCGGCGCCGGGCAGGAACACCTCGCACCAGGCGTGCAGGTCGGTGAAGTCGATGCTGGTGCCGCTGGGGCCGTCCAGCGATTTCACGTCGGGCGCGAGCTGGATCAGGTAGCCCGAGACGAAGCGCGCGGCCAGTCCCAGGTGCCGCAGCAGCTGCACCAGCAGCCAGCCCGAATCGCGGCAGGAGCCGCTGGCCTTGTCCAGCGTCTCCTCCGGCGACTGCACGCCGGGCTCCATGCGAATGAGGTAGCCGATGTCCTGCTGCACCCGCTGGTTCAGCGCGACGAGGAAGTCGATGGTGGGGCGCTCGCTGCGGTCGATGCGGTCCAGGTAGGCCTGCACCCGGGGGCCGGCCGGCTCGGCGGCGAGGTAGGGGGCCAGCTCCTGCGCCACGCCCGGCTCGTAGCGGAAGGGGAATGTCTCGGCGGCGGGCTCGAGGAAGAAGTCGAACGGGTTGTAGACCGCCATTTCGACCACGATGTCCACCGTGACCTTGAATTCGGTGGTCTTGTCCGGAAAGACGAGGCGGGCCTGGTAGTTGGAGAACGGGTCCTGCTGCCAGTTGATGAAGTGGCCGGCGGGCTCGACCTTCAGCGAATACGACACCACCTTGCTGCGGCAATGCGGGGCCGGGCGCAGGCGCACGACCTGCGGGCCGAGCTGCACCGGACGGTCGTACGTGTAGTGGGTGACGTGGTTCAGGGCGGCATGGATGGACATGCAAACCATGCTAGCAAGGGCCGGACCAAGCGCCTGGCCCGCGGCCGGCGGCGGGTGTCGTCAGGCGGCGCCTGCAGGCTGCCGGCGCCGGGCCAGCACCGACTCCAGCGCCGCGATGTCCACCGGCTTGGTCAGGTGGTGGTCGAAGCCGGCCTCGGCGGCGCGGCGCTGGTCGTCCTCGGCGCCCCAGCCGGTGACCGCGACCAGCAACGCTGCGGTGCCCAGCGGCCCGGCGCGCAGGCGCTGGGCCACCTCGTAGCCGGACAGCCCGGGCAGGCCGATGTCCAGCAGCACCACCTCGGGGCGCCAGCCCGGCGCCAGGGCCAGGGCCGCCGGGCCGTCGTGGCAGGTTCGCACCTCATGGCCGGACAGCGAGAGCATCATCGCCAGGCTTTCCGCGCCGTCGACGTTGTCGTCCACCACCAGGATGCGGCGGCCCGTGCCGGCGCCCGCGCCGGCGGCTCCGGTCGCCGGCGCAGGCGCGGCGGCTGCCGGCGGCGCGGCCAGCGGCAGGCGTACGGTGAAGCGGCTGCCCTGGCCCAGCCCGGCGCTTTCCGCGCCCACCTCGCCGCCGTGCAGTTCCACCAGCTGGCGCACCAGCGACAGGCCGATGCCCAGGCCGCCCTGGGCCTGGGCCAGGGTGCCGCCGGCCTGGGCGAACAGGTCGAACACCCGGGGCAGCATCTCGGCGCTGATGCCGGTGCCGTCGTCGGTGACGCGCACCGCGGCGTGGCCGCCCTCGTCACGCGCCGACAGGCCGATGTGGCCGCCCGCCGGCGTGTACTTGGCCGCGTTATTGAGCAGGTTGCTCACGACCTGGGCCAGGCGGGTGAGGTCGCCGTCGACCCACAGCGGCTCGGGCGGCACCTGCAGCGCCAGGTGGTGGCGGCTGTCCTCGAGCGCCGGCCGGCTGGCCTCCAGCGCGTTCTCCAGCACCGCCTGCAGGGTGATGCGCTCGATGCGCAGGTCGACCTTGCCTCGGCTGATGCGCGAGACGTCGAGCAGGTCGTCGACCAGGCGGACCATGTGGGCGAGCTGGCGCTCCATCATGTCCCGCGCCCGGGCCGCCGGGCCGGCGAGCTGGCCGCTGCGGCGCAGGACCTCGAGGCCGTTGCGGATCGGGGCCAGCGGGTTGCGCAGCTCGTGCGCCAGGGTGGCGAGGAATTCGTCCTTGCGGTGGTCGGCCTCGCGCAGCGAGGCGACCAGGCGGGCGTTGTCCAGGCAGGTGGAGGCGATGGCCGCCATCTGCACCAGCACCGCCTCGTCCGCCGGGCCGAAGGGGTCCCCGGGGCGGCCGGCCAGGCGCACCTGCCCCAGGGCCTGGCCGCCGGGGCCGGCCAGGGACGCGGCCAGGCGGGCGGCGTCGGGGCCGGGCGCCTCGTCGCCAGCCTGCGAGAGCGCCTCCACCGCCCGCGCGCCCGGCCCGGCCGGCGCCAGCGAGGTGGCGGCGTGCTGCGCGCCCAGGATCTCGCGGGCCTGCTGCGTGAGCACATGGGCGATCTCCTCGGCCGAGAGGCTGGCGTGCATCAGGCGCGCGGCCTCGGCCATGCGGGCCAGCAGGCGGGCGTGGCGGCGCTCCTCCTCGAGCAGGCCGGCCAGGCGCTTCTCGACCCGCTTCTGCTCGGTGACGTCGGTGGACACGCCGCACACCGCATAGGGCTGGCCCTCCTCGTTGACCAGCGGAAACTTGCTCGACAGGTAGGTCACCGGCCGCCCCCGCAGCCAGGTGGTCTCCTCGGCGACCATGAGCCGGCCCGAGGCCAGCACCTGCCGGTCGTTGCGGCGCAGGGCCTCGGCGGTCTGCGGGCCGAAGACGGCCTCGTCGGTGGCGCCATGGGCCTGCTGCTCGGTCAGCCCCATGCGCTCGCGCCAGGCGCGGTTGGTGAGGAAGTAGCGGCCCTCCAGGTCCTTGGCGAAGACCAGCGCGCCGGCGCCGTCGATGATGGTCTGGGTCAGGCGCTGGGCATGCCGCAGCTGCTCCTCGGCCTGCTTGCGCGCGCTGATGTCCACGTGGCTGAGGATCAGGCCGTGGCCGTGGAAGGGCCGGCGCGCATGCATCAGGAACCAGCGCGGCGGCTGGCCGGGGCAGGGGCGGGCGTGCTCCACCACGCACTCCTGGCCCTGGCCGGCGAGCAGGGCGCGCAGGGCCTGGAGGATCTCGCCGGCGCCGGCGTCGCCCGACGCGGCGGCGCGGTGGCAGGCCTCGAGGTAGTTGGCCCCGACCTGCGCCCCCGGCAGGCCGCCGCCGGGGCAGTCCCGGCTGAAGCGCTCCCAGGACTCGTTGGCCGCCCGCACCGCGCCCTCGTCGTCGAGGACCAGCACATGCTGGGGCAGGGAGTTGAGCACGCCCCGGGCGAAGGCCTCGCTGCGCTGCAGGGCGGCGTCGCGCTCGCGCAGCTCCTGCTCCATGGACCAGCGCACCAGGGCGTTGTCGACCGCGCGGGCCAGCACGTAGGGGCTGAGCCAGCCCTCGCCGATGTAGTCCTGCGCGCCGGCGCGCAGCAGGCGCGGGCCCAGCTCGCGGCCGGTGCCGGGCGTGATGACCACCACCGGGCACGCGGTGACCCCGCCGTCGCCGGCGAGGCGGGCGACCAGGTCCAGCGGGTCGGTGCCGGCCAGTGGCGCGGCCAGCAGCAGGTGGCCGGGCGGCGCCCCGCAGGGTTCGCTGCGCGCCAGGTGCAGCGCCTGCTCGCCGTCGGCGGCCGGGTGGATGGCGCAGGCGCGGGCGGCCCCGCTGCGCAGGAGCTCGCCGACCCATTCACGGTCCTGGGCATCGCTGCCCGCGAGGATGACCTTCAGCGGCTGGGCGCGGGGCGCGGCTGGCATGGGCGGTGGTCCGTCGGTTAGGAAAAAGGGATCTGTTTTCGCGCGGGGCCCGGTATTCTTCGGCCGCCCCGGGCCTGCCGGGACAGGGGAGGGCCATGCCATCGACGGGACGCGCGGGATGGGTGCTGGGCGGGTTGCTGCTGGGTCCTGCCCTGCAGCTGCGGCAGCCGCTGCTGTGGGAGGCCTGGGCCTACCTGCTGGCCGGGGCGGGCGGGCTGCTGCTGGCGGTCCTGGCGATCCGGGCGGCCCCGGCCGCGCGCTGGCCGGGGTGCGCAGGCGCCCTGTTGCTCGCCGGCTTCGCGGGCCTGGCCTTCGGTATCACCGGCCTGCGCGCCTGCGCCTTCGAGGCCCGGGCCCTGCCCGCGGACCTGCAGGGCCGCGACCTGCGGGTGGTGGGCGTGGTGGCGGCGATGCCCCAACCGGGGGAGCTGGGCCCGCGCTTCGTGTTCGCCCCCGAGGCGGCCTGGCGGGGCACCGAGGCGGTGCGCCTGCCGCCGCGCATGTTGCTGTCCTGGTATGAACGTTCGTATGCGGCGCGCACCACGGCGGTGCCTGGCCCGGCGGAATTGCCCGTAGCCGGGGACCGCTGGGAATTCACCGTACGGCTGAAGGCGCCGCATGGCGCGCGCAACCCCCATGGCGGCGACGCCGAGCTGTGGTTCTGGTCGCAGGGCCTGCAGGCCACCGGCTACGTGCGCGACGGCCCCGGCACGCCCGCGCGCCGGCTGGGCCGCACCCACCGCCACGACCTGGAGCGGGCGCGCCAGTCGGTGCGCGACGCGCTGCTGGCGCATGTGGCGGCGCCCGCCGAGGCCGGCGTGCTCGCCGCGCTGGCCGTGGGCGACCAGGCCGCCATCGACCGCGCCGGGTGGGACCTGTTCCGCGCCACCGGCGTGGCCCACCTCGTCAGCATCTCGGGCCTCCACGTGACGATGTTCGCCTGGGCCGCCGCGGCCGCCGTGGGCGCGCTGTGGCGGCGCAGCGGCCGGCTCTGCCTGGCCTGGCCCGCGCCCTCGGCGGCCCTGGCCGGCGGGGTGGCGCTGGCGGCGCTGTACGCCGCCTTCAGCGGCGGCGGCGTGCCGTCGCAGCGCACTGTCTGGATGCTGGCCACGGTGGCCGCGCTGCGGCTGGCCGGCCGGCGCTGGCCCTGGCCGCGCACCTGGGCGCTGGTCGCGGCGGTGGTGGTGACGGTCGACCCCTGGGCCCTGCTGCAGCCGGGCTTCTGGCTCAGCTTCGTCGCGGTGGGCGTGCTGTTCGCCACCGGGGACGGGGACGGAACCGCGCCGCCGGCCGCCTCCCTCCCGGGCCGGGCCCGCGCCCTGCTGCGCGAGCAGGCGGTGGTCACGGTGGCCCTGGCGCCGCTGGGCCTGCTGCTGTTCGGGCAGCTCTCGCTGGTGGGCCTGCTGGCCAACCTGGCGGCCATCCCCTGGGTGACCCTGGTGGTCACGCCGCTGGCCCTGGGCGGGGCGCTGTGGCCGGGGCTGTGGTCCGCCGGGGCCTGGGCGGTGCAGGCCCTGCTGGCCGTGCTGCAGGTGCTGGCCTCGGTGCCCCTGGCCGTGCTCTCGGTGGCCGCGCCGCCGCTGCCGCTGGCCGCGGCGGCCCTGCTGGGCGGGCTGCTGCTGGTGCTGCGGCTGCCCCTGTCGCTGCGGGCCCTGGGCTTGCCGCTGCTGCTGCCGGTGCTGCTGTGGCAGCCGGCCCGTCCGGCACCGGGCGAGGTGGAACTGCTCGCGGCGGACATCGGCCAGGGCAACGCGGTGCTGGTGCGCACCGCGCGCCATTCGCTGCTCTATGACACCGGCCCCCGCTACAGCGCCGAGGGCGATGCCGGCCACCGGGTGCTGGTGCCGCTGCTGCGGGCGCTGGGCGAGCGGCTGGACGTGGTGGTGGTGAGCCACCGTGACAGCGACCACAGCGGCGGCGCCCCCTCGGTGCTGGCGCAGCAGCCGCAGGCCCGGCTGCACAGCTCGGTCGAACCGGAGCACCCGCTGGCGCAGGCCCATGCGCCGGTGCGCTGCGAGGCCGGCCAGCGCTGGGCCTGGGACGGCGTCGTGTTCGAGTTCCTGCACCCGCGGGCCGCCGACTACGCGCACCCGGGCCAGCCGCCCAATGCCCTGAGCTGCGTGCTGCGGGTGCAGGGGGCGGGCGGGTCGGCCCTGCTGGCCGGCGACATCGAGGCGCCGCAGGAGCGCCGCCTGCTGGCCGACGGCGCCATCACCCCGGTGGACCTGCTGCTGGTGCCGCACCATGGCAGCAAGACATCGTCCACGCCCGGCTTCCTCGACGCGGCCCGGCCCAGGCTGGCGCTGGTGCAGGCGGGCTGGCGCAACCGCTTCGGCCACCCGGCACCTGCGGTGGTGGCGCGCTACGAGGCACGCGGCATCGAGGTGGTCGCCACCCCGGCCTGCGGCGCGGCGCGCTGGAGTTCGGCCCGGCCGGGGCAGGTGGGATGCGAGCGCAACCAGTCGCGACGATACTGGCAGCACCGGCCCTGAGAACCGCGGCGCGACGGGGCGGCATCCCCGGCGCGCGACCTGGATCAACCGGAGGCGGCCCGGATATTGCTAACCTGCTGCGAGGAGTTGTTAGCGCATGCAGAGATTTGACGAAATGCTCGCGCGCCTGCCCGGCACCGGCGCGGTCGCATTCAAGGACGGGTCCATCGACGCCGTCCGCCCGCACTACGAGGCCTATGCCCGCTGGCTCGCCCGCCAGCCGCAGGAGGTGATGCAGGCCCGGCGCGAGGAGGCGGAGATGATCTTCCGCCGCGTCGGCATCACCTTCGCGGTCTACGGCGCGAAGGACGAGGACGGCTCGGGCACCGAGCGCCTGATTCCCTTCGACCTGATCCCCCGCATCATCCCCGCCCACGAGTGGCGCTGCATGGAAAGGGGCCTGGTCCAGCGCGTCACCGCCCTGAACCGCTTCCTGCACGACGTCTACCACGACCAGGAGATCCTCAAGGCCGGCGTCATCCCCGCCGAGCAGGTGTTGAACAACGCCCAGTTCCGCAAGGAGATGATGGGTGTCTACACCCCGCACCGGGTCTACTCGCACATCGCCGGCGTGGACATCGTGCGTGCGCCCAATGCCCAGGGCGAGGGCGAGTACTACGTGCTCGAGGACAACCTGCGCGTGCCCTCCGGCGTGAGCTACATGCTGGAAGACCGCCGCATGATGATGCGGCTGTTCCCCGACCTGTTCAGCCAGCACCGCGTGGCCCCGGTCATGCACTACCCGGACCTGCTGCTGGAGACGCTGCGCGCCTCGGCCCAGCCCGGCGCCAACGACCCGACGGTGGTGGTGCTCACCCCCGGCATGTACAACAGCGCCTACTTCGAGCACGCCTTCCTGGCGCAGCAGATGGGGGTGGAGCTGGTCGAGGGCCAGGACCTGTTCGTCAAGGACCGCTACGTCTACATGCGTACCACCCGCGGCCCGCGCCGCGTGGACGTGATCTACCGCCGCGTGGACGACGACTTCCTCGACCCCGCCGTCTTCCGCCCCAACTCCACCCTCGGCTGCCACGGCCTGGTGGATGCCTACGCGGCGGGCAACGTGAGCATCTGCAACGCCATCGGCACCGGCGTGGCGGACGACAAGTCCATCTACCCCTACGTGCCGAAGATGATCGAGTTCTACCTGGGCGAGAAGCCGATCCTGAGCAACGTGCCCACCTTCATGGGCCGCAACCCCGAGGACCTGAAGTACATCCTGGCGAACCTCAAGGACCTGGTGGTCAAGGAGGTCCATGGCGCCGGCGGCTACGGCATGCTGGTCGGCCCGGCCTCGACGAAGCAGGAGATCGAGGACTTCCGCAAGGCGGTGGAGGCCAAGCCCGACGGCTACATCGCCCAGCCCACGCTGAGCCTGTCGTCCTGCCCCACCTTCGTGGACAGCGGCATCGCGCCGCGCCACATCGACCTGCGTCCCTTCGTGCTCTCGGGCCGGCAGGTGCAGATGGTGCCGGGCGGCCTCACCCGCGTGGCGCTCAAGGAAGGCTCCCTGGTGGTCAACTCGTCGCAGGGCGGCGGCACCAAGGACACCTGGATCCTGGAAGACTGAAGAACGACAAGGAGGCCCCCCATGCTGTCACGCACTGCCGACCACCTGTTCTGGATGTCGCGCTACACCGAGCGCGCCGAGAACACCGCCCGCATGCTGGACGTGAATTACCAGACCTCGCTGCTGCCGCAGTCGGCCGCCGTCGCCCAGCTCGGGTGGAAGGGCCTGCTGTCCATCAGCGAGCTGGTGCCGGCCTACCAGGCCAGGCACGGCGAGATCACGCCGCAGGCGGTGATGGAGTTCATGGTCAAGGACGAGGCCAACCCGTCGTCCATCATCTCCTGCCTGCGCGCCGCCCGGGAGAACGCCCGGGCCGTGCGCGGCTCGCTCACCACCGAGGTCTGGGAAACCCAGAACCAGACCTGGCTGGAGGTGAACCGCATGATCCGCGCCGGCGAGTTCGAGAAGGACCCGGGCCAGTTCTTCGAGTGGGTCAAGTTCCGCTCGCACCTCTCGCGCGGCGTGACGGTGGGCACCATGCTGATGGACGAGGCCCTGCACTTCATGCGCCTGGGCACCTTCCTCGAGCGCGCCGACAACACCGCGCGCCTGGTGGACGTGAAGTTCCACGCCGTGCACAGCGACTTCTTCGGCGCCGCCACGCAGCAGGACCAGGAGTACGACTTCTACCACTGGAGCGCGATCCTGCGCTCGGTCTCCGCCTTCGAGATCTACCGCAAGGTCTACCGCGACGTGATCACGCCCGAGCGCGTCGCCGAGCTCCTGATCCTGCGCCCGGACATGCCGCGCTCGCTGCACGCCAGCATGAACGAGGTGGTGGCCAACCTGGCCATGATCACCAACGACCAGTCCGCCGAGACCCAGCGCCGCGCCGGCCGCCTGCGCGCCGAGGTGCAGTACGGCAACATCGAGGAGATCCTGGCCACCGGCCTGCACGCCTTCCTCACGCAGTTCCTGGACCGCGTGAACGAGCTGGGCGTGCGCATCAGCCGCGATTTCCTCGTCCCGGCCCTCGCCTGAGCCACATCCGGCAACGCAAGTTGCCGCCGATGCGGGGACCCGCCGCCCGCTGACACTCCCGCGGCGGGGTTTGTGACTACGCTGGGAGCCTGAGCCCGCTGTGCGTCACGCTGGCGAGGCAGGCCATGTCCGACCCCGCTGCACCCCCACCCCCGCCGACCGGGCCGCTGCCCGAGGGCCACTACTGGCAGATCGTCGCCAGCGCGATCGACTACGCCATCGTCGCCCTGACGAAGGACGCCTGCGTGACCAGCTGGAACCTGGGCGCGCAGCGCATCACCGGCTGGAGCGAGGCGGAGATGCTCGGGCAGGGCGTGGAGCGGCTGTTCCTGCCCGAGGACCGGGAGGCCGGCGTGCCCGGGCGCGAGTGCGCGCTGGCCCTGAAGGACGGCCGCGCCATCAACGAGCGCTGGCACCTGCGCAAGGACGGCAGCCGCTTCTGGGCCTCCGGCGAAATGATGCGGCTGCTCGGCGATGACGGGCAGGTGCGCGGCT
Source organism: Ramlibacter sp. GCM10027632 (assembly GCF_042675325.1). Classification (NCBI taxonomy): domain Bacteria; kingdom Pseudomonadati; phylum Pseudomonadota; class Betaproteobacteria; order Burkholderiales; family Comamonadaceae; genus Ramlibacter; species Ramlibacter sp. GCM10027632. The sequence continues at coordinate 386,339 of NZ_JBHTGW010000001.1, read as the reverse complement.
TCCTCAAGATCGTGCGGGACCGCACCGAGCAGCGCCAGCAGGCCCTGGACCTGCAGTTCCTGGCCCGCGCCAGCGAGGCCCTGGCCGAGATCACCGACGTGCCTTCCACGCTGGAGCGCATCGCCCACTTCTCCGTGCCGCATTTCGCCGACTATTGCTCGGTGGACGTGCTCGAGGCCGACGGCCAGCTGCGCCGGGTCGCCTTCGCGCACGGCGACCCGACCCGCCGGGCGCAGGTGGTGGCGCTGCATGAGCGCCTCCCGCCCGACCCGCAGACCCGGGGCGGGACCTGGCATGTGCTGCGGACCCGGCAGCCGGTGCTCGTGCCGCGGCTCACGCGCGAGGTGCTGGCGCAGGCCATGCCCTCGACCGAGCGGCGCGAGGCGGTGCTGGCGCTGGGCCTGCACTCGTACATCGCGGCGCCTCTGGTGGCGCATGGCCAGGCGCTGGGCGTCCTGAGCTTCGCCACCGCCGAATCGCAGCGCACCTACGGCGAGGCCGACCTGGCCCTGGCCGCCGACCTCGCGCGCCGCGCCGCCGTCGCCCTGCAGAACGCCCGCCTGCTGCGCGCCCTGCAGGAAGCCGACCGGGCCAAGGACGTGTTCCTGGCCACGCTCGCCCACGAGCTGCGCAACCCGCTCGCGCCGATCCGCAACGGGCTGTCCATCCTGCTGCGCGTGCCCGGCGACCGGGGCCGCGTGGAGCAGGTGGGCTCGATGATCGAGCGCCAGGTCGGCCAGCTCTCGCGGCTGGTCGACGACCTGCTCGATGTCTCGCGCATCGCCACCGGCAAGCTGGAGCTGAAGAAGGAGCCGACCAGCCTGCTCCCGGTGCTGGCCACGGCGTTGGAGATGAGCCGGCCCCACATCGAGGCGGCGCACCACCAGCTGGTGCTGTCCTTCACCAACGAGCCCACCGAGCTGCTGGCGGACCCGGCACGCCTGGCGCAGGTCTTCGCCAACCTCCTGAACAACGCGGCGCGGTACACGCGGCATGGCGGGCGCATCGAGGTGGCGGTGGAGGCGCAGGGCGAGCAGCTGGTGGTGCGCGTCCGCGACAACGGCGCCGGCATCGAGCCGGCGATGCTGCGGCGGGTGTTCGGGATGTTCACCCAGGTGCCGCAGCAGGACGAGCGCCGCCAGGGCGGCCTGGGCATCGGGCTGTCGCTGGTGGACGGCCTGGTGCGCCTGCACGGCGGGCGGGTCGAGGCGCGCAGCGAGGGGCCGGGCCGCGGCAGCGAGTTCGTCGTGTGGCTGCCGCGGCTGGCCCGCGGGCCGGCGCCGGCCCGGGAGGCCGACGCGCAAGCGCCGCCGGCCGCTGCCCCCGACGCGCCCGCGACGCCTGCCGCCCGGCGCGTGCTCGTCGTCGACGACAACATCGATGCCGCCAGCACCGTGGCGGACCTGCTGTCCATGTCCGGCTGCGAGGTCGACGTGGTGCATGACGGCGAGCAGGCCGTGGAGCACGCGCGCAGCTTCCGGCCCGACGTGGTGCTGCTGGACATCGGCCTGCCCGACATCAGCGGCTACGAGGCCGCGCGGCGCATCCGCCAGCTGGCGGGCGTGCGCCAGCCGCGGCTGATCGCGCTCACCGGCTGGGGCCAGGCGCAGGACAAGCGCCTGGCCGCCGAGGCCGGGTTCGACCAGCACTGGACCAAGCCCGTCGAGCCGCAGCGGCTGCTGGACCTGGCGGCGGCGGTCTGACTCCCACCGGCATTCCCGCCGACATTCCCGTCGGCATCCGCGTCGACATATCGCAAGGAGGTCGCCATGAAGGACAAGCCCGGCATCGAGCGCCAGCGCGAGCTGCAGCGCCAGCAGGACGAGAAGGACCAGGGCCGCGCGCAGGCGCGCCGGCAGGAGCAGGCAGGCGAGGGCCCGCGCGAGCCGCGGGCGGTGCAGGCCGGCCCGCAGCCGCAGCCCGAGCAGCTGCCCGCGCAGCACCTGCCGCGGCCGGCGCAGGAGGCGGACATGGAACTCAAGCCGCGCTTCCTCGCCCCCGACTACCGCGGCAGCGGCAAGCTCGAGGGCATGGCCGCCCTGGTCACCGGCGGCGACTCCGGCATCGGCCGTGCGGTGGCGGTGCTGTATGCGCGCGAGGGCTGCGACGTGGCCATCGTCTACCTCGCCTCGCACGACGACGCGCAGGAGACGAAGCGCTACGTCGAGGCCGAGGGCCGGCGCTGCGAGCTGATCCCGGGCGACGTGACCGACTCGGCCTTCTGCCGGGAGGCGGTGGCGCGCACCCTCGAGGCCTTCGGCCACCTGGACATCCTCGTGAACAACGCCGCCTTCCAGCTGCACGCGCATGCCATCGCCGACGTGAGCGACGAGCGCCTGGAGGAGACCCTGCGCACCAACGTCTGCGGCTACTTCTACATGGCCCGGGCGGCCGTGCCCCACCTGCAGCGCGGCGCCTCCATCATCAACACCGGTTCGGTGGTGGGCCTGCGCGGCAGCGGCGAGCTGCTGGATTACGCGGCGACCAAGGGCGCGATCCATGCCTTCACGCTGTCGCTGGCGCGCAGCCTGGTCGACCAGGGCGTGCGGGTCAACTGCGTGGCGCCGGGGCCGGTGTGGACGCCGCTGAACCCGGCGGACCGCGAGGCCGGGGCGGTCGCGAAGTTCGGCCAGTCCACCGACATGAAGCGGCCCGCCCAGCCCGAGGAACTCTCGCCGGCCTATGTCTTCCTGGCCGCGCCCTGCTGCGCCAGCTACATCACCGGGCTGGTGCTGCCGGTCACGGGCTCGGTGGGGGCGTCGTGATCGGGCCTACCATCGGCGCATGACCTCACGACTCAAGATCGATTTCGTCTCCGACGTGGTGTGCCCCTGGTGCGCCGTCGGCCTCGGTGGCCTGGAGCAGGCGCTGCAGCGACTGCAGGGGGAGGTGGAGGCGGAGCTGCACTTCCAGCCGTTCCAGCTCAATCCGCAGATGCCGCCCGAGGGCGAGGACATCGTGGAGCACCTGCAGCGCAAGTACGGCGCCACCCCCGAGCAGCAGGCGGCCAACTGGCAGGGGATCCGCGAGCGCGCCGCGGCGGCGAGCTTCGAGTTCCGCGCCGAGGGCCGGGGCCGCACCTGGAACACCTTCGACGCGCACCGCCTGCTGCACTGGGCGGGCGAGCAGGGCGGCGATGCGCAGCACCGCCTGAAGCGGGCGTTGCTGGAGGCCTACTTCGGCCGCGCGGAGAACCCCGCCGCGCCCGAGGTGCTGCTGGCCGCGGCCCGCGCCGCGGGCCTGGACGAGGCCGGCGCGCGCGCGGTGGTGGAGAGCGACGCGCATGCGGCCGACGTGCGCCGGCAGCAGCAGTTCTACGCCCAGGCCGGCATCACCGCCGTGCCCTCGGTGATCGTGAACGACCAGTACCTGATCCAGGGCGGGCAGCCGGCGCAGGCCTACGAGCAGGCGCTGCGGCAGATCGCGGGGCAGGCAGCGGCCGGCTGAGGCGGGCAGGGCGGTGGCCGGCTGAGGCGGGCAGGGCGGTGGCTGGCTGAGGCGGGCAGGGCGGTGGCTGGAACCCTGGCCCCTGAGCGGGTCAGGCCGCAGCCAGGTACTTGGCCCACAACCCCTTGAGCAGCGCGTGGAGCTGCTCATGGCGGCCCTCCCCGATGACCTGTGCCTCGTGCGCCTCGAAGCGCTCGAAGAGGCGGTCCATCGTGTCGGGGCCCAGCATCTCCTCGGCCATCGGGAACAGCTCCTCGTTCTCCTTGCGGATGTGCGCCTGCAGCAGCTCGCGGTAGCCGCGCGCCGCCTCGGCGAAGCGTGCCGGGTCCAGCGCGGGCGCCAGGCTGGCCGCCATCCGGGCGATCCAGTCGCGCCCCTGCGCGTGTTCGTCGAGCAGCGCGCCGACGGGCCCGCCCTGCGCGGGAAGGCCCGCCCCCACCAGGGCGGGAAACAGGATGCCTTCCTCCTTGCCGTGGTGGCACTTGTCGGCGAACTCCTGCAGGAAGCCCAGGAAGGAGGCCAGGTCGGCGGTGTCGAGCGGCTGGCCGGCGGCGGCACGCTGTTCGAAGCGCTCCAGGATTCGCAGGGCGGCCAGGATGGCCTCGTGTTCATGGCGCAGGTCGTCGATGGCGCGGCTCATGGGACGCCTCCTTCTCGGGGGTTGATGGGGGTCTGCGATCCCTGCGGGCGGCGGGTCGTGGATCCACGGCCGCTCGCCCTGCCAGGGGGAAGTCGACGGGTGCAGGGCGGGACGGATGGAGCCATTCAACCCACCTGGAGATGGCGCAGCCTCAAGGCATTGGCGATGACGCTGACCGACGACAGCGCCATCGCCGCCGCCGCCACCACCGGCGACAGCAGCAGCCCGAAGGAGGGGTACAGCAGCCCTGCGGCCAGCGGAATGCCGGCCACGTTGTAGGCGAAGGACAGGAACAGGTTCTGCCGGATGTTGCGCATCGTGGCCCGTGAAAGGCGGCGCGCGCGCACGATCCCCAGCAGGTCGCCATGGAGCAGGGTCACCCCCGCGCTCTCCATCGCGACGTCGGTGCCCGTGCCCATGGCGATGCCGACCTCGGCGGCGGCCAGCGCCGGCGCGTCGTTGACGCCGTCGCCGGCCATGGCCACCACGCGGCCCTCGCCGCGCAGGCGCTGCACGATGCGGGCCTTGTCCTCGGGGAAGACCTCCGCCACCACCTCGTCGATGCCCAGCTCGCGGCCCACCGCCTCGGCCGTGGTCCTGCCGTCGCCGGTGAGCATGACGATGCGCACCCCGGCGTCGCGCAGGCCCTGCAGGGCCGCCGGGGTGGTGGCCTTGACCGGGTCGGCAATGGCGACGAAGCCGGCGAGCCGGCCGTCCAGGGCCACGAAGACCACGGTGGCGGCCCGGGCGCGCTGCGCCTCCGCGGCCGGCTGCAGCGGCGCGGCGTCCACCCCGCGCTCGGCGAGGAACCGGGCGCCGCCGCACAGGACGGCCACGCCTTCCACCGTGCCGAGCACGCCCTTGCCCAAGGGGGAGTCGAAGGCCTGCGCGTCCGGGAGCGCCAGCCGGCGCGCCTGCGCCTCCTGGACCACGGCCAGGGCCAGCGGGTGCTCGCTGGCGCGCTCGACGCTGGCCAGCTTGCGAAGCAGGTCCTCGGCGGCGAAGCCGGCCGCCGCCTCGATGTGGACGACCCTGGGCCGCCCCTCGGTGAGGGTGCCGGTCTTGTCCACCACCAGCGTGTCCACCTTCTCCAGGCGCTCCAGGGCCTCGGCGTCGCGAACCAGCACGCCGTGCTGCGCGCCCCGGCCCACGCCGACCATGATGGACATGGGCGTGGCCAGCCCCAGCGCGCAGGGGCAGGCGATGATCAGCACCGCCACCGACGTGACGAGGGCATGCGACAGCGCGGGCGCCGGCCCCGCCACCAGCCAGGCCGCGAAGGTCACGAGGGCCACCCCGATCACCGCGGGCACGAACCAGGCCGAGACCTGGTCGGCCATGCGCTGGATCGGCGCCCGGCTTCGCTGCGCCGCCGCCACCATGTGCACGATCTGCGAGAGCAGGGTGTCCGCGCCGACCTTCTCGGCGCGCATGACGAAGCCCCCGGTCTGGTTCATCGTTCCGGCGGTGACCTTGGCGCCTGGCGCCTTGGCCACCGGCATCGGCTCGCCGGTCACCATGGACTCGTCCACCGTGCCCCTGCCCTCGGTGACTTCGCCGTCCACCGGCACCTTCTCGCCCGGGCGCACGCGCAGCAGGTCGCCCACCTGCAGCGTCTCGATGGCCACGGTCTGGTCCGGGCCGCCGGACGCCACGCGCACCGCCGTCCGGGGCGCCAGGGCCAGCAGCGCCTGGATGGCGCCCGAGGTCTTCTCGCGCGCCCGCAGCTCCAGCACCTGCCCCAGCAGCACCAGCACCGTGATGACGGCGGCCGCCTCGAAGTACACGGCCACCGCGCCCCCGGGCCCGCGCAGCGGCGGGGGAAACAGGCCGGGGGCGAGGGTGCCGGCCATGCTGTAGGCCCAGGCGGCGCCGCTGCCCAGGGCGATCAGCGTGAACATGTTCAGGCTGCGGTGGACCAGCGAGGCCCGGGCGCGCTCGAAGAAGGGCCAGCCGGCCCAGAGGACGACGGGTGTTGCCAGGAGCATCTGGACCCAGCTGGCGGCCTGCGCCGGCACCCGGTGGCCGATGTCGAACAGGTGGCCTCCCATCTCCAGGGCGAACACCGGCAGCGTGAGCGTCAGGCCGATCCGCAAACGCCGCGTCATGTCCCGCAGCTCGGCGCTCTCGCCGGCCCCGCCCGTGGCGATCACAGGCTCCAGGGCCATCCCGCAGATCGGGCAGGACCCCGGCTCCGCCTGGCGCACCTGCGGATGCATCGGGCAGGTGAACACGCCTGGCCTCCCGCCCGGCCTACCTGCGCGGCATGGCGGCCTCGCGGTCGACCATCATCTGCATCATCTGCTCCATCATGGCCATGCGTCGCTCCATCTGCTGGTGCATCGCAATCATCCCGGACATGCCGGGCATTCCAGGGGCGCCGGGACCGGCGCCGGACGCCGGCGGCTGGGGCCGCATCATCCCCATGCCGCCCTGGCCGGCCGTGGTGCCGGGGCCGCCCATGCCGCGCATCTGGCCCATCATGGCCATGCCTGACTGCATCAGCTTCATGTGCTCGTCCATCAAGGCCGCGCGCTCGGCCGGGGTCCTGGCCGACTGCATGCGCTGGCGCATGTCCTGCATGGCCTTCATCTGCTGGTCGAAGGCGTCCGGCGTGGCCGGGGCCCGCGCCGTCGGCGCGGCGGCCGCCGGGGCGCTGCCGGGCGGATGGTGGGCCGAGTGATCTTCCTCGGCCTTGGGCGCCTGGGCGACGGCGCAGCCGGCGACCGCGAGGGTGGCCAGGGTGGAAGCAACGATCCGCAGGCGCATGGTGCTCTCCTTGTGAAGGCTCCCTCGCAGCATCCGACGGTTGGGGCCGGTGCATCTTGACCTGCATCAACGGCGGTCGCGGGCCGCTGCTTGCAGGTCCGACCCTGGATTTGCAAACGATTACCCGGCCGCATCGGCCGCATCGGCCGCATCAGCCGCATCAGCCGCATCAGCCGCATCAGCCGCATCAGCCGCATCAGCCGCATCGGCCGCCGGCCCCTGCCGCCAGGCGGCCCGCAGCTTCCAGGGCGCGCGGCGGCACGCGGCCGAACCCGCTTGATCCGGATCAATCCGGTGCGTGTTTCGCCCGCGGATGTCGCCATGCGGCCGCCAGCCCGCACTACGCTGCGCGGTGCGATCCGCCCGCGGCTGTCGGCCCGGCGCCCGTTCAATCCCACCAGGAGCCCCCATGGCAGGCATGATGAAAGCAGCCGTCTTCGTCGAGAAAGGCCGCATCGAAATCGTCGACAAGCGCATCCCCGACGTAGGCCCGAACGACGCGCTCGTGCGCATCACCACGACCACCATCTGCGGCACCGACGTCCACATCCTCAAGGGCGAGTACCCGGTGGCCAAGGGCCTGACCGTCGGCCACGAGCCGGTGGGCGTGATCGAGAAACTCGGCAGCGCCGTGCAGGGCTACACCGAGGGCCAGCGCGTGATCGCCGGGGCCATCTGCCCCAACTTCAACTCCTACGCCGCGCAGGACGGCGCGCCCTCGCAGGACGGCAGCTACCTGGTGCCCCAGGGCCTGTGCGGCTGCCACGGCTTCAAGGCCACGGCGGGCTGGCGCTTCGGCAACCTGATCGACGGCACGCAGGCCGAGTACGTGCTGGTGCCCGACGCGCAGGCCAACCTCGCACCGATCCCCGACGGGCTGACCGACGAACAGGTGCTGATGTGCCCGGACATCATGTCCACCGGCTTCAAGGGCGCAGAGAACGCCGGTATCCGCATCGGCGACACGGTGGTGGTGTTCGCGCAGGGCCCCATCGGCCTGTGCGCCACCGCCGGCGCCCGCCTGCTGGGCGCCTCCACCATCATCGCGGTGGACGGCAACGACCACCGGCTGGACATCGCGAAGCGGCTCGGCGCCGACCTGACGCTCAACTTCCGCCACTGCGACGTGGTCGACGAGGTCATGAAGGCCACCGGCGGGCGCGGCGCCGACGCCTCGATCGAGGCGCTGGGCCTGCAGTCCACCTTCGAGTCGGCGCTGCGCGTGCTCAAGCCGGGCGGCACGCTGTCCAGCCTGGGCGTGTACGCCAGCGACCTGACGATCCCGCTGTCGGCCTTCGCCGCCGGCCTGGGCGACCACCGCATCGTCACCGCCCTGTGCCCCGGCGGGAAGGAGCGCATGCGCCGCCTGATGAACGTGCTGGCCTCGGGCCGCGTGGACCTGGGCCTGATGGTGACCCACCACTACGAGCTCCAGGACATCGTGGCCGCCTACGACCTGTTCGCCAACCAGCGCGATGGCGTGCTCAAGGTGGCCATCAAGCCCTGACTCAGAGCCCGAACCTGGCCCCCGCGCCCAGCAGGGTGGCCACGCCCAGGGCGGCGAAGACCGCCGCCGCGATCGAGTGCACCAGCTTCATCGGGATCCGGTTGGCCAGCTTGTCGCCGACGAACACCGCGGGCACATCGGCGATCAGCATGCCCAGCGTGGTCCCGATGACCACCATCAGCGGCGCCGCGTAATGGGCGGCCATGGCCACGGTGGCGATCTGGGTCTTGTCGCCCATCTCGGCCAGGAAGAAGGTGATCAGGGTGGCGCCGAAGACGCCGAAGCGCTGGGCGACCCGGGTCTCGTCCTCCTCGATCTCGTCCGGGATCATCGTCCAGACCGCCATGCCGATGAAGGAGGCGCCCAGCACCCAGCGAAGCACTTCCGGGCTGATCGCCGAGGTGATCCAGGCCCCGAGCGCGCCGGCCAGGCCGTGGTTGACGACGGTGGCCGCGAGGATGCCGAGGATGATGGGCAGGGGCTTCTTGAAGCGGGCGGCCAGGATGAAGGCCAGCAGCTGCGTCTTGTCGCCGATTTCCGCGAGGGCGACGACGCCGGTCGAGACCAGGAGGGATTCCATGATGAATGCAAGGCCGGTTCAAGGACGATTGACCACGACGCATCCCCGGCCAGAAAACGGAGGCATCGTGGTCAAAGGTCTTGCCAGGCACGGGAACCGCTTGCGCCATGTCCTGCGGGACAAGTGTGTTGACGCAAGCCTCTTTCGCGGGGAAAGAGCGGCTACTCCCCAATGACGGGCGGATTCTAGCAGCCGCGTCTCACTCGTACGCCGACATCGGCACGCAGCTGCAGAACAGGTTGCGGTCGCCGTAGACGTTGTCCACCCGGCCCACCGGCGGCCAGTACTTGGCGTGGCGGCGGTCGCCCAGGATGGCGGCGCCGGCCTCGCGCGGGTAGGCATGCCGCCACTCGCCCTGGAGGAGGGCGGCGGCCGTGTGCGGGGCGTGCTTGAGCGGGTTGTCGTCCTGCGGCCACTCGCCGCGCTCGACGCGGCGGATCTCCTCGCGGATCGCGATCATCGCGTCGATGAAGCGGTCGATCTCCTCGAGCGTCTCGCTCTCGGTGGGCTCCACCATCAGCGTGCCGGCCACCGGGAAGCTCAGGGTGGGCGCGTGGAAGCCGTAGTCGATCAGGCGCTTGGCGACGTCCTCGGCGGTTACGCCGGAGGTCTCCTTCAGCGGGCGCAGGTCCAGGATGCACTCGTGCGCCACATGGCCGTTCTCGCTGGCGTACAGGGTGGGGTAGTGGTCCGCCAGCCGCTGGCTGATGTAGTTGGCCGAGAGGATGGCCGCCTCGGTCGCCTGGCGCAGGCCCTCGGCGCCCATCATGCGCACGTACATCCACGAGATCGGCAGCACCGCCGCATTGCCCAGGGGGGCGGCCGAGACCGCGCCCACCGGCCGCTCGCCCAGGCCGCCGGCGGCATGCCCCGGCAGGAAGGGGACCAGGTCCTCCACCACGCACACCGGGCCGACGCCCGGGCCGCCGCCGCCGTGCGGGATGCAGAAGGTCTTGTGCAGGTTCAGGTGGCTCACGTCGCCGCCGAACTCGCCGGGCGCGGCCACGCCCACCAGGGCGTTCATGTTGGCGCCGTCCACGTAGACGCGGCCGCCGTGGCGGTGCACCAGGGCGCACAGCTCCTTGACCTGGGTCTCGAACACGCCGTGCGTGCTGGGGTAGGTGATCATCACCGCGGCCAGCTTGTCCGAGTGCTGCTCGCACTTGGCCTGCAGGTCGGCCAGGTCCACGTTGCCCATGGCGTCGCAGGCGGTCACCACCACCTGCATGCCCACCATCTGCGCGCTGGCCGGGTTGGTGCCGTGCGCGGAGGAGGGGATCAGGCAGACGGTGCGGTGGTGGTCGCCGCGGCTCTCGTGCCAGGCCTTGATCGCCAGCAGGCCGGCGTACTCGCCCTGCGAGCCGGCATTGGGCTGCAGGCTGATGCCGGCATAGCCGGTGGCCTGGCACAGCCAGGCGCGCAGCTGCTCGTCGAGCTCGGCGTAGCCCTCGAGCTGATCACGCGGCGCGAAGGGGTGCAGGTGGGCGAACTCCGGCCAGGTGATGGGGATCATCTCGCTGGTGGCGTTCAGCTTCATGGTGCACGAGCCCAGGGGGATCATGCTGCGGTCCAGGGCCAGGTCCTTGTCCGACAGCGCGCGGATGTAGCGCAGCATGCCGGTCTCGCTGTGGTGCGTGTTGAACACCGGGTGCGTGAGGTAGGCGCTGGTGCGGCGCAGCGACTCGGGGATCAGCGGCTCCACGCCCTTCTCGAAGGCCTCGAAGCCGGGCACGGCCTGGTCGCGGCCGGCGAAGGCGGACCACAGCAGGGTGAGGTCCTCGCGGGTGGTGGTCTCGTCCAGCGAGATCGACAGCGTGGTCGCGTCGACGTGGCGCAGGTTGGCGCCGGCGGCCAGGGCGCGCTCGGCGATGCGGCGCACCGCCTCCTCGCCGGCCTTCACGCACAGGGTGTCGAAGGCGGTGGCGTTCACGGCCTGGAAGCCCAGCTGCGCGAGGCCGCGCGCCAGGATGGCCGTGTAGGCCGCAACGCGCTGCGCGATGCGCCGCAGGCCCTGGGGGCCGTGGTAGACGGCGTACATGCTCGCCACCACCGCCGGCAGCACCTGCGCGGTGCAGATGTTGGAGGTGGCCTTCTCGCGGCGAATGTGCTGCTCGCGCGTCTGCAGCGCGAGGCGGTAGGCGGGGTTGCCGTGGCTGTCCACGCTCACGCCGACCAGGCGGCCGGGCAGCGAACGCTTGTACTCGTCGCGGCAGGCCATGTAGGCGGCGTGCGGGCCGCCGGCGCCCATGGGCATGCCCAGGCGCTGGGTCGTGCCGACCACGATGTCCGCGCCCCATTCGCCGGGCGGCACGATCAGCGCCAGGGCCAGCAGGTCGGCGGCGGCGATGAAGGCGCCGTGCTGGGCGTGGGTCTTGTCCGCGTCGGCGCGCAGGTCGTCGATCCGGCCGGTGGAGGCCGGGTACTGCGCGAGCGCGGCGAAGTGCTCGCCGGCCAGGGCCGCGGCCCATTCATCGGCGGTCGTCGTGACCAGCACCTCCAGGCCCAGGGGCTTGGCGCGGGTGCGCACCACCTCGATGGTCTGCGGGTGGCAGTCGCCCGAGACCACGAAGCGGTTGGACTTGCTCCTGACGCTGCGCTTGGCCAGCGTCATCGCCTCGGCGGCGGCGGTGGCCTCGTCCAGCATCGAGGCGTTGGCGATGGGCATGCCGGTCAGGTCGCAGACCATCGTCTGGAAATTGACCAGCGCCTCCATGCGGCCCTGGCTGATCTCGGCCTGGTAGGGCGTGTAGGCGGTGTACCAGGCCGGGTTCTCCAGGATGTTGCGCAGGATCACCGGCGGCGTGAGCGTGCCGTAGTAGCCCTGGCCGATGAAGCTGCGCATCACCTTGTTGCGCGAGGCGATGGCCTTGAGCTCGGCGAGCGCGGCGGCCTCGGTCACCGCCGGGGGCAGCTTCATCTCGGTGCTGCGCGCGATCGAGCGCGGCACGATGCCTTCGATCAGGGCGCGGCGCGAGGCTTCGCCCACGACCGAGAGCATGTGGCGCTCGTCGGCCTCGGAGATGCCGATGTGGCGCGGGATGAATTCGCTGGGGTTCTCGAGTTCGCCCAGCGGGCGGGCGGCTTGCATCAGCATCGCGGCGGGTCCGTCAGAGGTGTTGGGGAGGAAGGGTCAGGCGCCGTTCTTGGCGAAGGCGTCGTAGGCGGTCTCGTCCATGAGGGCGTCGACCTCGGCGGGATTGGCCAGCTTGACCTTGAAGAACCAGCCGGCGGCCAGCGGGTCGCTGTTGGCGAGCGACGGGTCGGCGCGCAGGGCCTCGTTGACCTCGGTGATCTCGCCGTCCAGGGGCATGTACACGTCGGCCGCGGCCTTGACGGACTCGACGACGCCGGCGACCTCGCCCTTGGCATAGCTGCGGCCGACCTCGGGCAGGTCGACGAACACCACGTCGCCCAGCGCATCCTGCGCGTGCACGGTGATGCCCACCGTGGCGGGGCCGTCGCCCTCGGCGCGGATCCATTCGTGGTCGGGGGTGAACTTCAGGGTCATGGTTTTTCTCCGGTTGTTGTCTCGTTGAGGGGCGTTGCGGCGGTTCAGCCGCGGAAATAGCGGGGCGGCACGAAGGGTAGGGGCGCGACCTCCATCGGCACGGCCTTGCCGCGCACGATGGCGTCGACGCGGGTGCCGTGGGCTGCCAGCGCGGCGTCCACGTAGGCCATGGCGACCGGCTTGTCCACGCTGGGGGCCAGCAGGCCGCTGGTGACCTCGCCGACGCGTCGGCCCTGCGCGTCGCGCAGTTCGGTGTGCTCGCGCACCGGCACCCGCTCCAGGGCCACCAGGCCGACGCGCCGGCGCGCCGGGGGGGCGGTGCCATCGAGCTGGGCCAGCACCCGGGCGGCGCCGGGGAAGCCGCCCGCGCGCGCGCCGCCGCTGCGGCGCACCTTCTGGATGGCCCAGGCCAGGCCGGCCTCGACCGGGGTGGTGGTGGTGTCGATGTCGTTGCCGTACAGGCACAGGCCCGCCTCCAGGCGCAGCGAGTTGCGCGCGCCCAGGCCGATCGGCATGACGCCGGGCTGCGCCAGCAGCGCGCGGGCCAGGGCCTCGGCCTTGCCGGCCTCGACGGAGATCTCGAAGCCGTCCTCGCCGGTGTAGCCGCTGCGGGTGATGAACAGCTCGGTGCCATCCCACAGGAAGGCGGCGCCGGTCATGAAGACCAGCTTCTCGACCCCGGGCACCAGGCCGGACAGGGCTGCGGCGGCCTGCGGCCCCTGCAGCGCCAGCAGGCCCCGCTCGGGCAGGGGCACGACCTCGCAGCGCGAGCCGATGCGGGCCTGGATGTGGGCGATGTCGCCGGCCTTGCAGGCGCCGTTGACGACGACGAACAGGTCGCCGCCGCGGTTGACGAACATCAGGTCGTCGATGATGGTGCCCTCGTCGGTGAGCAGCAGGCCGTAGCGCTGTCGGCCCACCGCGAGATCGACCACGTCCACCGGCATCAGCGTCTCGAAGGCGGCCGCGGCGTCGGGGCCGACCAGCCGCAGCTGGCCCATGTGCGAGACGTCGAACAGGCCGGCGGCCGCGCGGGTGTGCTGGTGTTCGGCCATGAGGCCGGCCGGGTACTGCACCGGCATCGCGTAGCCCGCGAAGGGGACCATGCGCGCGCCCAGTTCGAGGTGCAGCGCGTGCAGCGGCGTGTGCTGCAGGGAGGGCTCAGGGGTGGCGTTCGGGGCGGACATCCGGGTCTCCGGGAAAGGGCTGCGGGCCATGGTACGACCATGTGGTACGACCATGGGGGAGCCCTGCTGTCCGCTTTACCTGAGAGATTCACCCCGCGCGGGGGCTTGCTCCTTCGGTGGGTACCGCGAAAGTACCTCTCTCCAGCAAGGAAACGCGGCGCGAGCGCCGCGCGTTGCCAGTCCTGGGTGCCTGAGCGTTCGGCGATGAGCCTGCGCCTTCGGCGGCCTGCTCGGGGGCAGGCGCTCTCCTGACAACCCGGCGATTGTAGCCGCCAGGCGGGCGCCGTTTACATGTTGGCGTAGTTGGGGCCGCCGCCGCCCTCGGGCACCACCCACACGATGTTCTGCGTCGGGTCCTTGATGTCGCAGGTCTTGCAGTGCACGCAGTTCTGCGCGTTGATCTGCAGGCGGTCGGCGCCGGTGCTGTCGTCCTTGACGAACTCGTACACGCCGGCCGGGCAGTAGCGCGCCTCGGGGCCGGCGAACTTCGCCAGGTTCACGTTCACGGGCACCGAGGCGTCCTTGAGCGTGAGGTGGGCCGGCTGGTCCTCGGCATGGTTGGTGTTCGAGATGAACACCGACGAGAGCCGGTCGAAGGTGAGCTTGCCGTCGGCCTTGGGGTACTCGATGCGCGGGCACTGGTCGGCCGGCTTGAGGTACACGTGGTCGGGCTTTTCGCGGTGCAGGGTCCAGGGGATGTGCCCGCGCAGCACGAACTGCTCGATGCCGGTCATGACGGTGGCCAGGGGCAGGCCCTTCTTGAACCACTGCTTGAAGTTGCGCGCCTTGTTCAACTCGGCGTACAGCCAGGACTGCTCGAAGGCCTCGGGGTAGGCGGTGAGCTCGTCGCCCTGGCGGCCGGCGCCCAGGGCCTCGAAGGCGGCCTCGGCGCACAGCATGCCGCTCTTGATGGCGGCATGGCTGCCCTTGATGCGCGACGCGTTGAGGTAGCCGGCGTCGCAGCCCACCAGCGCGCCGCCGGGGAACACCTGCTTCGGCAGGGACAGCAGGCCGCCCACCGTCAGCGCGCGGGCGCCATAGGCCAGGCGCTTGGCCGGCTTGCCGCCCTCGGGCGTGTCGAAGTACCAGCGGATGTTGGGGTGCGTCTTGAACCGCTGGAACTCCTCGTAGGGCGAGAGCCAGGGGTTGGCGTAGTCCAGGCCGACCACGTAGCCCACGGCCACCTGGTTGTCCTCCATGTGGTACAGGAAGGAACCGCCGTAGGTGTTGTTGTCCAGGGGCCAGCCGGCGCTGTGCAGGGCCAGGCCCGGCTTGTGGCGGGCCGGGTCGATCTCCCAGACCTCCTTGATGCCGATGCTGTAGCTTTGCGGGTCGCGGCCCTCGTCGAGCCTGTACTTCGCGATCAGCTGCTTGCCCAGGTGGCCGCGCGCGCCCTCGGCGAACACGGTGTACTTGGCGTGCAGCTCCATGCCGAGCTGGAAGTTCTCGGTGGGCTCGCCGTCCTTGCCGATGCCCATGTTGGCGGTGGCCACGCCCTTGACCGAGCCGTCCTCGCGGTAAAGCACCTCGCCGGCGGGGAAGCCGGGGAAGATCTCCACGCCCAGCGCCTCGGCCTGCTGCGCCATCCAGCGCGTGAGGTTGGCCAGGCTGATGATGTAGTTGCCTTCGTTGTGGAAGTTCTTCGGCAGCAGCGCGTTGGGCGTGCGGGTGGCGCCCTGCTCGGTGAGGAAAAGGAAGATGTCCTCGGTGACGGGCTGGTTCAGCGGCGCGCCCAGGGCCTGCCAGTCGGGGAACAGCTCGCTGATCGCGCGCGGGTCCATGATGGCGCCGGACAGGATGTGCGCGCCGGGCTCGGAACCCTTCTCGAGCACCACCACCGACACCTCCTTGCCGCTTTCGGCAGCCAGCTGCTTCAGGCGGATCGCGGTGGCCAGGCCCGCGGGGCCGGCGCCGACGACGACCACGTCGTACTCCATCGCTTCGCGGGGTCCGTATTGCGACAGGATCTCTTCTTGCGTCATGTTGTCTCGCTGATAATGGTTCCAGTCCGTCTTGAGCCGCTGCCCCGAGGGGTACCGGCGCACCGCGAACGATTCTATTGCCTGCCGCGGGACGCTCCGGCGCACCCTGGCGCCCCGAGGAGACGACATGAGCTACACCATCGACCTGTCCGGCCGCGTTGCAATGGTCACCGGCGCATCCAGCGGCCTGGGCGCGCAGTTCGCGCGCACCCTGGCGCGGGCCGGCGCCGCCGTCGTGCTCGCGGCCCGCCGCGTGGAGAACCTCAAGGACCTGCGCGCGCAGATCGAGGGCGAGGGCGGCGACGCCCACATCACGCCCATGGACGTGACCGACCTCGACAGCATCCGCGCCGCCGTGGCCCATGCCGAGACCGAGGTCGGCTCCATCGACATCCTGGTGAACAACGCCGGCGTGGGCACGACCCAGCGCCTGCAGGACGTCTCGGAGGAAGACTTCGATTTCGTCTTCGACACCAACGTGCGCGGCGCCTTCTTCGTCGCGCAGGAAGTCGCCAAGCGCATGCTGGCGCGCGCGCGCGGCGCGGCCCCCGGCACCTTCACCGGCGGGCGCATCATCAATGTCTCCTCGATGGCCGGCCTGCGCCCGCTGCCGCAGATCGGCGTGTACGCCATGGCCAAGGCGGCGGTGGTCCACATGACCAAGTCGATGGCGCTGGAGTGGGGCCGCTTCGAGATCAACGTGAACGCGATCTGCCCCGGCTACATCGACACCGAGATCAACCACCACCACTGGCAGACCGAGCAGGGCCGCAAGCTGGTGGACATGCTCCCGCGCAAGCGCATCGGCCATCCCGAGGACCTCGACGCGCTGCTGGTGCTGCTCGCCAGCAGCGAGAGCCATTTCATCAACGGCTCCATCATCGCCGCCGATGATGGCTTCGCCCTCTAGGGTGTGTCATCGGATTCCCCGGGCCGCGCTCCTGCCTTGGCGGGATGGGGCGCAAGGCGCAAAACCCAGGGCAAGGCTGTACGCCTTGCCCGGTTTTGCAACGCAGCGCACCGCCCGCCAAGGCAGGAGCCCTTCGGGTTGGGGCGAAATCGGGCGTCTTGCACGCCTCGTCGCTTGCATGGGCATCAGCCCATGCCGCGCTCCGTCGGTGCGCAATCCATCCCGATTGCGCCCCAACGCGGGCCCGGGGAATTCGAGGACACACCCTAGTGCTCCGGGGCGTCCTGGCGGGCCTCGCGGCCGGGGCCCTGTGGGGCCTGGTGTTCGTCATGCCCCGCATGGTCGAGGGCTTTTCGGCGGTCGACCTGGCCAGCGGCCGCTTCGTGGCTTACGGCGCCTTCTCCGCGCTGGTGATGGCGCTGGCGCGCCGCCCGCTGCCCACCCTGCGCCAGGCGCTGGGCGCCCTGGGCCTGAGCCTGCTGGGCTTCACCGGCTACTACACGCTGCTGGTGTTCGCGGTGCGCGACGCGGGCGCCGAGGTGCCCGCGCTGATCATCGGCACCATCCCGGTGTGGGTGATGTTCCTCGGCAAGCCGGGACACCTGCGCTGGATGGCGCTGCTGCCGGGCCTGCTGCTCACGGCGGCCGGCCTGGCGCTGATGATGTCCGCGCCGCAGGCGCAGGAGCCGGGCTCGGCCGTCCACTGGTGGCGCGGCGTGGCGCTGGCCGTGGTCTCCCTGGCGAGCTGGACGGCCTTCGCGCTGCTCAATGCCGCCTGGCTGCGCCGGCACCGCGAGGTGGCCGCCACCGACTGGGCCAACTGGCTGGGGGTGGCCACCGGCCTGGGCGCCCTCGCGCTGTGGCTTCTGGCGGGCTCGTCGCCGGCCGAGATGCTGGCCCAGCCCCAGGCCGGGCGCTACCTGTTCCTGAGCCTGGCCACCGGCCTGGGCTCGGCCTGGCTGGCCACGATCCTGTGGAACGTGGCCAGCCAGCGGCTGTCCGCCAGCCTGTGCGGGCAGCTGATCGTCAGCGAGACGCTGTTCGCGCTGCTCTACGCCTTCGCGTGGGAGGGCCGCTGGCCCGACCCCGCACAATCCGTCGCCTGCGTGCTGTTCACGCTGGGCATCCTTTCCTCCGTCAAGGCCCACCGATGAAGATCGAGATTCCCGAGAAGAAGAAACTGGTGTTCGAGATGACGTTCCCCGTGCGCTGGGGCGACATGGACGCCATGGGGCACGTGAACAACACGGTCTACTTCCGCTACCTGGAGATGGCGCGGGTGGACTGGATGCAGTCGCTGGGCGGCCCGCCCACGCCCACCGGCCAGGGCCCGGTGATCGTCAACGCCTTCTGCAACTTCTACAAGCAGCTGGAGTACCCCGACGTGGTGCTGCTTCGCATGTACGCCAGCGACCCCGGCCGCACCAGCTTCGAGACCTGGGCGACCATGGCCCGCGCCAGCGAGCCCGACGTGATCTGCGCCGCCGGCGGCGCCACCACGGTGTGGGTCGATTTCCCCAGGCAGAAGTCGGCGCCGCTGCCCGACTGGCTGCGGCCCCACCTCGAGTAAGGCCCGGCCCTACCCTACTTCTGCCGCGGCACCCGCCCGAGCAGGTAGAACTCGGGATTGGGCGCCATGCCCGTGACGTTGGCCATGCGGTTGGACAGGCCGAAGAACGCGGTGATGGCGGCGATGTCCCAGGCGTCCTCGTCGTCGAAGCCATGGGCCTTCAGGGCCTCGAAGTCGGCGTCCTCGACCTCGTGCGAGCGCAGGCAGACCTTCATCGCGAAATCCAGCATCGCGCGCTGGCGCGGCGTGATGTCGGCCTTGCGGTGGTTCACCGCCACCTGGTCGGCCACCAGGGGCTTCTTCTCGTAGATGCGCAGGATCGCGCCGTGCGCCACCACGCAGTACAGGCAGTGGTTGGCGGCGCTGGTCGCGGTGACGATCATCTCGCGGTCGCCCTTGGTGAGGCTGCCGCCCTCCTTGAGCATCAGCGCGTCGTGGTAGTCGAAGAAGGCCCGCCACTCGGCCGGCCGGCGCGCCAGCGCCAGGAACACGTTGGGCACGAAGCCGCTCTTTTCCTGCACCTCCAGGATGCGCGCGCGCATGTCCTCGGGCAGGCCGGCGAGTTCGGCCAGGGGGTAACGATTGCTCACAGTTGTCTCCTTGTATCGCTTCGGGGCCAAGCGTAGCGTGCCTCGGCCATTGATGAGTCTTGCGCGTGGCCCGGCAGAAAAGCTATCGCTGCGATTCATGCAATTGGCTTTGTCCATTTTGCAGCGGCAAACACACTTCGCACCGAACCCCCGACCCCACGACCAGGAGAAGATCGAATGAGCATCCAGCGCCTGACCACCGCCTCCGGCATCCCGGTGGCCGACAACCAGAACTCGATCACGGCCGGTCCGCGCGGGCCCATCCTGCTGCAGGATTTCCACCTGCTCGAGAAGCTCCAGCACTTCAACCGCGAGCGCATCCCCGAGCGGGTGGTGCATGCCAAGGGCTCCGGCGCCTACGGCACCTTCACCGTCACGCACGACATCACGAAGTACACCCGGGCGGCGCTGTTCAGCGCGATCGGCAAGAAGACCGAGACCTTCGTGCGCTTTTCCACCGTCGGCGGCGAGCGGGGCAGCGCCGACACCGAGCGCGACCCGCGCGGCTTCGCGATCCGCTTCTACACCGAGGAGGGCAACTGGGACCTGGCGGGCAACAACACGCCGATGTTCTTCATCAAGGACCCGATCAAGTTCCCCGACTTCGTGCACACGCAGAAGCGCGACCCGCAGACGAACCTGAAGTCGCCCACGATGATGTGGGACTTCTGGAGCCGCGCGCCTGAGTCGCTGCACCAGGTGACCATGCTGTTCTCCGACCGCGGCACGCCCGACGGCTACCGCCACATGGACGGCTTCGGCAGCCACACCTTCAGCCTGATCAACGCCGCCGGCGAGCGGGTGTGGGTGAAGTGGCACTTCAAGACCCTGCAGGGCATCCGCAACCTGTCCGCCGCCGACGCGGTGCGCCTGGCCGGCGAGGACCCGGACTATGCGCAGCGTGACCTGTTCGATGCGATCGCCCGCGGCGACTTTCCGCGCTGGAACGTGTTCATCCAGGTGATGACCGAGGACCAGCGCATCGCCTGGGAGGCCCGCACCGGCTGGGACGCCTTCGACCTCACCAAGGTCTGGCCGCATGGCGACTTCCCGCGCCTGCCGGTGGGCGTGCTGGAGCTCGATCGCAACCCCGAGAACTACCACGCCGAGGTGGAGCAGGCCGCGTTCTCGCCGGCCCATGTGGTGCCGGGCCTGGGCTACTCCCCGGACCGCATGCTGCAGGGGCGCCTGTTCGCCTACCACGACGCCCAGTTGTACCGGGTGGGGACCAACCACCAGCACCTGCCGGTGAATCGCCCGCGCTGCCCCTTCCACAACCAGCAGCGCGATGGTGCGATGGCGATCCACAACGGCGGCGCCGCGCCGAACTACAACAGCGTGCAGGCCGGCGGCGTGGACACCCGCGGCTTCGGCCACGGCGACCCGGGCTGGGTGCTGGACGGCGTGGCCGGGCGCAGCGATCCCCGCGCCACCAGCGACGACTTCACCCAGGCCGGCAACCTGTTCCGCCTGATGTCCCCGGACGAACAGGACCGGCTCACCACGAACATCGCCCACGCGATGGCCCCGGTGGCCGCGGAGATCCAGGAGCGCCAGGTGGCCCACTTCACCCGCGCCGACGCGCGCTACGGCGCCGAGGTGGCGCGCAAGCTCGCGGCGCAGCGGGCCTGACGCTGCGGGGATTCAAGTTCCTGGCGGTCGCTGCCGAAAAGCGGGGGGACACCCCCGTCCTACCCGGTGACTTCCATGAACCTGATCCGATCCCTGCGCATCGGCCCGCGCCTGGCGGCCGGCTTCGCCCTCCTCGTGCTCCTGCTGGCGGTCATCGCGGCGGTGGGGGCTTCCCAGATCCTGGCCGTGCGCCAGGGCATGTCCACCCTGGTGCTCGATCGCTACGGCAAGGTCGAATTGATCAACGGCATCCAGAAGCAGTTCCTGATGCAGGGCGTGCGTATCCGCAACCTGGTGCTCGTGTCCGACGCCATGCAGGTCGAAACCGAGATCGCCGAGATGGAGGACACCGTCCGCTTCATCTCGGCCCGCATGGAGCAGCTGCGCACGGGCATCACCGACGAGACCGGGCGCGGCCTGCTGGCCGCCGCGGCCCAGGTGCGGGGCACCTTCCTCAAGGCCCGCGAGGAGATGGTCAGGCTGGCCCAGGCCGGCAAGGTCGCCGACGCGCGCAAGTTCCTGGTGGACGAGGCCATCCCCGCGCACCAGGCCTACTACGACGCCCTGGACAAGCTCAGCGCCTTCCTGGCCGCGCAGGCCAGCGACGCCCAGCGCGCGACCGACGCCCTGGTGATGCGGGCGCTGTGGGTCATCGGCATCCTGGCCGGCGTCGCGGTGCTGGTGGCGGCGGCGGTGGCGCTGGCGATCAGCCGCTCGATCAGCCGCCCCCTGGCCCAGGCCCTGGCGGTGGCCCGCACGGTCGCTGCCGGCGACCTGACCTCGCGCATCGTGGCCGACGGCCGTGACGAGCCCGGCCAGCTGCTCGCCGCGCTGCAGGCCATGAATGACAGCCTGGTGCGCCTGGTCGGCCAGGTGCGCACCAGTAGCAGCAACATCGCGACCGGCGCCAGCCAGATCGCCACCGGCAACGAGGACCTGAGCCAGCGCACCGAGCAGCAGGCCTCCAACCTGGAGGAGACGGCGGCCTCGATGGAGGAACTGACGTCCACGGTGAAGGCCAATGCCGAGACCGCCCGCGAGGCCAGCGAGCTGGCCAGCGCCGCCAGCGCGGTGGCGCAGCAGGGCGGGGCGGCGGTGGGCGAGGTGGTGCAGACCATGCAGGCCATCACCGCGTCGAGCCGCCGCATCGCGGACATCACCGGGCTCATCGACGGCATCGCCTTCCAGACCAACATCCTCGCGCTCAATGCGGCGGTGGAAGCCGCCCGGGCCGGCGAGCAGGGCCGCGGTTTCGCGGTGGTGGCCGGCGAGGTGCGCAGCCTGGCGCAGCGTTCCGCCGCGGCCGCCCAGGAGATCAAGGGCCTGATCGGCGACAGCGTGGCCAAGGTCGAGGCCGGCGGCGAGCAGGCCGACGCGGCGGGCCGCACCATGGCCGACATCGTGGCCCGCGTGCAGCGCGTGAGCGACCTGATCGGCCAGATCAGCACCGCCACGACCGAGCAGGGGCGCGGCATCTCCCAGGTCGGCGACGCGGTGACGCAGCTGGACCAGGTGACGCAGCAGAACGCCGCCCTGGTGGAGGAGAGCGCCGCCGCCGCCGAGAGCCTGAACCAGCAGGCGGTGCACCTGGTGGCGGCGGTCAGCGCCTTCCGCCTGGAGGCGGGCGCGGCGGCCCTCGTGGCCGCGGCTCCCCGCGCCGCCGCCGCGGCGCCGGCCAAGGGCGCCACCCAGGCGCCGGCCCACACGACGGGCCACACGACGGGCCACACGACGGGCCACACGACGGGCCACGCCCCGGCGCACGCGGCATCCCCAGCCCCGGCCCACGCGCCTGCCAAGGCCGCCCAGGCGGACCGCGAGCCGGCGATCGTCAGTCCCCTGTCCGGCAAGCCCTCGCCGGCTGCGGCGGACGGCTGGGACAGCTTCTGAGCGCTGCGCGTGCCGTCCTGGCGGGGGTTCAGACCCCCGCCATCAGCTTGTGCACCAGGTCCGCGGTCGTCCCGGACTTGTACTTGCGCATCAGGCGGGCCCTGTAGATCTCCACCGTGCGGTGGCTGATCGACAGGGCCTTGCCGATTTCCTTGGAGGTCATGCCATCGAGCAGGCGCGCGGCCACCTCGCGCTCGCGCGGCGTGAGCTCGGCGCGCACCGGCCGCTGCGCGCTCAGGTCCTCGAACGACCAGATGCCCGCCTCGTGCGGGTGCTCCCGATTGAGGGCGCGGCCGGTCACATGGCACCAGAACATCTCGCCGCTGGCGCGCTTCATGATGCGGTCGTCGGCGTAGTAGCCGCGGGCATTGAGGATGGGGGCGATGCGCGCGCCCAGTCGCTCGTATTCGTCGGCGCTGGGATACAGCACCTGGAAGGTCTGCCCGATCAGGACCTCGCGCGCCGCGCCGAACATCTCGCACAGGTGCTGGTTGCAGTCGACGATGCGGCGCTCCCGCGAGAGGCACAGGCCCACCGGGGCGAGGTCGAAGGCGGTGCGGTAGTCGATGGTGTCCATGCGGGTGGCTCTTTACGGGATACTACGTAACGTGCTACGTAGTATCGTAGCGCCATGCCGGGGCTGTCCATGCCGCGGCGAATCCACCAGGAGACACATCCCGTGAACAAGGTATTCCCCTCCGCCGCTGCGGCCCTGGCCGACATCGTGCGCGACGGCCAGCTGCTGGCCGTGGGCGGCTTCGGCCTGTGCGGCATCCCCGAGGCGCTGATCGACGCACT
This sequence comes from Ramlibacter sp. GCM10027632, assembly GCF_042675325.1. Lineage (NCBI taxonomy): Bacteria > Pseudomonadati > Pseudomonadota > Betaproteobacteria > Burkholderiales > Comamonadaceae > Ramlibacter > Ramlibacter sp. GCM10027632. Next base: position 363,329 of record NZ_JBHTGW010000001.1, on the reverse strand, counting down.
GCGCGACTCGGGCGTCAAGGACCTGACCGTCATCTCCAACAACGCCGGCGTCGACGGCTTCGGCCTGGGCAAGCTGCTCGACACGCGCCAGATCAAGAAGATGATCTCCAGCTACGTGGGCGAGAACAAGGAGTTCGAGCGCCAGTACCTGGCCGGCGAGCTCGAGCTGGAATTCACGCCCCAGGGCACGCTGGCCGAGAAGCTGCGCGCCGGCGGCGCGGGCATCCCGGCCTTCTTCACCAAGACCGGCGTCGGCACCCTGGTGGCCGAGGGCAAGGAGCTGCGCGAGTTCGACGGCGAGACCTACGTCATGGAGCGCTCGCTGGTGCCGGACATCGCCCTGATCAAGGCCGACGTCGCCGACCGCTCGGGCAACCTGCGCTTCAACCTCACCGCGCGCAACTTCAACCCCGCCGCGGCGACTGCCGGCAAGATCTGCATCGTCGAGGTCGAGCGTGTCGTCGCCACCGGCGAGATCGCCCCGGACGACGTGCACCTGCCCGGCATCTACGTGCACCGCATCGTGCACAACCCCACCCCGGAAAAGCGCATCGAAAAGCGCACCACCCGCGACCGCAAGTAAGGAGACGGACATGCCCTGGACCCAAGACCAGATGGCCGCGCGCGCGGCCGCGGAGCTGCAGGACGGCTTCTACGTGAACCTCGGCATCGGCATCCCGACGCTGGTGGCCAACCATGTGCCCGACCACATCGAGGTCTGGCTGCAAAGCGAGAACGGCATGCTGGGCATCGGCCCCTTCCCGTACGAGGACGAGGTCGACGCCGACCTGATCAACGCCGGCAAGCAGACCGTCACCACGATGAAGGGCTCGTCGATCTTCGGCAGCGACCAGTCGTTCGCCATGATCCGCGGCGGCAAGATCAACCTGTCCATCCTGGGCGCCATGCAGGTCAGCGAGAAGGGCGACCTGGCCAACTGGATGATCCCCGGCAAGATGGTCAAGGGCATGGGCGGCGCCATGGACCTGGTGGCCGGCGTGCCGCGCGTGATCGTGCTGATGGAGCACGTCGCGAAGAAGAAGGACGGCACCGAGGACCTCAAGATCCTGCCCCAGTGCACCCTGCCGCTGACCGGCCTGGGCGTGGTGGACCGCATCATCACCGACCTGGCCGTCATGGACGTGACGCCCCAGGGCCTGAAGGTCGTCGAACTGGCGCCCGACGTGACCCTGGAGCAGGTGCAGGCCAAGACGGGCGTGAAGCTGATCGCCTGACCGCCCGCCAAGCCCAGGCAAAAGGCCTCCCTCGGGAGGCCTTTGTCATGGGCGTGGCGCCTTGCTCAGGGCGCCGTGAGGCCCAGCGCCGCGGCGAGTGCGGGCGTGGGCATCGCGCCTTCCTTGACCACCAGCTCCCCGGTGACGGCATGCTTGGCCACGATCACCGGCACCCCGCCGAAGCCGTAGCGGTTCATCAGCGCGGTGTTGGCCGCGACCTGGGCCTTCTGCGCGTCGAGGTCGCCGATGGCGGTGATGCCGCCCTGCTTGGCGCTCATCGAGGCTTCGTGCTGGTCCATCGCCGCCACCGGGTCGGCCGCGGCCAGCAGGGCCGCGCCCTGCGGCGCGCTGGCGGCATTGAGCAGGCCCACCGGGATCCAGATGAAGCGCGCCTGCGGCTTGAGCGGCTTGGCCGCCGTCCACAGCGCCGCGCAGTGCGGGCATTGCGGGTCGAAGAAGACGAAGATGCGGCGCACCGACATCTCGGAGCCGACGGTGAAGCCCTTGGCCTCGGCGGCGATGGCCTCGATGGACACCGCCTGCTGCGCCTTCTGGGCGGCGGGCGCGGCGCCCGGTGCGGGGGCGTCCTTGCAGGCTGCCAGGCCCGCGGCGAGCGCGGCGGCGGCCAGGAAAGTCGTGAGGGGACGGAAGTTCATGGTAAGAAAAAAGGCACCGCGCATGCGGTGCCTTGACCTTACCAGAGTGGCGGCGGGTTCAGCCCCGGGGGGCGTCGCCTTCCTGCAGCAGCGGCACGCCGGTGCCGGCGTAGCAGGCGAAGGAGGCCAGCACCACGCGGTGCGCGCTGTGGAACACCAGCAGGCCGCCCCCCCGGGCGCGCACCATCAGGCGCGGGGCGACCAGCCACTCCAGGCCGGGCACCGCGATCAGCTTGGCCTGGGCGATGTCGGTCCAGGCGACCCGCTTGTTCCAGATCCAGGTCTGGTGGATGCCCTGGGCGTCGACGCCGGTGCGGCTGCGCCACATCCAGACCAGGACCCACAGCACCAGCACCAGCGCGCCGATGAAGACGGCCAGCGCGGTGGGGTTCCAGTCGGTGGCGGCGAGGGCGCCGCCGGAGCGCAGGCCCCAGTACGCCATCCACCCCACCAGGGCGGTGGCCAGCACCCGCGTGGTCAGCGGGAAGGCCGGGCCTTCCGCGCTCAGGGGCTGGGGGCCACCCTCAGGCAAGGCCATCACTTCTTCTCGCCTTCCGGGGGCAGGGCCTGCTTGAACAGGTCGTCGATGGCCTTCTGGTCGTCGCCGCCCGGGGCACTGGCGCCCGACAGGGCCGCGGCACCCGGGTCAGCCTCGACCGGCATCTCGATCTTGACCTTGTCCAGGTCGACCTTCTCCTCCTTGTCCAGCATCATGGTGACGGACTGGGGCACGAAGATCACGATCACCACCAGCACCAGCTGCAGGATCACCCAGGGGACGGAGCCCAGGTAGATGTCCTTGGATTCCACCTTGGCGGGCAGGGCGCCGTTCTTGTGCAGCGTGTCGGCGATGCCGCGCAGGTAGAACAGGGCGAAGCCGAAGGGCGGGTGCATGAAGCTGGTCTGCATGTTCACGCACAGCAGCACGCCGAACCAGATCAGGTCGATGCCCATCTTGTCCGCGACCGGGCCCAGCATCGGCAGGATGATGAAGGCGATCTCGAAGAAGTCGAGGAAGAAGGCCAGGAAGAAGATGAAGATGTTGACCACCAGCAGGAAGCCGATCTGGCCGCCCGGCAGGTGCGACAGCAGGTGCTCCACCCAGCGCGCGCCATCGACGCCCTGGAAGACCAGGGAGAACACGCGCGAGCCGATCAGGATGAACACCACCATCGCGGTGATGCGCATGGTGCCCACCATGGCCTCCTGGACCAGAGTCCAGTTCAGGCGGCGGTGGATGGCCGCCAGCACGAAGGCGCCCACCGCGCCCATGGCGCCGGCTTCGGTCGGGGTGGCGATGGCGTGGTCGATGCCCGGCAGGCCGCCCATGGAGCCCAGCACGGTGAAGATCAGCACGGCCGACGGGATGATGCCGCGCAGGCACTTGGACCACAGGGCCCAGCCGTTGAGGGTGCGGGCCTCGGGCGGCACGCCCGGCACATGCTCGGGCTTGATGCGCGAGAGCAGGAAGGTGTAGAGCGCGAACAGCAGGACCTGCAGCACGGAGGGGCCCCAGGCGCCCTTGTACATGTCACCCACCGAGCGGCCCAGCTGGTCGGCCATCACGACCAGCACCAGGGAGGGCGGCACCAGCTGCGTGATGGTGCCCGAGGCGGCCAGCACGCCGGTGGCGTAGCGCATGTTGTAGCCGTAGCGCATCATCACTGGCAGGGAGATCATGGCCATGGCGATCACCTGGCCGGCCACGGTGCCGGTAATGGCGCCGAGGATGAAGCCCACGATGATCACCGAGTAGCCCAGGCCGCCGCGCACGGGGCCGAAGAGCTGGCCCATGGAGTCGAGCATGTCCTCGGCCAGGCCGCACTTCTCCAGGATGGCGCCCATCAGCGTGAAGAAGGGAATGGCCAGCAGCAGCTCGTTGGACAGGATGCCGAACACGTTCAGCGGCAGGTTGGCCATGAAGCTGGCGGGGAACCAGCTCATCTCGATCGCATAGAAGCCGCACAGCAGGCCCAGGGCTGCCAGTGAGAACGCCACGGGGAAGCCGATCAGCATGATGACGATCAGCCCCGCGAACATCAGCGGGGGGAAGTTCTCCATCGTCATTGCAGCGGCCTCTCGTAGTGGATGTCCATGTCGTAGGTGTGGGTGAGCCAGCCGATGCGCTTGATGGCCTCGGATACGCCTTGCAGCCCGACCATCGCGAAGCCCAGCGGCAGCGTCAGCGCGGCGGGCCAGCGGATCAGGCCGCCGGCGTTGCTGGACATCTCGCCGGTGCGGAACATGTTCAGGAACAGCGGCCAGCTGTAGTACAGCAGGATCGCCATGGCGGGCAGCAGGAAGAACAGGATGCCCAGCAGGTCGATCCAGACGCGGCCCTTGCTGGAGAGCTTGCCGTAGAAGATGTCCACGCGGACGTGCTCATTCAGGCGCAGCACCTGCGAGGCGCCGAGCATCACGCACACGGCGAACAGGTACCACTGGATTTCGAGCCAGGCGTTGGAGCTGATGTCCAGGCCGTAGCGTATGAAGGCGTTGCCTGCGCTGATGGCGCAGGCCAATGTGACAGCCCATTTGGCGATGGATCCGAAGCGGTCGTTGATCCAGTCGATCAGATGGGCGAAGGCGAGCAGTTGTTGCACGTTGTCTCCGGCCGTAGATGGGGAAAATTGAACAAACGGTCGAATTTAAACCAGGGGGGATGGTCACTCTGACTCTCCCCTGACGCAAGGACGAGCGCCTGTCCTACGGGAAGCGGCGGCTCAGGAAGGGTGATCCGGCCAGCCCGAAACGCCAGGGCTGTTCGACGGCCCGCGAGATGCCGATGCGGGGCCCCGCCACCACCTCCGCCGGCGCCGACCCGGCCGGCGCCAGCACCTCGAAGGGCGGCTGGTCGAGCGCCAGCCCGTCCAGCGCCCGGGTGATGCACAGGGCCTGGCCCAGCCGGCCCGGGCCGGCGCACAGCAGGCGCACCGCTGCCAGTCCACGCCGGGCGCGCATCCGGTCCAGCCCGTCGGTGGGCTCCAGCGCGCGGATCAGCACTCCGGCGCCATGGCCGGCCTCCCGGCAGACGAAGTTCAGGCACCAGTGCATGCCGTAGGAGCGGTAGACGTAGGCATGGCCGGGCGGGCCGAACATGGAGCGGTTGCGTTCGGTCGGTCCGCCGTGGCTGTGGGAGGCCGGGTCGGCCATGTCGTAGGCCTCGGTCTCGACGATGCGCCCGCCCACCCCGTCCACCCGCAAGGTCGCGCCGATGAGCGCGCGCGCCAGGTCCACGGCGTTGCCGCTGAAGTCGTCGGGGTGGAGCGTCCGGGCCATGGAAAAAGCTCTGCAGTCACGGCAGAATACTGTATAAAAATACAGTTTTGAGGTGTCTGCCGTGGCTGGATCCGCGATTGTCCGTCCTGATTTCTCCCTGCCGGAGGCGGTCTGGCGCGCCCACGAGCTGGCTGCGCGGGACGAGGCCGTCCTGCCCAGCGGCCTGCCGGCGCTGGACGCGGTGCTGCCGGGTGGCGGCTGGCCGGTGGGGGCGCTGGTCGAGCTGCTCCAGGCGGTGCCGCACCAGCAGGTCTGGCGCCTGCTGGCGCCGGTCCTGGCCCGGGCCCTGGCGGCGCAGGCCGGGCCGGTGCTGCTGGTGGCGCCGCCGCACCCGGTCTTCGCGCCCGCGCTGGCGGCGCAGGGGCTGCCGGCGGGCCGGCTGCTGTGGGTGCGGGCCGAGGCGCCGTCCGCCCGGCTGTGGGCGGCCGAGCAGGCCCTGCGCTGCACCGAGGTGGCGGCGGTGCTGGCCTGGCTGCCGCAGGCCCGGCCGGCCGACCTGCGCCGGCTGCACCTGGCCGCCCAGCCGCGCCGGCGCCTGCTGTTCGTGATGCGGCCACAGGCCGCCGCCGCCCAGGCCTCGCCGGCGCGCCTGCGGCTGCGGGTGGCGGGCGGGGCGGGGGCCAGCGACTCCCTGCAGCTGGACGTCCTCAAGCGCCGCGGCCCGCCGCTGGCCGCGCCGGTGTGCCTGCCTCCCTGGCACGGCCTGCTGGGGCAGCTGCTGCGCGCCCGTGCCGGCGACCCCCTTCCCGGACGCTCCCATGGACTGGATCGCGCTGCAGCCTTCGCGTGAGGACGCGGCGCCGGCCTGGGGCTGGCAGGCCCTGCGCTTCACGCCGCGCGTCGCCCGGGTGGAGGAGGCGGTGCTGCTCGAGGTCTCGGGCAGCCTGCGCCTGTTCGGCGGGGGCGAGGCGCTGCTGCGCGCGCTGCTGGCGCCCGGGGCGGCGGTGGGCCTGGACCTGGACCTGGACCTGGACCTGGACCTGGAGCCGGAGCCGGAGCCGGAGCCGGAGCCGGAGCCGGAGCCGGAGCCGGAGCCGGAGCCGGAGCCGGAGCCGGGGTCGGGGTCGGGGCCGGAACTGGGGCCGGTGACTTGGGCGCGTGCCGCCACCTCCCTGGTGGCGCTGGCCCTGCTGCGGCTGCGGGCGGCCGGCGTGCCGCCGCCGGCCCGCCTGCCCGACGACCTGCCGCTGGCGGTGCTGTCCGCCGCCGCGCCGCACCAGGACCTGCTGGCGCGCGCCGGCCTGCGCACCTGGGGCCAGCTGCGCGCCCTGCCGCGCGGCCCGCTGGCGCGGCGCTTCGGACCGCCGCTGCTCGACGCGCTCGACGCCGCCTGGGGCCTGCGCCCCGAGCGCTACCCCTGGCTGCAGCTGCCCGAGGTGTTCGACCAGGGCGTCGAGCTGCCCGCCCTGGTGGCCGACGCGCCGGCGCTGCTGGACGCGGCCCAGCACCTGCTGGCGCTGCTGCAGCTGTGGCTGCGCGCGCGCCAGCGCGGCGTGCTGGCCTTCGAACTCGAGTGGACGCTGGACCTGCGCCGGCTCGACGGCGTCGAGCTGCCGCCGCGCCAGCAGCTGGCGGTGCGTACCGCGCAGGCGGTGCAGGCCCCGGACCACCTGCGTCGCCTCGCCGGCGAGCAGCTGGCCCGGGTGCGCCTGGCCGCCCCGGCCAACCACCTGCGCCTGCGCACGCTCGAGACCGTGCCCTGGCCCGGCGCCAGCCGCGGCTTCCTGCCGGAGGATGCGGTGGAGGGCGAGCGGCTGCACGAGCTGGTCGAGCGCCTGTCGGCCCGCCTGGGCGAGGACGCCGTGCAGGTGCCCGTGCCGCAGCAGGACTGGCGGCCCGAGCGCCGCCAGCGCTGGGAGCCGGCGCTGCGGCACCTGCACGGGCTGGCTGGCGGGACGGTCGCAGGACGGGGCGCGGGACAGGGAGCAGGGCAGGGAGCTGGACAGGGAGGCAGCACGGTGCGCCACCTGGCGGGCCAGGGCGCCTCGCTCGCCGACAGCCTGATGCCGCCCTGGCTGCTGCCCGAGCCGCTGCCGCTGGAGGTGCGCGGCGACCGGCCCTGGTACCAGGGGCCGCTGCGCCTGCTCACGCGCCGCCAGCGGGTGGAGACCGGCTGGTGGGAGGACGGACCGCACGGCCGCGGCGCCGTGGTGCGTGACTACTGCATCGCGCGCAGCGAGCGCGCCGGCCTGCTGTGGGTGTTCTGCGAGCACGGGCCCGGGCCGGCCGGCTCGCCGCGATGGTTCCTCCAGGGGCTGTATGCCTGAGCCGCCGCCGAAGCCGCAGCTGCCGCCCCTGGAGGACGAGGACCCGCCGCCGCACCTGCCCGGCGACGAGCCGCCCCTGCCCGCGTACGCCGAGCTGCAGTGCCTCACCAACTTCAGCTTCCAGCGCGGCGCCTCGCACCCGCACGAGCTGGTGCGCCGCGCCTTCAACCTGGGCTATGCCGCCCTGGCCCTCACCGACGAATGCTCGGTGGCCGGCGCGGTGCAGGCCTGGACCGCGCTGCGCGAGCACCTGCAGGCCGCGCGCCGGCTCGAGCAGGAGGACGGCCTGCCGCGCCTGCGCCCGTTCCGCCTGCTTTTCGGCAGCAGTTTCGCGCTGCCCGAGGGCGAGGTGGTGGCCCTGGCGCGCAACGCCTTCGGCTGGGGCGACCTGTGCGAGTTCATCACCGCCGCGCGCCGCGCCGCGCCCAAGGGCGGCTACGCCGTCGACTGGGCCGGCAGCGACTGGGCCCTGCTGGCCGGCTGCGAGTGCCTGTGGGTGCCGCGCCGCGACCGGCCCGACGCGATGGACGCCGCCACCCTGCGCGCCGGCCTGCGCCGCGCGCGCGAGTGCCTGGGCCCGCGCCTGTGGCTCGGCGTGTCCCTGGCCGGCGAGCTGGGCGACGACCTGTGGCTCGCGCTGCTGCGGCAGGCCGGCGCCGAGCTGGGCGTGCCCCTGGTGGCGGTGGGCAGCGTCCACATGCACCGGCGCTCGCGCAAGCCGCTGCTGGACGTGCTCGCCGCAGTGCGCCAGGGCCGCCCGGTGGCCGAGTGCGGCTTCGCGCTGGCGGCCAACGGCCAGCGCCACCTGCGCTATCGCGCGGCGCTGGCCCAGGCCTTCCCGCCCGACCTGCTCGAGGCCACCGGCCTGGTGGCCGCGCGCTGCCGCTTCGACCTCGGCGACATCCGCTACAACTATCCGCTCGAGTCGGTGCCGCCGGGGCGCCGCCCGATCACGCAGCTGGCGCGCCTGGCCCTGCGCGGCGCGCGCCGGCGCTACCCGCAGGGCCTGGCGCCCGTCCACCGCGCGCAGCTGGCCAAGGAGCTGCGGCTGATCGCCGAGAAGCGCTACGAGATGTTCTTCCTCACCGTGGAGGACATCGTGCGCTGGGCCCGGGGGCAGGACATCCTGTGCCAGGGCCGCGGCTCCTCGGCCAACTCGCTGGTGTGCTATTGCCTGCACATCACCGAGGTCTCGCCGGAGAAGTCGAACATGCTGTTCGAGCGCTTCATCAGCCGCGAGCGCGACGAGGCGCCCGACATCGACGTCGACTTCGAGCACCAGCGCCGCGAGGAGGTGATCCAGTACATCTACGCCAAGTACGGCCGCGAGCGCGCCGCCATCGCCGCGGTGGTGGTGCGCTGGCGCACCCGCAGCGCGCTGCGCGACGCCGGCAAGGCCCTGGGGGTGGACGCGCGCCTCGTCGATGCCTTCGCGAAGGACCACCATTGGTTCGACCGCGAGCTGCTGGCGCAGCGCCTCGCCCAGGCCATGCAGGAGACCGGCGTGCAGGAGCCGCCGCACCGCCTGCGCCTGTGGCTGGCGGTGGCGCGGCAGCTGGCCGGCTTCCCGCGCCACCTGAGCCAGCACGTCGGCGGCTTCGTGCTCACGCAGGACAAGCTCACGCGCCTGGTGCCGGTGGAGAACGCCGCCATGCCGGACCGCTCCATCATCCAGTGGGACAAGGACGACCTCGAGGCCATGGGCCTGCTGAAGGTGGACGTGCTGGCCCTGGGCATGCTCAGTGCCTTGCGCCGGTGCCTGCAGCTGTCCAACCAGTGGCGGGGACGTGACTGGCGCCTGCAGCAGGTCCCCACCGAGGACCCGCAGGTCTACGACATGCTGTGCCGCGCCGACACCGTGGGCGTGTTCCAGGTGGAGAGCCGCGCGCAGATGGCGATGCTGCCGCGCCTGCGCCCGCTGACCTACTACGACCTGGTGGTGCAGGTGGCCATCGTGCGGCCCGGGCCGATCCAGGGCGGCATGGTCCACCCCTACCTGCAGGCGCGCCAGCGCCGGCGCGAGGGCCGGCCCATCGCCTACGTCAGGGACGAACTCGCCGGCCCCCTGGGCCGCACCTTGGGCGTGCCGATCTTCCAGGAGCAGGTGATGCAGCTGGCCATGGTGGCCGCGAAGTTCAGCGCCGACCAGGCCGACGCGCTGCGCCGCTCCATGGCGGCCTGGTCCCGCAAGGGGGGGGTGCACCGCTTCCGCGAGCCGCTGGTGGAGGGCATGGTGGCCAACGGCTACCCGCGCGACTTCGCCGAGGGCATCTTCCGGCAGATCGAGGGCTTCGGCGAGTACGGCTTTCCCGAGAGCCATGCCGCCAGCTTCGCGCTGCTGGTGTACTTCAGCAGCTGGTTCAAGCGGCACGAGCCGGCCTGCTTCCTCGCTGCGCTGCTCGACGCGCAGCCCCTGGGCTTCTACTCGCCCTCGCAGTTGATCCAGGACGCGCAGCGCCACGGCGTCGAGGTGCGGCCCATCGACGTCACCGCCAGCGGCTGGGAGTGCGCGCTCGAGGTGCCCGGCACGGCGCTGGGCGAGGAGGCGCCGGGCTTCGACCCGCGCCGCCTGCAGCCCGCCGTGCGCCTGGGCCTGCGCCTGGTCGGCGGCCTGGGCGAGGCAGCGGCGCGGCGCATCGCCCGGGCGCGGGCGCAGGCCCCGTTCACCGACGTGGAGGACCTGGCCCTGCGCGCCGGCCTGGACCGCGGCGACCTCGGCGCGCTGGCCTCGGCCGACGCCCTGGCCACGCTGGCCGGCCACCGCCGCCAGCAGGTGTGGGCCGCCACCGGCGCGCGCCGCGCCGCCGGCCTGCTGCGCGAGGCGCCGGTGCGCGAGGACCTGCTGCACCTGCCGGCCGCGGGGGAGGGCGAGGACATCGTCTTCGACCATGCGGCCACCGGCTTCACCCTGCGCCGCCACCCGCTCGCGCTGCTGCGCGCGCGGCTGGACGCTGCGGGCTGGCGCAGCGCGCAGCACCTGAACACCCTGGCCGACGGCCGTCCCGCGCGCGCCTGCGGCCTGGTCACCCTGCGCCAGCGCCCGGGCACCGCCAAGGGCGTGATGTTCGTGACGCTGGAGGACGAGACCGGCAGCATCAACGTGATCGTCTGGCCTTCGCTGGTGGACCGCCTGCGCGACGTGCTGCTGCGGTCCCGCCTGCTGGCCATCTCGGGCACCTGGCAGCGCGACGCCTCCAGCGGCGGGCGGGCGCGCCACCTGGTCGCCCGCCATGCCGAGGACCTCACGCCGCTGCTGGGGCGGCTGGCCGGGGCCCACGGGCGCAGCCGGGATTTCCACTGAAGCCGCCGCGCGGCCGCCGTTATCCTGCGGCCATGCCCGAGCCCACGTGCCGCCTCTTCGTCGGCCTCGTTCCCGACGAGGCCACGCGCGCGGCCCTGCTCGCCTGGCGCGCCCGCTGGGCCTGGCCGCGCGGCACCGCGCTCTCGGCCCCGGCCCATGCGCACCTGACCCTGTCCTTCCTCGGCGAGATCGATGCCGCGCGCCTGCCGGCGCTGCGCGCGGCGCTGGACACGGTGGCCGTCGCGCCCTTCACCCTGCGCCTGGGCCGGCCCGAGGCCTGGCACCACGGCCTGGTGGTGCTGCGCCCTGACCCCTGCGAGGCTCTCGACGCGCTGCAGGGCCGGGTCACCGCGGCCCTGCGGTCCGCCGGCTTCCCCGCCGGCGAGGCCCGCTGGAAGCCCCACCTCACCCTGGCGCGCAAGGCCCCGGGCGCCCAGCCGCCGGCCGTGCCGCCGGACATCGACTGGCCGGTGCGCGGCTTTGCCCTGGTCTGGTCACGCCTGCCGCCGCAGGTGCCGGTGGCGCGCTACGAGCGCGTGGCGGCCTGGGGCGAGGTGCCGCCCATTCCGGGCCGCTGACGTCGCCGGCCCGATGCCCTGGTGCGTCGAGCCGCTGCGACTGCTTCGGCTTGACAGGGGACACGGTGTTCAGTCTTCGCCTGGCGGCGCCTGCCCCAGGCTTTCCAGCAGCAGGTCCAGCGCCAGCCGGGGCACCGGCTTGAGCGGCGCCCCGTGCCGTGCCATCACGCCGATGGTGCGCTCCACGCTGGCGCCCTCCAGCGCGACGCCGACGAGGCCCGGGTGGGTCTCGGGCAGCGACATCCGCGGCACCAGGCCCAGCCCCAGGCGGGCCTCCACCAGGCTCAGGACGGTGGACACCCGGTTCACCTCGATGAACACCGGCGGCAGGTCGCCGGCCGACCGCAGCAGCTGGTCGACATAGGGCCGGTTGCCGCTGGCGCGCGAGACGGTGATCAGGCGCTCCTTCTGCAGTCGCGCCCACCCGATGCGCTTGCGCCCGGCCAGCGCATGGCCGCGCGGCACCGCCACCACGTACGGGTCGCGGCTCAGGGGCGTGAAGTCGACCTCCGGCGCGCGCCGCTGCATGAAGCCGATGCCGAAATCGGCCTCGCCGGCAATCACGTGCTGGGTGACCAGGGCCTCGGTGGAGTCGAGCAGGCGGAACTGCACGCCGGGCAGGCGCTCGGCGAACAGCCGCAGCATGCGCGGCACCAGGGTGAAGGTGGTGGAGGGCACGCAGGCGATGGTGACCTTGCCGCTGCGAAGCCGCGAGGTCTCCTGGATGCCGAGGGCGGCGCGCTCCAGCGCGTCCAGCGCATCGCGGGCGGGGTCGACGAACGCGCGGCCGGCCGGCGTCAGCGCCACCCGGCGCGTGGTGCGTTCGAGCAGCCGCGCGCCCAGCGTGCGTTCGAGCTTGTCGATGCGCCGCGACAGCGCGGGCGCCGACAGGTGCAGCCGCTCGGAGGCCGCGCGGAAACTCGCGCACTCGGCCACCTCGACGAAGGCCGAGAGCTCCTGGAGATCGAGATTGATGCGAGTCATGCAGCAATAGTTTGAAAAATTGCAATTTACACAATTTTCACCGACACCCAGAATCCGCGGAATGCCCGCCGGGCTTCGTCCTGCACATCCCTCGCACTCCTTCTGAGGCTCCCCATGAACCGACGCTCCACCTTCCGCCTGCTGCCCGTGCTGCTCGCCGCCCTGACCGGCACCGCCGCCATGGCCCAGGCCTTCCCGCCCAAGCCCACCATCACCCTGACCGTGGGCTTCGCCGCCGGCGGCGCGGCCGACACCGCGGCGCGCATCATCGCCAAGAAGCTGGGCGAGAACATCGGCGCCACCGTCGTCGTCGACAACAAGCCCGGCGCGGGCGGCAACATCGCCCACTCGCTGGTCGCCAACGGCCCCGCCGACGGCAGCACCATCCTGCTCGGCTCCATCGGCCCGCTGGCGCTGGCGCCGCACATGATGAAGGTCACCTACGACCCGCTGAAGGACCTGGCGCCCATCGCCATGGCGATCAACACGCCCAACCTGCTGGTCGTGCCCGCGAACTCCCCCTACAAGACCTTCGCCGAGTTCATCGCCTTCGCCCGCAAGAACCCGGGCAAGATCGACTTCGCCTCGACCGGCCCCGGCTCGGCCTCGCACCTGGCGGGCGAACTGGTCAACGACATCGCGGATGTCGACATGCTGCACGTGCCGTACAAGGGCGGCGCCCCGGCGATGCAGGACCTGCTCGGCGGCCGCGTGGCTGCCCACTATTCGACCGTCTCCACCGCCAAGCCCCACATCGACGCGGGCAAGCTGATCCCCCTGGCCAGCACCGGCCCGCAGCGCCTGGCGAGCTACCCCAAGGTCCCGACGGTGGCCGAGTCCGGCTTCCCGGGCTTCAGCGCCACGAACTGGTATGCCTTCGTGGCCTCGTCCAAGGTGCCCAAGGCCACCCTGGACCGCTGGAACACCGAGATCGTCAAGGTGCTCAAGTCGCCCGACGTGATCGAACAGCTCAATACCCACGGCCTGACCCCGCAACCCAGCACCCGCGAGGAGCTGGACAAGACCATCCGCACCGAGTACGCGACCTACGGCCGCGTGATCAAGCAGCGGAACATCAAGGGCGAATAAGCCCCCCCTACCGACAACACCCGGAGACATCCCCATGGCATTCCTTCGTTCCGTCGCCGCGCGTTCGCGCTTCCTGGTCCTCGCCGGCTCGCTGCTGTTCGCGCAACTGGCGTCCGCCGCCGAGATCAAGGTGATCACCTCGGGCGCCTTCACCGAGGCCTACAAGGTGCTGGTGCCGATGTTCGAGGCGGCCACCGGCCACAAGGTGGTCAGCTCCTTCGGCGCCTCGGTGGGCAACGCGCCCGACTCGATCCCGAGCCGCTTCGCCCGTGGCGAGCGCTTCGACGCGGCGATCCTGTCCGAGGGCGGCCTGGAGGCCCTGGTCAAGGAAGGCAAGCTGGTCGCGGGCAGCCGCATCGACCTGGCCCGCTCGCAGATCGGCGTGGCGGTGAAGAAGGGCACGCCGAAGCCCGACATCAGCACCGTCGAGGCGCTGAAGAAGACGATCCTGGAAGCCAAGTCCATCGCCTACTCGGCCAGCGCCAGCGGCACCTACCTGTCCAGCGAGCTGTTTCCCAAGCTGGGCGTGACCCATCGCACCGACGTGACTGCCAAGCGCATCTTCAGCGAGCGCGTGGGCGCCGTGGTGGCGCGTGGTGACGCCGAGCTGGGCTTCCAGCAGGTCAGCGAACTGATCTACTTCAAGGAGCTGGACTTCGTGGGCACGCTGCCGGAGTCGGTGCAGCAGACCATCTTCTTCTCGGGCGCGATCGTCAGCGGCGCCGAGCAGGCTGAGGCGGCGCGCCAGCTGCTTCGCTTCCTGTCCTCGGCGTCCGTGGCGACCATCGTGCGCGGCACCGGGCTGGACCCGGTGGCCAACAAGTAAGGTCGGCCGCCAGGCCCGCGCCCCGGGTTCGGGGTGGCGGGCGCGGCGCTGCGGCCACTCGCCCAACCCGGCGCGTGGCCGCCAGGGCCTGCCAGCGAATTCCACGGATCCGGGGAATTCGCTGACAGGCCTTAAACTTGCGGCGGGTGCCGTCTCGCGCTGGGGCGAGGCGGCAGGTTGTCGCGATGGTCGGGCCGCCTCGCGGATTTGCCGCGACCATGACCTCACCCACGTCCCTCCAGATCATCGGCGCCGTCCTTTTCGGGCTGGCCGTCCTGCACACCTTTTCCTCCCGCATCTTCGAGCGCCTCGCCCACCGCCACCCACGGCATGCCGGGGTCTGGCACCTGCTCGGTGAAGTCGAGGTCGTCTTCGGCTTCTGGGCGATGGTGCTCATGGTCTTCATGTTCGTCCTGGCGGGGAAGGCCGAGGCCACCAACTACCTGGACAGCCGCAACTTCACCGAGCCGATGTTCGTGTTCGCCATCATGGTGATCGCGGGGACGCGGGCCGTCCTGCAGGTGACGGGGAGCCTGGTGCGCGTGGTGGCTGGATTCCTCCCGCTGGACAGAGGCCTGGCGCTGTACTTCCTGCTGCTGGCGCTGGTGCCGCTGCTCGGGTCGTTCATCACGGAGCCGGCGGCGATGACGCTCGCGGCGCTGACCTTGCGACACACCCTGTTCGCGCATCCCGTGTCGCGGAAGCTGAAATACACCACGGTCGGCGTGCTGTTCGTGAACATCTCCATCGGCGGGACGCTCACGCCCTTCGCGGCCCCGCCGGTGCTGATGGTCGCCGCCAAGTGGGACTGGGACCTGTGGTTCATGGTCTCCAATTTCGGCTGGAAGGCGGCGGTGGCCGTGGTGGTCAACGCCGGTTGCGCCATGCTCCTGTTCCGGCGTGAACTCGGCGCCATGGCGGCCCGGCCCGCGCGGGCCGAAGCGCCGGTGCCGTGGCCGGTGGTGCTGGTGCACCTGCTGTTCCTGCTCGGCGTGGTGGCCTTTGGGCACCATCCTGCGATGTTCATGGGGCTGCTGCTGTTCTTCCTGGGCTTCGCGACCGCGTACAGCCGCCACCAGTCGCCCCTGATCCTGCGGGAGGGGTTGCTCGTGGCGTTCTTCCTCGCAGGGCTGGTGGTGCTGGGCGGGCAGCAGCAGTGGTGGCTGCAGCCGTTGCTCATGGGCATGGACGGCACCACCGTCTTCTTCGGCTCCATCGCCCTGACGGCCATCACCGACAACGCGGCGCTCACCTACCTGGGCTCGCTGGTCGACGGCCTGACGGAGGAATTCAAGATCGCGCTGGTGGCGGGTGCGGTGACGGGGGGCGGCCTGACGGTGATCGCCAATGCGCCGAACCCCGCAGGCGTGGCGATCCTGCGCGGGAATTTCGAGGGCAATGCGGTGCACCCGCTGGGGCTGCTGGTGGCGGCGCTGCCGCCCACGCTGGTGAGCGTGCTGGCGTTCCGGCTGCTGTAGCCGGGGCGCATCCGCCGCGGAGGGTGGAGCGGGCGATGGGAATCGAACCCACGTCTTGAGCTTGGGAAGCTCAGGTCCTGCCATTGAACGACGCCCGCAGGAGTGCCGCGATTCTAGCCGGCTGGCGGAAGGCGCATCCGGCGGCGGCACCTTTGTGCAACTCTCCTGCGTTGTCCATGTGTGAACAAGTGATTACACTATGTCCATCCTCGCCATCAAGCGCACGCCGGAGTTCGATGCCTGGATGAGCGGGATCAAGGATGGCATGACCCGCATTCGCCTCGCGCGTCGCTTGGACAAGGCGCAGCGCGGCTTGCTGGGCGATGTGGCCGCTGTGGGTGAAGGAGTTTGGGAAATGCGCGAGCACTTCGGCCCCGGCTGGCGCATGTACTACGTGGAACGGGGCGAGGTGCTGGTGGTGATGCTCGGCGGCGGTTCCAAGGGCACCCAGCAGGCCGATATCAGCGCGGCGATAGCCCTGTCCCGCACCCTCGAGGAGTAGTTGACCATGTCCCGAAAGCTCAAAGTCTCCGAACTGCCCGACTTCGACATGGCCGAGATGCTCAAGTCGGAGGAGGACATCGCCAACTACCTGACCCTGGTGCTGGAAGAAGGCGACATGGCGGAACTGACCCATGCGCTGGGGGTGGTGGCCCGTGCCCGGGGCATGAGTGTGGTCGCCGAGCAATCGGGCCTGACCCGAGAGGCTCTGTACAAGGCATTGCGTCCCACCTCGCATCCTCGCTTCGACACGATCCACCGCGTGTGCCAGGCCTTGGGGGTCCGCCTGGTGGTCCAGCCCACCCAACGCTGAGTCCGGCTCAGATCTCGCCCGACGACTCCCGACCCGCCGGTGTCGGCTGGAAGCCGCCGCCTGTGCCAGCACCGCCGCCGCCCTGGCGGCCGCCCGGCAGGGGGCCTGCTGTCATCGAGCCCACACGGCTGGATGCCGCCTGCGTGGTCCGTGCCAGCTCTTCGCGATTGGCCTGTCCTCGCGCCCACCAGCTGCGCACGACTTCGGCGGCCGTGTCCCGCCCCCCGAGCCCGAACGACAGCCCCAGCGCCAGCGCGATCGCCCCCACGAAGGCCATGAACAGCGTGTTCACCAGCTCGGTGGCGATGCCGATCTGGTTGACCGCCACCACGATGGCGAAGGCCCACACCAGGGTGTTGGCCACCTTGGCCAGGAACTCGGGGTTGCCCAGGCCGCCCTCGGCCGCCGCGCCCCGCACCACGTTCGACAGCGCCCGCGCCGCCAGCCCGCCGATCACCAGCACCATCAGCGCCACCACCACGTTGGGCAGCCACAGCAGCAGCTGGCGCAGCACCTCGGACACCGCCGGCAGGCCCAGCGCGTCGAAGGCCACCACCAGCGCGATCAGCCGGATGAACCACTTCGCCACCAGCCCGATCATCCCGGACGAGTCGGTGCCCGCGCCCATCTTTCGAACGAAGTCCGCAAAGCCCGAGCGCTCGGCCAGGTCGTTGAAATGGATCGCCCTGAGCACCGCCGCCACCGCCCGCTCCGCGAGCGACGCGATCAGCCAGCCGGCCAGCACGATGACGACGAAGCCCAGGATCTTGGGGACCGCGGAGAACAGCATCGCCATCGCTGCGGCCAGCGATGACATGAGGGCGGTGCCCCAGTCGGAAATGATCGTCGTGTCCATGGCAGCCTCCGGTACATCGGGTGAGGCAGCCACTTTCACGAGGCCGGGCGACGGGCGACGTCGTCTGCCGCCCGCCGCGCATGTAGGAGGCGGAAAGCGCCGCGGCCGCCCGGGCAGGTGCCCAGGGCGGCCGCGTCACGACCCGGGGCCGGCAGGTCAGGCCGGCAGGTAGCCCTCGACCGAGAGGTAACGCTCGCCCGTGTCGTAGTTGAAGCCCAGCACGCGGCTGCCGGCCGGCAGCTCGGGCAGCTTCTTGGCGATGGCCGCCAGCGTCGCGCCCGAGGAGATGCCCACCAGCAGGCCTTCCTCGCGGGCGCTGCGGCGGCCGTATTCGCGCGCCTCCTCGGCGCCGACCTGGATCACGCCGTCGAGCAGCTCGGTCTTGAGGTTCTTCGGGATGAAGCCGGCGCCGATGCCCTGGATCGGGTGCGGCGCGGGCTGGCCGCCGGAGATCACCGGCGAGGCCTCGGGCTCGACGGCGAAGACCTTGAGCTTCGGCCACTTGGCCTTGAGCACCTGGGCCACGCCGGTGATGTGTCCGCCGGTGCCCACGCCGGTGATGATCGCGTCCAGTCCCTCGGGGAAGTCGGCCAGGATCTCCTGCGCCGTGGTGCGCACGTGCACGTCGATGTTGGCCGGGTTCTCGAACTGCTGCGGGATCCAGGCGCCCGGGGTCTGCGCGGCGAGTTCCTCGGCGCGGGCGATCGCGCCCTTCATGCCCTTTTCGCGCGGGGTCAGGTCGAAGGTGGCGCCGTAGGCCAGCATCAGGCGGCGGCGCTCGATGGACATGCTGTCTGGCATCACCAGCACCAGCCTGTAGCCCTTGACCGCGGCCACCATAGCCAGGCCCACGCCGGTGTTGCCCGAGGTCGGCTCGATGATGGTGCCGCCGGGCTTGAGCTGCCCGCTGGCCTCCGCCGCCTCGACCATGGACAGGGCGATGCGGTCCTTGATCGAGCCGCCCGGGTTGGCCCGCTCGGATTTCACCCACACCTCGTGGCCGCCGCCGAACAGGCGGTTGATGCGGATGTGCGGGGTGCCGCCGATGGTGGCGAGGATGCTGTCTGCCTTCATGCTGGGGGTCTCCGTGAGGGGGTGGATCGGGTTACTTGAGGATATCGCCCACGCAGAGGTATTTCATCTCCACGTACTCGTCGATGCCGTGCGCGGAGCCTTCGCGGCCCAGGCCGGACTGCTTGACGCCGCCGAAGGGCACGTGCTCGGTGGCGATGATGCCCACGTTGATGCCCACCATGCCGTACTCCAGCGCTTCGCTCACGCGGAAGATGCGGCCGACGTCGCGGCTGTAGAAGTAGCTGGCCAGGCCGAACTCGGTGTCGTTCGCCGCGGCGATGGCCTCCTGCTCGGTCTTGAACTTGAAGACCGGCGCGAAGGGGCCGAAGGTCTCCTCGCGCGCGCACAGCATGTCGGCGGTGGCGCCGGCCACCACGGTGGGCTCGAAGAACTGGCCGTGCAGCCGCTTGCCGCCGGCGACCACGCGGCCGCCCTTGGCCACCGCGTCCTCCACGTGGCGCTGCACCTTCTCCAGCGCCGCGTCCTCGATCAGCGGGCCCTGCACCACGCCGTCCTCGAAGCCGTTGCCGACCTTGAAGGCCTTCACCCTGGCGGCGAACTTCTCGACGAAGGCGTCGTACACGCCCTCCTGCACGTAGATCCGGTTGGCGCAGACGCAGGTCTGGCCGGCGTTGCGGTACTTGCTGGCGATCGCGCCCTCGACCGCGGAGTCCAGGTCGGCGTCGTCGAAGACGATGAAGGGCGCGTTGCCGCCCAGCTCCAGCGCCAGCTTCTTCACCGTGGGCGCGCTCTGCGCCATCAGGATGCGGCCGACCTCGGTGGAGCCGGTGAAGCTGATGTGGCGCACCGTGTCGCTGGCGCAGAAGGTCTTGCCGACCGCGATGCTGTTGGCGCCGTCGGCGGTGACCAGGTTGATGACGCCGGCGGGGATGCCGGCGCGCACCGCCAGTTCGGCGGCGGCCAGGGCGGTGAGCGGGGTGAGCTCGGCGGGCTTGATCACCACCGGGCAACCGGCGGCCAGGGCGGGCGCGACCTTGCGGGTGATCATGGCCAGCGGGAAATTCCAGGGCGTGATCGCGGCGCACACGCCGATGGGCTGGCGCACCACCATCAGGCGGCGGTTGTTGTCGAACTGGGGGAGGGTCTCGCCGTTGATGCGCTTGGCCTCCTCGGCGTACCACTCGACGAAGCTGGCGGCGTAGGCCACCTCGCCCTTGGCCTCGGCGAAGGGCTTGCCCTGTTCGGCGGTCATGAGGCGGCCCAGGTCCTCCTGGTTCGCCATGAGCAGGTCGAACCACTTGCGCAGGAGGATGCTGCGCTCCTTGGCGGTCTTGGCGCGCCACGCGGGCCAGGCGGCGTCGGCGGCGGCGATGGCGGCCTCGGCCTCGGCGGGGCCGAGGTTGGCCACGTCGGCCAGCTTGTGGCCGGTGGCCGGGTCATGCACCGCGAAGCGGCCGGCGCCCGGGACCCAGCGGCCGCCGACCAGGGCATCGGTCTTGAGCAGGCTGGGGTCCTTGAGCAGGGCGAGGGGGGAGGTCTTCATGTCCATTCGTGTCTCCTGGATGGCTGTCTCGCGCCGCATTGTGCGCCCGGCGCGGACCGGTTGCCGGCGGCGCCGGCACGCGCAGGGGCGAAACCTATAATCGCAGGCTTCGCCTGGGCCATCTCGCGCCCGGGCCACGACACGCCCAGACCATGAGCTCCACCCACGCCAAGCCCTCGATCACCGTCGCCGACATCCGCAAGACCTTCCTGGACTTCTTCGCCGCCAAGGGCCACACGGTGGTCGAGTCCAGCCCGCTGGTGCCGGGCAACGACCCCACGCTGATGTTCACCAACTCCGGCATGGTGCAGTTCAAGGACGTCTTCCTCGGCACCGACAAGCGCCCCTATGTGCGCGCGGCCTCGGTCCAGGCCTGCCTGCGCGCCGGCGGCAAGCACAACGACCTGGAGAACGTGGGCTACACCGCCCGCCACCACACCTTCTTCGAGATGCTGGGCAACTGGTCCTTCGGCGACTACTTCAAGCGCGAGTCGCTGAAGTGGGCCTGGGAGCTGCTCACCGAGGTCTACCAGCTGCCGGCCGAGCGCCTGTGGGCCACCGTCTACATCGACGACGACGAGGCCTTCGACATCTGGACGAAGGAGATCGGCCTGCCCGCCGAACGCGTCGTGCGCATCGGCGACAACAAGGGCGCCAAGTACGCCTCCGACAACTTCTGGATGATGGCCGACACCGGCCCCTGCGGCCCGTGCTCCGAGATCTTCTACGACCATGGCCCCGAGGTCGCCGGCGGCCCCCCCGGCAGCCCCGAGCAGGACGGCGACCGCTACATCGAGATCTGGAACAACGTGTTCATGCAGTTCGACATGCAGCCCGATGGCTCGCTGCGCCCGCTGCCCGCGCCCTGCGTGGACACCGGCATGGGCCTGGAGCGCCTGGCCGCCATCCTGCAGCACGTCCACAGCAACTACGAGATCGACCTGTTCGACACGCTGATCAAGGCCGCCGCGCGCGAGACCGGCGTCACCGACCTGGCCAACCCCTCGCTGCGCGTGATCGCCGACCACGTGCGCGCCACCGCCTTCCTGGTGTCCGACGGCGTGATCCCGTCGAACGAAGGCCGCGGCTACGTGCAGCGCCGCATCATTCGCCGCGGCATCCGCCACGGCTACAAGCTGGGCCGCAAGCAGCCCTTCTTCCACAAGCTGGTGCCGGACCTGGTCGCCCTCATGGGCGACGCCTACCCGCGCCTGAAGGCCAACGCCGCCCGCATCACCGAGGTGCTGAAGGCGGAAGAAGAGCGCTTCTTCGAGACGCTCGAGAACGGCATGGACATCCTCGACGCCGCCCTGAAGGACGGCGCCAAGGTCCTGCCCGGCGAGGTGGCCTTCAAGCTGCACGACACCTACGGCTTCCCGCTGGACCTGTCGGCCGACGTCTGCCGCGAGCGCGACGTGTCGGTGGACGAGGCCGGCTTCCACGCGGCGATGGAAAAGCAGAAGGCCGCCGGCCGCGCCGCCGGCAAGTTCAAGATGGACCGCGCGCTGGAGTACACCGGCGCCGGCAACACCTTCATCGGCTACGAGAAGCTCGAGGCCCCCGCGAAGGTGCTGGCTCTGTACGTCGACGGCACGCCCGTGGCCGACATCAAGGCCGGCCAGGTCGGCGTGGTGGTGCTGGACACCACCCCCTTCTACGCCGAGAGCGGCGGCCAGGTGGGTGATGCCGGCGCCCTCGTCGCCGGCTCGGCCCGCTTCACCGTGGACGACACCCAGAAGATCAAGGCCGACGTCTTCGGCCACCACGGCACCGTCGCCGAGGGCACGCTGGCCGTGGGCGACGCGGTGACGGCCCAGGTCGACATGGCCCGCCGCGCCGCCACCATGCGCAACCACTCGGTCACGCACCTGATGCACAAGGCCCTGCGCGAGGTGCTGGGCGACCACGTGCAGCAGAAGGGCTCGCTGGTCGACGCCGACAAGACCCGCTTCGACTTCACCCACAACGCCCCCGTCACCGCGGCGCAGATCCGCGAGATCGAGGCCCGCGTGAATGCCGAGATCCTGGACAACCACGCCACCCAGGCCCGCGTGATGGACATCGAGTCCGCCAAGGCCACCGGCGCGATGATGCTGTTCGGCGAGAAGTACGGCGACACCGTGCGCGTGCTGGACATCGGCACCAGCCGCGAGCTGTGCGGCGGCACCCACGTCGCGCGCACCGGCGACATCGGCCTGTTCAAGGTGGTGGCCGAGTCCGGCGTGGCCGCCGGCGTGCGCCGCCTCGAGGCCGTCACCGGCGCCAACGCGCTGGCCTACCTGCAGCAGGTCGAGGCCACGGTGAATGCCGCCGCCGCCACGCTCAAGGCGCCGGCCACCGAGCTGCAGTCGCGCCTCGGCCAGGTGCTGGAGCAGGTCCGCGCGCTGGAGAAGGAAGTCGCCGCCCTCAAGGGCAAGCTGGCCTCCTCGCAGGGCGACGAGCTCGTCTCCCAGGCGGTGGACGTCAAGGGCATCAAGGTGCTGGCCGCCACCCTGGCGGGCGCCGACGCCAAGACGCTGCGCGACACCATGGACAAGCTCAAGGACAAGCTCAAGACCGCGGCCATCGTGCTGGCGGCCGTCGACGGCGGCAAGGTACAGATCGCCGCCGGCGTCACTGCCGACAGCATGGGCAAGGTCAAGGCCGGCGAGCTGGTGAACTTCGTCGCGCAGCAGGTCGGCGGCAAGGGGGGCGGCAAGCCCGACATGGCCATGGCCGGCGGCACCGACGCCGCGGCCCTGCCGGCGGCGCTGCAGTCGGTGCAGGCCTGGGTGGCCGAGCGCGCCTGAGCCCCCGCGGCGTGATGCGACCCTCCGCGCGAACGCCCCGAGCCCTGCGTGCCTGCCTGGCCGCGGGGCTTTTTCTTTGCGGCCTCGCCGCCGCCATGGGCGCCCGGGCCGCCGAGCCCGAAGCCGTCGCCTTCGACAGCCTGGACGGCACGCCCCTGCAGGCCTGGGTCTACCGCCCCGAGGGCCCGCCGCGCGGCGCGGTGGTGGCCCTGCATGGCTGCGGCGGCCTGTATGCCCGGGCGGGCGCACGGGCCGGGCGGCTCAACCCGCGGCACCACGCCATGGGCGAGTGGCTGCAGGCCCGCGGCTACCTGGCGGTGTTTCCCGACAGCCTGCGCCCGCGCGGCATCGATTCCCTGTGCGCGCAGAAATTCGCCGAGCGCCGCATCGACCCCGGCGGACGCCGCGCCGACGCCCAGGCCGCCATGGCCTGGGCCGCGGGCCAGCCGGGGAGCGACGCGAACCGCATCGCGCTGCTCGGGTGGTCGCATGGCGGCAGCACGCTGCTGGCCACGACCAACGCGAACCGTGAGGAAGTGCGCCGCCACCCGGTGCAGCCGCGCGTGGCCGTCGGCTTCTACCCGGGCTGCGGCGCCTCGCTGCGCGCGGGCTACCGGGCGGCCGTGCCGCTGGTGCTGATGCTTGGCGAGCTGGACGACTGGACCCCGCCCGGCCCCTGCGTGGAGCTGGGCCAGGCGGTGGGCGCCGAGGTCCATGTATTCCCCGGCAGCTACCACGACTTCGACACCCCGGTGGGCCGGGTGGTGCTGCGCACCGACATTCCCAACGGCCTGCGCCCGGAGATGGGCGTGCACACGGGGCCGAACCCGGCGGCCCGTGAGGCGGCCTACCGTCGCCTGGCCGAGGTGCTGGACACCGCCCTGCGCTGAGCCGGTCGCGCCCGCGTCCGGCGCTCGCGTCCGGCGCGTGGGGCTGGCGTGCGAGGCTGGCGTGCGAGGCTGGCGTGCGAGGCTGGCGGCGGCCTGACTCCCGACGAGAAAAGGCATACGTTTTGCGTCATCGCAGGACGTCCAACAGCCGTCGCCCGGGGAGGGCCTGCGCATGCCATCACAGCACTTCGAGGATTTCTGCCGCCAGGTCTGCGCGGCGGCGGGCGTGGCCGCGCCCCGGCTGGAGCCGGAGGGCGAGGGGCCGCCGACCTTCAGCCTCGACTACCAGGGCGTGCGCATCGGCCTGGTGCAGGCGCGCGCCGGGGACGCCGCGGCGGCGGTGATGCTGGTGGACTTCGGGCCGCCGCCCGTGCAGCGCCAGGCCGAGGCCTTCCGCGTGCTGCTCGAGTCCAACTTCCTGATGCTGGGCGAGCGCTCGCCGGCGTTCGGCCTCGACCCCACCACGGGGCATGTCATGTACCACCAGGGCTTCCGGCTCACCGAGGCGGATCCCGGGGGCCTGGGCCGCAGCCTCGGCGCCATCACCGAGGCGGTGGCGCGCTGGCGCGACGACCCCTTTCCGCCGCAGGACGCGCACCCCGTCCCCGCCGACCTGGCCTGACAGGCCGAGGCCCGGCCCCGCGGCCGCCGATACCCGATTCCGCCGTTTCCAACCCGGGAGCATGCCCATGATCCGCAACGACAGACCCGCCCTCGCGGCCCCGCAGCCATGGCAGGTGCCGGACGACCCGCCCGAGCCGCCCTCCGGCGTGCCCGTGCCCCTCGGCCGCTCGCTGGCCACCGTCGCCCGCGCCGGCGTGCGGGGCTGCCTGCATACCTTCGGTGTGCTGATGGTCGGCCTGCTCGCCAAGGCCGGCACCTACGCCTGCTCGGCCACCGGCCCGCGCACCGCCGGCGTGGTGGCCAACGGGCTGGTGATCGGCGCCTCGGGGCTGGGCATGGTGCGCGGGGTCGAGGTCGCCGTCGAGGGCGTGCGGGCGGCGGCGCAGGCGCCGGGCCGGCCGCAGGCCGTCGGCCGCACCTGCAAGGCCATCGGGACCTCGCTGGCCCTGGCGGCCTCGCTCGTGCCCGCGACGGTGGCCCTGTGCGGCGACCGCGACGCGCAGCGCCTGGGCGCCCAGTTGCTCGCCATCAATGCCGGGCGGGTGGTGCAGGGCCTGGTCTCGGACGTGGCGGCGGACCTGAGCGCCGGCATGGCGCTGCCGACGCGGCTGGCGGGGCCGGACGGCCGCACGGTGGCCCCCGGCACCCTCGCGTACCAGCACGCCCTGCTGGCGGGGCCGCAGGCGCCGGCCCGGGGGCTGGCGACCCTGGGCGGCATGACGGTGCCGGCCCTGGTGCCCTATGCCCTGGCGGTGTGGGGCGTCAGCGCCCACGTGATGCCGCGGGTGGCCGAGTCCCTCGGCGTGGCCGAGCCGCCCGCCTTCGGCGAGGGGCCGTGGCTGGACCACTACCTGTCGTCGTTGTCGGTGGGGGTGGGCATCGCCCTGATCGAGGGCCTGCAGACCCTGGCCGCGACGGCGATCGACGCCGCCGTCCTGGGGGCCCGGGGCCTGGCCACCGACGAGGCCCTGGCGCCGCCCCAACCGGGTGCGGCGGCGCGGCCCGAGTCGGGGCGCTGCCTCGACGCGGTGCGCCGGCTCACGGAGAACCTGCGCGACCGCGCCAGCCTGCGGCTGTTCTTCAATGCCCTGTTCCTCGACACCAGCGTGGCGCTGACGCTGATGGCGCCGCAGCACCTGGCGCCGGCGCTGTCGGCGGTGGCCTGGGCGCTGATCGATCCGCAGCGGGCGCTGGGGACGCTGGCCAGGCACCGCAGCGCGCTGGCCGAGTTGCCGCCACAGTCCGGCGACTTCCTGACCGAGGCGGTGGCCGACGAGGAGGCCGCGCCAGTGCGGGTGCATCCCGCGCCCCGGCTGCTGGGGGAGGGCGCGCCGGACCGGCGGGTGATGCGTGACGCCTGATCAGGCTCGCCGGAACACCACGTCCCACACCCCGTGGCCCAGCTTCAGGCCGCGGTTCTCGAACTTGGTGAGGGGGCGGTAGTCCGGCTTGGGCGCGAAGCCCTCGGCGGTGTTTTTCAGCAGCGGCTCGGCGCCCAGCACCTCGAGCATCTGCTGCGCGTAGGGCTCCCAGTCGGTGGCGCAGTGGAAGTAGCCGCCGGGCGCCAGGCGCTTCGCGAGGCGGGCCACCAGCGGCGGCTGGATCAGGCGGCGCTTGTTGTGGCGAAGCTTGTGCCACGGGTCGGGGAAGAACACGTGGATGCCGGCCAGGCTGCCCTCGGGCAGCATGTGGTCGACGACTTCCACCGCGTCGTGCGCGCAGATGCGGATGTTGGTCAGGCCCTGCTCGCCGATGCGTTTGAGCAGCGCGCCGACGCCCGGCTCGTGCACCTCGCAGCACAGGAAGTTGTCCTGCGGGCGGACGCCGGCGATGTGGGCCGTGGCCTCGCCCATGCCGAAGCCGATCTCCAGGATGGTGGGGGCGGGTCGGCCGAAGGCGGCGGTGAAGTCCAGCGGCTGGCCGGTGTAGGGCAGCAGGAACTGCGGGCCGTAGACCTCGAACGCCTTGGCCTGGCCGGTGGTGGTGCGGCCGGCGCGGCGCACGAAGCTGCGGATGGTGCGGGGGTGCTGCACGCCTTCGGGAGGGGTCCCCTCGGGCGTTTCCTTGGAATCAGTCATCCCCGTATTGTCGCGGCCCAGGCGCGGGTCGCCGCGGCGAGCCAGGCGGCGATGCGGGTGCCGGTGGCGGCGGTGGCGGATGCCGCGGCGTGCGCGCCGGCGATGTCCAGGCCGAGGCAGGCCCCGGCCTCGCGCAGCCGCTGGAGCGGGTCGGCCAGGTCCAGCGGTGCGGCGCCGTTCTGCTTGGACAGCTTCTCGCCGTTGGGGCCCAGCACCAGCGGCGTGTGCAGGTAGCGCGGCGTGGGCAGGCCCAGCGCGCGCTGCAGGGCCACCTGGCGCGCGGTGTTGTCGGCCAGGTCCTCGCCGCGCACGACGTCGGTGATGCCCTGGTCGGCGTCGTCCACCACCACCGCGAGCTGGTAGGCCCACAGGCCGTCGGCCCGGCGCAGCACGAAGTCGCCGACCTCGCGGGCCAGGTCCTGGCGCTGCGGGCCGAGGCGGCGGTCGGTCCATTCGAGGGTGCCGGCGTCGCGGGTGAGGAAGCGCCAGGCCCGCGCGGGCCTGCCGTGCAGGCCGTCGCGGCAGGTGCCGGGGTAGACCAGCTCGCCGTGGCGCTCGCGGGCATGGCCGGCCGCCTGCAGGGCCTGCTCGATGTCCTTGCGCGAGCAGCCGCAGGGATAGGCCAGGCCGGCGGCGGCGAGCCGGTCCAGGGCCGCCTGGTAGTGCGCGCCGCGGGCCGACTGCCACACCGGCGGCGCGTCGGGAACCAGGCCGCAGGCGGCGAGCTGGCGCAGGATCTCGCGGTCGGCGCCGGGCACGCAGCGCGGCGTGTCCACGTCCTCGATGCGCACCAGCCAGCGCCCGCCGTGGGCGCGCGCGTCCAGCCAGCTGGCCAGCGCGGCGACCAGCGAGCCGGCGTGCAGCGCGCCGGTAGGGGAGGGGGCGAAGCGGCCGGTGTAGCTCAAGGCCCGCGCAGGCGCTCGGCGGCCTCAGGCCGCGGCCAGGGCGAGCTCCAGGCCGGAGACGAAACCGTCCTCGACGCGGTGGCCCAGGCACCAGTCGCCGCACACGCCCAGGCCGGACTTCGCATCCCACAGGAAGGACTGGCCCAGCGGCACCTGGGTCTTGGCGAAGCGCCAGCGGTGCACCTGGGCATGGGTCGGCTCGGCGCGGATGCCGGTGACCTCGGCGAAGCCCTTGAGCAGCTTGGCGGCCACGCGCTGGGGGTCGTCCTCCAGGTGCTCGAGCGACCACTCCGGGCTGGCCTGCACCGTCCAGCGCTCGATCAGCGCGCGCCCGGGCTTGGACGACTCGCGCGAGAGCCAGGTGATGCGGTGGTGCGTGCTCATGGCCGCATTCCACTGCGGCCCGAGGTGGAACATGCCGGGCTGCTGGGCCTGCGGGAAGGCGACCATCAGCGTCCAGCACGGCGCAACCTGCACCTGGCCGATGCGCTTGACGAAATCGGGCGCCAGCGAGGAGGCGCGCAGCAGGTCCGCCGCCTGCACCGAGGGGATGGCCAGCAGCACCTGGTCGAAGCCGGAGTGCACATGCACCGTGTCGCCGGGGCCGGCGGTGTGCAGCTGCCAGCGGGCCTGGTCGATGGCGTCGCGCTCGATGCGGGTGGCCTGGGTCTCCAGGTGCACCCGGCCGGCGTCGGCCAGGGGCTGGGCCCAGGCGCGCGCCAGCGCGTTCATGCCGGGGACCGGCACCCAGTGCGCCTCGACGCCGGTGCGCGCGGCCTCTGCCACGCGGCCATGCGGGTCCAGCACGCGCACCGCGTTGGCGCTCCAGGGGCGCACCAGGCCGGGCGTGAGCTGGAGCACGCGCTCGAAGCGCTCGTCGCGCACGGTGAAGTACTGGGCGCCGTGGTCGAAGCCGCCGAAGGGCGTCTGCCGGCAGGCCATGCGGCCGCCGAAGCCGCGGCTCTTCTCGAACACGATGACCTCGTGCCCCGCCTGCGCCAGGGTGCGGGCGCAGGCCAGGCCGGCGACGCCCGCGCCGATGACGGCGATGCGGCGCGGGGGGTTGGAGACCGCCGTGTCAGCGGCGGGCGAGGCGAGGGTCTTGGAGGTCTTGCGCGGCATGGTCGGTCGATTGTGTCATCACGGCAGGGTGGGGCCACCCGGGCGATCCAGGAGGGCTCGGCGGGTGGCCGGTGTTTCGAGGCGGTCGAGCCACCACTGGAGCGCCAGCCCGGGACCGAGGCCGCCGGTGTCGCGCCAGGCGTAGCTGGTGCGGGTCAGGCGGTCCGGGCGGCGCACCGGGCGCTCGACCAGCCGGCCCGACTCGATGTAGGGGCGCGCCAGCGGCTCGGGCAGGAAGCCCGCGCCCAGCCCGCGCAGCTGGGCGTCGAGCTTGGCGCGCATGGTGGGCACGGTGAGCACGTCCTGCCCCGCCAGCAGGCCCAGGGTCATGCCGCTGCCGCGCGTGACCGAGTCGGCCACCGCGACGGCGCGGTGCTTGACCAGCAGGTCGTCGTCCAGCGGCCCGGGCGCGCGGGCCAGCGGGTGGTGCGGCGCCACGGCGAACACGAAGCCGATCTCGCCCAGGACCTGGCTGCGGATGCCGGGCGCGGTGCCGGCCTCCAGCGACACGCCCAGCGCCAGGTCGGCCTGGCCGGAGACCAGCGCCTCCAGCGTGCCCGAGAGCGCCTCGTCGCGCAGGCGCAGGCGGGTCTGCGGCGCCACCTCGAAGAAGTCGTGGGCCAGCTCCATCACCGTGCTGCAGGAGATGATGGTGTCCACCGCGATCGTGAGCTGCGACTCCCAGCCGGTGGCCACGCGGCGCACCCGGTTGGCCACCGCGTCCACCTCGCCCAGGAGGCGCTCTCCCTCGCGCAGCAGTTCGGTGCCGGCGGGCGTCAGGCGGGCCTGGCGCGAGGCGCGGTCGAACAGCAGGGCGTCCAGCGCGTCCTCCACCTGGCGCACCCGGTAGGTCACCGCGCTGGGCACCAGCCCCAGCTCGCGCGCCGCGGCAGCGAAGCTGCCGGCCCGCGCCACCGCCTGCAGCAGGGCCAGGGTCTCCGGGGTGAGGACTTCGCGCGGGCTGGGCATGGGCATTCAGTTTTTTTGAATGATGCCATCAAACGCGGAGGCTCCGGGAGGCGGGGCCGGCCCCTACAGTCCCTCCATCGGGACGCCAACGCACCCCAGCACGAAAGGAGACCGGACATGTTGACCCTGCGCAAATCCCAGGACCGCGGCCACGCCAACCACGGCTGGCTCGACTCGTACCACAGCTTCTCCTTCGCCGGCTACTACGACCCCGCGCACATGGGCTTCGGCCCGCTGCGCGTGATCAACGAGGACCGCATCGCCCCGGGCACCGGCTTCGGCACGCATGGTCACCGCGACATGGAGATCATCAGCTACGTGCTCGAGGGCAACCTCGCGCACAAGGACAGCATGGGCAACGTCAAGGGCATCCCGCCCGGCGACGTCCAGCGCATGAGCGCGGGCTCCGGCGTGATGCACAGCGAGTTCAACCACGCGCCGGCCCAGGTGACGCATTTCCTGCAGATCTGGATCGAGCCGAACGAGACCGGCATCGCCCCGAGCTACGAGCAGAAGACCTTCGCCGAGGCCGACAAGCGCGGCCGCCTGCGCCTGGTCGCCTCGCCCGACGGCGCGCAGGGCAGCGTGACGATCCATGCCGACGCCCGCCTGCATGCCGGCCTGTTCGACGGCGCCGAGTCCGCCGAACTCCCCCTGGCCGCCGGCCGCAAGGCCTACGTGCACCTGGTGCGCGGCGAGCTCACCGTCAACGGCACGCCCCTCAAGGGCGGCGACGCCGCCAAGCTCGAAGGCGAGCAGGCCGTGCGCCTGGCCGCCGGCCGCGAGGCCGAGGTGCTGGTGTTCGACCTGCCCGCCTGACCCTTCCCTCTTTTCCTTTCAACTTCATTCCAAGGAGAAACACCGTGACCGCTTCCCCCAACGACAAGCTGCAGGACCTCTTGAGCCTGGCTGGCCGCATCCTGCTGGCCGCGCTCTTCGTGCCCGCCGGCTACGGCAAGATCGGCGGCTTCGAGGGCACCGCCGGCTACATCGCCTCGGTCGGCCTGCCGATGCCGCAGCTCGGCGTCGCCATCGCCATCATCGTGGAGCTGGGCCTGGGCCTGCTGCTGCTGGCGGGCTACCGCACGCGCCTGGTGGCCCTGGTGCTGGCGGCCTTCACCGTCGTGGCCGGCGTGTTCTTCCACAACTACTGGGCCATGCCGGCGGACAAGGTCATGATCCAGCAGATCATGTTCTTCAAGAACCTGGGCATCGCCGGCGGCCTGCTCGCCTTCGCGGCCTTCGGCGCCGGCGGCTTCAGCCTGGACGCCCGCCTCAAGCGCGATTGACGCGCCACCCATTTCCGCCCCCCGGGGCACTTTCCATCACCCACTGACTCAGGACAAGAACCATGGCATCCATCGCTATCGTCTACCACTCCGGCTACGGCCACACCCAGCGCCAGGCCCAGGCCGTCGCCGAAGGCGCCGGCGCCACCGCCCACCTGGTGGCCATCGACGCCGAGGGCAACCTGCCCGAAGGCGGCTGGGACCAGCTGCTGAACGCCGACGCCATCATCTTCGGCTCGCCGACCTACATGGGCGGCGCGAGCTGGCAGTTCAAGAAGTTCGCCGACGCCTCCTCCAAGGCCTGGTTCACCCAGGCCTGGAAGAACAAGGTCTTCGCCGGCTTCACCAACAGCGCCAGCACCAACGGCGACAAGAACAGCACCATGAGCTACTTCATGACGCTGGCCATGCAGCACGGCGGCGTGTGGGTCGGCACCGGCATGATGCCGTCCAACAGCAAGGCCGCCACCCGCAACGACGTGAACTGGATGGGCGCCTCCGCCGGCGCCATGGCCACCACGCCCTCCGACGCCTCGGTGGCCGAGATGCTGCCCGGCGACCTCGAGACCTCGCGCCAGTTCGGCGCCCGCGTGGCGGAAGTCGCCCGCAAGTGGGCCAAGTAAGGCCCGGGTGACGGCCATGTCCACCGGGCTCGAACTGACGGGACACGACAAGGACCTGGGCGGTGGCTTCACCGTGCGCCGCCTGCTGCCGGCGGCGCGCCGCCGCAGCGTGGGGCCCTTCGTCTTCTTCGACCATTTCGGCCCGGTGACCCAGGTCCCGGGCGCCAGCCATGATGTGCGGCCGCACCCGCACATCGGCCTGGCCACCGTGACCTACCTGTACGAGGGCGCGATGATGCATCGCGACAGCCTCGGCTGCGAACAACTGATCGAGCCCGGCGCCATCAACTGGATGCGCGCCGGGCGCGGCATCGTGCACTCCGAGCGCCGTCCGCAGGCGCTGCGCCAGACCGAGATGGTGGTGCACGGCCTGCAGCTGTGGGTGGCCCTGCCCGAGGCGCTGGAGGAGGCCGAGCCGGCCTTTACCCACACGCCGGCGGCTGCCATCCCCGTGCTGGACCTGGGCGGCGCCCGGGTGCGCGTGCTGGTGGGCGAGGCCTTCGGCGCGCGCTCGCCGGTGCGACCCGAATCGCCCACCACCTACCTGGACCTGCAGCTGCCCGCCGGCGCCACGCTGGACCTGCCCGCCGTAGCGACCGAGCTGGCGCTGTACCTGGTCGAAGGTGAGGCGGTGGTCGACGGCCAGCCGCTGGCCGCGCGGCGCATGCGCGTGCTGGAGGGCGGGCAGGGGACGCGCATCGAGGCGCGCGACGCCAGCCGCATCGCGGTGGTCGGCGGCGAGCCGCTGGGCCCGCGCCACATGTGGTGGAACTTCGTCCACTCCCGCCCCGAGCGGATCCACCAGGCCGCGGCCGACTGGGAGGCCGGCCGCTTCGCGCCGGTGCCGGGCGAGACCGAATCCATCCCCCTGCCGGCGCAGCGCTTCGTGCAGGCGCCGCCGCTCTGAGCGCCGCGGGCCGGCCGACGCGTGCCGGCACGTGAGGAGGCATGCCGCGCCTCTATGATGCGCGGCATGTCCCTGACCGACGTCTTCCCCTGGTACGACTGGCTCGCGCTGGCCTGGTTCATCGCCGTCTGGTGGGGCTATGCCTGGTACTCGCGCGCCGCGAGCGCGCGCGGCCAGACCCTGCTGGCGATCACCAACCGCTGGCGCCGCGCCTGGCTGTTCCAGGCCACCCAGCGCGATCCGCGCGTGGTCGACGGCGTGATCGTGCAGAGCCTGTCCTCCAGCCCCTCGTTCTTCGCCTCGACCACCATCATCATCATCGGCGGCCTGCTGGCGCTCCTGGGCACCACCGACAAGGCCGCCGAGGTGGTGCGCGAGCTGCCCTTCGCCGCCCGCACCAACATGCTGCAGTTCGACCTGAAGCTGGTGCTGCTGCTGGTGATCTTCACCTTCGCGTTCTTCCGCTTCACCTGGTCGATCCGCCAGTACACCTTCGCCGCTCTGATGCTGGGTGCCATGCCTGCGCCCGGCGAGTTCGCGGCCGGCCGCAAGGACCGCGAGGCGGTGGCGGACCAGGGCGCGGCCCTCGTGGGCATGGCCGCGGAGTCGTTCAACGACGGCGTGCGGGCCTACTACTTCGCCTTCGCCGCCATCGCCTGGTTCGTCTCGCCGCTGGCCTTCGCGGTCGGCGCGGCGCTGGTGGTCGCGGTGCTGTACGGGCGCGAGTTCCACTCGCAGGTGCTCACCGTCCTGCGGGGCTGAGCCCGCCGCGGGCTCAGTCGCGGGCGGGCGCGAGCGCCGGGTCGAGCGCCTCGCGCTCGTCGAACACGAAGCAGCCGCCCCGGTAATGGGCGCCGCCGGCTTCCTCGAAGTAGCGCAGGATGCCGCCTTCGAGCTGCCACACGTTGTCCAGGCCGGCCTCCTGCAGGTAGATCGCGGCCTTCTCGCAGCGGATGCCGCCGGTGCAGAAGCTCACCACGGTCTTGCCCTCGAGGTCGGCGCGGTGGTCCTGCACGGCCTGCGGGAAGTCGCTGAACTTGGTGATGCGCCAGTCGATCGCGCCCTCGAAGGTGCCGTGGTCCACCTCGAAGGCGTTGCGCGTGTCCAGCGTCACCACCGGGCGGCCGGCGTCGTCATGCCCCTGGTCCAGCCAGCGGCGCACGGTGAGCGCGTCGACCGCCGGGGCGCGGCCGTCCTGCGGGCGGATGGTGGGGTGGTTCATGCGGATGATCTCGCGCTTGACCTTCACCAGCATCTTGCGGAACGGCTGGTGGGCCGACCAGCTCTCCTTGACCGGCAGGCCGCCCAGGCGCGGGTCGGACTGCAGGCGCGCCAGGAAGCCGCGCAGGGCCTGCGCCTCGCCGGCCAGGAACAGGTTGATGCCCTCGGTGGCCAGCAGGATGGTGCCCTTCAGGCCGCAGGCCAGGGCGTCGGCGAGCAGGCGCTCGCGCAGGGCGGGGCAGTCGTCGAGTTCGACGAACTTGTAGGCGGAAACGTTGAGGATTTCAGGCACGAGGCCACGGATTTTAGGCGGGGTCAACCCCCGGCGACTTCCTACAATCGCAGGCTATGTTCGTCCACCTGCGCCTGCATTCCGAGTTCTCCGTGGTCGACGGCACCTGCCGCATCGACGACACCCTGAAGGCCGCAGCGGCCGATGGCCAGCCGGCCATGGCCATCACCGACCTGAACAACCTGTTCGGCGGCATCAAGTTCTACAAGGCCGGCCGCAGCACGGGCGTCAAGCCGGTGCTGGGCGCCGAGGTCATGCTCCAGGGCCTGGGCAAGGACGCCGCCCAGGTCTCGCGCATCGTGCTGCTGGTGCAAAGCCGCCAGGGCTACCTGAACCTGTGCGAGATCCTGGCCCGCGGCTGGACCGCCAACGTGGTCAAGGCCCAGGCCGTGTGCAAGCTCGAGTGGCTGCAGGAGCTGGGCGAGGGGCTGATCGCGCTGTCCGGCGCGCAGGCCGGGCCGGTGGGCCAGGCCCTGGTGCAGGGCGACGCGCACCGCGCCAGCCAGGCGGCGCTGGCGCTGGCGGGCGTGTTCCCGCACCGCTTCTACATCGAGCTGCAGCGCGCCGGCCGCGCCGACGACGAGGCCCATGTGGCCGCCGCGGTGCAACTGGCCGCCAAGCTGCACCTGCCCGTGGTCGCCACCCACCCGATCCAGTTCCTCACCGAGGACGACTACGAGGCCCACGAGGCGCGCGTGTGCATCTCCGAGGGCGAGATCCTGGGCAACCAGCGCCGCGTGCGCAAGTTCACCCGCGAGCAGTATTTCAAGTCCAGCGCCCAGATGGAGGCGCTGTTCGCCGACGTGCCCTCGGCCATCGCCAACACGGTGGAGATCGCCCGCCGCTGCAGCCTGACCCTGGAGCTGGGCAAGCCGCGCCTGCCGCACTTCCCGACGCCCAACGGCATGCCGATGGAGGAGTACTTCCGCTTCGCCTCGCACGAGGGCCTGAAGGAGCGCATGGCGCACCTCTACCCCGACGAGGCGCAGCGCGAAAAGGAAATGCCCCGCTACGTGGAGCGCCTGGAGTTCGAGATCAGCACCATCCTCAAGATGGGGTTCCCGGGCTACTTCCTGATCGTGGGCGACTTCATCAACTGGGCCAAGAACAACGGCTGCCCGGTGGGCCCGGGCCGGGGCTCCGGCGCCGGCTCGCTGGTCGCCTACGCGCTGAAGATCACCGACCTCGACCCGCTGCAGTACAACCTGCTGTTCGAGCGTTTCCTGAACCCGGAGCGGGTGTCGATGCCCGACTTCGACATCGACTTCTGCCAGGGCAACCGCGACCGGGTCATCGAGTACGTGAAGGACAAGTACGGCCGCGACGCCGTGTCCCAGATCGCCACCTTCGGCACCATGGCGGCCAAGGCCGCCATCCGCGACGTCGGCCGCGTGCTGGACATGAGCTACACCTTCTGCGACGGCATCAGCAAGCTGGTGCCGCAGAAGCCCGGCCAGCACATCACCATCGACGGCGCCATCGAGCAGGAGCCGATCCTGGCCGAGCGCCTGGAGAAGGAGGACGAGGTCAAGACCCTGATCGGCCTGGCCAAGAAGCTCGAGGGCCTGACGCGCAACGTCGGCATGCACGCCGGCGGCGTGCTGATCGCCCCGGGCAAGCTGACCGACTTCACGCCCCTGTACCAGCAGCCCGGCTCCGATTCCGCGGTGAGCCAGTATGACAAGGACGACGTGGAGGCCGCCGGCCTGGTGAAGTTCGACTTCCTGGGCCTGGCCACGCTCACGATCCTGGAGATCGCGCGCGAGTTCATCATGAAGCGCCACAAGGGCCAGGAGAACTTCGCGTTCGAGAACATCCCGCTCGATGACGCCGCCACCTACAAGCTGTTCTCCGACGGCAAGACCGAGGCGGTGTTCCAGTTCGAATCCCGCGGCATGCAGGGCATGCTGCGCGACGCCCGGCCCACCCGCCTGGAAGACCTCATCGCCCTGAACGCGCTGTACCGCCCGGGCCCGATGGACCTGATCCCCAGCTTCGTGGCCCGCAAGCACGGGCGCGAGGAAGTGGAGTACCCGCACCCCCTGGTGGCCGACATGCTCTCCGAGACCTACGGCATCATGGTCTACCAGGAGCAGGTGATGCAGACCGCGCAGATCCTGGGCGGCTACTCGCTCGGCGGCGCCGACCTGCTGCGCCGGGCCATGGGCAAGAAGAAGGCCGAGGAGATGGCCGAGCACCGGCAGATCTTCCGCGCCGGCGCGGCCAAGAACGACATCCCGCAGGAGAAGGCCGACGAGATCTTCGACCTGATGGAGAAGTTCGCCGGCTACGGCTTCAACAAGTCGCACGCCGCCGCCTACTCGCTGCTGGCGTACCACACGGGCTGGCTCAAGGTTCATTACACGGCGGAGTTCTTCTGCGCCAACATGACCGTGGAAATGGACGACACCGACAAGCTCAAGGTGCTGTTCGAGGACGCGGTCAAGAACTTCGGCATCACCTTCGAGCCGCCGGACGTGAACCGCGGCGTCTACCGCTTCGAGCCGGTCACGGACAAGGTGATCCGCTACGGCCTGGGCGCGGTCAAGGGCACGGGCCAGTCGGCCATCGAGGCGATCGTGGCGGCGCGCGAAGGCAAGGGCAGCGGCCCCTCCGGCTCCGAGAGCGGGCCGTTCACGAGCCTGTTCGACTTCGTCAAGCGCATAGACCGCAGCCGCATCAACAAGCGCACGGTGGAGGCCCTGATCAAGGCCGGCGCTTTCGACGCGATCCAGCTCAATCGCGCCTCCCTGGTGGCCAGCATCGACCGCGCCTGGGAGTTCGCCATCGCCGCCGAGGCCAACGCCAACCAGGGCGGCCTGTTCGACCTGGGCGACGACACGCATGGCGCCAGCACCACCGAGCCCGACCTGGTGGAGGCCACGCCCTGGGGCGTGAAGGAGCGCCTCACCTTCGAGAAGACGGCGGTGGGCTTCTACCTCTCGGGCCACCTGTTCGACGAGGTGGCCGCCGAGGTGCGCCGCTTCGCCCGGCGCACCATCGACGACCTGATCGACTCGCGCGAGCCGCAGCTGATCGCCGGCATCATCAGCGACCTGCGGGTGATCAACGGCCAGCGCGGCAAGGTCGCGATCTTCAAGCTCGATGACAAGTCCGGGATGATCGAGGCGGTGGCCGACGAGTCCGTCATCAACGCCAGCCGCAACCTGCTCAAGGACGACGAGCTGGTGATCGTCATGGCCAAGATGCAGCCGGATCGCTTTTCCGGCGGCTTCCGCCTGAACGTGCAGCAGGTCTGGGACCTGGCCACCGCGCGCTGCCGCTTCGGCAAGTACCTGAAGGTGGCCGTCAACGGGCGCGCGCCCGACATCCACCGCCTGGTGCGTGAGTTCCCGCCGCAGCGCATCGAGAGTGAGCAGGGCGAACTGGTGCGCGGCCTGCCGGTGCGCCTGGCCGTGCGCCGCGAGCAGGCGGTGGCCGAACTGCTGCTCGGCGAGGAGGCCCGCTTCTTCCCCAGCGACGCCGCCTTGGCCAGCTGGATGGCCCAGGCGGACCAGGGGCAGGCGCAGATCGTCTACGAGGCCTGAGAGGCTTCGTTCACGGCGTCTGAGCCTGCTTGCCGTCCGCCGCGGCCGCGGCGGAGGTGTAGGCCATGTCGGTGTGGACCTGCACCAGTAGCGGCGCCTCATTGCCCGCGCGCAGGTCGAACACGCATTCGACCGCCATGCGCACCGCCGAAGCGGGCGTCTCCACCTGCTCGACGCCGATGATGGCGGCCGAGAAGCGCTGGAAGGTGCCGGCGCGCGCATGGAGCAGGCCGTCCGCGCCGGTCCACAGGTCGTAGCTCTGTCTCGAGCCGCCCGTGTTGTCCTTGCCCTGGAGGAACCCGTGCAGCGCGGTGAACTTGGCCAGTTGCATCTGCAGGGCCTGGCACAACGCGGCCGACACCTTGGGCAGCATCCGCTCGCCGGGCTCGCCGGCGGGCAGGGCCGAGAGCAGGCCGGCCGCCACCGCCTCGGGGGTGCGCGCAAGCGTCCGGCCCTGGACCGAGTAGTCGGCGCCGACCGCGTCGCGATGGACCTGGTGGGCGATCTGCACGGTGCGGCCGTCGGCGATCTTCACGGACATGGGCTCGACGGCGGTCTGCATCAGGCCGACCTGGCGTGCCACCTCCCGGTGCAGGTCCCGCAGGCCGGGGTTCGGGCCGGCGAGGAAGCTGGTCTCGGACTTCATCGCCTCGGCGAAGGCCTGGCGGTCGCTGCTGCCGGTGGCGGCGATCGTGTCGGGCAGGGTGCCGGCGATGGCCGTCCCCGGCAGGACCGTCGGGCCTGCCTGGTTCGGCCGCTCGAGGGCGGTCTCGCGCGCCAGCACGGTGCGGACCTGGTCGGCCGGGCCGGCGAGCGCGAATTCGAGGGTCGCCATCAGGCGGGGCATCGACATGCCCGGGGTCTGCCGCATGGCGTCGAACCACGCCGCGGCCTTGCCGGCGTCCTCGCGGATGTCCTTCGAGGAGGCCGAGAGGATGTCCTTGACCATGAAGGCCTGCCGCAGCAGCTCGCAGCAGGCCCGGTCGGGGAAGCTGCGGTGGAACGGGGGCGCTGGCTCGCCGGGCCCGGGTGTGCCGGCGCCGTCCTGGACCAGGCTGCCCCGGAGGGTCGCCGCGAAGGCGTCGACCTTGCCGGCGCGGAACTCGGCCTGTTCCCGGTCCGCCATCGCGATGGCGCGGTTCATCAGGGACAGCGTGAGCTTGTCGCCTTCCAGGGTGCGGGCCACGTTCGCCCCGATGTCGCCGTGGTAGCCCGACGCCAGGGCGGACCGGAACTGCAGCAGGGTCACCTCGCCGCCGGCCGAGGGGGCGGCCGTGGTCGGGGTCGGGGTACCGACCAGGGCGCCGACCAGCGAGCTCCAGAGGGAGGGTGGGTTGGTCGGTTTCTGCAGCGAGAGCGTGGCCGGCTCCTGGCCGCTGCCCAACTTGACCTGGACCAGGTCCGAGGCGGACTCCGGGCCCGCCTGCAGGCCCAGGGCCCGGAATTGCTGGATGCTCACGACCGGCTGCATGCGCGCCTCCTCGGATCCCGGCGAACTGCTGGGCAAAGGCGTGGTAACGGATGAGCTGGCCGGGTTCCCCGCTCGTCGGGTCCGGCCGGGGCTTCAGCCCTTGGGCCGGAACTCCATCAGCAGCGGGCTGTGAACGCGCCCGTCGGTGTCGCGGGGCAGGACCTCGGTGCGGTCCAGGGCGCGCAGCACCGCGTCGTCCCAGGCCTTGTTGCCGCTGGACTTGGTGACCTTGCGGCTGGTGATGGTCCCGTCCGGGGCCATGCGCACCTCGACCTCGGCGACCGGGTTGCCCGGCACGTCGTCGCTGAAGACGATGTTGGGCTTGACCCGGGCGCGGATGCGGCCGGCGTAGCTGTCCGAGGGGCCGGCCGAGCGCAGCGCGTTGCCGGTGGCCGTGGCCCCGCCGGTGGCGCCGGCCAGGCCCTGCATGCGGCGCAGGTTCTCCTGGCGCAGGGCCTCGGCGCGCTTGGCCTCGGCCTGCTCCTGCGCCTGCGCCTTGGCCAGCTTCTCGGCGGCCTCGCGCTTCTTCTGGTCCTCCAGGCGCTTCTGCTCGGCGAGCTGCTTCTTCTTCGCTTCGGCCTTTTCCGCCTCCAGCTTCTTCTGCTTCTCGCGCTCGGCCTCGAGCTTCTTCTTCTCCTCGGCGGCCTTGCGCTGCTTCTGCAGGGCGATGTCGGCGTCCTTCACCGCGGGTGGCGGCGGCGGGGCCTGCACCCGGGGCGCCGGGGCGGGCGGCGGGGGAGGGGGCGGCGGGGCCTCGACCAGCCTGGGCGCGGCCTCCTGCGCGGTGGGGGCCCACAGTTCGGCCTCGGCGGCCAGCGTCTGCGGGTCGCGCTTCCAGCCCACGCCCCAGGTCAGGGCCGCCACCAGCACGAGGTGGGCCAGCACCGCCAGGCCCAGGGCGCGGCCCCGCCCGGGTTCGGGCGGCGGCGCGAAGGCCTGGGGGTCGGCGACGTGCATGGCGTGCTCGAGGTGTCGGGGGCCGGGGAGGGTCAGGGCGCGAGCTGCACCGACAGGCCCACGCGCTGCACGCCGGCGCGCTGCAGGGTGTCCATCACCCGCACCACGGACTCGTACTTCACGTTGCGGTCGGCGCTGATCACCACCGCGCTGCTGCCGGGGGCCTGGCCCTGCTGCGCGCGCTGCACCACCGCGGCGACCTCGGCGGCGCTCACGCGCTGCAGCTTGTCATCCAGCCGCACCTCCAGCGATTCGTCCTTGCCGATCACGATCTCGATCTTCTGGTCCGGCTGGCGGTTGGCCTTGCCCACGCTGGGCAGGTCGATGGTGCTGGGCGTGATCAGGGGCGCGGTGACCATGAAGATGATCAGCAGCACCAGCATCACGTCGATGAAGGGGACCATGTTGATCTCGTTCACCGCGCGGCGGCCCTTGCCGCGGGAGGCGACGCCGGGCATTACTCAGGCCTCCGACGGGCCGCCCCCAGGCAGGCCTGGGCCCCCTCGGGGGGCAGCGCACGACGCGCAGCGAGAAGCGTGGGGGTCATGTTTCAGTGGGCCGACGCGGTGCCCGCGCCGACGTTGCGTTGCAGGATGTTGGAGAACTCCTCGATGAAGGTCTCCAGCTTGATCGAGACGCGGTCGATGTCGCGCGCGAAGCGGTTGTAGGCCAGCACCGCCGGGATCGCCGCGAACAGGCCGATGGCGGTGGCCACCAGCGCCTCGGCGATGCCGGGGGCCACGGTGGCCAGGGTCACCTGCTGCAGGCTGGCCAGGCCGGTGAAGGCGTGCATGATGCCCCACACCGTGCCGAACAGGCCCACGTAAGGGGAGACCGAGCCGACCGAGGCGAGGAAGGAGAGGTGGTGTTCCACCGCGTCCACCTCGCGCTGGTAACTGGCCCGCATGGCGCGGCGCGCGCCATCGAGCAGGGTGCCGGCGTCGGTGATGCGGCGCTCGCGCAGCTTCTGGAACTCGCGCATGCCGGAGGCGAAGATGCGCTCCATCGGGCCGGCGAGCTTGGCGTTCTTGGCGGCCGCGGCGTACAGGTCGTTCAGGCTGGTGCCGGACCAGAACTCGCGTTCGAAGTCCTCGTTCAGTGCCTTGATCCGCTTGAGGGAAATGAGCTTGCGGAAGATGGCCGCCCAGCTCGCGACCGAGACGGTCACCAGCAGGGCCATCACCAGCTGCACCACCCAGCTGGCGTGCAGCACCAGGGTCAGGATGGACATGTCTTGGTTCATGGCTTGAGCACTTCGAGGAGGGAGGTGGGGATTCTGGCAGGGCGCAGCGTGGCGGCCTCGACCCAGCCGATGCGGATGGTGCCTTCGGCCAGCACCGTGCCGCCGGATTTCAGGCGCGCGTCCTGCGCGATGACCAGCGAGGCGCGTCCCGCTTCTTCGAGCCGGGCGGAGACCAGGAGTTCATCATCGAGCCGCGCGGACCGCAGGTAGCGCACCGCGGTCTCGCTGACGACGAACATCCCGCCGGTCTGCTCGCGCAGCGTGCTCTGGGCGATGCCCAGGGACCGCAGCCACTCGGTGCGGGCGCGCTCGAAGAACTTCAGGTAGTTGGCGTAGAACACGATGCCGCCGGCATCGGTGTCCTCCCAGTAGACGCGGACGGGGAATTCAAAACTCATTCGAAGGTGTCCCGCAGCGCGCGCAGGCGCTCGATGGCCAGTTGCAGCTGCGGC
Organism: Ramlibacter sp. GCM10027632; assembly: GCF_042675325.1. Classification (NCBI taxonomy): domain Bacteria; kingdom Pseudomonadati; phylum Pseudomonadota; class Betaproteobacteria; order Burkholderiales; family Comamonadaceae; genus Ramlibacter; species Ramlibacter sp. GCM10027632. The sequence continues at coordinate 322,008 of NZ_JBHTGW010000001.1, read as the reverse complement.
ATCGAGCTGGCGGTGGAAAAGCGCACGTAGCGGTCCATGTCGGTGTGGCCGAAGTCACGGCCCGGGGTGATGGCCACATGGGCGCGCTCCATCACCGCGAAGGCCAGCTCCCAGCTGCCCGCCACGCCCAGGCGCTCGCACCACGCGCGGCAGTCGGCCCAGGCGTAGAACGCGCCGTCGGGCCGTACCGGCACCGTCAGGCCCAGGGCCTCCAGCTGCGGGATGAACCCGTCGCGCCGCGCCTTGAACTCGGCGCGCCGGCGCTCGTACTCGGCCAGGCTCGCCGGCTCGAAGCAGGCCAGGGCCGCGTGCTGGGCCACCGCGCTCGGGCAGATGAACAGGTTCTGGGCGAGGCGCTCGACCACCGGCACCAGGGCGTCGGGCACCACCAGCCAGCCCAGGCGCCAGCCGGTCATGTTGAAGTACTTGCTGAAGCTGTTGACGCTGATCACGTCCTCGCCCAGGGCCAGGCCGGTGTGGCCGTAGGCCGCCTCGTAGCTCAGGCCCAGGTAGATCTCGTCCAGCAGGGTGATGCCGCCGCGGGCGCGCACGATCTCGTGGATGCGCGCCAGCTCGGCGAACTCCAGCGAGGTGCCGGTGGGGTTGGAGGGCGAGGCGAGCAGCACGCCGCGGGTCTTCGGGCCCCAGTGGGCCTCGACCTTCGCCGCACTGAGCTGGAAGCGCTCGGCGGCGGTGGCCGGCACCAGCACCGGCGTGCCCTCGGCGGCGCTGACGAAGTGGCGGTTGCAGGGGTAGCTCGGGTCCGGCATCAGCACCTCGTCGCCGGCCTCCACCAGGGCCAGGCAGGCCAGCTGCAGGGCGGCCGAGGCGCCGGCGGTCAGGACGATGCGGCGGGCCGGCACCGCCACCCCGAAGCGGGTGCGGTACCAGTCGCTGATGCGCTCGCGCAGGGCGTCCAGGCCCAGGGCGTCGGTGTACTGGGTGAGGCCGTCGCGCACGGCGCGCGCGGCGGCTTCCTGCACCAGCGGCGGCGCGGTGAAGTCCGGCTCGCCGATGTTCAGGAACACCATCGGCCGGTCGCCGCCCGCGTTCTCGCGGGCCAGGCGGGAGGCGGCCTTGGCCACCTCCATCACGTAGAACGGCTCGATGCGTTCGGCGCGCCTCGCGATGCGCAGCGTCACTTCGCCTTCCCGGTGGCGCGGTCGGCCTCGACCTCCAGGGGGCGCAGCTGGGCGGCCAGGCCGTTGAGGACGGCGTTGACGTACTTGTGGCCGTCGGTGCCGCCGAACTCCTTGGCCAGCTCCACGCACTCGTTGATCACCACGCGCCAGGGCACCTCGACGGCGTGCTGGAACTCCCAGGTGCCGATCCACATGGCGGCATGCTCGATGGGGGAGATCTCCTCCCACTTGCGATCGAGCAGGGGCGTGATCAGCGCATCGAGTTCGGCGGCCTGCGCGATGCAGCCGTGCAGCACCGCGTCGTAGTGGGCCGCGTCGGCCTTGTGGAAGCCGGACAGGTCGCGGGTGAAGTGGTCGATGGCCTCGGCCTCGTTGCCGCCCACCAGGCGCTGGTAGAGGGCCTGCAGCGCGAACTCGCGCGCGCGGGTGCGGGCCGACTTGGCCGAGGCCTTGCGGGCGCCGGTGGCGGTCAGGCCGGGGCGGCGCGCGGGACGGGCGCCTTCGTTCTGGGGCTCGTCGCTCATTTCTTCAGGCCTTGCAGGAGGTTGCACATTTCCACGACCACGCGGGCGGCGTCGACGCCCTTCTCGACCTGGCGGGCCACGGCCTGCTCCAGGTTCTCGGTGGTGAGGATGACGTTGGCGATGGGCAGGCGGTAGTCCAGGCCCACGCGGGTGACGCCGGCGGCCGATTCATTGGCCACCAGCTCGAAGTGGTAGGTCTCGCCGCGGATGATGCAGCCCAGGGCCACCAGCGCGTCGAAGCCGCCCCGGTCGGCCAGCGCCTGCAGCGCCAGCGGCACTTCGAGCGCGCCGGGCACGAAGACATGGGTGATGTCGGCATCGGCCACGCCCAGGCGGTGCAGTTCGCCCTTGCAGGACTGCGCCAGGGTGTCGGTGATGCTCTCGTTGAAGCGGGCCTGGACGATGCCGACCTTCAGGCCGGTGCCGTCGAGGGCGTGGGCCTGGCCCTTGTCTGCGCCTTGCATGCGGTGTGTTCTTTCGGTTCTCTGGCTGTTTCGGGGCGCCGCGCTCAGGCCGCGCCGGGGGTGACGTAGCCGGCGATCTCGAGGCCGTAGCCCGCCATGCTGGGCATGCGGCGGGGCGAGCCCATGACGGTCATGCGGTGCACGCCGCATTCGCGGATGATCTGCACGCCCACGCCGTAGGTGCGCAGGTCCATGCGGCCCCGCTCGGGAGCCTGGGCGGAACGGGCCGTGCCCTCGAACTGCGCCAGCAGCTGCTCGGCGGACTCGCCGGCATTGAGCAGCACCACCACGCCGCGGCCTTCCTTGGCGATGTGGGCGAGGGCGGCGTCGAGGCTCCAGGAGTGCATCTTGCGACCCACCTCCAGCGCGTCGAGCACCGACAGGGGCTCGTGCACGCGCACCGGCACGGCGTCGGCCGGGCCCCACTGGCCCATGACCAGGGCCAGGTGCAGGCCCTCGCTCGGCTGGTCCTGCCAGGCGTGGGCGGTGAACTCGCCGTAGGCGGTCTTCAGCGGGCGCGAGGCGACCTTCTGCACCAGCGACTCGTTGCGGCTGCGGTACTCGATCAGGTCGGCGATGGTGCCGATCTTCAGGCCGTGCTCGGCGGCGAAGACCTGCAGGTCCGGCAGGCGGGCCATGGTGCCGTCGTCCTTCATGATCTCGCAAATCACCGAGGAGGGCGTGAGGCCGGCCATGGCGGCGAGGTCGCAGCCGGCCTCGGTGTGGCCGGCGCGCATCAGCACGCCGCCGTCGACGGCCTGCAGCGGGAAGATGTGGCCCGGCTGGACCAGGTCCTCGGCCTTCGCGTCCTTGGCGACGGCGGCCTGCACGGTGCGGGCGCGGTCGGCGGCGGAGATGCCGGTGGTCACGCCCTCGGCCGCCTCGATGGAGACGGTGAAGGCGGTGGAGTGCTTGGTGCCGTTGCGTGAGACCATGGGCGGCAGGCGCAGCAGCTCGCAGCGCTCGCGGGTCAGGGTCAGGCAGATCAGGCCGCGGCCGAAGCGGGCCATGAAGTTGATGGCCTCGGGGGTGACGTGGTCGGAGGCGAGGACCAGGTCGCCCTCGTTCTCGCGGTCTTCCTCGTCGACCAGGATGACGATGCGGCCGGCCTTCATGTCGGCCACGATGTCCTCGACCGGCGAGATGGCCACCGGGTTGACGGGGGAGGTCAGTGCGTTCATTGGGAGACTTTCTCGGGCAGCGAGCCGCCCAGCATGCGCTCGACGTAGCGCGCGATCAGGTCGATTTCCAGGTTCACCGGGGTGCCGTCCTGGAGGGCGTGCAGGGCGGTGTTCTGGACGGTGTGCGGGATCAGGTTGATGCTCACCTCGCAGCCCTCGGGCAGGTCGCGCACCGCGTTGACGGTGAGGCTCACGCCGTTGACGGTGATGGAGCCCTTGTAGGCGAAGTACTTGCCCATCTCGCCCGGGGCCAGCACCCGCAGCTCCCAGCTCTCGCCCACCGGGGCGAAGCGGCTGACGCGGCCGATGCCGTCCACATGGCCCGAGACGATGTGGCCGCCCAGGCGGTCGTGCGCGCGCAGGGCCTTCTCGAGGTTGATCGGGACGCCCGCCCGGTCGAGGCCGGCGGTGCGGGCCAGGGACTCGGCGGAGATGTCGATGGTGAAGGTGCGCGCCGCGGGGTCGAAGCTGGTGACGGTCATGCACGCGCCGTTGAGGGCGATGCTGTCTCCCAGGCCGACGTCATCGAGGTACCCGTCGGGCGCCTCCAGGGTCAGGCGCTTGCCGTGCTGCGAAGAACTTCCGAGGTCGTGGACGGCGGCGATACGCCCCACGCCGGTGATGATGCCGGTGAACATCCGGCTATTTTCGCAGGTATTCGGCAGGGCCTCAGAAGCGGTCGCGGCCGGGGACCCGGGCGAGCACGCGCAGGTCCGGGCCGACCGGCGTGGCGGACGTGAATTCCAGGTCCACGCCCTGCGCCAGTGCGGTGAGCGGGCCGAGGGCGGCCATGCCGCGGCCGGGGCCCAGCAGCCGGGGCGCGAGGTAGACGAGGAACTCGTCGACCAGGCCCTCGCGCACCAGGGAGCCATTGAGCTTGTGGCCGGCCTCCACGTGCAGCTCGTTGACCTCGCGCGCGGCCAGGTCCCGCAGCATGGCGGCGAGGTCCACCTTGCCGCCGGGGCCGGGTCGGGCGATGACGGTGGCGCCGCGCGCCTGCAGGGCCGCGCGGCGGGCCGGGTCGTCGCTGGCGGTGTAGACCAGGAGCTCGCGGCCCGGTCTGAGCAGGCGGGCCTCCAGGGGCAGTTCGAGGCGGCTGTCCACCAGCACCACGCGGGGCTGGCGGGGGGTCTCGACGAGGCGCACGTCCAGCTGAGGGTCATCCTCCAGCACGGTGCCGATGCCGGTGAGGACGGCGCAGGCCCGGGCCCGCCAGGCGTGGCCGTCGGCCCGCGCGGCGGGGGAGGTGATCCACTGGCTGGCGCCGTTGTCCAGGGCGGTGGTGCCGTCCAGCGAGGCGGCCACCTTCATCCGCACCCAGGGGGTCTTGCGGACCATGCGGCTGAAGAAGCCGAGGTTCAGCTCGCGCGCGGCCGCCGCGCCGGGGCCGACCTCGACCGCGATGCCCGCGGCGCGCAGGCGCTCGAAGCCGCGGCCGCCCACCAGGGGGTTGGGGTCGCCGAGGGAGGCCACCACGCGGGCGATGCCGGCGGCCGCCAGCGCGTCGCAGCACGGGCCGGTGCGGCCGGTGTGCGAGCAGGGCTCCAGGGTGACCCAGGCCGTGGCGCCGCGCACGTCCTGGCCGCGGGCCTGGGCGTCACGCAGGGCCATGACCTCCGCATGGGGGCCGCCGGCAGCCTGGGTGGCGCCTTCGCCGAGCACGCGGCCGTCGGCGGCCGTGATCACGCAGCCCACGCGCGGATTGGGGCTGGTGATGAAGAGGGCGCTTTCGGCCAGCGCGAGGGCCCGGGCCATCGGCGCGGGCACGGCGGATGCGTCGGGCGGGGGGCTGGTCGGGGAGGTCGGTTCGGTCAAGGCGGGCGGTCGGTGGTTCAGCGCCAGCAGGACTGTACATCGCTGTCGCCGCTGACCGTGCGCTGGCCCGCCTGGTCCAGCCGCAGGCTGCCGCAGCCGGTGTCGGCCGACTGCTGGTTCTGCGGGTCGGCCTGGAGGACGTAGGTGGTGGCGGTGGGCTGGCTGGCGGCGAAGGCGAAGGAGTAGCGGTTCTCGAGCTCCCGCACGCAGCCGGCGGCAGGCACCGCGCTGGCGGCGTCGTAGGCCATGTCGGTGGTGTAGCGCCGCTCCATCTGGTGCGCCAGGGACTGCAGGCAGGCGGCGGCGGTGGCGCGGTAGGCGCGCCGGGCATGGCTGGCATACCCCGGGTAGGCCACCATGGCCAGCAGGGCGACGATGACCAGGGCGACCAGCAGCTCCATCAGCGTGAAGCCGCGCGGGAGTGCGGCGGTCGGGGCCTTGCGGGCGGCGCGGGGCGTCGTCATGCTCACTCCGCCAGGAGTTCGCGCCAGGCGATGCGGCGGCGCAGGGGGCCCGGGCTGCGGGCACGGACGGCGGCCAGGGCCGGGGTCGCGTCCTGGGCGTCCTTCGTGCCGGAGCCGCCGACCAGGACCAGGGTGAGGTTGCCGGCGTTCATGGCTGCGGCGGCGGACGGGGCGCCGACGGAGAGTTCGACCGAGCCGATCGGGCGGTCCCCGAGCCGGTCGTCCTCGAACCGGTTGCTGCCATTGACGTCGAGCAGGCCGACCTCGGTGCCCCCGCCGGTGAAGGGCTCGACCACGTTGAGGAAGCCGCGGCCGCCGGGGTCGCAGGGCTTGTCGGCCGTGGGCACCAGGGACACGGCAAGCAGGGCCGGGATGCCCAGGTTCAGGACCTGGGAGTTGGTGACGATGCGCTCGCCCGCGGGCGGCTGGTTGAAGTCGATGTACCAGCCCTGGCGGCCGGTCATGTCACCGCTGGCGGCGCGCGAGAAGGTGCGCACGGTGCGGCCTGCGAAGGTGCCGACCTGCTCGATGCGCCGCTTCACCAGAGTCCCGCGGTCCTGGCCTATCGGCGAGCCTGCCTCGGCCAGCAGGCCGTACCAGCTCTGCACGCGGGTGCTGGCCGGATCCTCTTCGCGGAAGTAGGCGCCGGTGCCGAAGAACGCGAAGAGCTTGCCGAAGTTCTTGTCGCTGGCGCGGTCGTTGCGCGCCACGTGCAGGCGCGCCGTGATGGGCTGAGGCTGGTTGTCCGGCCCCCGGGCCTTGAACAGAGGCAGGCCGTCCAGGCCCACGCGCCAATCCCCCGGAGCCTGGGCAGAGATGTCGAAGCGCCAGACGTTGCCCTTGAGGTCTCCCGCGACGACCAGGTCGGCCCGGCCGTCGTTGTCGGTGTCGATGACGGCGGGAGCGGCCAGGCCGTTGTCGCCGCCGCTGCCGGTGGCGAGCTTGCGGACCGAGGCCAGCTTGCCGTCGGCGCTGACGATGAAGATGTAGAGGACCGCGTCGCCTTTGCGGCTGTTGTAGCCGTTGCCGGCCACCACGCCCAGGCGGCCGTCGGCCAGGCGCACCGGCACGGCCTCGCCGAGCATCAGGCCCAGGTCGTCGTCGCCTGCGGCCTCGGTGCTGCCCTCGGGCGTGTATTCCCACAGGAAGTTGGCGGCGCCGAAGGACGCGGGGTTGGACACGTCCAGCGAGAACATGCCCTTGCCGCCCCGGCCCAGGAGGGCGTAAAGGTAGCCTCGGCTGGAGGTGTTCGTGCTCCGCGGAGCGAGGGCGATGGCGCCGTCGACGAAGTACTGGTGGCTGTAGTCGCTGCGGGCGAGTGCCGGCAGGCGCGAGACCACGGCGCGCGGGATGAAGCCGAACAGCTCGACGCCATCCTGCGCCCGGAAGGCGTGGAGCATGCCGTCGTTGCCACCGACGAACAGGGTGTCGGTGTTGCGGTCGTAGGCCGGGCCGGAGTGGACGAAGTCACCCAGGGCGCCGTCGCGATCGCGCAGGGTGCCGCCACTGGCCCGCTCCGCGGCGCGGTTGCCGCGCAGGTAGTCGAACACGTCGGCGCTGCCGAGGGACTTCTGGTCGTCGGAGGGCAGGGCACCGAACGAGGTGACCGCCGCGGTTCCGCCCGTGGCCGTGCGCATGAACAGACGCCGCTGCTGCCATTCGGGGAGCATGGCGTTGGCGGACCACGCCGTGGTGCTGCCGATGCCGCTGGCGCTGACGGCGCGCGCCACGAGGTCGCCGGACCAGCGGCGCGAATCGAAGCTGGCCTGGAAGACCCGCGAGCCCTGGCGCACGCTGGGGCCGGTGGTCGCCACGCTGCTGGCGCTGCTGGTGCGGCGCAGGATCTCGCCCAGGGCCTTGCGCAGTGCCGCGCGCAGGCGGGTCGGGTTCTGGACCATCAGGTAGGTATCGGGTACGCCGTCCCCGTCGGCGTCCCATTCCGTGCTCAGGTCGGGCTGGTGCGGCTCGGTCTCGGGGGTGGACTCGACGAAGCCGCCCCACTTGGCGGCGTACCACAGCGGGTCCTTGAGGAAGGTGGCGGCAGCGGCCGTGCCGGGGCGGAAGGTTCGCCTGGCCACCTCTGTCACGCCCAGGCGGTACATCGGCAGGCGCTCGCAGGCCTGCGGCGGCGAGGCGGCGTCGCAGTCGCCGGGGCGCTGGCCCGGCGGGGTGCTCAGGAAGTAGGAGACCCGGGCGGGTTCCTTCTGCGGGTCGCCATTGGTTTCATCGTTCTGGACCTCGAGGTAGACGCCGTCGGCCTCGGTCCCCGAAATCACGTACCCGATGCGCAGGCGCACGCCGGTGAACTGCGTGCGGGTGGGCCGAAGCTGGACCTGCAGGGTGCCTTCCGCAGTGACCTGGACGGTGTACTCCACGACGAAGTCCATGTCGTGGTCGGCTCCCTGTTCGGCATCCTCGAAGTTGATGAGGAATCGTGCGAAGTAGCGGCCTCCGTTGACGGAGGCATTGGCGTCCCCGGGCCCTGTGTTGGCCAGGCTGTCGACATAGAAGTCGACGATCTGCGCGGTGGGCTGGTAGTTGCCCTTGGCCTCGGAGACCCCACCGCCGCTGATGGACTTGCCGAAAGGCACGAGCGTGATCGACTTGCCGTCGCCCATGGGCACCGTGATCCGCGGCAGGGGCGACGCCAGGGCCACGACGAAGGTGTCGACGGACTGGCGGCCGGCGAGGTCGGCCCGCAGGTCGGTGCGCTTGCCGAAGCGGGCGACCGCGGCGGCGGTATAGCTGCCCTGCTTGGTCGGCTCCTCGGGGACGAGCCCGCGGACGCTCGCCAGGGACTCCACCGGCTTGGCGGTCGACGCCGCGTCGAACCTGTTCCCCGACTGGCCGATGAAGTGCAGGCCCTTGACGTCCGCCTCGGCCGCGGTGATCGCGTCGAGTTCGCGGCTGGTGTCCAGGCCCGCCAGGGCCTGGCTGCCGGCGCCCGCCGAGAAGGCCGGGTCCGCGCCCGGGACCTGGTCGGAGTCGTACGAGAGGTTGGTGTCCGAGATCACCAGCAGGCTGGCGCGCGAGCAGCTCGCGGCCTTGGCGCTGCCGGAGGCGCCATAGGGATCGTCCCAGGCGGGCAGGGGCAGCCCCACCGCGGTGTCCGCGCCGGTGGGGGCCGAGAAGGCGGGTGTCGCCGCGCCCGCGCCGGCGAAGTAGCGCAGGGCCTCGTACATCATTTCGCCCACCGGATTGCCCCAGTCCGGGTAGTCATCGGGCTTGGGGGGGTAGTCGGTCTTCCAGGTGCGGTAGCGGCTGCTCGTGTAGCCGTTGTTGAAGTCCCGGATGCGCAGTGCGTTGAAGGTTCGCACCAGCGTGGCCGATGCGGTGAAGGTGCCGTCTTCCGGCTTGACCTCCGAGGCGAAGGGCCCGACGGCCTTGCGCAGGCGCCCCCCCGCCATGCTGTTGTCGTAGCTGCCGGTGATCAGGCCGAAGTCCATCAACCCGGTCTCGCCGAACTCGTGCAGCAGGCCGGCGGGCTTGTAGCCCGCGGGGTAGGAGCGGCACCGGTCACTGCCATGGAAGGCCGCGGTGCAGGCCTGCACCCGCACGGTCAGGTCGCTGCGGGTGCCTGCGTGGTTGCTGTTGCTCAGAACGGGCCGCTCGCTCGAGGCCCAGTCCCAGACCCGGCGGGTCGAGTTCGTGACCACCGAGAGCCAGGGCGGCAGGTCGCTGCAGGTCTGGAGCCTTTCGCAATTGACTGCAGCGTTCGGCGTGAGGTTGCCGAAGAAGTGGCGCCTGCCATCCATCGGCGCCTTCAGGGGCGTGTACTCCTCGATGGCGTAGCCGTCCACCGCCTTGCTCGTGTACTCCTTGGCCCAGGAGTGGGCGTCCTGCGGGATGTAGGCGCGGCGCAAGATGGTGCTTTTCGCTTCGTCGACCTCGCGCATGCCCCCGTAGAGGACCACGCGCAAGGCGTCGATCCGGCTGGTGGTGACGTAGTTCAGCCAGTTGCCGGACCACTGTCCGGTGCAGGTGCCTAGGCTTCCGGCCGAGGCCGCTGGCGTGAACAGGCCGGCGTTGTCCGCCCGCCCGTTGTGGCTGTAGCAGGTGTTGCTGTCGAACAGGCCCAGGTAGGTGATGGCGGGCTTGAAGCGGGTGTCCGGGACGCCGTCACCGTCGATGTCGCTGGCGTCGTTGTACGCCTCGTAGAACAGCCGGTGGTCCTTGGCCGCGACCAGCATCACCAGGGGCTTGACCGCGGGGCGGCTGGCCAGCGGCACCCCGGGGATGGTGAAGTCGGCCCGCGCGGGCCAGGCGCTGCACCAGGCTGCGAGCAGGAGGGCCATGACGCCGTGGCGGGCGGCCAGGGCGGTGGGGGTCCGGGGGCATGGTGACATGTTCGAGGCTCCGGGTGGGCGCGGGATGGGCGGGCGTGACGGATTCGTTCCCGGCTTCTCAGTCGATGGCGTAGACCGACTGCAGCATCACGGCGGCGCGCCCGTTGCCGCCGGCACGTGCGGTGATTCGGTAGCGGCGGCAGTTCCGGGGGGCGTCCGGGCTGTCGCCGCAGGGGAATTCATTGCCGAGGTACTCCGCGAAGTACTGGGGCGTGACGGCGAGGGTGCCGCTGCCGACTGTGGTGGCGTCGCGCCAGCCGGTGAAGGCGGTGTCGGTCCAGCGCGGGGTGTCCTGCGGCGCGGGGATCGTGCAGGCACGCACGGAGGCGGGGGGCTGGGAGACATCGGTGCAGGCGGAGGCCGCGCCGGCTGTTGGCATGGGCTGGATGGCATCGACCAGCGCCTCGGCCTCGCGCAGCGCCGCCTCGGCGGCCTGGAAGGCGAGGCTGCGGTCCTGCGCGTAGCCGGCCATGCGCTCCTCCATCGCCCCCAGGCGCAGTGCGGCCAGCCCCAGCACCATCACGACGACCAGGATCACCAGGCCGACGACCAGGGCCAGGCCGCGGGACTGGCGGCGACGAGGGTGCCCCGCGGGCCTGCGCATGGCGTCAGCGGTCACGGTTTCGCAAGGTGGCGACGGAGACCAGCGTGCGCTCCAGCGGCTTGCCGCCGGCGCCGACCGCGTCCTCGCTGCGCAGGGTGAGCGTGATGCGCAGCGAGACGACGCGCTGGCTGTCCTGGCTCCAGCCGGCGGCGAAGCTCGCCGGCGGCGACCAGGCGGTGGCGAGTTCGCCATCCAGTTGGTCGTCCCGCGTGAGGGCCTCCACCTGCAGGTCTTCCACGCCGCGCGCGATCTCCTGGCTGCCTGCCACGGCGCTGCTGCCGCCTCCTGCGTTGAGGGCCATGCGGTACAGGGAGCGGGTGCCCTGGTCGTTCATGCCCACGAACCAGAACGATGGGTCCCAGCGGGCCAGCACGATCCCGCTCGCGGGCTCGAACTCGGCGTCGACCGGGTTCAGGCAGCCGGTGCCGACCGCGCCGAGGCGGTCTGTGCAGTTCCGGCCGGTGGCCTTGTGCTCCAGCGTGGCGCCCTGGGTGTTGACGGCGCTGGCCTGGAACAGCGCGCTGCGCCGGCCGTCGCAGGCCAGGATGATGTCGTTCGTGCGCAGGTCGCCCACGTCGGTGAGCGTGAATCGCCGGGCGGCGATGGCGTGGCCGGTGGCGCGCTGCACCAGGCCTGGGTCGTCGCTGGGGCGCATCAGCAGCAGTGCGCCGGTGCCCTTCAGGCGCTGGCCCGGTCCGGTGCCCCAGTCGGCGATGCCGGTGCTGGCCTGCGAGCCGCTCCACGCGCGTACCAGGCCGGCGTCGGTGTCGGCCCACCAGTCCATGGCGGGGCTGTTCACGGTGCGCAGGGTGTTGGCGTCCAGCCGGGTGCCGCAAGGCACCTGGCCCGCCTGGCGCGCCTCGCGCATCAGGCGGTCCAGCGCGAAGCGGCCGCCTTCCTGCAGGCGCGCCAGGCCCTCGTGGGTGCGGAACATGTCGCGGCTGGCGAGGTACAGGCCGATGACCCCGAGGAGCACGACCAGGCCCAGCACCAGGCTGACCAGCATTTCCACGAGGCTGAAGCCGCGCACGCGGCGAGGGGGAGTGGAGGGTGTCACAGGCGGGAGCTGACCGAGAGTTTCTGGGCGCCCAGGCCGCCGCCGAGGCGGTCGTCCCAGAGGACATCGACGGCGCAGACGGCGCTGGCCTCGCAGCGCACGAGCGCGCACGTGGTGGTGTCGCCGGACTGGCCCAGGTGGGCCTTGAGGGCGTCGAGCCAGGCTCGCAGGCTGTCGGCGGCGAAGGTGGTGCCCGCGATGTCGCTGCTCACGCAGGCCGGCTTCTCGAGGCTGGCGCCGAGGTCGTAGGCACCCGTGGCGGCGGAGGCCCGGTCGGCGCGCAGGATGTCGAGCAGGTGCTGAGCCATCACCACGCCCTGGGTGCGCTGCAAGCTGCTCACGTTGCCCTGGAGGCTGCGCGCCTGGAGCGCGGCCAGGCCCAGCATGCCGATGCTCAGGACCAGCACCGCGACGAGCACCTCGATGAGGCTGGCGCCGCGGTGCGCCCGGGTCCGGGGGCGGGAGGGGCGTACGGGCAGGTGCCTCATGGCCCCGGACAGGTCCCCTGGATGCCGGCGACGCGCTCGACGACGACGCGGCCGGTCTGCTGCATCACGAGCTGGCGGGCCCGTGCATCGTTGCCCAGGCCCGGGTCCGCGCTGCACACCCTCAGCGTGCCGTTGGCGCGCGCCCCGCCGGAGGGGACGAAGGTGACGCGATCGGTCAGGGTGCCGTTGCCCCGCACACGCAGGTCGGCATCGAGCGGGGAGACCTGGTAGGTGAGGGTCTCGGTGCCGCTGCGCGAGCCGTTGCCGTCGGCGTCGATGAAGGTGATCCAGCCGCTGCCCCAGTGGCGCTTGGCATCGGTGTCGCAGGTGGACTGGTCCTGGCTGCGGCATACGGTGACACGCCGGCCCAGGCGCACGGCCAGCGCGCGCGCCTGCATCAGGCTGCCCGTGAGCTCGCTGGTGGCGGACGACAGGCGCGCCGCGGCGAGCTGGGTGCGGAAGGAGGGGGCGGCGAGGGCGCCGAGGACGGCCAGGATCGCGATGGCGACGAGGGACTCGACGAGCGTCACGCCGCGCGTGGAGCGCAGGGCGCCGGCGCGTGGGGCTCGGGCGGTCGCAGTCGTGGACATGCCGCGACTATGCGAGGCGCCCTTCCGGGCTCACAGGGTGTGCCGACGAATGCAGGCGACGGCCGGGCGGCCGGGCCCGTCGCGGGCTTATCTGCGGACTTCGTCGACGAGGGTCTTGAACTCGTCGATGTCCTCGAAGCTGCGGTAGACGCTGGCGAAGCGCACGTACGCCACCTTGTCCAGCTTCTTGAGTTCTCGCATCACCAGCTCGCCGATGCGCGAGGAGGGGATCTCGCGCACGCCGAGGTTCAGGAGCTTTTCCTCGATGCGCTCGATCGCGGAGTCGACCTGCTCGGTGCTCACCGGCCGCTTGCGCAGGGCGAGGTTGAGGGAGTCGAGCAGCTTGGCCCGCTGGTACTCGATGCGCCGGCCGTCCTTCTTGACGACGGCCGGGAACGAGACGTCAGGCCGCTCGTAGGTGGTGAAGCGCTTCTCGCAATGGGCGCACTGGCGGCGCCGGCGCACGATGTCGCCGTCTTCGGCGACACGCGTTTCCACCACCTGGGTGTCGGCGTTGCCGCAGAAGGGGCATTTCATCGTGCCGCTGCCGCTTTAGCCGTAGACCGGGAAGCGGCGGGTCAGGGCGTTGACCTTCTCGCGCACCGCGGCGATGTTGGCCGGATCGCGCGGGTTGTCCAGCACGTCGGCGATCAGGTTAGCCGTGATGCGGGCTTCTTCTTCCTTGAAGCCACGGGTGGTCATGGCCGGGGTGCCGATGCGCACGCCGCTGGTCACGAACGGCTTCTCGGGGTCGTTCGGGATGGCGTTCTTGTTGATGGTCATGTGGGCGTCGCCCAGCACGGCCTCGGCTTCCTTGCCGGTGATGCCCTTGGCGCGCAGGTCGACCAGCATCACGTGGCTCTCGGTGCGGCCGCTGATGATGCGCAGGCCACGCTGGGTCAGGGTCTCGGCGACGACCTGGGCGTTCTTCACGACCTGCTGCTGGTAGGCCTTGAATTCGGGCGTCAGGGCTTCCTTGAAGGCCACCGCCTTGGCGGCGATCACATGCATCAGCGGGCCGCCCTGCAGGCCGGGGAAGATGGCGGAGTTGATCGCCTTCTCGTGCTCGGCCTTCATCAGGATGATGCCGCCGCGGGGGCCGCGCAGGCTCTTGTGGGTGGTGGAGGTCACCACGTCGGCGAAGGGCACCGGGTTGGGGTACACGCCCGCGGCGATCAGGCCGGCGTAGTGGGCCATGTCCACCATGAAGATGGCGCCGACTTCCTTGGCGATCTTGGCGAAGCGCTCGAAATCGATGCGCAGGGCGTAGGCGGAGGCGCCGGCCACGATCAGCTTGGGCTTGTGCTCGCGGGCCTTGGCTTCCATCGCGTCGTAGTCGATCTCTTCCTTCTCGTTCAGGCCGTAGGAGACGACGTTGAACCACTTGCCCGACATGTTCAGGGGCATGCCGTGGGTCAGGTGGCCGCCTTCGGCCAGGCTCATGCCCATGATGGTGTCGCCGGGCTTGAGGAAGGCCAGGAACACGGCCTCGTTGGCGGAGGCGCCGCAGTGCGGCTGCACGTTGGCGGCATCGGCGCCGAACAGCTGCTTGACGCGGTCGATCGCCAGTTGCTCGGCGATGTCCACGTACTCGCAGCCGCCGTAGTAGCGCTTGCCGGGGTAGCCCTCGGCGTACTTGTTGGTCAGCTGGGTGCCCTGGGCCGCCATGACGGCGGGGGAGGCGTAGTTCTCGCTGGCGATCAGCTCGATGTGCTCTTCCTGCCGACGGTTTTCGGCCTGGATCGCGGCGAACAGTTCAGGATCGGTTTGCTCGATGAGGGTATTGCGGTGGTACACGGCGGCAGTCCTTCGGTCTTTTCAGACGGTGGTCCCTGATGTCGAACAAGCGTCGAACAAGGGCTGCCCAGGCGAACGGCGGATCACCGGCACGGCCGGCGGTACGCTCCCCCGTGGTGTCCCACGTCGGCGCGTGCCGCCTGCTCGAGGCGGACGCGCCTATCGCCAGTCGCGTACGGGCGTAAGTGTATCCGAGGCCCGGGGGGCTTCAGGACAGGGCGAGGGCGGCGACGCGCGCCGGCCCGGTCTCGGGCTTGTTGGCGCGCAGGCCGGTGGGGGCGGAGTGCGGCACGTTCTGGCCGGCCGCGACCTGCTTGAGGCGCTGGTGCTCGGCCAGCACCTTGTCGGCGTAGCCGTTGTCGTCCTCGACGTTGGCGGCGCCCACGTAGTAGCGCAGGCCCGCCTCGAGCGAGCCGGCGCGCTGGATGCACTCCTGCAGCACCTTCACGCCCACGCGCAGGTTGGACACCGGGTCGAAGGCGGCGAGCTTGCCGCCGAACAGGCTGTACTTGTCGCTGTGGACCTTGGTCATCACCTGCATCAGCCCCTGGGCGCCCACCGGGCTCTGGGCGAACGGGTTGAAGCCGGATTCCACGGCCATCACGGCCAGGATCAGCGTCGGGTCGAGCTTGACCTTGGCGCCGACCTGGTAGGCCTCGGCGACCAGCGCGCTGATCGGCTCCGGCGCGACGCGGTACTTGCGGCTGAGCCAATGCGCCACGGCGGCCTGCTGCTTGGGCAGGTCGGCCGGATCGGTGGCGGTGGCGCGGTCGATCGCGGCCAGGTCGGCCTCGATGCCCAGCGCATCCGCCTGGCGGGCCTGGAGCCAGCCCATCAGGCGCGCCTCGCCGCTTTCGCGCAGGTCGGGGCGGACGGTGAGGGTGACGGTGGCGAACACGACGGCCAGGCCGACGAGGGCGAAGCTGTTGTGGGTGATTTCGAAAAAGCCCTGGGCGACGTCGGATGCGAAGACTCGCAAGCCCTGGACGATGTTCTCGAACGCTGTCATAGCACTTCCTTTCTACGCGGGGGACGGGCCGGAAAGACGCTGTGAGCGTCTGGCTCGGGCTCGTGCACCTCGTTTGGATTGGTACGCTGTCCGCGGCGACAGGCCTTGACAGGACTCTGCGGGGTTGCCGGGACTTGGCCGGGGTCGGCAGCGGGTTTCGGGAGTCCCTGTGACGTTTTACAGGAATGGGCGGATTCTAGGGGGCTCCTAATAACCGGTCAATATTAAGGGAATCGTTCTTTATTCCTCCCGGTTTGACTTCTTGGCCACCCATCCCGGGGCAATCGACGCGCCCGGAGCCATTGAAAACTCAAACTTGAACAGCTGGCGGCCGGCGGTTACGCTGACTTCGCTCGAGTGATTCGAGCATCCCGCTGGCGATGCCGCTTCGGTGGTCCGCCGGCCAACCCGGGAAGCAATCGTTGCTTCCGCTGCGGGCGGGACGAGAACCTCCCAACCGCGCCTGGCGCCGGACTTCGGGTCCGGGCCAAGCCCGGCAGATGGCTTCAGGCTTCTGCCGGGCTTTCTCTTTTCCGGGCCCCGTGGCGCGGGCCGCGCGCCAGCCGCCCGGTTTCGAGGGGACAATACGCGATTGCTTTCGAATCCCGGGCGCCCCGTGGCGCTCCAGAAGACACAGTGACCCAAGCCCCGACCCGACCCCACGATACCCAGGCCCTCGACACGCTCACCGGCGGCGCCTTCACGGCCGCGACCTCCGGCGAGCGCGCCGCGCGACTGCGCGAATGGCTGGCCAGCGAACCCGCCGTCGAGCAGATGCAGGAGGTCTACCGAGAACTCAGCAGCCGAGACAAGGGCGCGGCCCGCGTGCTGCGTGAGCGGCTGGACGAGATCAAGCGGGCCAAGGGGCAGGAAGCCATCGCGGCCGAGTGGGCCGAGAAGGCCCAGGCCCTGCTGGCCCAGGCCAAGCTGAACATCGCCGATGCGCTGGCCTGGCAGCGTGACGCCGCCAAGGCCGGCGCCCCCCTGAGCCGCGAGCCGCTGGCCGGCCTCAAGTCGCAGCTGGCCGAGCGCGTGAAGGGGGTCGAGGACCTCCAGCACCGCGTGCAGGTGCAGCGTGAGGCAGCCGTGCTGCTGGCCCAGCGCATCGAGGTGCTCTCCACCAAGTCCTGGCGCGACGCGCAGGCGGCGGCCGAGGCGCTGCGCGCCGACGTGCCGGTCTGGCAGCAGCAGGCCCAGGCCCTGGTCGAGGACCCGACCTGGCCCAGCGTCGACGCCCGTTTCCCGCCCCTGCTGGAGGCCTCGCGTGCCCAGCTGCAGGCGGTGTGGGAGGCTTTCGAGAGCGCCTTGGCCCAGGCTGGCGCGGCCGAGAACGATCCCGCCGCGCCGCTGCCGCCCGTGCCGGTGTGGGCCGATGAGCTGCGTGTGGCGCGCGGCCTGCCGGCCGAGCTGCCGGCCAAGCCGGCCCGCCCCAAGGTCGATCCCGAACTGCGTGCCAAGGCCAACGAGGCCGTGCGCGCGGCGCTGGCGAAGGTCGAGCAGGAAGTGGGCGAGGGCCATGGCAAGGCCAGTGCCGGCGCCGCCGCTGCACTGCGCAACGCGCTGAAGGAGTACGGCAAGCTGGTCGATGCCGACCTCGACCGCCAGGCCCACGGCGCCCTGGCGGCTGCCGGCGAGATGGAAGGCTGGCAGCGCTGGCGCACCGACCAGCTGCGCCAGGAGCTGGTGGCGAAGGCCGAGGACCTGTTCGAGCGCGTTGCCGCGCCGGCGCCGGCGACCGCACCCGCACCTACGCCCGTGCCTGCGCCCGCTGCGGACGAGGCAGCGGCTGAGGCCGCCGCACCCGCCGCCGAGGGCGAAGAGGCCGTGGCCGCCGCGGCTCCCGCGCCGGCTTCCGCCCCGGCGCCCGCCGCGACCCCGGCCGCCGTCGTCAAGAAGCCCCGCTTCGGCGGCCGCAAGATGCAGGAACAGCTGCGCAGCCTGCGCGAGCAGTGGAAGAAGCTGGACCAGGGCGGCGCCCCCAACCATGCCTTGTGGAAGCGCTTCGACGAGGCCTGCAATGAGGCCTACAAGGTGGTCGAGTCCTGGCTGGAGAAGGTCAAGTCCGAGGCCGCCGAGCACCGGGCTCGCCGCACGGCGCTGATCGAGGAGGTCCAGGCCTGGGCGGCTGCCCACCCGGCCCCCGCGAACAACGACTGGAAGAGCTTCGCCCGCGCGATCCACCAGTTCGAGAGCCGCTGGCGCGAGGCCGGCCACCTCAGCGAGAAGGCCTTCGCCGAAATGCAGCCGCTGTGGAAGGCCGCGATCCATGCGGCCGAGGCGCCGCTGGCCGCGGCCCAGAAGCAGAGCCTGGAGCGCCGCCACGCCATGATCGAGGAGGCCAAGGCGCTGGGCGCCGCGCCGTCCCTGCGCATCGACGCCGTCAAGGCGCTGCAGCAGCGCTGGCAGGCTGAAGCCCAGGCGGTGCCGCTGGACCGCAAGCACGAGCAGAAGCTGTGGGACGCGTTCCGCAAGCCGATCGACGAGGCCTTCCAGCGCAAGGGCGCCGAGCGTGACCGCGCGGCGTCCGCACTGAGCGACCGTGACCGCGTCGTGCTCGAGGCTTCCAAGGCCCTCGAGGCGGCCAACGCCTCCGGGGATGCCCAGCGCATCCGCGAAGCCATGACCGCCCTGGAAGCCGCCCTGAAGGGCCAGGCCCAGGCCCGTGCCGAGATGGCCCAGGCCAACGCGGCGGCCCAGGCGGCGCCCGCGGCGCCGGCCGGCGAAGCCGCAGCGGCCGATGCCACCGCGGCTGGTGCGCCTGCCGCCGATGCCGAGGCCCCGGCTGGCGAAGTCGCGGCTCCCGCGCCCGCGGCCAAGCCCGCGCCACGTCCCGTGGTGGCCATGCGCGGCGATGACCGCCCCGGCATGAAGAAGGCCGAGCCGGCCCCCGTGCGCGGCGGAAAGTTCGGTGACCGCAAGCCGGGCGGCCCGGGCCGTTTCGGTGAGGGCGGTGGTGACCGTGGCGACCGCGGCCGCGGCCGCTTCGGCGACCGTCCCGAGCGCGAGGACCGCGGCCCCCGCCTGGGCGACGTGGCCTTCCGCGCCCAGCGCGACGCCCTGGAGCATGCCCAGTCGGCCCTGCGCAAGCTGGCCGCCCAGGCCCACGGCGAGGCGCTGGCCCACCTGCTGTCCGCCTGGGAGCAGCGTGCCGGCGACCAGGTGCCCAGCGCCAGCGAGCTGGGCAAGTCCGTGCCGCCCGCCGTGCGTGGCGGTTGGGTGCAGGCCCTGCAGGCCAACCCCTCCGGTGACGCCGCCGAGGCGCTGCTGCGCCTGGAGATCGCCGCCGAGGTGCCTACGCCCGCCGAGCACCTGGCGGCCCGCCGCATGCTGCAGCTGCAACTGCTGACGCGCCGCAACGACCCGTCCCCGGCCCAGACCTGGGGCCAGGACGTGGCCCGCGTGCTGGCCAGCCCGCACCAGGCCCAGGCGGCCCGCCGCCTGCAGAATGCGCTCAAGGCGCTGATGCGCTGATGCGCTGATGCGCTGATGCGCCGGCGCGTCCTCGCGCTGCGGTGGAGCCCCGGGCAATCCCGGGGCTCAGTTTTTTGGGGCGCCGGCCGAAAGACGGGCTGGGGGCGTCGGCGAATTGCCGTGGCGCCCGGACTTCCTGGAGCCCGTCTCGATGCCCTCACATTCCCTGATCGTCTGGTCGTTGCGAGGCCTCGCCTCGGCGTGGCTGCTGGCGCCTGCGGGCCTCTACCTCCTCACCGGCCAGCCTGCGGCGCTTTCCGCGGTGGTGCTGGCCTTGCCGGCGGCCTGGGTGGCCAGCCGCTGGGGCCGGCTGGCGCGCGAACGCGACCAGGCCCAGGCCGTGGTCGACATCGTCCGCCAGGCCGCGCCGGCCCTGTCGCGTGCCTCGTTCGATGCGGCCCGCGCCGCCACCCGCTCGCACGAGGTGGCGGGCAGCACCGGCGAGGCCGCCGGCGGCGTCGGCCGCACCGCCGCGAGTTCGCGCGAGGCCGCAGCCTCGGTGCAGGCGGCCGCCAGCGCCGCGCAGCAGACGCTGACCGCCGCACGCAACACCTCCGAACGCCTGGGCCGCATTGGCGCCGAACTGGGCCAGGTGGCCGAGGGCTCGCGGCACGCGCAGCAGCGCGTGGGTGAGCTCGCGCAGGCCATCCGCGCGGTGGAGGCGGCGGCCGCGACCATCGAGAAGATCGCGGTGCAGACGCGCCTGCTGGCGTTGAACGCCACCATCGAGGCCGCCCATGCGGGTCCGGCCGGCAAGGGCTTCGCGGTGGTGGCCGCGGAGGTGCGCAAGCTGTCCGAGGAAGCTTCGGGCCGCGCCAGCGACATCAAGCGCGAGGTGGCCCAGATCATCACCCTCAATGGCGAAGCGGTGGCCGCCGTCGAAGGCATGGCCGCGACGACCGAGGCCACGACGCGTCAGGTCCAGGCCACGCTGGCCGAGGTCGCGGAGGCGGTGGCGGGGGTGTCGGCGGTGACCGAGCGCCTGCAGGGCGCGCAGCAGGTCTGCGAGGGCGCGGCCGGGGAGGCGATGGGCCTGTCCGGCCAGGCGCAGGCGCTGTCCGCGGACATGGGCGCGCTGGGCGACCTGTCGGCCGCCTCGGCGCGCGAGGTGGGCGAGTGCCTGGAGCAGCTCCTGGGCGGGTTGGCTGAGCAGGGGGTGGCCTGCGAGCACACCACGCGCAAGGGACAGGCCCTGGCGCTGGCGGCGCAGGCCGGCCGCGCCCTCGAGGCGATGCTCGATCGCGGCGAGGTCCAGGAGCAGGACCTGTTCGCGCCGCGCTACGTGGACATCCCCCGCACCCATCCCGTCAAGAAGACCACCGGCTGGGACAGCCTGTGCGACCAGGCCCTGCCCCCGCTGCAGGAGCCGCTGCTGGAGCAGGGCGCCGCCTATGCCATCGTGGTCAATGCCGACGGCTACTGCCCCACGCACAACGCGCGCTTCTCGAAGCCCCTGACCGGCGACGCCGCCACCGACCTGGCGAACAACCGCACGAAGCGCGTGTTCGACGATGCGGTGGGCAAGCGCTGCCCGAAGCACCAGGGCGTGCTGGTCCAGACCTACCTGCGCGACACGGGGCAGACCATGCACGACCTGTCGGTGCCGGTGTGGGTGCGCGGGCGCCACTGGGGCGCGGTGCGCGTGGGCTACCTCGCGGCGGAGTGAGCGCCGGTCAGGCGGCTGGCTTCGGGCCGAAGAAGCCGTCGAACAGCGGCACGAGCACCGGGAACTCCGTGGCAAAGCGCTCACGCTGGACGAAGTAGGCCTCGCAGGCGACGGCGAAGAACTCGTCGACCGACTGCGCGCCGTACGGGTCCAGCCAGGTCGGCTCGCCGCCAAAGCGCTCGGCGATGACCACGCGCTCGCGGAAGGCCTCGTACTCGGCCTGCATCACCGACAGCCAGGCCTGGCGCGCCGCCCGCGAGGGTAGGGGCGGGCAACCGTCGCTGGCCCCGTCGCGCATGTCCAGCTTGTGGACGAACTCGTGGACCACGACGTTGTAGCCGTCGTCGCGTCCCTGGCCGGCCTCGCGCACGTCGCGCCAGGACAGCATCACCGGCCCCCGCTCCATGGCCTCGCCGGCCAGGACCTCGTCCCAGTCGTGCACCACGCCGGCCTCGTCGACGGCGCTGCGGCGCGCCACCACCTCGTCGGGGTGGACCACGATGCCGACGAAGTCGTCGTACCAGCCGAGCCCCAGGTGCAGCACCGGCAGCACCGCCTGGGCGGCGATCGACAGGGCCAGGGCGTCGGTGATCACCAGGCCCTGGGCGCCGTGGAATTCCTTGTCCCGGAGGAAGCGCGCGGCCAGCTCGCGCAGGCGGGTGAGGTCCGCGGCCGGGCGCTGCGCGAGGAAGGGAAAGTCGGCGAGCACCTGCAGCCACAGGTCCTCGGGAATGGCCGGTGCGGTCCGCCGCCTGCGCCACCAGCCGAACATGCCGGGCTGCCTCCTCAGGCGAGCGCGATGCGCTCGCTACGCCCGTCCGCGTGCAGGCGCAGGGCCTCGGCGCGCGGCGTGCCCGCCTCCAGGTCCCAGTCGGAGAGCACGAGCCGGCGCAGCCCGCCCCCCAGGTCGTGGTCGGCGGGGCGGTGTGTGTGGCCATGGATCATCGCCGTGGCGCCGGCCGCGGCGAGCCAGGCCCGGGTGAGGTCGGTGTCGGCGTCGGCGTACTCGGTGGTCACCGCGTGGCGGGCCTGGCTGGCGTCGCGCAGCTGGCGCGCCACGGCCTCGCGTTCGGCCAGGGGGCGGGCCAGGAAGGCCTCGATCCACTGCGGCGTGCGCACCTGGGCGCGAAAGCGCAGGTACTCGGTGTCCGCCAGGCACAGCGCGTCGCCATGCGAGAGCAGGTAGCGGCGGCCGCCGAAATCCAGCACCGCCGGGTCCTGCAGCAGCCGGAAGCCGCAGCGGCGCGCCAGCGCCTCGCCGACCAGGAAGTCGCGGTTGCCGTGCAGCAGGAACATCGGCCGGCGCGCCGCAGCCTCCTGCAGCACCCGGGCGCAGTCGGCGGCGAAGCTCGGCACCAGGGCCGCGTCGTCACCGACCCAGGCCTCGAACAGGTCGCCGAGGATGAACACCGCATCGGCGGGCGTGCCCGCCAGGTAGTCGCGCCAGGCCGCGAAGGTGGCCGGCTGCGAGGGCTGCAGGTGCAGGTCGGAAATGAAATCGGCGCAGGCCCAGGAGGCCGGCGCCGACATCTCGTCGAAGGAGGGCGCGGTCGCCGTGCCCACCGCGGATCAGGCCTCGACGGCCTTCTCGATCACCACGGACTCCTTCGGCACGTCCTGGTGGAAGCCCTTGCTGCCGGTCTTCACGCGCTCGAGCTTGTCGACGATCTCGGCGCCCGAGACCACCTTGCCGAACACGGCGTAGCCCCAGCCCTGGGCGGTGGGCGACTTGAAGTTCAGGAAGTCGTTGTCGGTGGCGTTGATGAAGAACTGCGCGGTGGCCGAGTGCGGGTCGCTGGTGCGGGCCATGGCGATCGTGTACTTGTTGTTCTTCAGGCCGTTGTCGGCCTCGTTCTTGATCGGCGCGTCGGTGGGCTTCTGGTTCATGTCGGCGTCGAAGCCGCCGCCCTGGATCATGAAGCTGGGGATGATGCGGTGGAAGATGGTGCCGTCGTAGTGGCCCTTCTTCACATAGGACAGGAAGTTGGCGGTCGACACCGGCGCCTTCTCGGCGTCGAGTTCGAGGGTGATGACGCCGTGGCCGGCGATGTGCAGTTCGACCTTGGGATTGCTCATGGTGGTGTCCTGTGGGCTGTTGTTCGAGGGGGTTACTTGACCAGCGTGGCCGAGTTGATGACCACGGGGGTCCTCGGCACGTCGGAGGGGAAGGGGCCGCCCGGGCCGGTGGGCAGGGCCTTGATGCGGTTCACGATGTCCATGCCGCTGACGACCTTGCCGAAGGCCACGTAGCCGTAGCCCCGCGCGGTGGGCGCGGTGTGGTCCAGGAAGGCGTTGTCCTTCACGTTGATGAAGAACTGCGCGGAGGCGGAGTTCGGGTCCATGGTGCGGGCCATGGCGATGGTGCCCACGGTGTTGCGCGGGCCGCCGGCGGCCAGGGCCTCGGCGCCTTCGTGCGGGATCGGCGCGCGGGTGGGCTTTTGCGCGTAGCGCGTGTCGTAGCCGCCACCCTGGATCATGAAGTTGTCGATGACGCGGTGGAAGATGGTGCCGTCGTAGTGGCCGTCCCGCACGTATTGCAGGAAGTTGGCCACGGTCTTCGGCGCCTTGTCGGGGTAGACCTCGACGACGATGTCGCCCTGGCTGGTGGCCAGGCGCACGCGCGGCGCGTCCTGGGCGAGGGCGGGCAGGGCGGGGGCCAGCGCCAGGGCGGTGAGCCAGGTGGCGGCGAAGCGGCAGGCCGTGCGGCGGGCGGTGCGGATCATGCGTGGGTTCCTTGGGGACGAGGGTGCGCTCAGCGCGCCAGGCTGCGGGCGGCGGCCAGCTTGGGCGCGACGCTGCGCGCCAGGCCCGGCTCGAGCTGCTGCGCGCGCTCCCAGGCGCGTGCGGCCAGGCCCAGGTACACGTCGCCCAGGTTCTCGTGCGCGGTGGCGTACGAGGGGTTGACGCGCAGGGCGGCCTCCAGCGCGGAGCGGGCCTTGTCCAGGTCGCCGCGCGCGGCGTGCAGCACGGCGAGGTTGTTGTGGGGCTCGGGCAGCTCGGGGTACTCCTCGACCAGCCGGGTTAGGACCTCGAGGGCCTCGGCGGAGCGGCCCGCATCGCCCAGGGCCACGCCCTTGAGGAAACGCATCTGCGGGTCGCGCGGGCTGGCGGCGAGGTAGCGGTCGGCGCGGGCCAGGGCCTCGGCGCTCTGGCCGGCGCGCAGCAGGCGGGCGACGTCGGCGTAGTCGTCGGCCAGCGCGGAGCCGGCGGCCACCGCCAGCACGAGGGCGGCGGCGAGGTGGCGGGCGCGGACGGGATTCTGGAGGCCAGGCGACATGGGCTGTCAAGGGGCGCCGGGCTCGGCGCGGGGCTATATACTGCGCCGGATTGTAGCCGTGGCCCCCCAGCGGGAGTGCCTGCGGCGCAGGTCCCGAACCCGTTCCCGACAACTGCCGGCCGCATCCCCGCCGCCCGCCCTCCCGACACCCATGAGTCTGCGCATCTACAACACGCTGTCGCGTGCGCTGGAAGATTTTTCGCCGATCGATCCCGGCCATGTGCGCATGTACGTGTGCGGCATCACGGTCTACGACCTGTGCCACGTCGGCCATGCCCGCGCCAACGTCGCCTTCGACGTGGTGCAGCGCTGGCTCAAGGCCAGCGGCCTGCGCGTGACCTTCGTGCGCAACATCACCGACATCGACGACAAGATCATCCGCCGCGCCGTGGAGAACGGCGAGACCGTCCGCGGCCTCACCAGCCGCATGATCGACGAGATGTACCGGGACTTCGATGCCCTGGGCATCGAGCGCCCCACGCACGACCCGCGCGCCACCGACTACGTGCCGCAGATGCTGGACATCGTGCGCGCGCTCGAGGGCCGGCAGCTCGCCTACCGCACGCCCGGCGGCGACGTGAACTTCGCGGTGCGCCGCTTCCCTGGCTACGGCAAGCTCTCGGGCAAGTCGCTCGACGAGCTGCACGCCGGCGAGCGCGTGGCGGTGGCCGAGGGCAAGGAGGACCCGCTGGACTTCGTGCTGTGGAAGTCCGCCAAGCCCAGTGAGCCGGCCGACGCCAAGTGGGACAGCGCCTATGGCCCGGGCCGCCCGGGCTGGCACATCGAGTGCTCGGCGATGGCCTGCGCCCTCCTGGGCGAGACCTTCGACATCCACGGCGGCGGCGCCGACCTGGCCTTCCCGCACCACGAGAACGAGATCGCCCAGAGCGAGGGCGCGCATGGCGTGCCGCTGGCGAAGACGTGGATGCACAACGGCTTCGTGAACATCGACAACGAGAAGATGTCCAAGTCGCTGGGCAACTTCTTCACCATCCGCGACGTGCTGAAGAAGTTCGACGCGGAGACGGTGCGCTTCTTCATCGTGCGCGCCCACTACCGCAGCCCGCTCAATTACAGCGACGTCCACCTGGACGACGCCCGCGGCGCGCTCAAGCGCCTGTACACCGCGCTGGACGCGGTGGCGCCGGCCGAGGTCGTGATCGACTGGGCCGAACCCCATGCCGCGCGCTTCAAGGCCGCCATGGACAACGACTTCGCCACGCCCGAGGCGGTGGCGGTGCTGTTCGACCTCGCCGGCGAGGCCAATCGCACCCGGTCACCGCAGGTGTCGGGCCTGCTCAAGGCCCTCGGGGGCTGCCTGGGCCTGCTCCAGGGCGATCCGCGTGATTTCCTGCGCAGTGGCGCGGCGCTGGACGAGGCGACCATTGCGTCCATGATCGAACAACGCGCCGCCGCCAAGAAGGCCAAGGACTTCGCCGAGGCCGACCGCATCCGCCAGGCGCTGCTCGCGCAGGGCATCGTGCTCAAGGACTCGGCCGCCGGCACCACCTGGGAGGCCGCGTCGTGAGCGCACCCGACAAGCGCGCCGCGGCGCCGGACCCGGATGCGGTGACGGGCAGCCCCGTCGAGCTGACCACCCCGGCGTACTGGGCCGAGGCCTGCAAGTACCTGGCCCGCAAGGACCGGGTGATGAAGCGGCTGATCCCGCAGTTCCCCGACTCCACGCTGCGCTCGCGCGGCGATGCCTTCACCACCCTGGCGCGCAGCATCGTGGGCCAGCAGATCTCGGTGAAGGCCGCGCAGAGCGTGTGGGACCGCTTCGCGGTGCTGCCCAGGAAGATGACGCCGGCCAGTGTGCTCAAGCTCAAGGTCGACGACATGCGCGCGGCCGGGCTGTCGGCCCGCAAGATCGAGTACCTGGTCGACCTGGCCCTGCACTTCGACTCCGGCGCGCTGCACGTGGCGAAGTGGCAGGACATGGACGACGAGTCCATCATCGCCGAGCTGGTGGACATCCGCGGCATCGGCCGCTGGACCGCCGAGATGTTCCTCATCTTCCACCTGATGCGGCCCAATGTGCTGCCGCTGGACGATGTCGGTCTCATCAATGGCATCAGCCAGAACTATTTTTCGGGCGACCCGGTGAGCCGCAGCGAAGCCCGCGAGGTGGCCGCCGCCTGGTCGCCCTTCTGCAGCGTCGCGACTTGGTATATTTGGCGGTCGCTCGACCCGCTGCCCGTCGAGTATTGAAACGCGACGGGCCACGCCCCACGAGGAGAACAATTTGGCAAAGAAGACCTTTCTTGATTTCGAGCAGCCCATCGCGGAACTGGAAACCAAGATCGAGGAACTGCGCTACGTGCAGTCCGAGTCCGCCGTCGACATCTCTGACGAGATCGACCAGCTGTCCAAGAAGAGCCAGCAGCTCACGAAGGACATCTACAGCGACCTGACCCCCTGGCAGATCACCAAGATCGCGCGCCACCCCGAGCGCCCGTACACGCTCGACTACGTGAACGAGATCTTCACCGACTTCATCGAGCTGCACGGTGACCGCCACTTCGCGGACGACCAGTCCATCGTCGGCGGCCTGGCGCGCTTCAACGGCCATGCCTGCATGGTGCTGGGCCACCAGAAGGGGCGCGACACCCGCGAGCGCGGGCTGCGCAACTTCGGCATGAGCCGGCCGGAGGGCTATCGCAAGGCCCTGCGCCTGATGAAGACCGCCGAGAAGTTCAAGCTCCCGGTGTTCACCTTCGTCGACACGCCCGGCGCCTACCCCGGCATCGACGCCGAGGAGCGCGGCCAGTCCGAGGCCATCGGCCGCAACATCTTCGAGATGGCGCAGCTGCAGGTGCCGATCATCACCACGGTGATCGGCGAGGGCGGCTCCGGCGGCGCGCTGGCCATCTCGGTGGCCGACCAGGTGCTGATGCTGCAGTACTCCGTGTACTCGGTGATCTCGCCCGAGGGCTGTGCCTCCATCCTCTGGAAGACCTCCGACAAGGCGCAGGACGCGGCCGAGGCCATGGGCATCACCGCTCACCGCCTGAAGGCCCTGGGCCTGGTCGACAAGATCGTCAACGAGCCGGTGGGCGGCGCCCACCGCGATGCCAAGCAGATGGCGGCCTACCTCAAGCGCGCGCTGAACGACGCCTGGCGCCAGCTGGCCGACCTGAAGCCGCGCGAGCTGCAGGACCGGCGCTACGAGCGGCTGCAAAGCTATGGCCGCTTCACCGACACCAAGGCCGAACGCTGATCCCCCGCCGGCCGTGCAGGGCGCCCTCGAGGCGATGCTGCGCGGCCCGGCTCCCTCCCTTCCCCTCGCCGTTGCCCTGAGCGGCGGCGCCGACTCCACGGCGCTGCTGCTGCTGGCGGTGCGCGCCTTCCCGGGGCAGGTGAGGGCGGTCCACATCCACCACGGCCTGCAGGCCGCGGCCGACGGCTTCCAGCGCCATTGCGAGGCCCTGTGCGGGCGCCTGGGCGTGCCGCTGGCCACGGTGCGGGTGCAGGCCGCCCACGCCCCGGGCGAGAGCCCGGAGGACGCCGCCCGCCGCGCCCGCTACGCCGCGCTGGCCCGGGCCGCGCGCGAGGCCGGCGCCGCCTGCGTGTGGCTGGGGCACCATGCCGACGACCAGGCCGAGACCCTGCTGCTGGCCCTGAGCCGCGGCGCGGGCCTGCCGGGCCTGGCCGCCATGCCCCGGCGTTTCGAGCGCGAGGGCCTGGCGTTCGAGCGCCCGCTGCTGGCCGTGCCCGGCCCGCAGCTGCGGCGGTGGCTGCAGGCCGAGGGCGTGCCCTGGGTGGACGACCCCACCAACGCGGACACCGCCTTCACCCGCAACCGCATCCGCCACGAACTGCTGCCGGCGCTGGAGGCGGCCTTCCCGCAGTTCCGCGAGACCTTCGCGCGCTCGGCGCGCCATGCGGCGCAGGCCCAGCAGCTGCTGGCGCAGGTGGCGGCCGACGACCTGCAGGCCATGGGCGGCCCGCCCGCCCTGGCGTCGCTGCAGCGCCTGTCCCGCGAGCGCCAGGCCAACCTGCTGCGGCACTGGCTGCGCGTGGCCCATGGCGCGGCGCCCAGTGCGGCCCAGCTCGAGGCCCTGCTGGACCAGGTGGCGGCCTGCCGCACGCGCGGCCACCGCATCCACCTCAAGGTGGCCAGCGGCTTCGTGCTGCGGGCCGGGGATCGCCTGGCCTACCAGGCCGCGGTGTAGCCCAACGGTATAATCGTCGGCTTCGCGCAGGACGCCCGTCCTGGCCGTGCGGGACGCTGGACCGCGCTGGTGCGCACTGTGCGCGCGATCCACCTCCCATTTTTCCCATGGCATTGATCGTTCACAAATACGGCGGCACGTCGATGGGCTCCACCGAGCGCATCCGCAACGTCGCCAAGCGCGTGGCCAAGTGGGCGCGGGCCGGCCACCAGATGGTGGTGGTGCCCAGCGCCATGAGCGGCGAGACCAACCGCCTGCTGGGCCTGGCCAAGGAGCTCTCTCCCGCCAAGTCCTCCGACGCGCTGCTGCGCGAACTGGACCAGCTGGCCTGTACCGGCGAGCAGGTCTCGGTGGGCCTGCTGGCCATCGCGCTGCAGGCCGAGGGCGTCGAGTCGGTGAGCTACTCCGGCTGGCAGGTCCCGATCCGCACCAACAGCGCCTTCACCAAGGCCCGCATCGAGTCCATCGACGACCAGAAGGTGCGCGCCGACCTGGCCGCCGGCAAGGTGGTGGTCATCACCGGCTTCCAGGGCGTGGACGAGGCCGGCAACGTGACGACGCTGGGCCGTGGCGGCTCCGACACCTCCGCCGTGGCCGTGGCCGCCGCGATGAAGGCCGCGGAATGCCTGATCTACACCGATGTCGACGGCGTCTACACCACCGACCCGCGCGTGGTGCCGGAAGCCCGCCGCCTCTCCACCGTCTCCTTCGAGGAGATGCTCGAGATGGCCTCGATGGGCTCCAAGGTGCTGCAGATCCGCTCGGTGGAATTCGCCGGCAAGTACAAGGTGCCGCTGCGCGTGCTGTCCAGCTTCACCGCCTGGGACATCCCGATCGAGGAAGAGGCCAAGTCCGGCACCTTGATCACTTTTGAGGAAGACGAACAAATGGAACAAGCCGTCGTTTCCGGCATCGCGTTCAACCGCGACGAAGCCAAGATCTCGATCCTGGGCGTGCCCGACAAGCCCGGCATCGCCTTCTCCATCCTGGGTGCCGTGGCCGAGGCCAACATCGAGGTGGACATCATCATCCAGAACGTCTCGAAGGACGGCAAGACCGACTTCAGCTTCACGGTGCACCGCAATGACTACCAGCGCACCGTCGACCTGCTCAAGGCCAAGGTGCTGCCCGCGCTGGGCACGGACCGCATCGAGGGCGACACCAAGATCTGCAAGGTCAGCATCGTCGGCATCGGCATGCGCAGCCACGTGGGCGTCGCCTCCAAGATGTTCCGTTCGCTGAGCGACGAGGGCATCAACATCCAGATGATCTCGACCTCGGAAATCAAGACCTCGGTCGTGATCGACGAGAAGTACATGGAGCTGGCCGTGCGCGCGCTGCACCGCGCGTTCGATCTGGACCAGCCCGCCGCCTGAAGAGGCCATTCTTCGGGCATAATGCCGGTCTGCTGGAAACGTGACCGAGAGGCCGAAGGTGCTCCCCTGCTAAGGGAGTATGCGGTGTAGAGCCGCATCGAGGGTTCGAATCCCTCCGTTTCCGCCAAGCACCCGACCCCAGGCAAGCGATTGCCTGGGGTTTTTTCTTGTCCGGCGCGACTCCTAGAATCACGGATGGACCTGACGCAATGCATGCCGGCATGAATACCCATGATCTTCCCGAGGTGGCAGCGCCCGCACACGCGCAGGAGCCCCCCTTCTGGAACGCCGAGGTGGAGGCCATCCCCTTCTGCCAGGCGCTCAAGCAGCGCTACCCCGACATCCTGATGGAGCTCAACGAGCTCGCGCTGTCGCACAAGCCCTTCAACGACTTCCCCGATTACGGGCTTTACAGCAATGGCTGGGAGGCTTTCCCGGTCTCGGTCTACGAGGGGGAGTTCAATGACTTCCTCCCGAATGCGGCCTCGATCGACATGGCCGCCACGATGCGCCGGATCCGCCAGCACCTGCCGGTGCTGTCCGCGCTGGTGGAGCCCCTGGAGCGTGAGGGCGTCCTGCGCAATGCCTTCGTCAGCCGCCTGCGCCCCGGGTCGGTGATCCATCCCCACCGGGGCTGGACGCCCCATTACCTGCGCATCCACCTCGGGCTGCTGTGCGACCCGGGCTGCCGCCTCACCGTGGGCCCTGAAACCCATGCCTGGAAGCCGGGCGAACTCCTGGCCTTCAAGGACGGCGGCCCCTACGAGCACAGCGTCCGCCACGCCGGGGCACGCGAGCGGATCGTCGCCTCGTTCGACCTGCGCCTGACCTACGTGGCCCGGTTCATCCCGGGCATCTGCGGGCCCTGGCATGCCGCCTGACAGCCTGCCTCGCGCCGTGCCGCCCGTTTTCCGCGACTACGCCCAGTTCCCCTTCCTGCAGCCCCTGGAGGCCCGGTGGGAGGCGATCCGCGACGAGTACCTGGCCATCGCCCACCGCGGCAAGCCCTGGCACGAGGCCGGCCTCCACAACGGGCGCTGGGACACCGTCGGCCTGTACCAGTTCGGCAAGTGGCTTCCCGAGGCCGGCGCCTGCCCCGAGACCACCCGCGCCCTGGAGGGCGTGCCGGGCCTCTTCCTTGCCGGCTTCTCGGTGCTGAAGGCGAACTGCCGCATCCACCCGCACCGGGGCTACACCCAGGAGGTGCTGCGCTCCCACCTGGGCCTGGTCTGCCCCCAGCCCGCCTGGATTCAGGTCGCCGGCGAGTCCTACAGCTGGACGGCCGGGCAGGGGGTGGTCTTCGACGACACCGAGCTGCACAGCGCCGCCAACGAGTCGGCGCAGGACCGGGTGGTCCTGATCGTCGACTTCTTCCGCTGAAGGCGGCGCGGCGGGCCGCGCCGCGCCTCACGCGGGCAGGGTGATGGTGAACACGCTGCCCCGGGGCGTGTTGGCCTCCACGCGGATGGTGCCGTGATGGCGGTCCACGATCGACCGCGCGATGTAGAGGCCCAGGCCCGTGCCGGCGGGCTTGTGCGTGTGGCGCCCCCGGAAATACCGCTTGAACAGGTGCTCGCGGTCGTCGCCGGCGATGCCCTCGCCCTGGTCCAGCACCTGGATCACCAGCTGGTTGTCCGCCTGGTGCTGCCGCAAGGTCACCGGCTCCTCCTCGGGGCTGTGGTCGCAGGCGTTGCGCAGGAGGTTGCCGATCGCGATCCGCAGGAGCCCGGCGTCGCACATGACCCGGGCCGGGGCGGTGATCTCCAGCGTGATCCGGCCCCGCTCGGGCTCGGGCAGGTCGTCGATGGCCAGCCGGCACACGGCCGCCAGGTCGTGCCAGCCCAGGTCCGGGCTGCAGGCATCGAGCAGCAGCCGCTCGGTGGTGAGGTAGCTGGTGATCAGCGAGGACATGCGGTGGTTGGCACGCTCGATCTTGTCCAGGCGCTTGAGCAGGCCCTCTTCGCCGGAATGCAGGGCGCGCAGGTTGTCGACCGAGGCCTGGACCACGCTCAGGGGCGTCTTGAACTCATGCGAGACCATGTCGATGAACTTGCCCTGGTCCTCCCGCAACTGCGTTTCCAGCCGCAGCCGGGTCTCGGCCGCATCCTTGTCCCGCATCAGCTTGTTGTACCCGGCGAAGATGGCCACGCTCATGACCATCATGTGGGCGAAGGCGCCGATCTGGTAGCTGTTGTCGTTCCAGAAAGTGGGCTCGATCCAGCCGATGTTGCGCAGGTAGCGCCAGCACACGCCCAGGTAGAAGGGGCTGAAGGCGACCAGGAAGATCCTCGATTCGCGGTCGCCCGCCAGGGCGAGCCGCAGGGCGAGGACCAGGAGGAGGGCGATCACGCTGATCGAGACCAGCTGCATGACCGGCACGATCGTCCGGTACTGGCCGCCGAGCACGAGGACGAGCCCGACGGCGGTGAGTGCCATCGCCATGTAGCGCAGGGCCGTGGACAGCCTGGGCGCATGGTCCGGCAGGCGGATGAACTCGGTGGAAAAGAACATCCCGGAGGTGAGCGACAGGGCGAGCCAGATGCCGAGCCAGGTGACGTAGGTGCCGCTGGGCATCGCGTCGACGTACTGGATCGGCCAGCCGCTCGTGAAGAGCGCGGCGAGGAAATTGATCCCGACATAGCCCAGGTACCACAGGTGCAGGCGTTCGCGGGTCCACGTCCAGTAGAACGCGTAGAAGACGACCACGAAGGCATAGGCCCCGAACATCAGGCCCCAGATGAAGTTCTCCCGCGAATGCTGGAGCAGCAGGGATTCCTGCGGGTGCAGTTCGATCGTGGAATTCAGGGCCGTCTGAGTGCTGATGCGCAGGAGGTACAGGTCGGCCGCCTCGTCCTGCTTGAGGATGTGGAAGGTGGGCTGGCGCAGGGCAAGCTCCCGTCGGGCCTCGGCTGAAAGCGTCGTGCCCAGCCGCTCGTGGGGCCGTCCCTCGCGGTCGATGGCGTAGAGCCGAACGTCCATCAGCAGGGGCTGGCCCAACGCCAGGTACCAGCTGGTCGGGTCGTCCGCCGCCTCGCGCGCCAGGCGGAAGCGCAGCCAGATCGCGCTCGCCGTGAACCCCTCCGACAGTTCCCCGGTGAGATTCGACCACTGCGCTGCCGGCGCCTGGAGGACCTCGGCCGCCGTGAGCGCGCCGCTGCTGTCCCGGAGGACCTGGGCATGCCGCTTGAGGTCCAGCTTCTTGGCCTGGGCCAGCCGCAGGGGCGGGGGCAGCGGCTCGCTTTGCGCAAAGGCCAGCGCGGGCAGCCAGGCCAGGGCCAGCGCGAGGAACCAGCGGGCCGGGCTTATACGCCAATTAAAAGTGACTGAAAATAGCCGGAACGTCATATTTGATCAGGAATCGGAATCGCCCGATGGGCATGATTGCTCAACATGACCAAAGTGCTATTGCTGGACGACGAGCAGGATCTTAGGGAAGAGGTGGCTACCTTCCTGCGGGAGCGGGGGGGATTCGAGGTGGTCGAGGTCGGCTCGATCCGGCAGTTCTACCAGTACTTCAAGCCGGACGCCTTCGACATTGTCGTGGTGGATGCCATGCTTCCCGATGGCGATGGCACCTCGGTCACCGAGGAGCTTCGCCGGGAACACCCGAAGTGCGGCATCGTGATGTTCACCGCCCGCGACAGCACGCGCGACCGCATCAACGGCTACCGCGGGGGCGTGGACCACTACGTCACCAAGCCGATCCGCATGGAGGAGCTCCTCGCGATCCTGGAGGCGCTGGCCCGCCGGGTCTGTGAGCCGCCCTCGTGGAGCCTGCAGCTGGGCGGCTGGTCGCTGCGCTCGCCGCGGGGGGCCGAGGTGCGCCTCACGGCCATGGAATACCGCTTCCTGGTGGCCCTCAATGCCCGCCAGGGGCAGGCCCTGACGCGCCGCCAGCTGATCGAGCAGCTGGGCAAGGATGCGACGGTTTATGACGACCGGAACCTCGACGCCCTGGTGCTGCGCCTGCGGCGCAAGGTGCGCGACCATACCGCCGAGGACCTGCCGCTGAAGACCGTGCACGGATCGGGCTACATGCTCTCCGAGGCCCTCTCGGAAGAGAAATATTGAGTGAATAAGGCTTCACTTCTTCAGGCCTTAATACCGGGTCTTTATCTACTTTGAAATCATAAATTGACAGTTCGCGGGGACTGTCGATTTCGACAATCCATGAGCTTCCACTCAGTGGGCCGTCCGGCCCACCGGACGTCTCATGGTCATCACCGCCGCCCCGCCTGAACCTGTTTCCTTTTTCCAGAAAAACCCGATGGAGGTGGCCCGGCAGGCCATCGACGCGGCCGACTGGGAATTGCTGCGCTCCGTCGCCGTCCGCAAGCCCGCCGCCTGCCTGACCGTGCTGCAGCAGGCGCAGGTGCTCGAGCCGGACTCGCCCCTGCACCAGCCGCAGCCCCTGCAGCTGTTCGCCTCGATCTGCCTGCGCTTCGGCTCGCATGCCGATGCGGGGTGGGGCCTGTACTACGCGGCCCGGCTGCTGGGGGGCGCGCAGCACCTGCCCCTGCCGATGCAGAACGCGCTGCTGCGCAACCACCCGCTGTGGCACCAGGACGTGAAGGGCGACCGGGTGGTGCTGGCCCGCCCGCGCGAGCACCATGCCCCGGCCCTGGTCGAGATGCTGGGCGACGCGGAGTTCCGGGCCAAGTACAACGCCTTCCTGCCGGCGCCGGAAGCCGCGGCGCGCGAGTACATCGAGCGCGTGGGCCGGCCCGTCGAGGCCGCCCGCCAGATCAACTGGGTCGTGCAGAGCCCGTCGGGCGAGGTGGCCGGCCTGGCCACGCTGGCGGCGCTGGACTTCGTCAACCGCCGCGCCGAGCTGGTCTTCGGCTTCCGGGGTGACGCGGCCGATGGCCGCGCGCGCATGGAGGCCTTCCAGCTGGTCCTCATGCTGACCTTCCAGGAGCTGCGCCTGGCCAAGCTGTGCAGCATGGTCTACGCGACCAACCCCGAGGCCCAGGACATGACCCTGCGCATGGGCCTGACCCAGGAGGGCTACCTGCGCCGCCACCTGGTGGTGCCCGGCCACCCCGAGGGCGTGGACGTGTACCTCAACGGCCTGCTGCTCTCCGACTTCCACACCGACCCCCGGATCCAGCAGCACTCGCGCCTGGCCTTCCGGCGCACGGACCCGACCCGGCTGTTCGACCACCGGCGCTGATGCCGGCCTCCACCGCCCCCTGAATTCCCAGACTCAACGCCTCCGCCCCCTCCATGACCGCACAGAACATCCTTTTCATCGACTCCCGCGTTCCTTCGCCTGAACTGCTGATGGCGGGCCTCGATCCGTCGACCGACGTGATCATGCTCAACGATCAGGAGTCGGGCCTGGTCCAGATCGAGCGGGCGCTGCAGGGGCGCCAGGATGTCTCCGGGGTCCACGTGGTCTCGCACGGCGGCCCGGGTGCGTTGCTGCTTGGCAGCAGCCTGGTGAACGCGGACACCCTGGCCGCCGAGAGCGCCACGCTGGCCGCCATCGGCGCCAGCCTGTCGGCCGATGCCGACATCCTCCTGTATGGCTGTGACGTGGCGGCGGGCGATGCGGGCCAGCGCTTCATCCAGGCGCTGGCGGCCGGAACCGGCGCGGATGTGGCGGCGTCGATCGACGCGACGGGCAGTGCCACGGCGACCAGTGACTGGTCGCTGGAAAGCGCCACCGGCCCGGTCGAGGCGACGTCGCTTGCGCCGGCCGACTACGGCTTCGACCTGGGCTGGTGGGCCAACGTGTCGATCACGAGCCCGGGGGGCACGGACCCCTGGGCCATCAACCGAGGCACCCAGTACACGATGATCTGGGACGCCGACGGCGGCGGCAAGGGCTCGAAGTACGGCGTGGCCAACAACGTCAGTTCGTACAACGTCTCCAACCTCTACGCCAGCGGCTACAACGGCGACTGGGAAGCGATCTGGTACACGTTCACCGGCTCGCCGGGCGCGATCCCCGGCTCGCCGTGGTACGTGTCGAAC
Organism: Ramlibacter sp. GCM10027632; assembly: GCF_042675325.1. Taxonomy (NCBI): domain Bacteria; kingdom Pseudomonadati; phylum Pseudomonadota; class Betaproteobacteria; order Burkholderiales; family Comamonadaceae; genus Ramlibacter; species Ramlibacter sp. GCM10027632. The sequence continues at coordinate 286,583 of NZ_JBHTGW010000001.1, read as the reverse complement.
TGGGACCCGGATGCGGGCGGCTACACCTACTGGGGTGCGTACGCCAACGCCACGCCCTGGCGCGTGTCCAATGACAGCTCGATCGGGCTGTCCGGCGGCAACGTCTTCATCGGCCAGGGCGCCAGCCGCACGATCGACGTGTCCAAGCTGGTCGCGGACGACTACTACGACGCGGCCAACACCTGGCGCTACTTCACTGGCGGCTATGCGACCCAGGCGTATGCCGGCGTGATCTCCGCGTCCTCGTTCACCGTTGACGACGCGACTGCGAACTACGCCACCTTCAACGCGCCCAACCGCATCGATTGGAAGGGCACGGTCTACCTGGGCAGCATCACCTACTCCGTCAACGACGGCGTGGACTACAGCCGGGGCGACAACCTCAACCCCGACTACTACTCCGCCTACAGCCGCTACAAGTCGGCGACGTACACGACCTACGTCTACGGCACGTATGCGAACGACGCGATCACCTGGACGTCCGCGCCGGCGGACCAGTCCTGGACCAGCGCCTCCCGCTCGACCTTCAACTTCGCCCGCGGCGCGCAGGACCCGGACAGCGCCGATTACGTCACCGGCTACAGCTTCGTCGGCATCCAGGAGAAGGTGTCCGGCAGCTACACGTCCATCACCAGCACGCTGCCGACCTGGCTGAAGCTCAGTGGCACCACCTTCTACGTGGACAACCTGGCGCCGGAGTACGCGGGCAAGGAGTACCGGATCACGGTGCGGGCCACGTCGAGCGACGGTACGACGATCGACAAGCTGTTCACCCTGACCACCGGCACGGCGGCGCAGGTGAACGACGCGCCGGCCAGCTCGGGCAATACGGTCACCTTCAACGAGGACACGGCCTTCACCTTCCGTGAGGCGCTGTTCACGTTCACCGACCGTGACAACACCACGGGCGGCTCCACCGGCTTCGGCGCGACCCTGGTCAGCGTGAAGATCACCTCGCTGCCGTCCGCCTCGGCGGGCGTGCTCACGCTGGGCGGCACGGCCGTCACCGTGGACCAGGTCATCCCGAAGGCCTCGCTGGGCCAGCTGGTGTTCACCCCGGTGGCCAACTACAACGGCACGGCCTCGTTCACCTACAAGGTCAATGACGGCATCGCGGATGCCACGGCGGCGGCGACGATGACGCTGTCGGTGCAGTCGGTCCGCGACCTGCCGGTGATCACGGTCACCCCGGCCCAGACGATGACCGTCGCCGACACGGCGGCCTATGACACCAGCTACACCGCGCTCACCGGCACGCTGAGCGCCACCAACCCCGAGAACACCGCCTCGGTGACCCTGGGCATCCTGGGCGGCACCGTGTCCGGCGACTCGGTGACCAAGTCGGGCACCTACGGCACGCTGACGCTCACGCCCTCCACCGGCGCGTGGAGCTACGCGCCGAACAAGTACGCGGCGGTCAACAAGCTCTCGTCCAATGCGACCGAGGTCTTCACCTTCAAGGCCACCGATGCGGGCGGCTACAGCAGCACCCAGACCCTGACCGTCTCCCTGACGGGCACGGACGATGCACCCAAGGTGGGCGGCGTGCTGGGGAATGAGACCTTCAGCGCCACCGGCAACTGGACGTACCAGGTGCCCGCCAATGCGTTCTGGGATGCGGAAGGCACGGCGCTGACCTACACGGCGAAGCAGGCGGACGGCAGCGCGCTGCCTGGCTGGCTCAGCTTCAATCCCGCGACCCGCACCTTCAGCGGCGATCCGACGGCGGATGAAACCCTGCACCTGAAGGTCACGGCCAGCGACGGGACTTCGTCGGTCGACCAGGCGTTTGACGTGACGTTCTCCGGTCAGGGCAACCGCGCGCCCGTAGTGGCTAGCCCTATCGCCTACCAGATCAAGGCGGCGCAGCACGAAACGACCGAGGTGACGTTCTCCACCGGCGTAGCAGACGGCATGATCATCGACGTTGCCCTGCCGGCGGCAGGCGCAACCGTTCCCGTTACTGTTGCGGCAGCAACGCCGGGCGATACCGCTACCCCTGAAGAAGTCGCTTTTTCCATTGCTGGGGCGGCCTACACGGGCTACACGGTCACGAGTGCCGGCGCCAAGGTCACCTTCACTGCGACCGATTACAGCAACCAGGCAAACATCACGGACGCTGGTTTCACGCTCAATGGCACGCAGCTGGGTGGGCTCACCGTCGTTACGACCGATGGCGCATGGACTTACCAAGTCCCGGCGGGCACTTTCACCGACCCCGAGGGCGGGGCGCTGACCTACTCCGCCTATGACGGAGCAACGCTGCTGTCGACGTCTGGCACCTCGATCAGTTTCGATCCTGCCACACGCACCTTCAGCGGTGACGGAAGCACCTTCAACAAGACCATCAAGTTGGTTGCGACCGATTCGGCCAACGCCAGCACCGAGCTGTTGTTCGGCCTGCAGGTCTACACCGGTGCCCCGGTGACGAGCCTGACCGCCGGCACGACTCCCGGCACCGGTGGCCACGTGACCTTCGGCAGCGGCGCCGGCTCCTTCAGCTACACCGTGCCGCCGGATGCCTTCGCCATCAGCGGCCAGGTGCCGACCTACACGGCAACGCTGGCGGACGGCACCACGCCGCTGCCGTCCTGGCTGACCTTCGATCCCGTCACGCAGACCTTCAGCGGCAATCCGCCGGCGGGGGCATCGAGCGTTGCGGTCCTGGTCACGGCCACCACCGGCGGGCTGACCGCCACGCAGTCCTTCACGCTCGACGTCACCGGCTCCAACGACCCCCTGGTCCTGGCCAACCGCATCCCGGACCAGACCGTCAACGCCCGCAGCGCGGTGGACTTCACCATCCCCGCCAACACCTTCACCGACGCCGATGGCGAGGCGGTGACCTATGCCGCCGAGTGGAGCTACGACAACGGCACCACCTGGGTGGCGCTGGACGATGCCACCCATGGCACCGGCCTGACGTTCGACTCCGCGACCCGCAAGATCAGCGGCACCCCGCTCGACACCCTGCCGTTCCTTCAGGTCCGCGTCACCGGCACTTCGGCCGACACCACGACGGCGTCGACCAGCTTCACCTTCAACTTCACCAACGTCCCGGCCAACACCGCCGGCTCGGCCACGCTCGCCGTCACCACGGATAACGCGCCTTCCGGCACCACCGTCGGCGACGTGGTCACGGCCACCGTCACCGACGCCAACGGCGTCACCGCCGGCAACGTGCAGTACCAGTGGCAGGTGTCGAACGACTCCGGCACCACCTGGACCAACGTTCCGGGCGCCCGCGGCACCGCCGGCAACACCCTTACGCTGACCCAGGCCGAGGCCACCGGCCAGGTGCGCGCGCTGGCGTTCTATGACGACAACCAGGGCAACGTCGAGACCCTGACCACCAACGCCCTCACCGTCGCCGCCAACAACGTGGCTGGTACCGTCACCATCCTGGGCTACCCCGCCCCGGGCGACAACCTGTTCGCGCAGGTGAGCGACGCCAACGGCATCTCGGGCGCCTCGTTCAACTACCAGTGGCACCGCGGCACGTCCACCGGCTTCACGCCTTCGGTCAGCACCGCGATCTCCGGCGCCACCTCCGCCAACTACACGCTGACTCCCGACGACGGCGGCAAGTTCATCACCGTCGTCGTCTCGTACACCGACGCCCAGGGCTTCAGCGAATCCATCACCCAAGCCGTCAACAGCGGCAACCCGATGGAGCTCGCCCCCACCGCGCCCGTGGCCGTCAACGACACCGGCAACCCGCTGACCGAGAACTCCGGCATCGCCAACGCCACCGTCGGCACCGCCACGTCCAGCGGCAACGTGCTGACCAACGACACCGACGTGAACGTCAACGGCCGCGCCGAGTTCGCGGTGTCCGCCGTCATGCTGGGGAGCACCGAAGGCGTGGGCGAGCAGGCCACCGTCACCGGTAGCCTGAGCTACCCGGGCGGCGTGCTCACCGACACCCGCGAGTACACCCTCGCTGGCAAGTACGGCACCCTGGTGGTGCAGGCCAATGGCCAGTACACCTACACCCTGGACCAGGCCAATGCCGACGTGCAGGCCCTCGCCGTCGGCCAGACCCTGACCGAGGAATTCAACTACGAACTCAGCGACGGCCGCCCGGCCTACCTCACCGACACCGCCACGCTGACCTTCACCATCAACGGCGCGAACGACAAGCCGACGGTGACCGGCTTCGACCGCTTCACCCCCGTGGTGCTGGAGGACGTGGCCACCTTCCTGCCCACCGGCGCGCTGGTCTTCACCGACCCCGACATGGGCGACACGGCCCAGCGCACCAGCGGCGTCAACACCAACTTCAAGGTGGTGTTCTCGGTCGCGGAAGGCCACCTCAAGGTGCCGGTGCTTCCCGCCGGCACGGGCGTCAACGCCATCACGGTGACCGGCAACGGCACCGCCAAGCTCGTCCTGACCGGCTCCATGGCCGCCATCCAGGACTGGCTGGGCGCCGACCGCATCCAGTACATCACCGCGCCCAACGACGAGGGCACGACCACGATCAACGTGGCGGTGGACGACGGCTACGGCCTCGTCACCTTCCCGGCGATCAACATGACCATCACCGCGCAGAACGACTCGCCGGTGGTGGACCTGAACGGCCCGGCCGGCACGGCGGGCAACGCGGGCTACGGCTACACCGTCCTGTTCCGCCCGCGCGGCGACGCCGTCAAGATCGCCGACACCGACGCGGTGGTCTTCGACGCCGACACCGGCGACACCATCCAGTCCGCCGTGATCCGCCTGTCCGGTGGCGCCGTGGACAACGAGTTCGGCACGATCTACGAGACCCTGACCTCCTCGCTGGGCGACACCTACAGCGTGGGTGGCCACAGCTTCACGATCACGGGGAACGGCACGCCGGAGATCACCGTCTCCGGCCTCGGCACCCACGCCGAGTACGCGACGATCATCAAGTCCGTCAGCTACCTCAACGCCAACCCCAACGCCTACGGCGGCGACCGCGAGGTCACCGTGCGCCTGGTGGACACGGCGGATTCCGCGGCGAACCGCTCCGACTCCAACAAGTCGCTGCTGATCGCCGCTGCCGCCAACACCAGCGTGGCTCCCGGCCTGCGCATCATCATCGACGGCGTGGACACGGGCATCTCCGTGGCCCAGGTGCTGGACTCCAAGCACTACGTCACCAGCAGCCCGATGCCGGTGCTGACGCCGACCTCGACCATCACCCTGGCCGACGCGGCCGTCATCGCCACCGGCAGCGGCAGCACGCTGACGCTGGAGGTGGCCGACGCCGCCATCCAGGCCGGCCAGAAGATCGTCGTGGGCGGCAGCGTGGTGGCCACGGTCAGCGCGGTCAACACGACGGGCGGCGTCACCACGGTGACCACCACCGCCGCCCACGGCCTCTCGGCCGGCGCCCAGGTGTCCTTCGAGACCACGCTGCCGCTGACCGAGACCGGCAGCTCGGCGACGCGCAACGTGACCTCCGCGGTGAGCGGCGGCACCTCGCTGGCCCTGAACGCCATCGACCTCACCCTGAAGGTCGGCCAGCACATCTTCATTGGCGGCACGGACACCGGCAAGACGATCACGGCGATCAGCCATGCCGCGTCCGGCACCACCGTCACCGCGAGCGCCGCGCTGAACGTGGCCACGACCGACGCGCTGACTTTCCGCAGCTTCGCGACCAATACGGTGCCCACCGCCACGGCCACCATCCAGAACATCTGGACCACCGAGGTGGACCTGAACGGCGTGCTGGCCAACGGCCGCGACTACACCACCAGCTTTACCGAGGGCAATGCCAACGGCGTCGAGATCGCCGCCGCCTCCGCCAGCCTGGACAACCAGGAGGTCAACGTGCGCCGCGTGGTCGCGGTGCTCACCAACCCGGTCGACGGCACCGCGGACCAGCTGCGCCTCAACCCGGCCTACACCACGGCGCTCCTGGGGCGCGGCATCACCGCCACGGTGAGCGGTGACCAGCACACCATCACCCTGGCGGCCATCAACACCGGCGCCGGCGTGAAGGCTGCCGACATGCAGCTGGCCCTGCGCGCGGTGCAGTACCTGAACACCAGCGAGAACCCGAATGTCACGCCGCGCGTGCTGAGCGTGACGGTGGAGGACACCAGCGGGCTGTCCGGCGTGTCCGCGAACACCACCATCAACATCATCCCGGTGAACGACGCGCCGACCCTGGGCGGCGACTTCAAGGCCACGATGGACGAGGGCGGGGTCTACGTCATTACGGGAGGCGCCGGCAACGACTTCAACCCGGCCGACATCGACAACGATGTCACCACCCTGACCTACGCGGTCACTACGCTGCCCGCTGCCGGCCTGACCGTCTTTGTCGACGCCAACGGCGACGGCAACGTCGACCCGGGCGAAGCCCTGGCCGTGGGCTCCAGCTTCACGCATGCCGAGCTGCTGGCGGGCCGCGTCAAGCTCTCGCAGTCGGGCGCCGACCGCGTCTTCGCCGGCTTCAGCCAGGCCGACGCGCAGGCCCTGGTGCAGGCGATGTCGTTCGAGAACAAGCTGGGTACCGATGCCAGTACCGCCACGGTGCCGGGCGCCGGCCTGCGCAAGGTGACCCTGGTCGAGGCGACCCCCTGGAACCACTCGGGCACCGAAGGCTCGGCCGTGTCCCTGGGCACGGTGGCCAACGTGACCGACCTGGCGGTGGTCTCCACGCTGTTTGCCAGCACCACCCTGACCGCCCTCGGCGCCGACGACTACAAGACCCTGAAGTTCCAGGTCGAGGGTGTCCGTGACGGCCTCTCCGAAGTGCTGCACATCGGCGGCCAGGACATCCCGCTGGTCCCCGGCAGCATCACCGCCGGCGGCACGGTCTACGCCGTGACCGCGACCGGCACCGCCGGCACCTACCTGGTGACGGTGTCGAAGTCGTCCTACGCCCTGGGCCTGGACCTGGCCGATGGCGGCCAGGACGGCGCCCTGCCGGTCCGCGCCACGCTGAACATCACCCTCAACCCGGTGAATGACGCACCGGTCGTGACCGCCACGGCCGCCACCGGCGGCTTCACCGAGGGCGGCGCGGCCGCCCCGGTGTTCAGCGCGGTCACCGTGTCCACCGGCGACACCAGCGGCGCGGCGCAGTCCATCGCCCAGGCCACCCTCACGGTGTCCGGCGTGAAGAACGGCGCCGACGAGAAGCTGCTCCTGGGCAGCACGGCCGTCGCGGTCGACCTCGTGGCCACCGGCTCCGGCAACCTCACGGTGACCGTGGGCGGCTCCACCTACACCGTGGTCCGCACCGTGACCGTGAGCGGCGACGTGGCCACCGTCACGCTGGCCAGCACCCAGTCCACCGCGGCGTGGAAGGGCCTGCTGGAAAGCCTGGCCTACACCAACGCCAGCACCGACCCGGCCGCCAACGCCCGCGTCATCACCCTGGCCTCGGTCACCGACAGCGGCAGCAGCACCGCGCCGAACGTCAACACCGCCACGCTGGCCCTGGCCCGCACCGTGCCCGTGACGCCGGTCAATACCGCGCCGACGCTGAACACCGCGCCCTTTGCGCTGTCGGTCATCGACGGCGCCACCGGCCTCATCAGCTCCACGCTCATGGGCGCCACCGACGGCGACGGCGCGGCCGCGACCGCCAAGCTGGCCTACACGCTGGCCACCGCGCCTGCCAAGGGCGACCTGTTCATCGACAGCAACGGCAACGGCAGCATCGACTTCGGCGAGAAGCTGGTGGCCTCCGGCGCCCCGCTGCAGGGTGGGGCGCTGCGCAGCACCTTCACCCAGGCCGAACTGGCCGCCGGCAAGCTCAAGTTCCAGGCCGCGGGCACCAGCACCGGCGCCGACAGCTTCAGCTTCACCGTCACCGACGGCGTGATCGCCACGCCCCTGAGCCGCGGCTTCGACATCACCATCGTGCCGGCCTCGAGCGTGCGCGGCGCCGTCAGCGGCACCAGCACCACGGCGACCGACGTGTTCAGCGGCGTGAGCATGAACGTGCCGGCGGGCGAGACCGTGCAGTCGTTCACCTTCACGGTGTCGGGCATCAAGGACACGGGCGAGAAGCTGACCATCAACGGCCAGACGCTGGCCCTGGTCAACGGCACGACCGTCACCGCGGGCGGCGTCACCTACACCGTGACCGTGGATGCCGATGGCAAGGCGACCGTCACCGTGGCCGATACCACCGCCCCGGGCTGGACCGCCTCGGACGCCGCGGCCCTGATCGACGGCGTCACCTACACCAACACCTCGGGCACGCCGACGGCCGGCCCGCGCGTGGTGGAGCTGACCAGCACCAGCAACTACAGCGGCTCCGGCACCACCCTGCCGCAGACCCCGATCCAGCAAGGCACCGTGACGGCCACGCCGGCCGACCCGGTGACCGATGTCGCGGCCGGCGCCACGGTGACCAGCAGCACCGATGGCTCGCAGCCGCTGTTCACCGATGTCGCGGTGAGCATGCCCGCCAGCGAAGGCATCGACCGCCTGACCTTCACCGCCGGCCCGGTGCGTGACGGCGCGGACGAAGTGCTGAAGATCGGCGGCAAGTCGGTGCCGCTCGTGAACGGCACGACCGTGACCGACGCCGCCAACGGCGTGACCTACACCGTCACCGTCGATGTGAACGGCATCGCCACGGTGACCGCCACCTACGCCACCGACCTGACCGCCGCCACCCTGCAGGCGGCCCTGGAGAGCGTGGCCTACGCCAACCTCCATGTCCCGCCCACCCCGGGCCAGCGTTCGGTGGAATTCACCAGCATGTCGGACTCCGGTACGCCGGGCTCCACCGTCGCCGTCAACCTCGACGGCGTGGTCAACGTGAAGCCGGCGGTGGACGCCTTCGGCGCCTCCGCCCTCGCCAAGCTGGACACCGCGGTGCCCACGGGCAGCACGGTGGGCAGCCTGACCTTCAGCGTCAGCGGTGTCGCCGATGGCGCGAGCGAGGTGCTCAAGGTCAACGGCCAGGACATCCCTCTGGTGGCGGGCATCACCGTGATCGACGGCGTGACCTACACCGTCACCGTCACCGGCGGCGTGGCCACCGTCACCGCCAGCAAGGCGGCCCCGGGCTTCACCGAAGCCCAGGCCGTGGCCCTGGTCGACGGCGTCACCTACGTCAACAACGCCGAGCCGCCGGCCGCGGCCAGCAAGTCCATCTCCCTGGACGGCGTGGGCGTGCTGACCGGTTCGTCCACCACCCCCACGGCCACGCCGATCACCGACGCGGACAGCACCACCTCCTACGGCAACGCCGGCACCGACCCGTTCAGCGCCAGCGACATCACCGCGGCCAATGCGGCCATCCCCGCCGGCGGCGCCAACGCCCTGAGCTTCACGGTCAGCGGCGTGCAGGACGGCAGCAGCGAAGTGCTGAAGTTCGGCGCCACCACCGTGGCGCTGGTTGACGGCACGACGGTGACCGATGCCACGACGGGCGTGGTCTATACCGTGTCCGTCGTCGGCGGCGTGGCCACGGTCACCGCGACGCCCGCGGCGCCCGCGACGGTCCTGGCCGAAGCCGTGGCCGAGGCTGTGGTGAACAGCCTGACCTACGACAACACCTCGGGCACGCCGCATGCCGGCGACCGCACGGTGTCCTTCACCAGCGTGACCCCGACCACGGGCTCCGCCATCGCGGTGACGGGCGTCAGCGGCACGGCCACCGAGCTGGCGCAGCCGGCCAACGCCGCGCTGCCCACGGTGACCCACACCGGCTTCACCATCGCGGAAGGCGGCCTGGTCCAGGTCACCACCGCGATGCTGAATGCCAGCGACTCCGAGAGCGCCGCTTCCACGCTGAAGTTCACGCTGACCGGCCTGACCGATGCGACCCTGTTCCGCGACATCAACCTCAATGGCGTGGTCAACGCCGGCGAGGCGATCGCGGTCGGCGAGTCGTTCAGCCAGCAGGACATCGCCAACGGCCTGCTCAAGATCCGCCACAACGGCAGCCAGCCGACGACCAACACGCTGTCGGTCAAGGTCTCCGACGGCATCGGCTCGACCACCAGCTCGCACGCCTTCACCGTCACCAACGTGAACGACGGCCCGGTCGGCCTGCCGGTGATCACCGGCACCGCCGGCCGCGGCGAGGTGCTGACGGCCAGTGTCGCCAGCCTCACCGATGCCGACGGCCTGCCGGGTTCTCTGAGCTACCAGTGGAAGGCCGACGGCGTCGCCCTCGGCGGCGCCACCGCCTCCACTTACACCGTGCAGCGTGCGGACATCGGCAAGCAGCTGACCGTGACGGTGAGCTACACCGACCAGGGCACCACGGCCGAATCCGTGGACAGCCTGCCGACCGCCACCGTCGTCAACATCAACGAGGCGCCGTCGCTCACGGCCGGCACCGTCACCGTGGCCGAGGGCGGCTCCATCACCCTCACCGGCGGCGCCAGCGCCATGGTGCGCGCGGTGGACAACGACGGGCTGACCGGCTCGCATGTCTTCACCGTCACCGCGGCGCCCGCCGCGGGCACCCTGTACCGCGACGCCGACGGCGACGCGGTGCTCGACGACGGCGAGGCCATCGCCGCCAGCGGCCAGTTCACCTGGGCCGACCTGAGCTCGGGCCTGATCCGCTACCGCCATGGCGGCTCCGAGGCGGGCGACACCTTCTCGTTGAAGCTCGGCGACGGCCTGCTGCAGACGTCCGCCGTGGCCTTCACCGTCGGCAAGACCGAGGTGAACGACGCGCCGGCGATCGGCGGCCTGTCCACCACGAGCGGCGCGGACGTGGTGAGCGACCTGCTCACGTATCCGACGCCGAACGTGAAGATGCTGCTGGACCAGGGCACGACCTTCGCGTCGGTGACCGACAGCGACTCCACGGACTTCAGCGGCGGCTCGCTGCGGGTCTCGATCACCCTGAACAAGAACGCGGCCAAGGACAGCCTGTCGATCCGCCACGTGGGCACGGGCGCCGGCCAGGTGAACGTGAGCGGCAACACGGTCAAGGTCGGCACGACCGCGATCGGCACCTTCAGCGGCGGCACCGGCGCGGACGACCTGGTCGTCTCGCTCAACGCGGATGCCACCCCGGCCCGGGTGGCGGCGCTGGTCAGCGCGATCGAGTTCTCCAATGGCGAGACCGTGCCGAGCCGGGCCAGCCGCGCGGTCAGCTTCACGCTGAGCGATGGCGACGGCGGCACCTCGGCGCCGGCCACCGTGCTCGTCGACCTGACCGCCTCGGCCGCGCCCGTGATCCAGAACAGCGCGACCCAGGTGTCCGTGAACGAGAACAGCACCGACGTGGGCTTCTTCGTCGCGCTGGACCCGGGCCAGCTGGCTGTGACCTACAGCATCAGCACGGCCAACACGGCGGACAACGAGGACAGTGCCAAGTTCACGATCAACGCCCAGACCGGCCTGCTGAAGTTCATTGCCGCACCGGACTACGAGAGCCCGCTGGACCAGGGCGCCAACAACAGCTACCGCGTGATCGTGCGCGCGACCAACAGCCTCAACCTCGTTGACGAGGCCCCGCTGCAGGTGCTGGTCCAGAACATGACGACGGGCCCGGGCGAGAACGAGAACACCCCGCCGGCGCTGACGCTGGCCACGGTCAACGGCACCTCGATGACCGTGTACCTGTCGGACACGAGCCGGCTCGACGCGACGAACCTGCCCGCGACCAGCCGATTCACGGTCACCAGCAACGGCGCCGCCGTGCCGGTGACGGCGGTGAGCGTGGATGCCACGGCCAAGACCGCGACGCTGACCCTGGGCCAGTTCATCGCCAATGGCGCGACGGTGACGCTGGGGTACACGGATCCCACCGCGTCCAACGACGCGCTGGCGCTGCAGGACGAGTTCGGCAACGACCTGGCGACGGTCAGCAACCAGAGCGTGGTCGTCCTGACCCCGGCCCCCGCCACCGGCGGTGGCGGCACGGGCGGCACGGGCGGCACGGGCGGCACGGGCGGCACGGGTGGCACGGGTGGCACGGGTGGCACGGGTGGCACGGGTGGCACGGGTGGCACGGGTGGCACGGGTGGCACGGGTGGCACGGGTGGCACGGGTGGCACGGGTGGCACGGGTGGCACGGGTGGCACGGGCGGCACGGGCGGCACGGGCGGCACCGGTGGCACCGGTGGCACGCCGGGCGTCAAGGTCGACGTCACGCCCACCCTCGAGAACGCCGTCCCCTCGCTGCCCAGTGGCACGTCGGGCGGCGCGACCGTGGCCGGCGACGGCAACGGCGACGGCATCGCCGATTCGCAGCAAAGCGCCGTGGTGTCCGTCCCGCTCAAGGTCACGTCGACGCCGAGCACCGCAGGCGCAGGCACCGCGCAGACCTACATCACGCTGGTGGCGGCCTCCGTCAGCGGCAAGGTGGGCGCCTCGGAGATGACCCAGATCACCGACATCCAGCAGCTGGACGCGCCGGCGGGCCTGCCGCAGCCGGTCTCCATGCCGATGGGCCTGATCGCCTTCAAGTCCACGGTGCCGGTCGGCGGCGCGACGAGCAGCTACAGCCTGTACGTCGATGCCACCCTGAGCTTCAACGGCTACTGGAAGCAGAACGCCGCGGGCGTCTGGACCAACCTGGCGAGCGCGGCCTACGGCGGCGCCATCGTGCGCGAGGGCGACAAGCTGCGCATCGACTTCCGCGTCCAGGACGGCGGCGAGTTCGATGCCGACGGCGTGGCCAACGGCGTCGTGGTCGACCCGGGCGCCGTCGGTTCCCTGCCGCTGTCCCTCATGGGAACGCCGGCCGCCATGCCCGAGGGCCATGGCTGGTTCTGACCTGCGAATTTTCCGACTTGTGTGTCAAAATGAAACTAATGTGTATGGTTGAAACTAAGACGATTCGCGGGACCCGCGCCCTGGCGGCCCTGGCCCTGGCTGGCCTCCTGGCGGCCTGCGGGGGCGGCGGCGGCGGCGCTGCTGCGCCGGCCACCAAGGCGGCCAGTTCGGTGCAGGACATGCAGGGGCGTTGGGAGAACGCCGCCGCCAACTGGGATGCCAAGTGGCTGGCGCCGGCTGCAGGCCAGTCGGCCTCGCCGATCTGGCTGCTGGCGCGTGATGGCAGCTACCTGGCGTACCTGGAAGGCACCGTCGCCGCGGACGGCAAGGTCCGTGCCTCGGGCACCCGCTACACCCTCGATTCGGCGACCCAGACCACCTCGGCCGCGTCCTGGGACGGCACGGCGACGATCGTCGACGGCGCCACCCGCCTGGCCTTTGCCGATGGAACCAGCATGACGCGCAGCGCGGCGCAGCCGCTGGCGGTGCAGGGCGAAGTCACCGGTGCGTGGACCTCGCAGCTCGGCGCCGACCTGGTCACCCTCAGCTACGCCATCGATGCCCAGGGTGTCTTGACCGGCAGCAGCACCACCGGCTGCACCTACGCGGGCTACGTGGTGGTCCGCCCGAACAGCTTCGTCTACGACGCCAAGGTCAGCGAGACCTGCATCGACGGTGTCGCCAAGCTCCTCGAGGGCATCGGCAGCCTGGCCTCCGACAAGGCCCGCCTGACCCTGACCCTGCGCGGGCCCGCCGGGGCCTATGCCAAGGCGCTCTATTTCATCAAGAAAACCTGATTCCACAGCCTGAACAGAAAGCCTCCTCCATGAACAGCCTGTACCCGCACGCTACGTCCTCCACCCCGCGTCCCGCCTCACGGTCCGCGCTGATGCCTGAACACGCGCGCGAGTTGATCCTTGCCGACGGCCTGGCCACCGACATCGGCAGGCTGCTGGAGGGCGCCCAGGCGCCCGTGCTGCGGGTGGGGGAGGTCGCGGACCCGGTGCGCGCGATCAGCCTGGCGCTGGCGGGGGAGTCGGTCGATGTCCTGCACATCGTCGCCCACGGCCGCCGCGAAGGTTTCCGCCTCGGCGGGCACTGGGTCGACGCCGCGGCCCTGCGCGCGCAGGCGCACCTGGTGGCCGGCTGGAACGTTCGCCGCATCGCGCTGTGGTCCTGCTCGGTGGGGCAGGGCTCGGCGCTGGTGCGCACCCTGGCGCGCCTGACCGGGGCGCAGGTCTTCGCGAGCGACCGCCCGCTGGGCCGGGTGGGCGAGGAGCGGCTCTGGCGCCTGGACGGCGAAGGTGAGGGCGCGCCCCAGGTGCCGTTCGCGGCGCCGGTGCTGGCGGCCTGGGACCACCAGCTCGCCAGCTTCACCTTCAGCCAGGTCTGGCAGGTCACCAACACGGCGGACAAGGAAAGCAACAACCACACGTTCAACTACGCCACGCCGCTGTTCAGCGCGGCGGACGGCACGATCGTGGACGGCACCACCAGCCGCACCTTCACCGGCAACGACGTCTCGGCCACCCTGACCATCCCGGGCCTGGCCCAGCCGGTCTACGGCTGGATCAGCCGGCCGATCAAGGTGGGCGGCCAGGTCGTCGGCTTCTACATGTGGACCGACAGCGACTTCACCTCGCTGGCGCTGGCGCAGGCCGACGGCAACGCGGACGCCGACGGCAACACCGCGCAGAACACGGGCTACATCCTGGCGGTGCCGGGCAAGGAGAGCGCCTTCAGCTCGGGCAGCATCGGCTCCTCGTCGGACCGGGTGGACACGGCGCTGAACTCGCTGATCCCGGTCAACTCCGGGCCGGTGGCGAAGAACGATACGGCCACCCTCAACGAAGACGCGGTGAACGCCACCGGCAGCGTGCTGACCAACGACACGGACGCCAATGGCGACACGCTGGTCGTCACCGGCTTCACCTACACGGTGAACGGCACGACCAACTCCGTGACCGTGACCACCTCCACGGCCGGCTCGGCCAGCATCTCCGGCGTCGGCAGCTTCACCCTGGCCTCCAATGGCACCTGGACGTTTACCCCGGAGGCGAACTACACCGGCCCGGTGCCGGTGTTCACGTACACGGTGGCCGACCCCTGGGGCCTGACGTCCAGCGCCACGCTGTCGCTGTCCATCACGCCGGTGAACGATGCGCCCACGGTGACCGCCGCGGCCGGCGCGCCGGCCGGCAGCGCGGACCTCGTCACCACGCCGGAAGACACGCCCATCGTCCTGGCCCTGTCGGACTTCGGCACCTTCGCCGATGTCGACGGCGACGCCCTGGTCAAGCTCCAGATCACCGGCCTGCCCACCGACGGCCGCCTGCAGTACGACAGCGGCTCGGGCTTCACCAACGTCTCGGCGACGGGCCTGGAAGTGACCGCCGCGAACATCACTGCCGGCAAGCTGCGCTTCGTGCCGGACGCCAACGAGAACGGCAGCCCGTACGCGACCTTCACTTTCAAGGTGAGCGACGGCACCACCTACAGCGCCTCCTCCTACACCGTGACGGTCAACGTCACCCCGGTGAACGATGCGCCGGTTGCCAACAACGACAACACCATCTCCGGCGGCACCTATGCCGCCTTCGCCGTGGAGTCGGGCTGCCACGTCACCGGCACCGACCAGTCGGGCGCCACGCTCACGAACGCCGGCTCCAACCAGTCCGGCAACGTGCGCACGAACGACACCGACGTCGACACCGGCACCACGCTGACGGTGACCGCCGCGGCCAGCATTGCGGCCAACGATTCGAAGGCTGTCACCGCGGGAAGCACCTCGGTCTCCAACTATGCGACCGTGACGGGCCTGTATGGCTCGCTGCGCATCGGGGCGGACGGGTCCTATATCTACCTGCCCGCCAACACGAACACCACGGTCCAGAAGCTTCGCGCGGGCGACCTGCTGACCGAGACCTTCTCGTACACCGTGTCCGACGGCAGCAGCACGGCGACGGCCACCCTGACGGCCGTCATCAAGGGCTCGAACGATGCGCCGGATGCGGTGGACGATGTCGACTCCCTGCAGGAGCGGGCCCTGTCGGGCGGCAACTACGGGATGGCGACGGGCAACGTGATCACCAACGACACGGACCCGGACACTTCGCCCACCCTCACCGTGGTGTCCTCCACCGCCGCGGCGACTGGATCTTCGCAGGGCAATGCCTCGTACCAGGTCGCGGCATCGAGTTCGGTGAGCGTCGGGGACTACGTTTTCTGGGATGCGGACAACAGCGCCACCACGCGTACCCTGGGAACGGACGCGGTACTGCTGACGGTTTCCGGGCAGCCCGTCACCGTGTCCGCCAAGGACGCGAATGGCTACGTGACCCTGAACTACCCCAACGCCCTAGCTTCGAACGACCAAGGCAAGGTCTTTGCCACCACCGGGGCTTCACGGTACATCGGTTTTTCCGCGAACTCGGATGCCTCCGGCAACTACAAGACCACGGCTTATGCCGGCACCGTGAGTCCCTCTTCGACGACGGTTAACGTGTCGTCCATCACGGGTGCCATCAGCGCCGGGATGTCCGTCTCGGACGGGACCACCACCCGTCAGGTCACGGCTATCACCACGGATGGCAGCGGCCAGGTGACGGCAGTTACCCTGGACCAGGCTGTGTCCTGGAGCGGGGCATCTCTCAGCTTCACCGCGACTGCGGGCACTACCCTCACCGGCAAGTACGGCACGCTCACCTTCGCTGCCAACGGCGGCTACACGTACACCCTGACCAGCAACGCGCTGACCGACAACCAGTCGTACGTCGAGGCCTTCGCCTACACGCTGTCCGACGGCACCTGCACCGACGCCGCCATCCTGCGCATCACGGTCAACGGAACGACGAATGCCGTCCTCGCCGACGACACCGTGACGGTGGCGGAAGACTCCGGGACCTATGTCTCGGGCGCCACCAGCGTCCTCACCAACGACCTGGTGAACGGCTCGATGCCCACGGGCAGCGCTGTCGCCTCGTTCAAGTGGAACGGGCAGTCGGCCAGCGCCGGCTCTTCCCTGACCGTCTCGGGCGTTGGCGTCCTGACGATCAACGCGAACGGCTCCTTCACCTTCAACCCGGTCGACGACTACACCGGCGCGGTGCCGGTGGCCACCTATGTGCTCGCCACCTCGGGCGCCTCGGCCACCCTGTCCCTGACCATCCAGCCCGCCAACGACGCGCCGACCGTCACGGCTTCGACGGATGCTCCCGGAGGCAGCGTCGACCTGGTCACCACCCCGGAAGACACGCCCATCGTCCTGGCCCTCTCCGACTTCGGCACCTTCGCCGATGTCGATGGCGACGCGCTGGCCAAGGTCCAGGTCACGACGCTGCCGGCCGACGGCAAGCTGCAGGCCTACAACAGCGGCACCAGCAGCTGGGAAGACATCCTGGCCAACGCCGAGTTCACCGCCGCCGACATCACCGCCGGCAAGCTGCGCTTCGTGCCGGACGCCAACGAGAACGGCACCGCCTACACCACCTTCGGCTTCAAGGTGCATGACGGCACCACCTACAGCGCCTCGGCCTACACCACCACGGTCAACGTGACCCCGGTGAACGACCCGCCGGTGAATACCGTGCCGGCCACGCAGGTGCTGAACGCCACGCCCACCACGGCCTTCACCACGACGCTCGCGTTCAACAGCGGCAACGGCAACGCCATCACCGTGGCCGACGTCGAGAACAGCCTGTCCACCGTGGTCCTGAGCGTGTCCCACGGCACCCTGGCCGCCACCGCTGGCACCGGCGTCACGGTCAGCGGCTCGGGCACCGGCACGCTGACCCTGACCGGCACCGACAAGGACAACCTCAACGCCGTCCTGGCCACGCTGCAATACACCGCCAACGACCTGTTCAGCGGCAACGACCAGCTGCGGATCCAGACCCGCGATTCCGGCGGCCTCACCGACCTCGACACCGTGACCCTCACGGTCGACGCGGACAACCGGCCCCTGACGGTCACCGGCTCCACCGTCAACGAGGCCTCGCCGTACCTGATGTTCACGGTGGCGGGTGTCCAGGGGCAGTATGTCCAGCTCTCCGTCGCGGGCGTTTCCGCCACCCTCGGCCTCGACGCGCTGCCCAAGCTGCAGTACTACGCCGGCGCTGTCACCGGCTGGGTGAATTACACCGCCGGCAGCTTCTTCAAGCTGCCCTCGGCCACCACCCCGGTGCGCCTGGCGGTGCTGCAGGACAAGCTCGACGAAGGCTCGGAAACCCTCACGCTGACCGCCAGGAACCAGGCCGCGACGGCCCACAACGGCACCGGGACGATCAGGGACGACGGCCAGGGTGACATCTACCTGGAGGACGCGACCAGCCTGACGCCGTCCAACTTCACCGACCCCCTGGACGACGACCGCCCGCTCACCATCACCGACCCCAACGACGCCACCCTCAACGGCATCGTGGTGAACGAGGACTCGCCCTACGGCGTGCTCAAGGTCACCGGCGCCGCGGGCCAGAAGGTCCAGCTCAGTCTCGTCAACGGCTCCGCCGTCGATGCGGACCATGGCCTGCTCACCAACAACAGCGGCACGACCGAAGTCGAGGTCTACAACGGCGCGGGCTGGGTGAAGTACACCACCGGCGAGTGGGTCACCCTCACCGGCACCTCCCTGCTGGTGCGCGTCGCGATCAAGGACGACGCCGTCTACGAGGGCCCCGAGACCCTGGGTGTGCTGGCGACCACCACGGGCGGCCAGACTGTCAGCGGCACCATCGTCATCGTCGACGACGGTACGGGCAGCAAGTACCCGGACAACATCACCGGCGCGGTCGACAACACCGGCACGCTGGACAACGACCTCGCGGTCACCGTGACCGGCTACGGCCCGGTGAACGAAGGCTCGACCTGGGCGATGTTCAAGGTCGACGGCTCGCAGGGTGCGCCGATCCTGCTCGGTGTGGCGGGCTCGGGCACGACCCAGGCCACCACCACCGGCTTCACGATCCAGTACTCCACCAACGGCACGACCTGGAAGGCCTACAGCGCGGACGCGCCCCCGGTCGTCCCGGGCACGCTGGGCGGTGGCACCGGCACCTTCTACGTGCGGGTCAACATCACCAGCGAGGCCGATGGCTCGTATGAGGTGTCCGAGACCTTCAGCCTCACCGGCACGGTGGGTGCCGGCGCGACGCCCGCACCCGCGTCCTCCGCGGAGGTCGCGATCGTCGACGCCGGCAACGGCACCCTGTACACCGGCGATTTCAGCGGCGGCGCACCGGCGACGGACTCCTCCAGCACGAAGGACGACGACAGCAGCATCGGCGTCTCCAGCCCCACGGTGAACGAGGCCTCGCCCTACGCCGTGTTCGTGGTGAACGCGGTCGCGGGCAGCTCGCTCACGCTGACGGTGGTCGAGGGCAGCGGCGCCGGCTTCGCCGACATCGACCAGACCCAGCCGATCAAGTACTGGAACGCGGCCACCAGCCAGTGGTCCACCTACTCCTCCTCGGTGGTGGTCCCGGCCAACGGCACGCTGCTGGTGCGCATCGACATCCAGGCGGAGCAGGACTCCCCGGCGGTCAACGAGGCGAATGAAACCTTCCAGCTGCGCGTGTCCAACGGCACGGCGATCGCCTCCGGCACGGCCACCATCGTCGACGACGGCAACGGCACGATCTACCCCGCCGGCAACCCCACCAACGCGACGACGCCGCTGACCGACACCACCCCGGCCAACCTCGACGACGACCGGGCGCTGGGCGTCAACTCCATCCGGGTCAACGAAGCCTCCACGCACGCCGTCTTCGAGGTGACCGGCATCGCCGGCCAGCTGGCGAAGCTCGCCCTGGCCAACGGCACGGCCCTCGGCGGCGCCACCACGCCCACCGACGGCTCGGTGGACTATGGCACCGGCCTGGAGTACTGGCACGCCACCAACGGGTGGGTGGCCTACACCACGAACAGCTGGGCGTTGATCCCCGCGGGCAACCTGCTGTACGTCCGCACCACCCTCGTCAACGACACGGCGGCCGAGGGCGACCAGACCTTCACCCTCGCCGCGACGAACACCGGCGGCCGCGCCACCACCGGCACGGCGACCATCGACGACACGGGCGGCGGGGTCATCTACACCTTCGACCCGACCACGAACGCCCCCACCGGCACGACGACCACCGGCCTGAACACCGACGCCGCCGCGCCCCCGCCGCCCCCGCCGCCGCCCCCGCCGGCGCCGCCCCCGTTCACCGCCAACCTCGACCCCACCACCGACACCGGCGCGCTGGACAACGTGACCCGCATCACCGAGCCGCAGTTCACGCTCAACGGCGGCACCTACCTGCAGCCCGGTCGCACCGCGCGCCTGGTGGACCCGTCGGGCGCCGTGATCGGCTCGGCCACCGTCACCACCACCGAGGCCCAGTCCGGCAAGATCAACGTGCCCACCGGCCAGCTCGATGATGGCGTCTACACCTACACGGCGCAGATCCTCGACGCCCAGGGCAACGTGGTCGCCTCGGCGCCGGTCACCGTGACCATCGTCACCGACCGCGACGGCGTGGCCCCCTCGATCGAGCTGTCCGCCAACGGCGGCGACTTCAACGACGACGGCATCCTGGACTGGGAGCAGAACAACGTCGCCCAGCTGCCGGTGACTTCCTATGCGGACTTCCTGCAGGGTCGCAACGCGCCCGACGCCACCTTCGGCGCCATCCTGGCCGGCCGCCCGGACGCGTCGCAGCCCGGCGGCGTGGCGCTGGATGCCGGCGCGCAGCTGGTCGGCATCAGCCTGGCGCCGCTGCCCGCGGGCGCGCCGCTGCCCACCGGCACGCGCGCCGTCTCGGACCTGTACAAGTTCAGCGTCACCTCGGTCGCCGGCGGCCAGCTCACCGACATCGACGTGCGCCCGGGCCTGCAGACGCAGACCGTGATCGACCTGCCCGCCGGGGTCCAGGCCAACGCCTACCTGAAGTACAACGCCACGACCCGCACCTGGAAGGACTTCACCAACCCCGCCGCGCAGTTCGGCCTCGTCGATGGCGCGGCCCTGCTCGACACGAACGGCGACGGCCGCATCGACCGCATCGTGCTGACCCTCACCGACGGCGGCCCCGGTGACGAGGACGGCGTGGTCAACGGCACCATCGTCGACCCCGGCCTGCTGGCCCTGACCGGCCCCCTCATCACCGGCCCCTCCGGCGGCCCTGGCGCGGCCGCCAGCGAGAAGACCGTGCCCGAGGGCACGGTGCCGGTCACCCGCTTCACCGCCAACGAGCCGGTGACCTGGAAGGTGAGCGGCGGCAGCGAGGCCGGCCAGTTCAGCATCGCCCCGGACGGCCAGCTGGTCTTCAAGGCCGCTCCCGACTACGAGGCACCGCTCGACGCGGACCACAACAACAGCTACCTGCTGCAGGTCGAGGCGACCAACGCCGCCGGCGCGAAGAGCGTGCAGTCGGTGACGGTCTTCGTCACCGACCGGGGTGTCCCCATCTATTACGCCGCCACCGGCACCGTGGGCGACCGGACCCTGTCCGCCACGCCCGCCGGTTCCGCCGACGACCGGCCCCTGCCCAACGCGCCGACCAGTGCCACGCTCGCGGCCCAGGTGCAGTTCTACGCCGCCGACCCCGGCACCCCGGGCACGGTGCCGCTCAAGGCCTGGCAGAACGTGCTCACGGGCGACTGGTTCTACGGCCGTGCCGACGTGGCGCCGCCCTATGCCTGCTACGTGGAGCGTCCCGAGGTGGTCCTGGGCAACGTCCTGCCCGCGGGCCAGGGTGTCTTCGACGTCCACACCTACCTGAACGGCGCGGGCGTGACCCAGGTCATGGGCCAGGCCGCCGCCGAGAAGCTCGGGCTGCTGGCCCAGGGCTACGTGGACCTGGGCGCGGCCTACCTGTTCGCTTCCGCCGACAATGTCACCCTTGTCGGCGTGGCATCCTGATCACGCCGTCCGCCAAACCACCCGAATCGAGATCGACATGAAAGCAACGGGCAAATCAATGGGCCTCTGGACTCGCGCCGGCATCGCGCTGGCGCTGGCTGCGGTGACGGGCGCCGCGTTCGCGGCCGCCCCCAGGCTCGGGCCGCAGGAGAAGGCCGAGCGTGAGCGCCAGGAGACCTTCTGGTACGGCCAGGCCCAGGTGGGCCAGGGCCGCAGCGGCAGCCAGGACGTGGACCTCGCCCTCGGCGCCGGCGTCAACCTGAGCGGCCAGGCCAGCCTCGGCGCCGGCACGGTGTACTCGCTGGCCGTGGGCCGCCAGTGGCTCGGCGGCGAGCGCGACGACGACGAGCGCACGCCCTGGCGCCTCGAGGGCGAATTCTGGTCGGGCTCGGCCAAGCGCGAGCAGGTCTCCCTGGGCGCGCTGACCGTGCGCCCCGGTGACACGGTGCGCGCCTCGGCCCTGTTCCTGAACGGCGCGGGCCGCGTCTGGGAATCCGAGGAGCGGGGCAAGCGCCGCTTCACGCCCCTGTGGCGCGCCTGGCTCGGGGCGGGCGTGGGCTTCGCCCGCGTCACCGTCCCCGACGCCAGCGCGCTCGCGCCCTGCAACTGCCTGGCCAGCGCCAGCGGCTCCGGCGTCGCCTTCCAGGTGAAGCTGCAGGCCGAGCGGCAGCTGTCGGAGAGCGCGCAGCTGGTGCTGCAGGCCGGCCGCGTCTGGCTGCCCGACGCCACCACCGGCGGCGGCCTGCCGAAGACGACCTGGGGCGCCCGCTCGGTCGATCAGCTCCTCGTCGGCGTGCGCTTCGCCTTCGACTGAGCCCGCGCCGGGGCGTCGATCCCCGGCATCTGCGCCTCCAGCCAGTCGCACAGCGCCGCCACCGGCGGCAGGCCGGCCTTGCGCCGCGGGATGAAGGCCTTGAACCAGGCCTCCTGCGGCGGGTAGGCCGGCAGCAGCGGCCGCAGCTCGCCGCGCGCCAGCGCCTCGCCGGCGATGTAGCGCGGGAGCATGGCGATGCCCAGGCCCAGCAGGGCCGCACTCAGCACCGCGCGGTTGTCGTCCACCAGCAGGCGGGCCGGCACGTCCACATGCAGCGCGCCCCGGGTGGACTGGAAGACCCAGTTGCGCCCCAGCGGCTCGAACACCAGGCACGCATGCCTTGCCAGGTCCGCCGGATGCTCCAGCGCCGGCGCCTCGCGCAGGTAGGCCGGGGCGGCGCACAGCGCGTAGTGGATCGGCGCCAGCGGGCGCTGCACCACGCCCTCGTAGCTGGCGAGCCGGCCGCTGACGATCAGGTCGAAGCCGTCCTCCAGCGGGTTGGTGGAGCGGTTGCCCAGCACCACCTCCATCGTGATCCCCGGGTGCTGCTGCAGGAAGCGCGCGAACAGCGGCCCCAGGTGCAGGGTGGTCAGGGTGGCCGGCGCCATCACCCGCAGGTGGCCGTGCGGCGCCTCCTGCCCGTCCCGGGCCGCGACCTCCAGCGCCAGTTCCTCCATGCCCGCGAGCAGGGCGGCGGCCCGCGCCCGCAGGCGCTCGCCGGCCGCCGTCACCTGCACCCTGCGCGTGGTGCGCTCGAACAGCCGCACCCCCAGCGCCGCCTCCAGCTGCGCGATGCGCTTGGCCACCACCGAGGGCACCACGTGCAGCTGCCGCGCCGCCTGCACGAAGCTGCCCGCCTGCAGCACGGCGAGGAAGGCGCGCAGCGGCTTGAGGTCGTCGATTGATTCCATGGCGCGATCAAATTAAACGAAATTGAGCGGCACTCATTCTCCTGCATTGACGTAAATTGCCTCGCACCCACCCTTGGAGACACGCCCGCGATGCAAGACACGCCCACCCGCCCGGCCGCCGCCGCGGCCCCCCGGCCCGGCCTGCAGATGGCCGACCACCTGACCCCCCTGGTCCGCAACTGCTGGTACGTGGCCGCCCGCTCCGACGAGGTGGGCCGCACGCTGCTGGAGCGCACCCTGCTCGGGACCACCGTGGTCCTCTATCGCCGCGAGGACGGCACGCCGGTGGTCCTGAACAACCGCTGCGCGCACCGCTCCTTCCCGCTGTCCCGGAGTCGCCTGGTGGGCGACAACATCGTCTGCGGCTACCACGGCATGTCGTATGCGCCCTCGGGCCAGTGCGAGGGCATGCCCTCGCTGCCCAATTGCCCCAGCCACGCGCGGGTGGCCAGCTACCCCGCGGTGGAGCGCTTCCCGCTGGTGTGGGTGTGGATGGGGGACCCGGCCCTGGCCGACCCCGCGAAGATCCCCGACACCTCCTGGCTGGCCGACCCGGCCTGGGCCACCGTGCAGGGGCAGTTCCGCATCCAGTCGAACTACGTGGCCATGCACGAGAACCTCCTTGACCAGACGCACTTCGGCATCCTCCACCCCGGCGCGGTGGGCACGCCGGAGTACGCGCGCTCCACGCTGGACTTCCGCGCCGAGGGCGACCGCGTCTTCATCCTGCGCACGCTGCACGACTCGCCCCCGCCCGGCATCTACGACACGCCGATGAAGCTCGGGGGCAAGCGGGTGGACCGCTACTCGGACAGCCGCTTCGAGTCGCCGGCCGGCCACATCGCCCATGCCCGCATCGTCGACCCGTCGCCCGCGCCGGGGCGGCCCGCCGAGTTCCGCGTGAACATCACGCACCTGTTCACGCCGGAGCGCCGGAACAGCATCCACTACTGGTGGTTCAACAGCCGCGACTTCGACCTCGACGACGCCCACGCCAGCGACTTCCTGCGCGAGCAGTCCCAGACCGCCTATGCGCAGGACGAGGAGGCCCTGAACTGGATCCAGCAGACCTACGACGACCTCGGCCACGCGCCGCCCGAGCTGAGTTTCGGCCCGGACCGCCCGGGCCTGGCGATGCGCAAGATCCTGCTGCGGCTGGCGCAGCTCGAGGCCTGAACACCCGGCACCGCCCGCGACCCCCACGACAACAACGACACGGAGACACCCATGACCCCTTCCCTCAGCAAGCGGCAACTGCTGCAATCCGCCCTGGCCGCCGGCCTGGGCGCTTCCCTGCCGGCCTGGGCCCAGGCCGACGACACGCTGCGCATCGGCATGCTCGCGCCCATGACCGGCCCCTTCGCCTCCACGGGCAAGCAGATGGAGGCGGCGGTCAGGCTGTACATGGCGCAGAACGGCAGCAAGGTCGGCAACAAGAAGATCGAGCTGATCCTGCGTGACGACGGCGGCACGCCGGACAACACCAAGCGCCTCGCGCAGGAGCTGCTGGTGAACCAGAAGGTGCATGTGCTCGCCGGCTTCGGCCTGACCCCGCTGGCCCTGGTGACCGCGCCCCTGGCCACGCAGGCCAAGGTGCCGATGGTGAACATGCTGGCCGCCACCTCCTCGGTGATCGACGCCTCGCCGTACATGGTGCGCACCTCGATGACCCTGCCCCAGATCACCCTGGGCATCGCCGACTGGGCGCCGAAGAACGGCATCCAGAAGGCCGTGACCCTGGTGGCCGACTACGGCCCCGGCCACGACGCCGAGCGCACCTTCCGCGACCGCTTCTCGTTCAACGGCGGGCGCGTGCTGGAGTCGATCCGCGTGCCCCTGCGCAACCCGGACTTCGCGCCCTTCCTGCAGCGGGTGCGCGACCTCTCGCCCGACGCCGTCTTCGTCTTCGTGCCCTCGGGCGTGGGCACCCAGGTGATGAAGCAGTTCGCCGACCGCGGCCTGTCCAAGGCGGGCATCCGCATCATCGGCACCGGCGAGGTGGTGGACGACGACCTGGTCAACGAGATGGGCGACGTCGCCCTGGGCGTGGTCACCTCCTACCCGTACTCCACGGCCCACCCCTCGGCGAAGAACAAGAAGTTCGTCGCTGACTTCCGCAAGCTCAATAACAACCTGCGTCCCAACGCGGTGGCCGTGTTCGCCTACGACGGCATGCACGTGATCTACGAGGCCCTGCGCAAGACCGGCGGCAAGACCGATGGCGACGCGCTGCTGGCCGCGATGAAGGGCCAGATCTTCGAGAGCCCGCGCGGCCAGATCTACATCGACGCCAATACGCGCGACATCGTCCAGAGCATCTACATCCGCAAGGTGGAGCGCCAGGACGGCGAGCTTTACAGCATCGAGTTCCAGGAGCAGAAGGACGTGCGCGACCCGCGCACGCGCTGAGGACCCGGCGCCGCAGGGGACTTCAGTCGACCTTGATCTGCGCCGCCTTCAGCAGCTTGCCCCATTCCTGCA
Organism: Ramlibacter sp. GCM10027632; assembly: GCF_042675325.1. Taxonomy (NCBI): domain Bacteria; kingdom Pseudomonadati; phylum Pseudomonadota; class Betaproteobacteria; order Burkholderiales; family Comamonadaceae; genus Ramlibacter; species Ramlibacter sp. GCM10027632. The sequence continues at coordinate 260,788 of NZ_JBHTGW010000001.1, read as the reverse complement.
GGTCCTCGCGGATCTGCGCGGCGAACTGCTCGGGGGTGTTGGCGATCGGCTCCATCGCGTCGGCCGCGATGCGGGCCTGGAAGTCGGGGCGGCGCACGATGGAAGCGACGTCGTCGCGGATCTTGCGCACCAGCTCCGGCGGCATGCCGGCCGGGCCCATGAGCCCGTACCAGGCCTCCACGCGGAACCCGGGCAGCGCCTCCGCGATCGCCGGCACCTCGGGCAGGGCGCGCGAGCGCTTCGCGCTGGTCACGCCCAGGGCCTTGAGCTTGCCGCCCTTGGTGATCTGGGCCGCCGCGCTGATACCGCCGAAGATCAGCGGCACATGGCCCGCCATCACGTCGTTCACGCCCTGGCCGAAGCCCTTGTAGGGCACGTGCGCGATGTCCACGCCGGCCTGGTGCTTGACCAGCTCCATCGACAGGTGCTGCTGCCCGCCCGCGCCGGAGGAGGCATAGCTGATCTTGCCGGGCTGCTGCCGGGCCAGTGCGATCAGGCCCTTCACGTCGTTCGCCGGGAAGGCCGGGTGCGCCATCAGCACGAAGGGGCCCGAGGCCACGTTGACGATGGGCGTGAGGTCCTTCTGCGAGTTGTAGGGGATGCCCGCCATCAGGTTCGGCACGATGGTGATCGGCGCGTCCGAGGCGAAGGTGAGGGTGTAGCCGTCCGGGGCGGCCTTGGCCACGAAGTCGGTGCCGATGGTGCCGCTGGCGCCGGTCTTGTTCTCCACCACCACCGACTGCTTCCACAGCGCGGTCAGCTCCTGGGCGATCAGGCGGCCGTAGATGTCGGGCGTGCCGCCGGGCGGGAAGGTGACGATCAGCTTGACCGGCTTGTTCGGGTAGCCGGCCACCTGCGCCGCGGCGGGAAGGGCGGCAAAGGCCAGGGCGAGCGGGAGGGCGAGGGCGAGCCGGCGCAGGCGGCGGGGCAGGGTGGGCGTCATGGTGGCGGGAGGGTCGTGAGGCGCGCGTGGCGCGGTTGCATGCACCCGCCAATCTAAACGCGGGGCCCGTGCCTGCGTACCCGGGCAAGCCCGCAGGCCCTAGGGCTCCAGCGCCTCGCCCGCCGGGCCTGCCAGCGGGATCCCGCAGTGCCGGCAGAACCGGTCGGTCGCCGCGAGGTCCCCGCCGCCGCAGTGGGTGCAGCGCAGCCCAACGCGCAGGCCGGCCGCGCCCGGCGTGCCCGGGCCGCCGGCGCGCTGCACCATCGCGGCGGTCACGATGCCGGTGGGCACCGCCAGCACGCCCCATCCCATGAGCATCATCACCGAGGCGATCGCGCGGCCCAGGTCGCTCTTGGGCGTGATGTCGCCGAAGCCGACGGTGGTCATCGTGGTGATGGCCCAATACACCCCGGTGGGGATGCTGGTGAAGCCGTTGCCCGGCCCCTCCACCACGTACATCACCGTGCCCATGACCAGCACCACCGCCGAGACCGTGGCCAGGAAGACCAGGATCTTGCGGCGGCTGGCGGCCAGCGCCACGCCCAGGTAGCGGAACTCCACCAGGTACGAGGTGAGCTTCAGCACCCGGAAGATCCGCAGCATGCGCAGGATGCGCACGTCCAGCAGCGCGTGCAGCTCGGGGAAGAACAGCGCCAGGTAGCTCGGGAGCACCGAGACCAGGTCCACCAGGCCGAAGAAGCTGGTGGCGTAGCGCAGGCGGGCCGGGGCGCAGTACAGGCGCGCCGCGTATTCCAGCGAGAACACCACGGTGAAGAACCACTCGGCGATGGAGAAGGCCTGCGCGTGCGGCGCGGAGATCGGCTCGATGCTGTCCAGGACGACCACCAATACCGACGCCACGATCATCGCCATCAGCACGAGGTCGAAGGCGCGGCCCGCGGGCGTGTCGGAGCCGAAGATCACCCGCTGCATCCGCAGGCGGGTGGAGGAGGAGATGGTCGGGGAGGAGGTCACACGGCCAGTGTGCCAGCTTGCGCTGCGGCCTGGCCAGCGCCGCGCGCGGTTGCCAGCGCGCTGACCCCGAACTGACGTGCGAGGAGTGCCTTCGTATTGCAGATGCCGCCCGCGCACAACTCTTGTGGGATTGTGCGTTGACATCATGGGAACGTACGATCGTCGTCAGAGGAAGAACCATCATGAGCCAACCGGGGATCCTGGTCGTCGACGACCATCCCGTGTACCGCGACGCGCTCAGCGAGAAGCTGCGTACCCAATTCGAACCGTCCGGCCTTCGCGTGGCCGCGGCTGCCAGCGCGGGCGAGGGCCTGGAGATCGTGGAGGCTTCGCCCGCGGGCGTGCGCTGGACGGTGATCCTGGACATCCTCATGCCCGGCCTGAGCGGGCTGGCGGGCATCCGGGCCTTCAAGGCGGCGCAGCGCGTGGAGCACGTGGTCGCGATCTCCGGGCTGGAGGAGAAGGTCTGGGAGGCGCGCACCCTGGCCGCGGGTGCCAGCCTGTTCATCTCCAAGAACAGCACCAGCGACGCCATCGGCCGCCGGCTCACCGAGCTGCTGCGCCTGCACGCCTTGCCGCAGGAAGCCGCACCCGCGCCCGAGCGGTTCCGCCTGACCAGCCGCCAGATGGAGGTGCTGGCCCTGATCGGCCGCGGCCACCCGAACAAGATCATCGCCGGCCAGCTCCAGATCAGCGAGCAGACGGTGAAGATCCACGTGAATCAGATCTTCAAGGAGCTTCGGGTCTTCAACCGCACGCAGGCCGTGCTCAAGGCCCAGGAACACCAGCTGATCTGAGCCCGCCACGGCGCCCGAGTCCCCGTCCCCCGCCTTGCCCATGCCCCCCCCGCCGCCGCCGGACACCGGCCACGAGGCGCAGTACATCGCGCGCGAGACCTCGTCGTACCTCGCCAGCGCGGTGCGTTCGACGACGGTGGCCAACTTCGTCGCACCGCTGCTCACCGTGCCCCTGTTCTGGGACGAGGCCGACCCGGTGCGCTTCGGCCTGTGGCTGGTGTACATGATCGCCGCCGGCATCGCCCGCTACGTGCTGGCGCGCCAGCTCGAGACCGACCCGGCGCGCATCGACGACCCGGTGGCCAGCATGCGCACCACCACCTGGTGCGTGGGCCTCATCGGCGTGGGCTGGGGCCTGGGCTGGATCATCCTGACCCCGGACCTGGGCATGGTGAACCGGCTGATGTACATGTACGTCACCACCGGCGCGATGTTCTCCAGCATGTTCGGCTACGGCGTGCACCGGCCGACCTTCCTGGCGATGTGCCTGCCGATCTTCCTGCCTGCCATCGCCGCCGCCTTCTGGCCGCATAACGGCTTCCCCTGGCCGTTCTCGGTGGGGGTGGCCACCCTGTTCATCTCGGTGCTGGGCATCTCGAAACGGTTCGCCCGTACCTACCAGGACTCGCTCAGGCAGCGCCTGCGCAACGAGTCCCTGTACCAGGAGCTGGTGGCCGAGCGCGATGCCTCGGTGTCGGCCAACGTGGCCAAGTCGCGCTTCATCGCCTCGGCCAGCCACGACCTGCGCCAGCCGATGCATGCGGTCAACTTCTACCTCGAGTCGCTGGACCTCGCCCGCTTGCCCGAGGCCGCCCGCGTCGTCCTCGGCAAGATCCGCAGCAGCGTCAGCAACCTGAACCAGATGTTCGAGTCGCTGCTGGACGTGAGCAAGCTCGACGCCTTCACCTTCACCGCGAAGGACGAGCCGTTCCGCCTGCGCGCCCTGGCTGGCGCGCTGGAGCAGGTGGGCGCCCCGCTCGCCGACGACCAGGGCATCCGGTTCCTGGTGGAATGCCCCGAGGCCTGGGCGGTGGGCGACGAGAAGCTGCTGCGCCAACTGCTCCTCAACTTGATCACCAACGGCATCTACTACACCGCGTTCGGCCGGGTCGAGGTGCGCTTCCTCTCCAAGGACGACCGCCTGGTGGTCGAGGTGCAAGACACCGGCTGCGGCATCAGCGCGGAGGACCAGGCGCATATCTTCACCGAGTTCTACCGCGTGAGCGGGACGCGCAGCCGTCACGACGGGCTGGGGCTGGGCCTGTCCATCGTCAAGCGCCTGTGCGATCTGCTGAACGCGCGCATCGAGCTCGAGTCGCGCGTGGGCGAGGGCTCGCTGTTCCGCGTGATCACGGCGATGCCGGTCTCGGTGCAGCGTCCCGAGCTGCCGCCCGCAGCCGGGGAGGCGGCCCCGGGCGCCCGCGTCACGCTCGAGGGCAAGACCATCGCCGTCATCGAGGACGACGCCAACATCGCCGAGGCCTACCGCCAGACCCTGTCGCAGCGCGGCGCCCGGGTGCTGCTGCTGCCCGAGGACCCGAAGCGCATGCAGGCGGCACTGGCCGAGGTCGACTCGATCGACTTCATCCTCAGCGACTTCCGCCTCACCGATGGCACGGGCGAAGCCGCGATCCAGATGCTGCGGGAGAACTTCAACCGAGACATCCCCGCCATCATCGTGACGGCCGACACCTCGCCCGCGCACATCGCCCACTTCCGTGAGCTGCACGTGCCGGTGCTGCACAAGCCGATCTCGTTCCAGCGCGTGATGGACGCCATCGAGCAGGTGCTCGGCGCGCCGCCGGCGCGCTGAGGTTCGCCGGCCTGCCGGATTCATTCACAGCTTCTCAGTCGTCCAGCGACGCGGACCAGCGATCGTCCCAGCCGCGTTGCGCCTCGTCGAGGTCGCGGCGCTCGCGTTTGGTGGGCCGGCCATGCTCGATCGCCAGGGCCGGCTCGCGCGCGAATCGGCGCTGCTCGGCGGCCTGCTCGCGCGCGGCGATGCTCTCGGCTGTCTCCTCGTACAGCTGCTGCGCCACCGGCGCCGGCCCGCGCACCGAGGAGATGCCGCGCACCACGACCACGCGGGTCACGGCCTCGCGCCGCACCGACACCGTGTCGCCGGGCTTGACCTCGCGCGCTGGCTTGGCCACCTGGCCGTTGACCTCGACCCGGCCGCGGCCGATCTCCTCCACGGCCAGGGCCCGGGTCTTGTAGAAGCGTGCGGCCCACAGCCACTTGTCGATGCGAAGGCGGTCCATGCGTGCAGGTTGGTCTCAGGCCCCATTGTCCGCTGCCTTGTCCGCGGCGGGCGCGAGCGGCAGGCGGGCCGAGGCGTCCAGCCCGTGGACCCGGCCGTGGGCTTCGCGGTTGTCCAGCGCGATGCTGCCGCCGAGCGCGCGCACGATCTCCTGGCAGATCGCCAGCCCCAGGCCCGAGCCGGAGCCGGCCTGGCCCGGGGAGAAAGGCTGGAACAGGCGCTCGCGCAGCTCGGGCGCGATGCCCGGGCCGTCGTCGGCGATGGCCAGGGCGCACCATCGCCCGTCGGCCACCACCCGCACCGCCAGCCGGCCGCCCGGGGGGCTGTGGCGGATCGCGTTGTGCAGGAGGTTGCGGGCCAGCTCGCGCAGCATCCACTCGTGGGCCAGGACCGGGGCGGGCCGGGTGGACAGCTCGAAGTCCAGGTCCTTCTCGGCCACCAGCGGCGACAGCTCCAGCGCCACGCTGCGCACCGCCTCGCCCAGGTCCACCGGCGCGGCCGGGGCCTGGTGCCGCAGCTGTTCGACCTTGGCCAGCGACAGCATCTGGTTGGCCAGGGCGGTGGCCCGGTCCACCGTCTGGTGGATCGCGGCCAGGGCCTGCAGTGGGGGCTCGTCGCCACGCAGGGCCGACTGGGCCTGGACCTTCAGCACCGCCAGGGGGGTGCGCAGCTGGTGCGCGGCGTCGCGCACGAAGCGCTTCTGGTGCTCCAGCAGGTGGGCCAGCCGGCGCATTACCGCGTTGGTGGCCTCCAGCAGCGGCCGCAGCTCGCGCGGCGCGCCTTCCACCTGCAGGGGCGTGAGGTCGTCCTCGGGCCGCTGCTGCAGCTGCGAGGACAGCAGCCGCACCGGGCGGGTGGCGCGCTGCACCGCCACCACCACCACCGCGGCGATCACCGCCAGCACCAGCGCCTGGCGCCACAGCGTGTCCACCAGGATCTGCCGGGCCAGCGCCTGGCGCAACTCCAGGGTTTCGGCCACCTGCACCACCGCCATGCCGCGCCCCTGCGGGCCGGCCACCGGCTGCAGCAGCACCGCCACGCGCACGGCGTCGCTGCGGAAGCGGTCGTCGTAGAAGTCGACGAGGGCGGCGTAGGGCGGGCGCACCGGCAGCTCGCCGCGCCAGAACGGCAGGTCGCCGTAGCCGGAGACCAGCTCGCCCTGCAGGTTGGAGACGCGGTAGAAGATCTGGCTCTGGTTGTCCGCCTCGAAGGCCTCGAGCGCGGAGTAGGGCACCCGCGCATGCAGCCGGGCGTCGCGGTCGTAGCCGGTCACGTCCAGCTGCTCGCCGATCACCTTGGCCGAGGCCAGCAGCGTGCGGTCGTAGGCGGTGTTGGCGGCGGCCAGGGCGCGCTGGTACAGCATCGCGCCGGAAACGGCCAGGAGGACCACCACCGGCACGAGGATGCCGACCAGCAGCTGGCGGCGCAGGGAGGCGGGGTGTCCGATCGCCACGGGTGACACGGGTGCCGCGGCCGCTCAGGCCGCCTTGAGCAGGTAGCCCAGCCCGCGCAGGGTCATGAGGTTCACGCCGGTGGGGGCGAGCTTCTTGCGCAGGCGGTAGACCACCACCTCCACCGCCTCGTACTGCACGTCGGTGGCGCCGGGGAACACCAGCTCGAACAGCCGCTCCTTCGCCACTGCGTGGCCGGGGCGCGCCACCAGGGCCTGCAGCAGGGCGGCCTCGCGCGGGGTCAGCTCGAGGACCTGGCCGGCGTGGTAGAAGGCGCCGCTGTCCTTGTCGAAGGCCAGCCCGCCGACCTCGATGCGCGAGGCCGGCGCCGCCGCGGCCGGCTCGGCGCGGCGGCGGGCGAGGGCGCGCAGGCGGGCCTCGAGCTCGTCGAGGTCGAAGGGCTTGGGCAGGTAGTCGTCGGCGCCGGCGTTCAGCCCCAGCACCCGGTCGCCCACCGTGCCTCGCGCAGTCAGGATCAACACCGGCGTGGCCAGGCCGGCGGCGCGGGCACGCTCCAGCACCTGCAGGCCGTCCAGCCCCGGCAGGCTCAGGTCCAGCACCACGACATCCGGCGGCGCGGCCTGCCAGCGCGCCAGCGCACCGGGGCCGTCGCCGCAGGTGGCGACCTGCAGGCCGCGCCGCGAGAGGGCGCGCTCCAGGGTGTCGCGCAGGGTGGGGTCGTCTTCGACGAGCAGGAGTTTCATGGGGCCGAGGGCCCGAGGTTAGCGCCCCGGGGCTGCGTAGTTTCCCTGATGCCCGCGACAGCCGATTGACAGCGGGGCCTTCCACGATCGCGGGGTAGTCAATCCACTGGAGACATCCATGCGTCGAGACACCTTCCTCAAGTCCCTGGCCGCCCTGGCCGCCACCGGCGCGCTGCCGCTGTCCGCCAGCGCCGCCCCCAGCGTCAAGATGATGATCCCCGCCAACCCCGGCGGCGGCTGGGACACCACCGGCCGCGCCCTGGGCAAGGCCCTGATCGAGGCCAAGGCCGCCGACAACGTGACCTTCGACAACAAGGGCGGCGCCGCCGGCGCGCTGGGCCTGGCCCAGTTCGTCAACGCCAGCAAGGGCGACCCGAACGCGCTGATGGTCATGGGCGCGGTGATGCTGGGCGGCATCATCACCGGCAAGCCGCCGGTGAACCTGTCGCAGGCCACCCCCATCGCCCGCCTGACCAGCGAATACAACGTGTTCGTGCTGCCCGCCAACTCGCCCTTCAAGTCCATGGCCGACGTGGTCGCCCAGCTGAAGAAGGATCCCGGCAGCGTGAAGTGGGGCGGCGGCTCGCGCGGCTCCACCGAGCACATCGCGGCGGCCATGATCGCCCGCGCCGTGGGCGTGGACCCGGCCAAGATCAACTACGTCGCCTTCCGCGGGGGCGGCGAGGCCACCGCCGCCATCCTGGGCGGCAACGTCACCGTCGGCGGCTCGGGCTACTCGGAGTTCGCCGAGTACATCACCGCCGGCAAGATGAAGACCATCGGCGTGACCTCGGCCGCCCGCCTCAAGGGCATCGACGTGCCCACGCTCAAGGAGCAGGGCATCGACGTCGTGATCGGCAACTGGCGCGGCGTCTACGGCGCCCCGGGCATCACCGACGCCCAGCGCAAGGCGCTGACCGACATGGTGCTGGCGGCCCTCAAGACCAAGTCCTGGCAGGAAGCCCTGGACAAGAACGGCTGGACCCCCGCGGTCCTGTCCGGCGCGGCCTTCGACAAGTTCGTCGACGACGAGTTCGCCAGCCTGCGCGCCACCATGGTCAAGTCCGGGATGATCTGACCCCATGGCGAGCGATTCGACCCGCCTGGCGCAGACCCTGGTCGGCGCCGGCGTCACGCTGCTCGGGCTGGCCCTGGCGGCCGGCGCCCTGCAGATCCCGGGCGAGGCCGGCTATGCCGGCGTCGGCCCCAACTTCCTGCCCTGGCTGGTGGCCGGCGTGCTCACCGCCTGCGGCCTGCTGATCGTGCGCGAGGCGCGCACCGGCGGCTTCCGCGAGATGGACGCGCCCTCGGGCGGTGACGCCGCCTGGTGGCCCGGCGGGGTGTGGGTGTCCGCCGGCCTGCTGGCCAATGCGGCCCTGATCACCACCATCGGCTTCATCCTTTCCTGCGCGCTGTGCTACCTGCTGGCGGTGCAGGGCCTGCGCCGCGCCAGCGGCCAGGCGGCCTCGGCGCCCGCGGTGCTGGCCATCGACCTGCTCTCGGGCCTGGCGATCTCCGCGCCGGTGTTCTGGGCCTTCACGCAATTCCTGGCGATCAACCTGCCGGGCCTCACGCAGACCGGGTGGCTGTGATGGACATCTTCAACGCACTGCTCTCGGGCTTCGCCACCGCGATCACCCCCGTCAACCTGCTGTGGGCCCTGGTGGGCTGCGCCCTGGGCACCGCCGTCGGCGTGCTGCCCGGCATCGGCCCCGCGGTGGCCGTGGCCATGCTGCTGCCGATCACGGCCAAGGTGGACATCACCGCCTCGATGATCTTCTTCTCGGGCATCTACTACGGCGCCATGTACGGCGGCTCGACCACCTCGATCCTGCTGAACTCGCCGGGCGAGACCGCCTCCATGGTCACCGCGATGGAGGGCAACCGGATGGCCCGCAGCGGCCGCGCCGGCGCGGCGCTGGCCACCGCCGCGATCGGCTCCTTCGTCGCCGGCACGGTGGCCACCGTGGTGGTCACGCTGTTCGCGCCCTTCGTCGCGGAGTTCGCGGTCAAGCTCGGCCCGCCGGAGTATTTCCTGCTGATGGCGCTGGCCTTCACCACGGTCAGCGCGGTGCTGGGCAAGAGCACGCTGCGCGGCATGACCGCGCTGTTCGCCGGCCTGGCCCTGGGCTGCGTCGGCCTGGACCAGATCTCCGGCCAGGCGCGCTACACGATGGGCGTGCCCGAGCTGCTCGATGGCGTGGAGATCGTGCTGGTGGCCGTGGGCCTGTTCGCGGTGGCCGAGGTGATCTACTTCGCCCTGTACGAGGGCCGCCAGGTCGAGACGCAGAACACCATGAGCCGCGTCTACATGTCGGCCCGCGACTGGCGCCGCTCCCTGCCCGCATGGATCCGCGGCACCGTCATCGGCACGCCCTTCGGCTGCATCCCGGCCGGCGGCACCGAGATCCCCACCTTCCTGTCGTACGCCGTGGAGAAGAAGCTGGCCAAGGGCGAGGACAAGGCGGAATTCGGCACCAAGGGCGCGATCGAGGGCGTGGCCGGCCCCGAGGCGGCGAACAATGCCACCGTGACCGCGGCCATGATCCCGCTGCTCACGCTGGGCATTCCCACCTCCAACACCACGGCCATCCTGCTGGGCGCCTTCCAGAACTACGGCATCCAGCCCGGCCCGCAGCTGTTCACCGCCTCGGCCGCCCTGGTCTGGGCGCTGATCGCCTCGCTGTACATCGGCAACGTGATGCTGCTGGTGCTGAACCTGCCGCTGGTGAAGGTGTGGGTGAAGCTGCTGAAGATCCCCAAGCCGCAGCTGTACGCCGGCATCCTGATCTTCGCCACGGTGGGCGCCTACGGCATGCGCCAGAGCGCGTTCGACCTGGTGCTGCTCTGGGGCGTGGGCCTGCTGGGGGTGGTGATGCGCCGCTTCGACTTCCCCACCGCGCCGGTGCTGGTGGGCATGATCCTGGGCCCGCTGGCCGAGGCCCAGCTTCGCAACGCGGTCTCGATCGGCGAGGGCAGCGCGATGGTGTTCCTGCAGCGGCCGATGTCGGTGTTCCTGGTCATCGTGATCGCCGCCGTGCTGCTGCTGCCGCGCCTGTTCCACTTCTACGCCTCGCGGCGGCAGCTGCGCGAGGGAATGACCGCGTGACCACGCAGGCGACTGACGCAGCGCAAACACAACGCAAGTTGTTGGCGCCGGCATGACAACTGTCATGCGGCGCACGTAGGATCGGGGCCTGAGGCCGGTTTCATCCGGCCCAGGCCCCTTCCACTAGGAGACCCTGCCATGCAACGTCGCCACTGGCTCGCGCTTGTCCCCTTCGCCGCCCTTGCCGCCGGCTCCCTCGCCGTGCCCGCCTTCGCCCAGGGCAAGGACATCCGGATCGCCCACATCTACAGCCGCACCGGCCCGCTGGAGGCCTACGGCAAGCAGACCCAGACCGGCTTCATGCTGGGCCTGGAGTACGCCACCGGCGGCAACATGGAAGTGGCGGGACGCAAGATCACCGTGATCGAGAAGGACGACCAGGGCAAGCCCGACCTGGGCAAGTCCCTGCTGGCCGCCGCCTACTCCGACGACAAGGCGGACCTCGCCGTCGGCCCCACCTCCTCCGGCGTGGCGCTGGCCATGCTGCCGGTGGCCGAGGAGTACAAGAAGGTCCTGCTGGTGGAGCCCGCCGTGGCCGACTCCATCACCGGCGACAAGTGGAACAAGTACATCTTCCGCACCGGCCGCAACAGCTCGCAGGACGCCATCTCCAACGCGGTGGCGCTCGACAAGCCGGGCGTGACCATCGCCACCCTGGCCCAGGACTACGCCTTCGGCCGTGACGGGGTGAAGGCCTTCAAGGAGTCGGTGAAGAAGGCGAAGATCGTCCACGAGGAGTACCTGCCCGCCACCACCACCGACTTCACCGCCGGCGCGCAGCGCCTGATCGACCGGCTGAAGGACCAGCCTGGCCGCAAGGTGATCTGGATCCTTTGGGCCGGCGCCGGCAACCCCTTCAAGATCGCCGACCTGGACCTCAAGCGCCACGGCATCGAGATCGCCACCGGCGGCAACATCCTGCCCGCCATGGCCGTCTACAACAGCTTCCCGGGCATGGAGGGCGCGAGCTATTACTACTACGGCTTCGCCAAGAACCCGGCCAACGTCTGGCTGGTGACCAACCACTACACCCGCTTCAAGAGCCCGCCCGACTTCTTCACCGCCGGCGGCTTCTCCGCGGCGATGGCGGTGGTCAGCGCGCTGAAGAAGACCGGCGGCGATACCACCACGAACAAGCTGATCGCCGCCATGGAGGGCATGAGCTTCGAGACGCCCAAGGGCATGATGACCTTCCGCAAGGAGGACCACCAGGCCATGCAGTCCATGTACCACTTCCGCGTCTCGCCCCAGGCCAAGCCGGGCGCGCAGCCGGACCTGCAGCTGGTCAAGGAGATCCTGCCGTCCGAGATGGACGTCCCGATCCGCAACAAGCGCTGAACGCCCGGGCTCGATGGGCGTCCTCGCCACCCGCGACCTCACGGTGCGCTTCGGCGGCCATGTGGCCGTCAACGGCGTGACCTGCTCGTTCGAGCCGGGCACGCTCACCGCCATCGTCGGTCCCAACGGCGCCGGCAAGACCACCTACTTCAACCTGATCTCGGGCCAGCTCGCGGCCACCGCGGGCCGCGTCACGCTCGGCGGACGCGACCTCACCGGCCTGCCGGCCTCGCAGCGCACCCGCGCCGGGCTCGGGCGGGCCTTCCAGCTCACGAACCTGTTCCCGCGCCTGACCGTGCTGGAGAACGTGCGCCTGGCGGTGCAGGCCGCGAGGGAGGGCGCGCACCGGCGCGGCCTGAACCTCTGGAGCATCTGGATCGACCACGCCGCGCTCACCGCGCGGGCGCAGGAGATCCTGCGCGCGGTGGCCCTGGAGGCGCGAGCCGGGGAGGGCGTCGCCGGCCTGCCGCACGGCGACCAGCGCAAGCTGGAGGTGGCCCTGCTGATCGCGCTGGAGCCGCAGGTCTACATGTTCGACGAGCCCACCGCCGGCATGAACGCCGCGGAGGCGCCGGTGATCCTGCAGCTGATTCGCCAGCTCAAGGCCGACCGCAGCAAGACCATCCTGCTGGTGGAGCACAAGATGGACGTGGTGCGCGAGCTCGCCGACCGCATCATCGTGCTGCATAACGGCTCGCTGGTGGCGGACGGCCGGCCCGAGGAGGTCATCGCGCTGTCGGTGGTGCAGGAAGCGTACCTGGGGGTGAAGGCGGCATGAGTTCCGACCTGCTCACGCTCAGCGGCGTGCACACGCACATCGGGGCGTACCACATCCTCCACGGCGTCGACCTCGCCGTGCCGCGCGGCCAGCTCACCATGCTGCTGGGGCGCAACGGCGCGGGCAAGACCACCGCGCTGCGCACGGTCATGGGCCTGTGGCGGGCCTCGAAGGGCCGGGTCTCGTTCGACGGCCAGGACATCACCGCCTGGGAGACCCCGCGCATCGCCTCGCTGGGCGTGGCCTATGTGCCGGAGAACATGGGCATCTTCGCCGACCTCACCGTCAAGGAGAACCTGCTGCTGGCTGCCCGCGGCGCGCGCCGCATCGAGCAGGTGGATGCGGCGCGCCTGCAGTGGATCTTCGGCCTGTTCCCCGCGGTGGAGAAGTTCTGGAACCATCCGGCCGGCAAGCTCTCGGGCGGCCAGAAGCAGATGCTGGCGGTGGCCCGCGCGATCGTGGAGCCGCGCCGGCTGCTGGTGGTGGACGAGCCGAGCAAGGGCCTGGCGCCCGCCATCGTGCAGAACATGATCGAGGCTTTCGCGCAGCTCAAGGCCAGCGGCGTGACCCTGCTGCTCGTGGAGCAGAACTTCAGCTTCGCCCGGCAGCTGGGCGACACCGTCGCCGTGATGGACAACGGCCGCATCGTCCACGCCGGGCCCATGCAGGCCCTGGCGGACGATGAAGGCCTGCAGCAGTCGCTGCTGGGGCTCTCGCTATGAACCGCATCGATGTCGACTGGAAGCCCCTGGCGCTGGTGCCCCTGCTGGCGCTGGCGGTGTGGCCCTTCATCGGCTCCGCCTCGACCTGGGCCACGCTCACGGTGGCCGGCCTGGCCATGGGCATGATCATCTTCGTGATCGCCTCGGGCCTGACCCTGGTGTTCGGGCTGATGGACGTGCTGAACTTCGGCCATGGCGTGTTCATCGCCCTGGGCGCCTTCGTCGCCACCAGCGTGCTGGGCGCGATGGGCGACTACACCGCGTCGGGCAGCCTCTGGACCAACCTGCTGGCGGTGTTCCCCGCGATGCTCGTGGCCATGGCGGTGGCGGGCGGGCTGGGCCTGGCGTTCGAGCGCTTCATCGTGCGGCCGGTGTACGGCAACCACCTCAAGCAGATCCTGATCACCATGGGCGGGATGATCATCGGCGAGGAGCTGATCAAGGTCGTCTGGGGCCCGCTGCAGGTGCCGCTGCCCCTGCCCGAGGGCATGAAGGGCACGGTGCTCCTGGGCGACGCGGCGGTCGAGAAGTACCGGCTGCTGGCGGTGGTGGTGGGCGTGGCGGTGTTCGCCGCCTTGCTATGGACGCTCACGCGCACCAAGGCCGGCCTGTTGATCCGCGCCGGCGTGCAGGACCGCGAGATGGTCGAGGCGCTGGGCTACCGGGTGCGGGCGCTGTTCGTGGGCGTCTTCGCCGCGGGCAGCGCGCTGGCCGGGCTGGGCGGCGTGATGTGGGGCCTGTACCAGCAGAACGTGGTGCCGCAGATGGGGGCGCAGGTCAACGTGCTGATCTTCATCGTCCTGATCATCGGCGGGCTGGGGTCCACCACGGGGGCGCTGGTGGGGGCGCTGCTGGTGGGGCTGATGGCCAACTACACCGGCTTCCTGGTGCCCAAGCTGGCGCTGTTCTCCAACATCCTGCTGATGATGGCCATCCTGCTGTGGCGGCCCCAGGGCGTGTACGCCCTGAACAAGTGAGGGGAGGGCGGCCATGCTGACACGCCTGCTGTCCAACGATTTCCCGCGCAGCCGGTTGCTGGCGGCGCTGCTGGTGCTGGTGCTGCTGGCCCTGGCCTTCACGCCGTTCCTGGTGCCGGGAGTGAAGGCGCTGAACGTCGCGGCCAAGGTGCTGGTGTTCGTGGTGCTGGTGGCCAGCTTCGACCTGCTCCTGGGGTACACCGGGATCGTGAGCTTCGCGCACACCATGTTCTTCGGCATCGGGGCGTACGGGGTGGCGATCGCCTCCACGCGGCTGGGGGCGGGGTGGACGGCGCTGGGGGTGGGCGTGGGCGCGGCGCTGGCGGTGTCCTTCGTGCTGGCGCTGGCGATCGGGCTGTTCTCGCTGCGGGTGCGGGCGATCTTCTTTTCCATGATCACGCTGGCGGTGGCCGCGGCCTTCCAGACGCTGGCCTCGCAGCTGTCCGAGTTCACGGGCGGCGAGGACGGCCTGAGCTTCAAGGTGCCCGAGCTGCTGTCGCCGAGCTTCGAGTTCTCCGAGTCGCCGTTCCTGGGGGTGTCGCTGGACGGGCGCCTGGCCTGCTACTACCTGCTGTTCTTCACCGCGCTGGTGCTGGTGCTGGTCATGCTGCGCATCGTCAACTCGCCGTTCGGGCGGGTGCTGCAGGCGATCCGGGAGAACGAGTTCCGCGCCGAGGCGATCGGCTACCGGGTGGTGGTGTTCCGCACGGTCTCGAGCATCCTCTCGGCGCTGTTCGCCACGCTGGCGGGGGCGATGCTGGCGCTCTGGCTGCGTTACAACGGGCCGGACACCTCGCTGTCCTTCGAGATCATGCTGGACGTGCTGCTGATCGTGGTGATCGGGGGCATGGGCACGGTGTACGGGGCGCTGCTCGGCTCCGGCCTCTTCCTGGTGGCCCAGAGCTACCTGCAGGACCTCCTCAAGCTCGCCAGCGAAGCCGCCGCCGGCCTGCCCTGGCTCGCCGCACTGCTCTCGCCGGACCGCTGGCTGCTGTGGCTGGGGCTGCTGTTCGTGCTGTCGGTCTATCACTTCCCGACGGGGGTGGTGGGGCGGCTGCGGGCCAGGGGGCGGCCGGGCGCGTGATCGGGGGGACGAGCCTGCGGGCCTGCGGGGTCTTGCATCAAGGCGAGCGTTCGTTTGTCGGTCAGGTTCGGGTGGGGCTGCCACCCGCCTTCCTCCGGCAAGGTTCGCGTCGCGGGGCTGGCGGGTGGGCTCCTCCCGGGGGCCTGGTGCACTCCCGTGCACGGGCCCACGGGTCCCTCCGCCCACCCGCCAGCCCCACGCCGCTCACGCCGCCCAAGTCAAGGCTTCGCACCGGAGAGGCCACTTCCGTTTTCTCCGGCCGAGTCACTTCGGTGGTATTGGGAGAAAGTGTGGCTTCGCGGAGCGTGGGCCATGACGTCGGAAGGACAGTGCCCACGGTGCCCGCGATTTGGGGTGCACGTGGGCGGGAAAAATGACCCGGGTTCTTTCCGGCGCGAAGCCTTTACGTGTTCGTGCGCGATGCGCGGGTGGGGGCGGCAGGCGGAGGGGCCCGTGGGGCCGTGCGCGGGAGCGCACCAGCCCCCCGGGAGGAGCCTGCTGCCCCCGCCCGTGCAGCGCGCGCCGCCGGAGGAAGCCGAGGGAGGCCGAGACAACCAGTCGCGTTGATGCAAGACCTGACCCCAGCCCCCAGGCCCCTCAGTCCTTGGCCCCCATCGCCAGGGCCCTCTCCCTCTGCGCCTTCAACTCCCCCGCATCCGGCCGCTCCAGCGTCGGCCACCCCGCGAGGTGCGTGGCGGCGATGTCCGCCATCGCCCTGATCCAGGCCGGGTGGTCGTTCAGGCACGCAATGGCGTGGTAGTCCTTGCCGCCCGCCGCGAGGAAGGCCTCCTTGCCCTCCATCGCGATCTCCTCGAGCGTCTCCAGGCAGTCGCTGGTGAAGCCCGGGCAGGCCACGTCCACGCGCGCCACGCCGCGCCGGGCCAGCGCCTGCAGCGCCGGCTCGGTGTACGGCTCCAGCCACTTGGCCTTGCCGAAGCGGGACTGGAAGCTCACCGTGTACTGCGCCTTCTCCAGCCCCAGGCGCTGGGCCAGCAGGCGGCCGGTCTTGTGGCATTCGCAGTGGTACGGGTCGCCGGCGAGCAGGGTGCGCTCCGGGACGCCGTGGAAGCTCATGACGAGGTGGTCCGGCCTGCCGTGCGCCGCCCAGTGGTCCTCGATGCGGCAGGCCAGCGCCTCGATATACGCCGGCGCGTCGTGGTAGCGGTTGGCGAAGCGCAGCTCCGGCACCAGGCGGGTGCGCACGGTCCAGGCGTTCACCGCGTCGATCACGCTGGCCGTGGTCGTGCCCGAGTACTGCGGGTACGCCGACAGCACCAGGATCCGGGTCGCGCCCTCGGCCTTCAGCGCGTCGAGCTGCGAGGCGATGGAGGGATTGCCATAGCGCATCGCATGGCGCACCACCACCCGGTGGCCGCGCTCGCCCAGGGCGCCCTGCAGCAGGCGGGCCTGGCGCTCGGTGTGCACCTGCAGCGGCGAACCGGCGGGCGTCCAGATGCTGGCGTACTTGGCGGCCGACTTGCCGGAGCGAAGCGGCAGGATCACCCCGTGCAGCAGCGGCAGCCACACGGCGCGCGGAATCTCCACCACCCGCGGGTCGCTCAGGAACTCGCGCAGGTAGCGGCGCACGGCCGGCGCGGTCGGCGCGTCGGGCGTGCCCAGGTTGCACAGGAGGATGCCAGTGGTGGGAGCCTGGCCATGGGTGTGGGGAGGCTCGGGTCGGAAAGGAAGGACTGCGGGCATCCGGGTATTCTCGCCCCATGCTGAACCTCGAACGGATCCGGGCCATTTCGCTGGACCTCGACGACACCCTCTGGCCCATCTGGCCCACCATCGAACACGCCGAACGCGTGCTGCGCGAGTGGCTTGCCGCCCACGCGCCGATGACTGCCGCCCTCTACGCCAATCCCGGCGCCCTGCGCGAGATCCGCAACGAGATGGAGCGCCTGCGCCCCGACCTGCACAACGACCTCAGCGCCCTGCGCCGCGAGTCGATCCGCCTGGCCCTGTACCGCGCGGGGGAGGACCCGCTCCTGGCCGAGGCCGCCTTCGAGGTCTTCTTCGATGCCCGCCACCACGTCACCTTCTACCCCGACGTGCTGCCCGCGCTCGAATTCCTCGCCGCGCGCTACCCCCTGGTCGCCTTGTCCAACGGCAACGCGCAACTCCATCGCGTCGGCCTGGACCACTTCTTCCAGGCCGCCATCAATGCCCGCGAGTTCGGCGTCGGCAAGCCCGACCCGCGCATCTTCCATGCCGCCGCCGGCGCGGTGGACCTCACGCCCCACGAGGTGCTGCACGTCGGCGACGACACCCTGCTGGACGTGCTCGGCGCGCAGAACGCCGGCATGCAGGCGGCCTGGGCCAACCGCAAGGAGGCGCTGTGGCCGCACGAGGACCAGGCGCCCGAGATCGAGGTCTACGGCTTCAACGAGCTGTGCGACGCATTGCGCTGAGGCGGCCCACCGCGTGCTGCGCCGACAGCACCGCGCCCTCGAGAGTGGCGGGGTAGGGGCCGTCGACCCAGTCGCCGCAGGCCCACAGGCCCGGCGCGATGGCGATGCCCGGGCGCTCCAGCCCCGGCGTGCAGGCGAAGGTGGCGCGCTTCTCGACCACGGTGCGCAGCGGCCGCACCTCGTCCCAGCCCAGGGCGCAGGCCTGCGCCATCACCTGCTCCTCGATCGCCTCGCGCTCGCCGCGGCTGGCGCTCGCCACGAAGGCCAGCAGGCCCTCGGGCCCGCCCAGTTGCCCGCGGTCGAACACGAACTGCGCCGGCGCGTCCGGCCCGCTGGCCAGGGCCAGCATCGGCGCCGGCAGGCGCGGCCCGCCCGTGGCATAGACGGTGGCGATGGCCTCGTGCCGCAGCGCCCGCGCCTGCGCCTGCCAGGCCAGGGCGTCGATCGCGTTGTCCTCCACCAGGCGCAGCGCGTCCCAGCTCGGGCAGGCCAGCACCACCGACTCGAAGGCATCGCCGTCGACCAGCCAGCCGGTCGGCGACTGCACCAGCAGCGAGACCCGGTGCCCCAGGCGCAGCGTGGCGCCATGGGCCGTGAGCCAGCGCGCCGCGGCCTCGGGCAGCAGCTCGCCCAGGGGCGCCTGCGGCAGCAGCAGCCAGGAGCCGCCCCAGCGGCCCCAGCCGCGGCCGAACAGGGCGTCGCGCATCACCCGCAGGAACACCGCGCCGCTGGCCCGGTCGACCGGGGTGTTGAGGGCCGACACGCACAGCGGCTCCACCAGCTCGCGCACCACGCGCGCAGGCAGCGCCTCGCACAGTGCGGCGACGGTCAGGTGCGAGGCGCAGCGAAAGCCCGCCCGCCGCCAGCCGCCGGCCGCCCGCAGCAGGGCCAGGCGCTCGCGCCAGGACCAGCCGCGCGCGGTGACGATGCCCCAGGCCGCGTCCAGCGGCGCGGGCCACGGGGGCAGCGCCAGGCCGCGGCCCTGCGGGTCGCGCAGCGCCAGCGGCATGGCGTGCAGCACGGCGGCCGGGTCCACCCCCACCGCCTCCATCAGCGCCAGGGTCTGCCGGTAGGCACCGATCAGGACATGCTGGCCGTTGTCCAGGCGCGCGGTGCCGCCGCCGGGCAGGCCCACGTCCAGGGTGCGGGCGCGGCCGCCGAAGCTGCGGGCCGCCTCGAACAGGGTGACCTGGTGGCCGGCGCGCACGGCCTCGACGGCGGCGGCCAGGCCGGCCCAGCCCCCGCCGACGATGGCCAGGCGGGGGGCGGTGGCGAAGGAATCAGAAGCGCCCAAGGGCCTGCACCTTCCAGGCGAGCCAGAACTTGCGAAGCGGCGTCAGGCCGATGCGCTGGTGCAGCACGCGGAAGTCCTCGTGCTCGATCTCGCGCAGCAGCGTGCGGTAGATGTTGGCCATCATCAGGCCGGGCTTCTGGGCGCGCCGGTCGGCCGCGGGCAGCAGGGCCAGGGCCTCGTCGTACAGCGCATGGGCCCGCGCGGCCTGGAACTTCATCAGCGCGGTGAAGCGTTCCGAGTACTCGCGCTTGAGGATCTCGTGCGCCTTCACGTCGAAGCGCTGGAGCTCGTTCACCGGCAGGTAGATGCGCCCGCGCATCGCGTCGTCGCCGACGTCGCGGATGATGTTCGTGAGCTGGAAGGCCAGGCCCAGCTTGTGGGCGTAGGAGGTGGTGGCGGCCTGGGTCTGGCCGAAGATCCGCGCCGCCACCTCGCCGACGATGCCGGCCACCAGGTGGCAGTACCGCTCCAGGCCGGTGAAGTCGAGGTAGCGGGTCTGGCTGAGGTCCATCTCGCAGCCGTCGATCACGGCCTGCAGGTGGCGCGCCTCGATGGCGAATTCCTGCGTCCACGGCATCAGCGCCTGGGTCACCGGGTGGGTCGGGTTGCCGGCGAAGGCCTGCGCCACCTCCTTGCGCCACCAGGCCAGCTTGGCGGCGGCGACGGTGGGGTCGCTGACCTCGTCGACGACGTCGTCGACCTCGCGGCAGAAGGCATAGAAGGCGGTGATGGCGGCGCGGCGCGGCGCAGGCAGGAACAGGAAGGCGTAGTAGAAGCTGCTGCCCGAGGCGGCAGCCTTGTCCTGGACGTAATGCTCGGGCGTCATGCGCGCGATTGTCCCATCGGCGCCGCCTCGCGCGGGCGCATGCGCAGGCACCGCCACAGGATCACGGGGGCATCGGCCGCGCCCACCGTGGGACGGCGGCGGAAGCTGTCCCAGCCCGAGGCCTCGATCTTGTCGAGGATGCGCAGCCCGCCCTGGACCACCGCGCGCAGCTCCCAGCCCGCGCGCCCCGGCACGCGGTGGGCGATGCCGGCGCCGCGCAGCATCAGCCCGCGCGCCCAGTCGCACTCGCTGGCGACCAGCGCGCGGGCCTGCGCCGCGCCGGCCCAGGTGGCGGGGCGGTCGGGGTCCAGGCCGTGGGCGCGCAGGTCGGCGGCGGGCAGGTAGAGGCGGCCGCGGGGCAGGTCCACGCTCAGGTCCTGCCAGAAGTTGATCAACTGCAGCGCCGTGCAAACGTCGTCGCTCTCGGCCAGGGCGCGGTCGTCGGTCACGCCGTACAGGTGCAGCATCAGCCGGCCCACCGGGTTGGCCGAGCGGCGGCAGTAGTCGAGGAGCGCAGCGCGGTCGGCGTAGCCCTGGGCGTCGCGGGTGTGCCGCACGTCCTGCGCGAAGGCCGAGAGGAGGTCGGCCAGGGGCTGCACCGGCAGGGCGTGCGAGCGCAGCGCCGCGGCCAGCGGCCCGAACACGCCGGCCCAGCGCGCCGAGGCCGGGCGGCCGGCGGCGCAGGCCTCCAGGTCCTCCCGGTAGGCGGCCAGGTCGGCCAGGCGCTGCGCCGCATCGGCCTCGCCCTCGTCGGCGATGTCGTCGGCGGTGCGCGCGAAGCCGTAGATCGCGGCCACCGCCGGGCGCAGGGCCGGCGGGCACAGCCACGAGGCCACCGGGAAGTTCTCGTAGTGGTCCACGCTGGCCACCGGGGCGGGAGCGTTCGCAGGCGCAGGCGTCTTGGAGGGCAGGGGCTCGGTCACGGGCGCGATTGTCGCTTGGCGGGTTCAGCGATCCCCCTCCCGTTGAATTACTGACCGGTCAGTCACTAGAATCGCATTGACGCTGTCCTGGCGTCACCCCGACCATCCCCGCATTTCCAGGCCACCCCCGATGAACCCTCTGCCCGTCCTCCCGCGCGCCGCCCTGGCGCTGGCCATGACCCTGCTCCTGGCCGCCTGCGGCAAGGCCCCGCCCGCGCCCGAGCCGGTGCGCGCGGTCAAGGTGATCACGGTGGGGGCGGGCGCCGCCTCGGCCGCCTCCGAGTTTTCCGCCGAGGTGCGGGCCCGGGTGGAGAGCCGCCTCGGTTTCCGCGTCGGCGGCAAGCTGGTGCAGCGCCAGGCCGAGCCCGGCCAGCGGGTGCAGGCCGGCCAGGTGCTGGCGCAGCTGGACCCGCAGGACCTGCAGCTCGCGGCCGACGCGGCGCGCGCCCAGGTGGCGGCGGCCCAGACCCAGCGTGACCTGGCCGCGGCGGACCTGCGCCGCTACGCCTCGCTCAAGGACCAGGGCTTCATCAGCGGCGCCGAGCTGGAGCGCCGCGAGACCGCGCTCAAGGCGGCCCAGGCGCAGCTCGAGCAGGCCCAGTCGCAGCTCGCGGCGCAGGGCAACCAGGCAGCCTACGCACGCCTGCTGGCGCCGGCCGCCGGCGTGGTGACGGCGGTGGAGGCCGAGCCGGGGCAGGTGGTGGCCACCGGCGCGCCGGTGGTGCGCCTGGCCCTGGACGGCCCACGCGACGCGGTCTTCGCCGTGCCCGAGGACCGCGTGCGCGCGGTGCGGGTCGGGTCGGCCGTGGCGGTGCGCCCGCTGGCCGACGGGCCGGCGCTTACCGGCCAGGTGCGCGAGGTCGCGGCCAGCGCCGACCCGGTCACCCGCACCTTCCAGGTGAAGGTGGCCCTGCCGGCCGGCGCGCCGCTGGCGCTGGGCACCACGGTCTACGTGACCCCGCAGGCGCTGGCGCCCGCCAGCGCACCGGTGATCAAGCTGCCCACCAGCGCGCTGCGCCAGGAGGGCGCGGGCAGCGCGGTGTGGGTGCTGGACGCGGCGAGCATGACACTGAAGTCGCAGCCGGTGCAGGTGGCCGGCGCCGACGGCAACGAGGTCGTCGTCACCGCCGGCCTGCAGCCGGGCCAGCAGGTGGTGGCAGCCGGCGTGCACGTGCTGCAGGCCGGCCAGAAGGTCACCCGCTACCAGGAGCCGCGATGAGCGAGGCGCGCACCGGCGACGAGCCGAAGGCCGGCTTCAACCTCTCCCGCTGGGCGCTGGAGCACCCGGCCCTCACCCGCTACCTGATGCTCGCGCTGATGGTGCTGGGCTTCGCCTCGTACTTCCAGCTCGGGCAGGACGAGGACCCACCCTTCACCTTCCGTGCGATGGTGGTGCGCGCCTACTGGCCCGGCGCCACCGCGCAGCAGGTGGCCGACCAGGTCACCGACAAGATCGAGCGCACCCTCCAGGAGGTGCCCTACGCCGACATCATCCGCAGCTACGCCAAGCCGGGCGAGTCCTTCACCATCCTGCAGATCAAGGATTCCTCGCGCGCCGCCGACGTGCCCAACGTCTGGTACCAGGTGCGCAAGAAGGTCGGCGACATGCGCTCCACGCTGCCGGCCGGCGTGCAGGGTCCCTTCTTCAACGACGAGTTCGGCGACGTCTTCGGCGTCATCTACGCGATCGAGGCCGAGGCCGGCTACGGCTATGCCGAGGTCAAGCGCTTCGCCGACGACGCGCGCCAGGCGCTGCTGCAGGTGCCCGACGTGGCCAAGGTCGAACTGTTCGGTGTGCAGGACGAGAAGCTGTACATCGAGATCTCGCACAAGCGGCTGGCGCAGCTGGGGCTGGACATGGCCCAGGTCATCGCCCAGCTCGGGCAGCAGAACGCGGTGGAGTCCGCCGGCGCGGTGCAGGCGCCGCTGGACGTGGTGCAGGTGCGCGTGGCCGGCCAGTTCCGCGCGCTCGACCAGCTGGCCGCGATGCCGATCCGGGGCAGCTCGGGCGCGCAGCTGCGCCTGGGGGACATCGCCGAGATCCGCCGCGGCTACGTCGACCCGCCGCAGGTCAAGGTGCGCCACCAGGGCCGCGAGGTGATCGCGCTGGGCGTGTCCATGGCCAAGGGCGGCGACATCATCCGCCTGGGCGAGGCCCTGCGCGCGGCCACCGCCCGCATCGGGGCCCAGCTGCCCGCCGGCGTGAAGCTGGTGCAGCTGCAGGACCAGCCGAAGGCGGTGTCCACCTCGGTGGGCGAATTCGTGAAGGTGCTGGTCGAGGCCATCGTGGTGGTGCTGGCGGTGAGCTTCCTCTCGCTGGGCCTGCACAAGCACCACGACGGCCAGTACCGGCCCCTCTGGCGCCGCTACTACGTCGACATGCGCCCCGGCCTGGTGGTGGCCATCACCATCCCGCTGGTGCTGGCGGCCACCTTCCTGGTGATGCACTACGGGGGCATCGGCCTGCACAAGATCTCGCTGGGCTCACTGATCATCGCCCTGGGCCTGCTGGTGGACGACGCCATCATCGCCGTCGAGATGATGGTGCGGAAGATGGAGGAGGGCTACGACAAGGTCCGCGCGGCCACCTTCGCCTACGAGATCACCGCCATGCCCATGCTCACGGGCACGCTGATCACGGCGGCCGGCTTCCTGCCGATCGGCATGGCCCGGTCCACGGTGGGCGAGTACACCTTCGCCATCTTCGCGGTGACGGCGGTGGCCCTGGTCCTGAGCTGGATCGTCTCGGTCTACTTCGTGCCTTACCTGGGCAACGCACTGCTCAGGCCGAAGCCGGTGACCGCGCAGCACCAGGAGCATTTCGATACGCCGTTCTACCGGGGCTTCCGCCGACTGGTCACCTGGTGCGTGGCGCACCGCTGGACCACCCTGGGCCTGACCGTGGCCGCCTTCGCGCTGGGCCTCGCCGGCATGGGGAAGGTGCAGCAGCAGTTCTTCCCCGACTCCAGCCGGCCCGAGATCCTGGTGAGCTTGTGGTCGCCCGAGGGCACCTCGTTCGCCGCCAACGAGGCGGTGGTGCGCCGCTTCGAGCAGCGCTTGATGAAGGAGGATGGCGTGGAGGGCGTGAGCAGCTGGGTGGGCTCGGGCGTGCCGCGCTTCTACCTGCCGCTGGACCAGATCTTTCCGCAGACCAACGTCTCCGAGCTGATCGTGGTGCCCCGCGACCTGGCCACGCGCGAGGCCCTGCGCCTGCGCCTGCCGCAGCTGCTCGCCGCGGAGTTCCCCGAGGTGCGCGGGCGGGTCAAGCTGCTGCCCAATGGCCCGCCGGTGCCTTACCCGGTGATGTTCCGCGTGGTCGGCAGCGACCCGCAGCAGCTGCGCGCCTATGCCGACCAGGTCAAGGCGGCGATGCGCGCCAGCCCCAATACCCGGGGCGTCAACGACAACTGGAACGAGCCGGTCAAGGCCCTGCGCCTGGAGGTGGACCAGGACAAGGCGCGCGCCCTGGGCGTGTCCAGCCAGTCCATCGCGCAGGCGGCGCGCACCGTCTTCACCGGCGGCACCATCGGCCAGTTCCGCGAGGGCGACAAGCTGATCGACATCGTCCTGCGCCAGCCGCTGGCCGAGCGCGACGCGATCTCCGACATCGCCAACGCCTACCTGCCCACCGCCTCGGGCCGTTCGATCCCGCTGGCGCAGGTGGCCCGGCCGGTGTTCGGCTGGGAGCCGGGCGTGCTGTGGCGCGAGGGCCGCAGCTACGCCATCACCGTGCAGGCCGATGTCGTCGAGGGCCTGCAGGGCGCCACCGTCACCACCGAGCTGCTGCCGGGCCTGCGCGAGCTGGAGGCGAAGTGGGCGCCGGGCTACCGCCTGCAGGTGGCCGGCGCGGTGGAGGAGAGCAGCAAGGGCTCGGCCTCGATCGCGGTGGGCGTGCCGGTGATGCTGTTCATCACCTTCACCCTGCTGATGCTGCAGCTGCAAAGCTTCAGCCGGGCGATGCTGGTGTTCCTCACCGGCCCCCTGGGCATCGCCGGCGTGGCGCTGGCCCTGCTGGCCTCGGGCCGGCCCTTCGGCTTCGTCGCCCTGCTCGGGGTGATCGCCCTCACGGGGATGATCCAGCGCAACTCGGTGATCCTGATCGACCAGATCGAGCAGGACCGGGCGCGCGGCGTGCCGGCCTGGGACGCGATCGTCGAGGCGGCGGTGCGCCGGCTGCGGCCCATCGTCCTGACGGCGGCCGCCGCGGTGCTCGCCATGATCCCGCTGTCACGCTCGGTGTTCTGGGGACCGATGGCGGTGGCCATCATGGGCGGCCTCATCGTGGCCACCGCCCTCACGCTGCTGGCGCTGCCGGCGATGTATGCGGCCTGGTTCCGGGTGAGGCGCGAATCCACCGGCTAGAATCGCCCTCCGTTGCGCGGGTGGCGAAATTGGTAGACGCACCAGGTTTAGGTCCTGACGCCTGCAAGGGTGTGGGGGTTCGAGTCCCCCCCCGCGCACCAGACGAAGACAAGAAAAGCCAACGGCATCTCGCGAGGGTGCCGGGCGATCCGCCCGCCGCATCCGCGCGCCGCATCCGCCCGCCGCATCCGCCCGCCGCATCCGCGCGCCGCATCCGCGCGCCGGGTCAGGGGGCGAACCCGGTCCCGCTGCCGTTCCTCGGCGCCACGCCTCTTGCGGCGCCCGGGCCGGGGCCGACCGGGCCCGGGCCACAGGCACGCCCCCTTCACGCCTGGCGTCCCTCCAGGAGCAGCCGCTCGCGCGCCGCCGGATGCGCGACGCCCGCGATCAAGGCCCTGCGCTCCTCCAGCGTGGTGGCCCGCAGGTCCGCCACGCCGTGCTCCGTGACCACGAGGTCCACGTCACTCTGCGCCGAGGTGACCCACCCGCAGCGCGCGACGATGCGGCTCGTGTCATCCCGGCCCGTGGTGGAGGGCAGCGCCAGGATCGCCAGCCCGCCCTCCGACCGGCGCGCCGCACGGAAATAGTCGGTCTGGCCGCCGACCGCGCCCACGTAGCGCGCGCCCAGGAATTCCGCGTTCACCTGCCCGCACAGGTCGACCTCGATGGCCGAGTTGATCGCCATCAGCGGCGAGCCGGGCACCGGCGCGACGAGCTGCGACGGCGACGCGAAGCCCAGCACGCCGTCGGGCGACAGCGTGTCATAGAGCGCCCGCGTACCGACCGCCAGCGAGGCCAGGCAGGCATCCGGCGTGGCCGTGTCGATCGCGCCTGCGTCCAGCAGCCCGAGAAACCAGTCGCCCAGCATGCCCGAACGCAGCTTCAGGCCGCGCCGGTCCCGGAGCGCCTCGGCCACCGCGGCCGCCAGGCTGCCGATGCCCAGTTGCACGGTCGCGCCGTCCGGCACCCAGCGCGCCACATGCCGCCCCATCTGCCGCTGCACCTCGCCCGGCGGCTCGGCGGGGGACTCCAGCAGGGGCTCGTCGCATTCACGCGCCACCACCACCTGGCTGCGGTGCAGCCGGCCGGCGCCGCGTGTCCGGGGCAGGCGCGCATTGACCTCGACCACCACCGCGCGCGCCGAGCGGGCCGCCTCCCAGGCGTAGTCCTGCGTGCAGCCCAGGCTGTGGTAGCCCTGCGCGTCGGCCGGCGAGACCTGCAGCAGCACCACGTCGGCCGCCAGCTTGCGCGAGGCGATCAGGCCCGACAGCTGCGACAGCGAGGCCGGTACCACCCGCGCCCGGCCACGCGCCACCAGCTTGCGCACCGCCCCCAGCCCGCAGTAGGTGGAGACGTGCAGGGACTCGGGCACCTCCTTCTCCCACGCGGGGTTGAGCGAGAAGCCGCAGAACACGTCCAGCGTGCCCAGGCGCGGCGCCAGCTCGAAGAGCTGCGCCACCAGGCCGACCGGTTCGCCCAGCGCCTGGCCCACGAGCAGGCGGTCACCGGGGCGCAGGCAATCGGCCAGGGGAGGGCATGCCATCGAGACTCCCGTGGCGCGGCTCAGGACCCGGCCCGCAGTTGCAGGTGCTCCGGCAGCCTGCCGGCGATCGTCAGCGTCATGCTGCCCGCGCCGCGGCTCGCCTCGCCGTCGAAGTCGGCCTCCAGGCCCACCGGCTGGATGCGGTGCCAGTGCTCCTTGTGCGTGCCGTCGGGAAAAACCACCTTCGAGGGGTGCGAGACGTCCCAGACGTCGTGCTCCACCACCTCCTCGCCGCGCCAGGCGCCCAGGCCCTTGCCGTCGTTGTAGCCGCCGCTGTAGCCCAGTCCCTGCATGGCGATGGACGATCCGCGCGCATCGACCGCCAGGCGCAGCTGCCGGCCACCTTCGAAGCTCACCCGCACGCCGGCCTGCCGGAACCGGCGCGTGCCCTCGTGCAGGTCCACCTCGAGCTCGATCTTCGTGGCGTGGTGCTCCTGCTGCGTGCGCCGGTCCGTCACCACGCCCGTGGTGTAGGGCGCGTCGTCGCCGCGCCCCGAGAACAGCAGCGAGCCGCTCAGGGTGTCGGTGGAGAAGAACAGGAAGGACATCACGTGGCCCTTCTCGGCCAGCGCCACCTTCGGCCCGGTGACCGGCTCGGCTACGCCCATGCCGCGCCGCACGCCCCAGGAGTGGTCCCGGCAGGCCCACCAGCGGTCGATCTCGACCCGCTGGCCGCCCGCCTCCAGCCAGCCGCTGGCCTCGCCGATCTGGTCGAAGCGGCGGTAGTCCTCGACCGTGCGCCCCTGCAGGCGGGTGTAGTGCGGATGCTCCTCGTGGGCCGGCGCGACGCAGTCCCAGCGGATCTGGCCGTGCAGGCCGTGGTCACCCGGCGCGATGGTGATCTCGAAGGACTTGAGCGGCTCGACCGGCTGCACCCGCAAGGGGCCGCAGACGGTCTGCGCATCGCGGTTCAGCGAGCGCGAGACGCGCAGGTTGTACTGCCGGCCGTCGACGATCATCACCGCGCCGCCGTCCAGCACGTTCATGTTGCGGTAGGCGCCCATCGTGACCTGGATCGCGACGCGGCCGTCGGGCGAGTAGATGGCGAACCAGTAGCGGTCGAACCAGCGCGGGTCGCTCGTCCAGACATGGTCGAAGGTGGTGGGCAACTGGTGCCAGAGGGTGTCGTCGAGGGCGGTCAGCATGGTTCAGGTCTTCGCTTCGGGGGTGGGACTCGGGGCGGTCGGCACGTAGCGCATGGGCACGCGCGAGGCGCGCTCGGTCATGTGGGCCACGATGGCGCGGTGGTGCCCGGGCGAGAGGGCCTCGCTGCACACGGCCTGCGCCAGCAGTTCGCGCAGCCGGGTGTTGCGCGCCTCCAGCGCGGCGGCGTCGGCCACGTCCGGCTCGGGCTCCGCCAAAGCCTGGTCCACGCGCGCCGACAGGTCGGGGCCGAGCGCGTCCCCCAGGCCGGCCAGCAGGCGCGCCGTGGCCTCGTTGTCGTGGCGCAGGAATCCCGCGACGGCCGGCAGGGCGCCGGTCAGCATGCGCAGGTTGGCCACCAGGCCGTCGAGGAGGGTGCGGGCGAAGGGGTCGGCCACGCAGGGCGCGACCACGGTTTCGAGGATGCGGCAGGTGCCCTGCAGCTGCTCCTGGACGGTGGGTTTCATCGACGGCTCCCCGCGCTGCGGTCGTGCGTGGCGCTCATGTGGCGGCCTCCATCATCTGGAACATGGGCCGGAACAGCCACGAGGGCGTCTGGAACACGCGGTTGTAGCGGCCCGCCACGAACTCGGCCACGGCGGTCAGCTGGATCACCGACAGCTTCCAGCAGGAAAAGACGTTCCACCACAGCAGGTCGGCCTCGCGGACGCTGCGGCCGGTCAGCTCGCGGTAGGCCTCGACGATCTGCTGGCGCTCCCAGTGGCCGGGGACCTGGTGCTCGCGCTTGCGCACCGGGTTGGTGACCCAGCCCAGGTCCTCCAGCGGGTCGCCCAGGTGCGCAGTCTCCCAGTCGAGCTTGGCCGTGATGCGGCCGTCCACCACCAGCGCGTTGCCCGGCTTGAAGTCGCCGTGCACCAGCACGATGGCCTCGGCCTGCGGCGCGTGGCGTCGCAGCCAGGCCCGCACGTAATCGAGTTCCGGATGGGGTTCGAGCTGCACCCTGCGGTACTCGGCTTCCCAGTGGCCCAGCGCCTCCAGCGAGGGTGCGGCTGCCGGCAGGCCCAGGCTCGCGTCCAGCGCCCGGGCGCGCCAGTCCACGGCATGGATGGCCGCCAGCAGCTCGATGAATCCGCGGGCGAGCGCCAGCCGGGAGGGCAGCGGCGCGCTGCCGTTGAGGACCATGTAGTCGCAGGCCCCGGGCACGCGCTCCATCACCACCGAGGGCGCACCCAGCCAGCGGCCCTCGCCGTCCATCCAGAAGACCCGCGGCGCGGGGACCGGCGTGTCCTCCAGGGCTCGCAGTACCGCGAACTCGCGCGCCCTTTCGGTGTTGAGCAGGGTGCCGGCGGCATCCCGCATGAGCATCAGGCGGTGCGCGTGCCGACCCTGGGCGTCGGTCCAGGTCGCATCGAAGGACCAGTTCTCGCGCGAGAGGCCGCCGGCGCTTCGCACCAATCCCTCCAGCACGATGTCCCGTGCCGAGGGAATGGCCTCGGTGATCAGCCCGCGCAGGCCCGCGACCACCTGGGCGACGGGGTCCGGCAGGGGGGTGTCCGTGGCAGTGTTCATGGGGGTGGACTCAGAGGATCGCCAGCGGCGTGAGCGGGCTGCCCGTGGCGCCCACGATCGGCAGCGCCGCCGCCACGAAGAGGAACTCGCGCCGGCCCGTGCGCACCAGCGGCTCGAGCTGCAGGCCTTCCAGCAGGGCGATGCCGAAGTCGCGGATCACGCACTGGTGCACCGGGAACACGGTGCCCGCCGCGAAGGGCAGCACCTCGATGGCGTAGTTGTCCGCGCCGATCAGGGCCACGTCCTGCTGCGCCAGCCACAGCCCCGCCTCGTGGTCGATGCCGGGCTCGGTATTGAAGTCCACCTCGGACTTGCCCTGCTGGGCGGCCAGCCACCCGGTGTGCAGCAGCACGGCGTCGCCGGGCTCCAGCGCCAGGCCGGCCGCGGCCAGGCAGGCCTGCAGGTCGGCGCGGGTGACGACCTCGCCGTCGGCGAGCGTGCGGCCTCGCAGGGCGACCACGTCCAGCAGCACCCCGCGCGTGACGGCCGGTGGCAGCTTCTCCACGCCCAGGCGCGTGGCGCCGGTCGTGCTTCGGACCGTGGTCTCGCGGTAGTTGTTGAACAGGCGCCCGTCGCACCAGGCGTGGCACAGCGCGTCGATGTGCGTGCCGATGTGAAGCGGCATGACCACCGTGTCCTCGGCGAACTGGAAGCCGCCAGGCCGCCCGGCGCCGGCCGCATAGTCGCCGCCGTCGCGGCCCATGAAGTGCTGCAGCCCGGCGCGGTGGAGCGGCACGGGCGTGCGGCTGGACAGCGGCTGCGCCAGGCGCACCACCTCGCCCGAGCGCACCAGGCCCGCGGCGCGCTTGACCTGCGCCGGTCCGATCAGGTTCAGCGCGCCGGCCTCGTCCGCCTCGCCCCAGCGGCCCCAGGCGTTCGGGCGCTCGTTGGCGAAAGGGTTGTCGCTCATGGTCTGGCTCCCTTCATGTCCTTCATGTTCACGGCAGGAGGGTGTGCAGCATCATCTTCTGCACCTTGCCCGTGGTGGTCAGCGGCAGCTGCGACTCGCTGGTGAAGTGGAAGCGCTGCGGCACCTTGTAGGCGGCCATCTCGCGCGCGCACAGCGCCCTGAGTTCCTCGCCGCTCGGCGCGGCGCCGCCTTCGGGGACGATGATGGCGACCAGCGCCTCGTCCAGCGTGGGGTGCGGCACGCCGATGACGTAGGCGGTGCGCACGGCGGGGTGGCGCATCAGCACCTCCTCGACCTCGGCGGGGGCGATGTTGATGCCGCCGCTCTTGACCATCTCCTTGAGCCGGCCCTTGTAGTACAGGCGGCCCTGCGCATCGAGCAGGCCCAGGTCGCCGGTGCGGAAGTAGCCGTCGGCGTCGTAGGACTCGCGCGTCTTCTCCGGCTCGCGGTGGTAGGCCAGGAACAGCGGGCCCTGGACGCGGATCTCGCCGACCTCGCCGGCCGGCAGCGGCGCGCCGGTCTCCAGGTGGCAGATGCGCACCGTGACGTCCGGCAGGGGCTCGCCGACCGAACGCAGGCGCAGGTCCAGCGGTTCGCCGGCGTCGATGACGGCGCAATTGCCGTAGGTCTCGCTCAGGCCGTAGACATTGCAGATTGCGTGTGCGCCCAGGTCCACGGCCAGCCGGATCTGCTCGGGCGTGCCGATGATCGCGCCGCTGCGCAGGCTCGTGAGGTCACGTGCGGGCCGGTCGGGGTGCTCGTGCAAGGCCTGCACGATGTTGGGCGTGGCGTAGAGGACGCTGCAGCGCTCGGCCTCGATCAGCCGCAGCGCCTCCTTCGGGTCGAAGTGCTCCTGCAGCACCACGCAGCCCCCGTGCGTGAGCAGGTTGGGCAGGGCGTTGACGCAGCCGAAACTCCAGAACAGCGAGACGGCCAGCCACAGGCGGTCCTGCTCGGTGTTGTGCTGGCGCTCGCCGATGTGGAAGCCGTTGCGGATCCACTGGCGGTGCTGCAGCAGGATGCCCTTGGGCAAGGCGGTCGAGCCGGAGGTGTAGAGCAGCATTCCCACGTCCCCGGGCTCGACGCGGCGCCCGGCCGCCTCGGCGGCCTCGAGGCCCGCCGGCGTCACGCCGGCCAGCATCGCCTCCCAGGAGGTCTCGCCCTGGCCGGCGTCCAGGACCGGGGCCTGCCCGGGATCGGCCGCCACCCAGACGGTGCGCGCCAGGTGCGGCAGGTTCCCGGCGGGCCGCAGGGCCGCGAGGATGGCGCGCCAGTCACTGCGGCGGAAGCGGTCGACGGCCACCAGCAGGCGCACCTCGGCGTGCGAGAGCGCGTGCTCCAGCTCGCGCGGCGTCGACCAGGTGTTGAGCCCGACCGAGGTCGCGCCGAGCTGCTGCAGGGCCAGGAAGGCCAGCACCCACTCCATGCGGTTGCCCATGAGGATGCCCACGGGATCGCCACGCCGGACGCCCAGCGCCGCCAGCCCCGCGGCGGTTCGCATCACCTCCTGGCGCAGCTGGCGGTAGGTCAGGCGGCGCTCGCCGGCGACGAAGGCCTCGCGCTCGCCGAAGCGCTGCGCCAGCTCACCGAGCAGCGCCGGGATGGTCTCGCTCGATGGGGTCGGGAATGTCATGTGCAGGCCTCCGTGTCCAGGCGGCGATCCGGGCAGGGCCGATTCATCCGGTTTTCGAAATGGCTTCTTCAATTTCGAAAAATGTAGCAGATCAGCCTGGGCCGCGGCAACTCGGGATGAACCCGCAACGCCCTCGGTTGACGTGGGGAACGATCCCGATTATCTTCCAGATCTGGAAAACAACTTCGCTATTTAGGAAGATATGGCCACGCTGCCCGCGCCGCCCCCGAGGCGCCGGGACCCGGGGTCGCCGCAGACGGTCGCCTACAATTTCCGCCATGAATCCCGACCGGTACCTGCGTACTTTCGACATCCTCGACCTGCTGGTCTCCCACAAGGAGGGGCTGCGGCTGACGGAGATCAAGGAGGCCCTTCAGCTGCCCGTGAGCAGCGTGCACAACATGCTGCAGACCATGGTGACGGCCGAGGTCGCCGTGGTCGACGACGACCTGCGCTATTTCGTCGGGCCCCGCGCGGTGGCGCTGGCGCTGCGCACGGTGCAGGGACTGGACGTGCGCGGCCTCGCACGGCGCCCGCTCCAGGAGCTGGCGCGCGAGATCGGCGATGACATCTACCTGGGCCTGCGCCTGGGCGCGCGGGTCGTCTATGCCGACCGGATCCTGGGCACCCAGCGCATCTCGCTGGACATCCGCCTGGGCGAGCCGCTGCTGCTGCACAGCACCGCCACCGGCAAGCTGTTCGCCGCCTTCGACGACAAGCTGGCCGCCCAGGTGATGGGCAAGAAGCTGGTCAAGCTCACGCCCGGCACCATCACCGACCCGGCGGCGCTCGCGCAGGAGTACGAGCGCATCCGTGCGCAGGGCTACTCCAAGAGCCAGGAGGAGTCGACGGCGGGCGTGGTCGGCTACGCGATTCCGATCCGCAACGCGGACGGCCAGCTCGCCGCCGCCGTCCACGTCTCGGTGCTGGCCACCCGCGCCACGAAGGCGCACGAACGCAAGCTGCTCAGCGCCTCACAGGCCTGCGCCACCCAGATCGAGCGTCTGCTCGGCAACTTCAGGCAGGACAGCCCCAAGGCCAGGCCGGCCCGCCGCAGCGCCTGAGGCCGGGCCGCCCGCCAGCAACCCCGAGGACCCCATGCCCCCTGCAAACAACCCTGCTGCCCTGGCGGGCCTGAAAGTCCTGGATGCCAGCCGCCTGCTGCCGGCGGCCCTGTGCACCCAGATGCTCGGCGACCTCGGCGCCGACGTGCTCAAGGTCGAGGAGCCCGGGCGCGGTGACTACCAGCGGGAGTTTCCGCCCCTGGGCCAGCAGGACTCCGGCACCTTCCTGCTGTGCAACCGCAACAAGCGAAGCATGACGCTCAACCTCAAGAGCGAGGAGGGCAAGCGCATCTTCCGCGAGCTCGCCGCGTCCAGTGACGTGGTCGTCGAGGGTTTCCGGCCGGGCGTGATGGACCGGCTGGGCCTGGGCTACGAATCACTGAAGGCGGTCAACCCGCGCCTGGTGTACTGCGCCATCTCGGGCTACGGGCAGGACGGGCCCTACCGGAAGGTCGCGGGCCACGACCTCAACTACATGGGCATCATCGGCGCGCTGCCGCTGTTCTCGCAGGCCGGCGGCCCGCCGATGGTGCCGGGCCTGCTGACCGCCGATATCGGCGCCTCGCTCACGGGCGTGTACGGCATCCTCGCGGCCGTGCTGGCCCGCCAGGCCAGCGGCGAAGGCCAGTTCGTGGACGTCTCCATGATGGACGCGGCCATGTCCTTCCTCACGTACCACGCCGCCGAGCCCCTGTTCGGCAACCTCGAGCCGCGCGGCGGCGAGTACCGCAACCTCGGCGGCGCCGCCTGCTACGGCATCTTCCGTTGCCAGGACGGCCATTACGTCACCCTCGGCGCGCTGGAGACGCACTTCTGGGCGCGCTTCTGCGACGCCGCGGGCGTGCCGGAGCTCAAGGAGGACCAGTTCCCCGAGGGTGAGGCCCGCGCGCGCCAGTTCCGGCGGCTCGAGGACGTCTTCCTCCAGCGCACCCGCGCCGAGTGGGTGGAGCTGTTCATGCGCCAGGACATCCCTGGCGGCCCGGTCAACACCCTGCGCGAAGCCTTCGACGACCCGCAGGTGCGCGCCCGCCAGATGCTGCTGCACGTGGACCACCCGGTGGAAGGCCGTATCCCGCAGCTGGGTTTCCCCGTCAAGTTTTCCGGCACGCCGGCCGCGATCCACGCGCCGCCGCCCACGCTGGGCCAGCACACGGCCGACGTCCTGCGCACGCTCGGCCTGTCGCCCGAGCGCATCGAGGAACTGGCCCGCTCCGGCGTGACCTGAGCCCACCAGGCGTCGCGCACTGCGGCGCTCCATTCCCACGCACGACGCGCCGGTAAGGCGCGCGGCGCGTCCCTGCGCGCTCGCCATCACCGCCCGACGCCGCGCCCTCAGGCCTTCTCCCCTTTGCAAACGGACATTCGTCCGCTAGAGTATTTTTCCGAAAAGAGGATCACGTTTCCAATTCACGAATTTAGAGGGAAGAGACGAAGAATGAGACATCCCATGCACGCGCCGGGCGCGATCGCGCGAAGGAGGGCCCGATGAGTCCGTCCGCGATCCTGGTCGAGAACATCCTGCAGGCCCTGGTCACCAGCCTCCTGATGGGCGGGGTGTACGGCCTGCTGTGCGTGGGCCTCGGCCTGATCTTCAGCATCATGCGGGTCATCAACTTCGCCCAGGGCGAGTTCATGATGCTGGGCATGTACGCGGCGCTGTTCGCGTTCGGCTCCCTGGGCCTGGGCGCGATGCTCGGCGCCTGGGGCGGGCTGGTGGTGAGCGCGCTGCTCGCCGGCGTGGCTCTGTACCTGCTGGGGGCGGCCCTGCACCCGGGCCTGCTCGCACGCGTGACCGGCGCGCGCGTCAGCGGCACGGAGGGCGAGGGCCACTATCCCCAGCTGATCCTGACCCTGGGCATTTCCCTGGTGATGGCCAACGGCGGCCTGCTGCTGTTCGGGTCGTCCCAGCACACCATCCAGACCCCGCTGTCCAGCGACGCCTGGGGCCTGCCGCTGGGTGCGGAGATGATGGTCTTCTTCAACAAGGCCCGCAGCCTGAGCCTCGTCGTCGCGCTCGCGATGGTGCTCGTGGTCATCCTGTTCATCACGCGCTCGCGCACGGGCAAGACCCTGCGGGCCGCCGCCGACAACCCGGTGGCGGCCAGCTACATGGGCATAGACGTCAGCCGCGCCCACCGCACCGCATTCGCCCTGGGCGGCGCCGTCACCGGCATCGCGGGCGGCCTGCTCGCCTCGTCCTATCCCTTCCAGCCCTACGTGGGCCACGAGTTCATCGTGATCATGTACACGGGCGTGGTGCTCGGCGGGATGGGCAGCGTCAAGGGGGCGCTCTGGGGCGGCATCCTGATCGGGTTCATCCAGCAGATGTCCTCGCTGTTCCTGCCGCTGCAGCTGCAAGGCACCGCCATCTTCCTGGTGTTCCTGCTCACGCTGCTGCTGCGCCCAGAGGGACTCTTCGGAAGGAGCACCGACCGTGCCTGAGACCACCCTGTCCTCCCGGGGGCTGGCACGCCAGTTCCTCCTCACCATCGGCCTGGCGGCGGCCTACCTGCTCCTCACGGGCGCCACCCGCAACAGCTACATCCTGCTGGTCATGACCCTGATCCCGATCTGGGCGACCCTCGGCGT
This sequence comes from Ramlibacter sp. GCM10027632, assembly GCF_042675325.1. NCBI lineage: Bacteria > Pseudomonadati > Pseudomonadota > Betaproteobacteria > Burkholderiales > Comamonadaceae > Ramlibacter > Ramlibacter sp. GCM10027632. The sequence goes on along the minus strand of NZ_JBHTGW010000001.1, from coordinate 225,419 downwards.
GGCCTGGAACATCTTCAGCGGCTACTCGGGGCTGCTGTCCTTCGGCCACGCGGCCTTCTTCGGCCTGGGCGCCTACACGGTGGCCATCCTGTTCGAGTACGCCGGCATCACGCCCTGGGTGGGGGTCGTCGCCGGCGCGGCCGTCGGCGCGCTGGCGGGCCTGCTGGTGGGTTTTCCCACCTTCCGCCTGCGCGGCGTGTACTTCAGCCTGGCCATGCTGGCCTACCCGCTGTCGATGCTCTACATCTTCGAGTACCTCGGCCTGCAGGAGTTGGCCCTGCCGATGAAGAAGGAGAACGGCTGGGCCTACATGCAGTTCGGCGAGCCGCGCATCTACATCCTCCTGGCCACCGCCATGCTCGTGGGTGCCGTGCTCTGGAACCTGAAGCTGGGGCGCTCGCGCTTCGGCCTGTCCCTGCTGGCCATCAAGCAGAACGAGCTCGCCGCCCAGGCCTGCGGCATCGACCCGTTCCGCTGGAAGCTGAGGGCGCTGGCCATCTCCGGCGGCATCGCCGGCCTGGCGGGCGCCCTGTACGCGGTGCTGCTGATCATCGTGACGCCGCACTCGACCTTCGGCATGCTGGTCTCCGCGCAGGCGCTGATCTTCACCATGTTCGGCGGCGTGGGCCAGGTGGCGGGGCCGATCCTCGGGGCCGTCACGCTCATCCCGCTGAGCGAGTTCCTCACCAGCACCATCGGCGAGCACCTGCCGGGCATCCAGGGGGTCATCTATGGCCTGGCGATCATCGCGGTGATCCTGGTGGCCCCGCAGGGCGTGCTCACGTGGGTCGCGCAGCGGCGCGCCCGCGCCGCCCCCAGGCCCGCCGAGCCTGCCGAGCCCGCCGCGGCGACCGTCCTCCCGTTCCCGGCGGCTGCGACAGCGCCCGGGCGCCGGCCGGATCGCGGCCCGCAGGAGGTCGTCATGCGGGTGGTGGACATGTCCCGCAACTACGGCGGCCTGAAGGCCGTCTCGCAGGTGAGCTTCGAGGTCCACCAGGGCGAGATCCTCGGGATCATCGGCCCGAACGGCGCGGGCAAGACCACCCTGTTCAACCTCCTCAACGGCATCGTGCCGCCCTCGGCCGGCCAGGTGTTCTTCGAAGGCCGCGAGCTCACCGGGCTGCAGCCCTTCGAGGTGTGCCGCCTCGGGATCGGCCGCACCTTCCAGGTGGCCCGCCCGTTCGCGCGCCTGACGGTGCTGGACAACGTGCTGGTGGGGGCCCTGTCCAGCCAGGCCGACGACGACCGGGCGCGCGATGCCGCGCTGCGCGCACTCGAGCAGGTCGGCCTGGCGCAGGTCGCCTCCCGCCTGGCCGGCAACCTCACGGCAGTCCAGTTGCGCCTGATGGAAGTGGCCCGTGCCCTGGCCTCGCAGCCCCGGCTGCTGCTGCTCGACGAAGTCCTGGCGGGCCTGGGAGGCGCGGAGGTGGAACAGGTCCTGCACGTCCTGGAGCGGCTGCGCGCTGCCGGCATGACCCTGGTGATCATCGAACACACCATGCACGCCATGGTCCGCCTCGCCGACCGCCTGCTCGTGCTGGACCACGGGAAGGTGCTCAAGGTCGGCGACCCGCCTTCCGTGACCAGCGACCCCACGGTCATCGAGGCCTACCTCGGCAAGAAATGGGTGAAGCATGCTGCAGATTGAAGGGCTTCATGTCTCCTACGGCGACGTCCGTGCCCTGGTCGATGTCCACGTCGAGGTGCCGGCCGGCGCGCTGATCGCCATCGTCGGCGCCAACGGTGCCGGCAAGTCGACGCTGTTCAAGGCCATCTCCGGCAGCGTTCCCGCGCAGGCCGGCCGCATCGTCTTCGACGGCGAGGACCTGACCCGCGTGCGCTCGCCGTCCGAGCGCGCCCTCCGGGGCATCGCGCACGTGCCCGAGGGGCGCCAGGTGTTCAGCGGCCTGACCGTGCTGGAGAACCTCGAGATGGGCGCGCAGTCCGCCGCGGCGCGCAAGCAGTTCGGGCAGACCCTGGAGCAGGTCTACGCGCTCTTCCCGCGCCTGAAGGAGCGCGCCGCGCAGCTGGCCGGCACGCTCTCGGGGGGCGAGCAGCAGATGGTGGCGATCGGCCGCGGCCTGGCCTCGCGGCCCAAGCTGCTGATGCTGGACGAGCCGTCGATGGGCCTGGCCCCGGCGGTGGCCGATGCGATCTTCGAGCGCATCGAGCAGATCCACCGCGACAACGGCGTCACGGTGCTGCTGGTGGAGCAGCGCGTGGGCGAGGCCCTGGAGGCCTGCGACTACGGCTACGTGCTCGAAACCGGCCGGGTCGCCCTGGAGGGCACCCACGAGGCGCTGTCGAAGAACCCCGAGATCAAGAAGGCCTACCTGGGCATGTAGTTCCTTTCCCCCGGGCCCGGCCCAGCCGGGCGGGCCTCTTCCCCACGACGATTCCAAAGGAGACATACGCATGAAAACGAATGACGTGATGGGCCGCCAGCGGCGCCTGGTGGCCGCGGCGACGGCCGCCGTGGCCCTGGGCTGGGCGCTGCCGCAAGGCGCCGCCCTGGCGCAGGCCCGCCCGGCCGAAGTGAAGGTGGCCGTGGTCGTGCCGCTGTCCGGGCCCTGGGCCCGCAACGGCGAGCTGCACGTCAAGGGCGCGCAGCTGGCCATCGACGACATCAACGCCGCCGGTGGCATCAAGGCCCTCGGTGGCGCCAGGATGCGCCTGGTGACGGTCGACGCGGGCGACAGCGTGGAAAAGGCGCGCAGCGCCGCGCAGCGCATGCTGGCCGACCATCCCGACCTGGTGGGCGCCACCGGCGCCTTCGTCAGCTCCTTCACCCTGGCGGCCACCGAGGTGACCGAGCGCGCGAACCTGCCCTTCCTCACGCTGTCGTACTCGGACCAGATCACCAGCCGCGGCTTCAAGTACGTCTTCCAGACCTCGCCCACGGCCAACCAGCAGGCCGGTGACGCGCTGCCCATCATCCTCAAGCTGGCCACCGAGGCGACCGGCAAGAAGCCGCAGTCGGTCGGCGTGGTGATGGACAACACGGCCTCCCCGATGAGCTTCACCAAGGGCATGCGCGAGGGCGGTTTCGCCAAGGAGCAGCTCAAGGTGGCGGTCGACGAGGTCTACACCCCGCCGCTGGCCGACGCGACCTCCGTGGTGCAGAAGCTGCGCAACACGCGGCCCGACTTCACCTTCATGCTCACCACCAACGTGCCGGACACCAAGCTCCTGCTCGAGAAGATGAGCGAGATGCGCATCGGCAAGGGCGTGATTCCGGTGGTGACCAACGGCGGGCCGCTCGGGGCGCCCGAGCTGCTCAAGATCATGAACAAGGACCTGCTCGAAGGCGTGATGGTCGTCATCGCCAACTGGGGCGGCAAGGGCCACGAGAAGCTGGTCGCCGACTTCAAGCAGAAGTTCAACGAGCCCTGGATGACCCAGGACAGCATCTCCACGTACGGGGACATGTGGATCCTCAAGGACGCGATGGAGTCGGCCCGGTCCGCCGACCGCGTCAAGGTGGCCGATGCCATCCGTGCGATGAACACCACCGAGGGCGCCGCCAAGTACTTCCCCGGCGGCCGCCTGAAGTTCAACGAGCGTGGCGTGCGCGAGGGCGCCGAGACCGTGATCCTGCAGTGGCGTGACGGCGTGCCGGTGCCGGTCTACCCGGCCTCCCTGGCGGTCATGCCGCCGCTGTGGCCGAAGCGCTGAACGGCCGGGGCAGCGCCAAGGGGGGCCTGCGTCCCCCTTTTCCTGTCCCGGAGGCGGCTTGCCGAGGTCGACCGACCCGGAAGGCGCTGGTAGAGTCAATTCGATAAAAGGTAATTCGTTTCGAAAAAGCGAATACACGAAGGAGACAAGGATGACGACTTCCGCCGTTCCCGCCCGCCGCTCGACGCTTCGGCGCGTCGCCGGCCTCCTGGCGCTCACGCTGGGCATGCCGCTGGCGGCCAGCGCCCAGGCCAGCTACCCCGAGCGCCCGGTGCGCCTGGTCGTCGGCTTCGCACCCGGCGGCTCGGACATCTCGGCGCGCATCGTTGCGCAGAAGCTGTCCCAGCTGTGGGGCCACCAGGTCATCGTCGACAACAAGCCCGGCGCGGCCGGCAACATCGGCGCCGACATCGTCGCCAAGGCGTCGCCCGACGGCTACACGCTGCTCCTGGCGGTGAACTCCTACACGATCAACACGGTCGCCTACAAGGGCCTGTCCTGGGACCTGCTCAGGGACTTCACGCCCCTGGGCCGCTACGGCCACATGCCCCTGGTCGTGGTCGTCAACGAGAAGATGCCCGCGCGCACCCTGGGCGAGCTGGTGTCCTTCGCCAAGGCCAACCCCGGCAAGCTGAACTACGGCACCGCCGGCGCGGGCACCGCGCCGCACATGGCCACCGAGGAGTTCTCGCACAAGGTGGGCCTGTCGATGGCGCACATCCCCTACAAGGGTTCCGGCCCTTCGGTGCAGGCGCTGCTGGCCGACGAGGTCCAGCTGTCCTTCGGCGCGCAGTCGGCCTTCGACGCCTTCATCAAGGCCGGCAGGCTGCGACCGCTGGCGGTGACCACCGCCGCGCGACAGCCGCAGCTGCCCGACGTGCCCACCATCAAGGAGGCCACCGGGATCGACTTCGACGCGGACGTCTGGTACGGCCTGCTCGGGCCGGCCAAGCTGCCGCCGGCCCTGGCCGCGAAGATCAGCGAGGACCTGCGCAAGGTGCTGGCCGATCCGGACACCCAGTCCCGCCTGCGCGAAGCGGGCGTGCAGCCGGCCTACCTGAACCCCGCCGACATGGCCGACCTGATGAAGCGCAACGTCGCCACCTGGCGCTCCGTGGTGAGCCGGACCAAGATCTCCCTCGACTGACCGCCGCCGCCCGGGCGCGCGATCGAGCGCCGCCCGGTCCGGTGAACGCCCCTCCTGGATCCATCGAGCCCCATGGCGGACAGCTTCGACTACGTGATCGTCGGCTCCGGCCCGGCCGGCTGCCTGCTGGCGAACCGCCTGGCCGCCCAGCCCGGCGTCACGGCCTGCGTCCTCGAGGCGGGCGGGCGCGACCGCAGTCCCTACATCCGCATCCCGGGCGGCTTCGTCAAGATGCTCTATGACGAGCGCCTGCTGTGGCCGTTCGAGACGGCGCCCGCGCCGGCCGTGGCGGGCCGTGCCATCCGCCTGCCGCAGGGCCGCGTCGTCGGCGGCTCCAGCTCCCTCAACGGCCTCGTCTACAGCCGCGGCCAGCCCGAGGATTTCGACGACTGGGCCGCCGGCGGCAACGAAGGCTGGGCCTACTGCGACGTGCTGCCGTACTTCATGCGCTCGGAGCGTCGCCTGGGGCCGGCCGACAGCCGCTACCGCGGGCGCGACGGTGCGCTGCCCATCACCAGCCCCGACTGGCGCCACCCCCTGTGCGAGGCCTTCATCCAGGCCGCGCTGGACCGGGGCATCCCCTTCAACCCCGACTACAACGGCGCCAGCCAGGACGGCGTTGGCTACTTCCAGCGCTACATCCACCGCGGCCGCCGGGTCAGCTGCGCCCACGCCTTCCTGCACCCGGCCGTGCGGCGCGGCGGCGTCGACCTGCGGGTGGACGCGCGGGCCGACCGGCTCCTGATGGAGGGCCGGCGCGCGGTGGGCGTGCGCTACACGCAGGCGGGCCGCACGCACGAGGTGCGGGCGCGGCGCGAGGTCATCGTCTGCGCCGGCACCCTCAACTCGCCCCGTCTGCTGCAGCTGTCCGGCCTGGGGGCGCCGCAGGCGCTGCAGGCGCTGGGGATCCCCGTGGTGCACGCGCTGCCGGGCGTCGGCGAGAACCTGCGCGACCACTTCACCGTGCGCGTGGCCGCGCAGGCGCGCGGCGTGACCACGATCAACGAGCGCTCGCGCGGCTGGCGCCTGGGCCTGGAGATCGGCCGGTACCTGCTGGGCCGCCCGAGCATCCTGGCCCTGAGCCCGTCGCTGATGCACCTGTTCTGGAAATCCGACCCGGCGCTCGCGCGCTCCGACATCCAGGTGCTGTTCACGCCCGCCAGCTACAAGGAGGGCAGGAACTACGTGCTCGACGACTTCCCCGGCATGAGCTGCGGTGTGCGCCAGCAGCGGCCGCACAGCGCCGGCCATGTGCGGCTGCGCTCGGCCGACCCGCAGGTGATGCCCGAGGTCCAGCCCAACTACCTGGCCGACGCGCGCGACCAGGCCGTGGTCCTGGCGGCGCTCAAGCTCGCCCGCGCGCTGATGGCCAGCGCCGCGTTCGCGCCTCATTTCTCGCACGAGACCCTGCCCGGGAGCCAGGTGCGCAGCGACGACGAGCTCCTGGACTTCGCGCGGCGCCGCGGCTCCACCGCCTACCACCTGGTGGGTTCGTGCCGCATGGGGCCGGCCGCCGACCCGATGGCGGTCGTCGATGCGCAGCTGCGCGTGCACGGCACCGAGCGGCTGCGCGTGGTCGATGCCTCGGTCATGCCGCAGGTCCCGTCGGCCAACACCCTGGCCGCCACGCTGATGGTGGCCGAGAAGGCCGCCGACATGATCCTCGGCCGCCCGCCGTTGCGCGCCGCGCAGCCGCAGGCCTGACTCCCACCCGATCCCCGCCGCCCATGACCGTGACCCTGCCCACCCCCGCCGAACTGCTGCCCCTGGGGATTCCCGACACGGGCATCCTGATCGACGGCCGCCGCCTGGCTGGCGGCCCCGGCCTGCCCGTTCGCGACCGCTACACGCAGGCGCCGGTCGCCGAAGTGGCGCAGGCCACCCGCGAGCAGGTCATGCTGGCCGGCCGTGTCGCGCGCGCCAGTGTGCGCCTGTCGCCGCCGCCCTACGAGCGTGCGCGCATCCTGGGCCGGGTGGCCGAGCTGCTCGGCCTGCAGCGCCAGGCCTGGACGGACCTGATCGTCACCGAGGCCGGCTTTCCCCGGGCCGACGCCGCCGGCGAGATCGACCGCGCGCTGGACACCCTGCAGCTGTGTGCCGAGGAGGCCAAGCGCATCGGCGGCGAGGTGGTACCGCTGGACGGCAACCCCGGCCAGCAGCACCGCCTGGGCTTCACGCTGCGCACGCCCGTGGGCGTGGTCTGCGCGATCACGCCCTTCAACTCGCCGCTCAATGCCGTGCTGCACAAGCTCGGGCCCGCGCTGGCCGCGGGCAATGCGGTGGTCTTCAAGCCCTCGGGCTTCACCCCGCTGTCGGCCAGCCTGCTGTGCGACACCTTCCTGGCGGCCGGCCTGCCGCCGGGCCTGCTGTCGCTGGTGCACGGCGATGCGCAGGTCGGCCAGTGGCTGCTCGAGTGCCCGGACATCGACTTCTACACCTTCACCGGCAGCACGCGCGTCGGCGAAGCGATCCAGGCGGGCGCGGGGCTGCGCCGCACCCAGCTGGAGCTGGGCAGCATCGCCTGCACCCTGGTCTGCGCCGATGCCGACCTGGACCTGGCCCTGCCGAAGATCGTGCGCGCGTCCTTCCGCAAGGCCGGCCAGGTCTGCACCTCGGTGCAGCGCCTCTATGTGGAGCGCTCCCTCGCCGAGGCGGTGCGCGAGCGGCTGGCGGCCGCGGCGCGCGCCCTGCCGGCGGGCGACCCGCGCCATGAGGCGACCGTGGTGGGGCCGCTGATCACCCCGGCCAGCGCGGCACGCGCCATGGGCTGGGTCGAGGAAGCCGTGGCCGGCGGGGCCCGCGTGCATGCGGGGGGCACCTGCTCGGGCGCGGTGATGGCGCCGACCGTGCTGGCGGGTGTCCGGCCGGGCATGAAGGTCCTCGACGAGGAGATCTTCGCCCCGGTGGTCTGCGTGCTGGCATTCGACACCCTTGAGCAGGCCATCGAGGACATCAATGGCACGCGCTTCGGCCTGGCCAGCGGCATCTTCACGCAGCGCATCGACCGCGCCTTCCATGCCGCGCGCGCGCTGAAGGTGGGCTCGGTCTACATCAACGAAACCTCCAGCGCGCGGGTCGATGGCATGCCGTACGGCGGGCTGAAGGACAGCGGCCACGGCAAGGAGGGGCCGCGCTACGCCATCCGCGACATGATGGACGAGAAGGTCGTGACGGTCTCGCTGCCGGGCCTGTGAGCCCGGCGCGGGCCCGGCCGGCTCAGGCGTCCGGGGGCGCGAGCCGGTAGACGCGTGCCGCGGTGCCGCTGTAGAGGGCCTGCTTGTCGGCCGCGCTCGCGCCGGCCGTGATGCGCTTGAAGGCGTTCCACAGGACGACGTAGCTGCAGCAGCCCTTGTCCACCGGGAAGTTGCTTTCGAACATGCAGCGCTGCGGGCCGAACAGCTCGATGCAGGTCTCGATGTAGGGCCGCCAGGCCTGCGCGAGCTCCTGCGAGCCGGGGGGCAGCGCGCGGTCGGCGAAATCGAACCCGAACAGCCGCATGCCCAGGCCGCCGAGCTTGACGCAGACGTTGGAGCAGTCGGCCAGCTCGCGCAGGCTGGCGGTCCATTCCCGCCGCACGGCCTCGCGGTGGCCGGCGTAGGGGCCGATGCCGAGCACGCCGCCCACATGGTTCAGGACCAGCGTCGTGCCCGGGAACTGGCGCGCCAGGCTGGCGAGCTCGGGCAATTGCGTGTGGTAGACCCAGGCGTCGAAGGACAGGCCCAGGGGCGCGAGCTCGGCGAAGCCGGCACGGAAGGCCGGGTCGGCCATGACGTAGGGCGCGGGCCGCGCGAGCGAGCCGCGCGCGGCCGGGTCGGGGTGCCAGACGGCGCTGTAGCGGATGCCCCGCAGCCGTCCTGCGCCCGCGCGGACCTGGGCCTCCAGCACCGGCCGGACCGCCGCGCCCAGGCACAGGTCGGCATGGCCCACGATGGCCGCCGCCACCTGGCAGCGGCCATCCCCGGCGCTGCGCGCGGCGGCGTCGACCAGGAACTCGGTCTCGCCCAGCGGCCGCAGCGCCACCGGGCCGTCCGTCCGGTACAGGGCCTTGCACTCCACCGCGACGGTGGCGCGAATGTCATGCCCGGCGCCCGTGTCGGCCAGCAGGTCCTCGAGGAAGTAGCGCGCGCCTTCGTGGTCCCAGAGGTGGTGGTGGGCGTCGATGATGGGCAGCCCGGGCTCGAGCGCCTCCTCCTCGCGCAGGGCCAGCCACTGCGGGCGGACGACGAGGTGCGGCACGGCCGGGGCGTCGGGTGGGGTCAAGGCGATTCCTCGGAAGGGAAGGGTCGATCCGGCAGTGGAAGCGGAAGCCTGGCAAGACTTGCCGCAATTCGAAAATGTGAATTAGTTTCCGGTAAAAAGAAAAATTCTAGGTCGAGTCTCCCCTGAGAGGCTCAGGGAAATGCCTGATGCGCCGCGACCCGTGAAGGCGAAAATGCATCTCAAGTTTCGAAGAGAGTTTCTAGAAATCGAAACAAATGCATGGCACGGCCGTCCCCGGTCCCGCGCGATGAACGACCCCGCCCCTTCGGATGCGTCCTCCCGATCGGCGCAGAGGCCCGGCGCCGGCGGGATCCCCCTCAGGAAAGCCGCCAAGCGCATCACGGCCGGCGGCCCGGCCGACGCGACGTGTCCCCTCCTTGCCGACAACACCCCGCGGATCCCCGACTGTGAAGACCACTGACCCCCTGATCGACCTGTCCAGCCTCAGCCACGTGGGCCAGGGCCTGAAGCGGGCCGAGAGCGTGATCGCGACCGCGCGCGGCGAGCTCTTCGTCTCCGACCACGACTGCGCGGTGCGCGCGGTGGACACGGTGCCCGCGCGGCCCCTCGGGATGCCCGAGGGCTTCCTGCCCAACGGCATCGCGCTGACGCCCGCGCGCGAGTTCCTGGTGGCCAACCTGGGCACCACCTGCGGCGGCGGGGTCTGGCGGCTGGACCGGCAGGGGCAGATGCGGCCGCTGCTGATGGAGGTCGAGGGCGTGCCGCTGACCAGCACCAACTTCGTCTCGATCGATGCGCAGGGCCGCACCTGGGTCTCGATGAGCACGCGCCAGGTCCCGCGCGAGCTGGCCTTCAAGGCGCAGGTCGCCGACGGCTTCATCGCCGTCTCGGACGCGCGCGGCGCGCGCATCGTGGCTGACGGCATCGAGTTCACCAACGAATGCCGCGTCGACCCGGGCGGCCGCTGGGTGTACGTGAACGAGACCTACGGCCGCAAGCTCTCGCGCTTTGCCATCCTGGGCGAGGGCGCCGGCTGGAAGCTCGGCCCGCGCGAGGTGGTGCACCAGTTCACCGACGGCGACTTCCCCGACGGGCTTGCCTTCGACGCGGAGGGCGGGGTCTGGGTCGCCTGCGTGGTGTCCAACCGCGTGCTGCGCATCGGCCCGGACGGGCGCGTCCAGGTGGTGCTGGACGATTCCGATGCGCAGCAGGTCGCGGCGGCCGAGGCCGCCTACGCCCGGGGCAGCCTGTCACGCGGCGACATCGACTCGGGCGGCTCCCGCTCGCTGCGCAACGTGAGCAGCGTGGCCTTCGGCGGCCCCGACCTGCGCACGGTGTACCTGGGCAACCTGGCCGGCGACCGCCTGGCGAGCTTTCGCTCCCCCATCGCCGGCGCGGTCCCGCCGCACTGGAACTACTGACTTCCTCGTCGGCCCCGCGGCCCACCAGGCCATCGCGCACCCGGCGGACGGTTCACACCGGGCTCCCGCCAGGGCCGTTGGCATCGGCGCCCGCAGGGGGCCACTCGACCGCGACGAATTGGTCCCGGCCACGCTCCTTGGCGCGATACAGCGCGGCGTCCGCCGCCCTGATGAGGGATTCGACGTCCACCTGCGCGGGACAGACCTCCAGGCCCACGATGCCCATGCTGACCGTGACAGGCAAGGCGGTGCCGGTGCCGGGCAGGGGGACGGGCTCCTCCCGGGTCGCCTCCAGCAGCTTCCTCGCAACCGCCTGCGCCTGGTTGAACCCGGTGTCCGGGAGGACCGCAAAAAACTCCTCCCCGCCGACGCGGGCAATGAAGTCGTCGGATCGCAGGAGCGCCTTCCAGCGACCGGCGACTTCCCGCAGCACGGCATCGCCGGCCGGGTGGCCGAACCGGTCATTGATGGATTTGAACCGGTCCAGGTCCAGGATCATCAGCGCCAACGGGGCGCCCAGCGCCCCCGCTCGCTGCAGCGCCGCCTGGAGGGATTCATCGAATGCGCGCCGGTTGCCCAACCCCGTGAGGGGATCGGTGTGAGCGACCTGCAGGAGCCGGTGGCTCAGCGAGACGGCGCGCCGGTAGCGTGATGAGGCGTTGAAGGCGAAGGCGATGGCGATCGTGGCCAGCACCGTGCCACCGATGGCCGACCACCGCAGGACCGATGTCCGCTTGAACGCCAGCCCGGCCTGGCGGGCGCGGTCCGCGGCGATCACGAAGGCGAAGGGGTGGCGCGAGCTGGCCCGGTACCGGATGTGCCAGGCCTCGCTCGACCCGTCCAGCGCCAGGTCACCGTTGTCACGCGTCAACAACGCTTCCCGGAGATTCCTGGACAACGCCTCGGAGGCCTTGGGGCCCGGCCCCATGGAGATGAGTTGCTGGCCGCTGTAATCGAACAGCGCCACCTGGACGCCAATCCCCTTGGTCGCAGCCGTCCAGAAGTTCACGAAGAAGCCCGAGTTGATCGCGGCAACCCAGCGATGCCCCGGCAGGTCGGGACTCTTGACGTCGATCCAGGCCAGCCAGATCGAGTGGCCGGTTTCGTTCCGCGGCTCGGGGGCCGGCAGGTCCCGTTGGGCGATCGAACCACCGAACCGGACACCCGGGCGTGGCGGGTGGGCCGGGGGGCCGATCCCCTTTGCCACGGCGGCGGATATCGGGTGCCCCACGTTGCCGAGATTGGAGCTCGCGATGATCCGGCCCTGGGGATCGGCAAGGGAGACGCTGCGGATGATGACGTCGTCGAACCGCAGCTCCCGCAGCTTGGCCGAGAACTTGCGCGGGTCGACGGCTTCCGCGCGGGTGGTCAGCGCCGCCAGCGCCTCGAGCGACGAGACCACCCCGTCGAGGGATCGCGAGGCATGATCCTCCAGGACGAACGAATCGGTCTCCAGGCGGTACTGGAGGTCCAGCTCCATGTTGCTCACGATGGCGTCGTGGGCGATCGCGAAGGCAATCCAGATCAGGAGCTGGGTCGAGACCCAGGCGGCCACGAACTGCCAGAAGGTGGACGCGCGCACCCTGGAAGTCGGCAACGCCAAATCAGTCCTTCACGATGATCGGAAGCAGGTCGTGGCGTCGCGCCGCATCGGCGAGGCGTCCATCCTGGCGCACCTGCATGACGAAGGCATTGACCCGGGCCAGCCAGGCCGCCTCGCCCTTGGGGACTGCGTAGGCGTAATCCGTCAGCCTGACGGGTCGGGTCGGCGCAATCACCGAGGCCCATTCGAAGCTGGCCAGCACGCGGCGGCTGTACGGGTAGTCGGTGATGAACACATCGGCGCGGCCGGACTCGACTTCCCGCTCCCGCTCGTTGGGGCGCAGGACCGATTCGAGCCGGGCGTGCTTCAGGAGACCCTGCATCACCGGCTCCATGAACGTGCCCTTCTGGACCACGACGACCCGGCCGGGACGATCGATGTCCTCCCAGCGACGGACCTGGGCGTTGCCGCGGCTCGCGACCGCATACAGGTCGCTTCGGAGATACGGGAGGGAAAAGTCGACTCGCTCCTGCCGCTGCGGCGTGACGCCGACGGCCATCATGGCGATGTGGCAGCGGCGCGCCTGGACGTCGTCCAGCAAGCGCGAGAAGTCCGTCTCGACATAGGTCACCTCGGCGCCCAGGTCCCGGGCCAGGGCTCGCGAGAGGTCGATGTCGATGCCCTGGAGGGCGTTGTTGCGGGGATTCCGGTGGGTGACGCCGAAGTAGTCCGGCCAGATGCACACCTTGAGCGTGCGCGTCTTCTCGATCTCCGGCAGGACCTGCGCATTCGCAGCGTTGAGCCCCAGTGCGCCGAGAGCGATCCCGGCGATGAATTTCGCGAGCATTCCGTGACTGTAATGCGAAAGGGTTTTCATTCTCATCCATCCGTCAACCGCATCCGCAGTTCGCAGGCAAGCCCCTCAGCGCACTGGGCTCATCTGGATGGGAGGGGGCATCCGTCCGGCTCGCGGAGCGAAGCATCCGCAATGCCCCACGGCCGGGCGCCTACGCCGCGACCTTGGCCGCTGCCGGCAACGCGGCCTGCGTGAGCCTGGCGGCAGCCTCCACCGCCTGCAAGCACGCCTGCAGTGCCCGGGCGTCGGCCGAGGGGCGTTGCAGCAGGGCCTCGGCAGCCTGTGCGGCCTCGGCAAGACGCTGCGCGGCGATCGTTCCCGCGTGTCCTTTGAGCGTATGCAGGCAGCGCACGGCGTCTTCGCGTGAGGACGTGTCCAGCAGCCCCGGCAATCGCTGCAGGGTCTCGGCCAGGCTGAGGCGGAAAAGGTCCAGCACGCTTTCCAGCAGCTCGGCGTCCCCCCCGAGGTTCTCGAGCGCGCGTTGACGATCCCAGGCCGGCGGCGCTTCGCGCCCGGCTGCATCCAGTGCGTCTGCAGGATCCACGGCACGCCGTGGCGCCCCGGCCCTGGGGAGGGCCAGGCCCACCTGCTGCAGCACCACCTGGACCAGGTTGTCGATCGCGAAGGGCTTGCCCACATGCCCGTTCATGCCGCCCTCCAGGCAAGCCTGGCGGTCGCTGTCCATCGCGTTGGCCGTCATGGCGATGACCGGCATCGAGCCGAGCCCCGGCATGCCTCGGATCTGCGCCGTCGCCGTGAAACCGTCCATGACCGGCATCTGCAGGTCCATCAGGACCAGGTCGAAGGCCAGCGGTTGGTCGCGCAGGGCCGCCACCGCTTCCAGGCCGTTGGGGGCGATCGTCACCTGCGCGCCCTCGCGCTGCAGCAGCTCGCGCGCGACCTGCTGGTTCAGCAGGTTGTCTTCCGCCACCAGCAGCGAGAGGCCGGCCAGCCGCTGCGGCTTGCGCGGCACCGGCCGGGGCGCAGCACGGGCGGCGCGATCGCCTGCGGCCAATCCGTCGCGAAGCATCGATGCCGTCACCGGCTTGGTCACGCAGCCAGCCAGCAGGTCGTCGGCGCCGGCCTGGCCGGCATCGACCGCTTCGCGTTCGACCGCCGTGGCCAGGGCCAGCAGGTTGGCGGCCTTCGCGCCCGGCAGGCTGCGCAAGGCGCTCAGGCCCTCCCGGCCAGCCAGCCCCGGCAGGCCCCAGTCCACCAGGGCGGCCGAATAGCCCGCGTCCTCTGAAACGCAAAGCGCCATCCCCTGTTCGAACGAAGCGGCCACATCGGCCAGGTAGCCCAGCTGGCGCAATTGCACCGCGAGGGCGGCGCGGGTCCGCGGGTTGTCATCGATGACCAGGGCTCGCTGGAGCGCCGCGGGCAGGTCCGCCGCAGGCGTTTCCACCGGCAGCTCGACTTCCATCGAGAAGCAGCTGCCGTGCCCCGGCCGGCTGCTCACCTCGATCCGGGTGTCCATCAGGCCGGCCAGGCGCTGGCAGATGCTCAGGCCCAGCCCGGTGCCGCCAAAGCGCCGGGTCGTGCCGCCATTGGCCTGCGTGAACTCCTGGAACAGCCGGGCGAGTTCCTCCTCGTTCATGCCGATGCCGGAATCCTCGACCGACAGCCGAATGCGGGCCCGGCCCTCCTGCTCGTGGACCCGCCTGACCGTGACGACCACCTCGCCGCGCTCGGTGAACTTGATGGCGTTGCCGCACAGGTTGATGAGGATCTGCCGCAGCCGGACGTCGTCGCCCACGAGGCGGGCGGGCAGGCCGGCGTCCACGTCGTACACCACCTCCACCGGCTTGGTCCCCACCTGCACCGACAGGATGGTGGACAGCTCGCGCAGCAGGTCGTCGAAGCCGAACGGGCGAGGGTGCAAGGCCATCTTGCCCGCCTCCACCTTCGACAGGTCCAGGATGTCGTTGAGCAGGTCCAGCAGCGCGCAGGCAGCGCCATGCGCCTTGCGGGCGTAGTCCGCCTGCCGGGCATCCAGGGGCGTTCCCTCCAGCAGCGCCAGCATGCCGATCACCGCGTTCATGGGCGTGCGCAGTTCGTGCGTCATGTTCGAGAGGAACTGGCTCTTGGCCTGGCTGGCCTGGAGCGCGCCGTCGCGGGCCGTCTTCAGCTCGGTGATGTCCAGCGCCAGCGCGAACACCCCACGCGCCTGGCCCGTGACGGGGTCTTGGTCCGGCAGGTAATGGACCAGCCAGGTGGCGGACACGCCGGCGGCGCTGCGGTCCTCATGCTCGAACAGCTGGGGCTCACCGCCCAGCACGCGCTGGACCAGCGGCTCCATGCTGTGCCAGAGGTCGGCGCCGAACACCTCGGCCGACATCGGCTGCTCGAGCAGGGTTTCCCGCCGCAGGCCGAACCAGTCGCAGAAGGTCTGGTTGACGAACCGGCAGCGCAGGTCGGCATCCCAGTAGGAGACGCGGGCCGGGATGTTGTCGGTGATCACCCGCATCAGGTGTTCACGCTTGTGCAGCATGTCCTCCACCCGCTTGCGGTGGCTGATGTCCAGCGCGATCTCGATCCAGCCGTTGATCCGCCCGGCCTCATCCCGGGTCGGCTGGATTTCGACATTCATCCAGACGGCGCTGCCATCCTTGCGGCGGTTGATCATCTCCACCCGGCAGCTCTCGCCGCGTGCCGCCGCCTGGCGCAAGGCGGCCCGTGCCGACGGGTCGCCGTCCGGATGCGAGAAGACCGCGCCGATCGGCCGGCCCACGCACTCGTCGGGCTCCCACCCCGTGGTGCGGGTGAAACCCTCGTTCACCCACAGGACCTTCAGCCCGAGGTCCAGGCCGATCACGGCATTGGAGGTGTGCTCGACGACGGTGGCGAGCCGGCGCAGGTCGCGGACCATCTCCGGGTCCCGCAGGCGGGATTGCGCGCGCCGTCCCATGAGCCAACCGGCGGCCCAGGACAGGGGCAAGCAGGCCAGGAGCCCGGCGGCCACCAGGATGTCCGGGCCGGGGATGCCCGCCCGCCAGCCGACGCCCGCGAAGGCCAGCGCCGCCACGACCGCCAGCGCGCAGGCCCGTGCCGCGGCGCCAGGCCGCTTCCATCCAGAGCGAGTGGGCTGGGCCCGCGTCACATCAGGCCATCAGCGGCCGGTGGCAGCCTGGGTGGCTCGCGATTTGAAGCTGGAGACCAGGCGCCCCAGCAGGCCGGGGGGACCTGCCTCGCGGCCCGGGGCATTGCGCGAAACGCCGGGGGCCTCCCGGCCCGCCAGCAGGTCCAGGAACTTGCCGATCGCATCGATGCAGGCCTGGGGTGTGGTCAGGTGCGGGCAGTGGCCCGGATTGCGGATCACCGCCAGCGTGCAGTCGGGGAGGGCCGAAGCCATGAAGTCGCCGACGGCGCGGGGAGCGACCATGTCCTGGTCGCACTGCAGGAGCAGGACCGGCTTGGCCAGTCCCGGCAGCTGCCCCCGCAGGTCACCCAGGAAGGTGGCGCGGGCCAGCTTGACCAGCGCCTCGGGCCGGGCACGGCAGAAGGCCGAGGTCAGTTCCTGGGCCATCGGGTCGTTGGCGTCCGGCGCCAGCAGCAGGGGCATCATGGCCTGCGTCCAGGCCTCGACGTCCGTCTCCATGAGGCCCAGGGTCTGGTCGAGTACCGCCCGGTCGAAACCGCCGCGATAGTCACCGTCGTTGAGGTAGCAAGGGGAGGGCGCGACCATGGCGTGCGCGGCGATGGCCTGCGGCGCATGGGCGTCCGCCAGCAGGCCGATCATCGTGCTCACGGAATGGCCGACCACGATGCAGCGGCCGTTGCCGAACGCTTCGGCCACGGCTGCGATGTCCCGGGCATGGCCGTCCAGGTCGGCGTACCGCTGCTCGCTCCAGTCGGAGTGGAGGGACGCGCCAAAGCCCATGAGGTCCATCCGGATCACGCGGGCGCGGGCCTCGAAATGCGGCGCGACGAAGCGCCACATCGCCTGGTCGCATCCCAGGCCATGGACGAAGAGCAGCGTGTCGGCACCCTCGCCGGAAAACCGCAGGTTGTGGCGTTGCTGGAGCTGGGCCTGGATCGGACTCAAAGGCATACGAACTCGCGAAGGAGGAGGCGGAGTGTGTCGGCGTAGGCGCGCTCGTAGGCCCGGTCCACGGCGACCGACTCGCTGTCGTGGGGGCCGGAGTTCACCTCCGCCAGGAGCAGGGGTTGACCGTCCGCCCCGGTGACCCAGGTCTGGCCGCAGGCCAGCCACCCCTGCGGGTCGGAGCGGGTGGAGAAGGCGTGCACGTGGTACGCGCCCAGGGGGGGACTGATCCGTTCTTGCATGGAATAAGCCCCCCAAGGCTAATTCCCTCGCGTTGCCTTGCCTTAGGTGAATTCCTGTTCATTTTGAGCATTTGCCTTGCGTGGGCGGGTGGACGAAGGC
Source organism: Ramlibacter sp. GCM10027632 (assembly GCF_042675325.1). Classification (NCBI taxonomy): domain Bacteria; kingdom Pseudomonadati; phylum Pseudomonadota; class Betaproteobacteria; order Burkholderiales; family Comamonadaceae; genus Ramlibacter; species Ramlibacter sp. GCM10027632. The sequence goes on along the minus strand of NZ_JBHTGW010000001.1, from coordinate 208,169 downwards.
GGCGGGATCACCATCGCGCCCCACGCTGCCTTCGGCTCGGGGGGGAGGGCGGTCAGCCGGTCAGGGCTTGCCGTCGCAGGTGCCCGGCTGGGCCATCTCGAGCTTGGCCACGTCCAGGCGACCCTGTTCCTCGGACACCTGCTCCAGGTCCGCGCCACCGACGAAGACCCCCAGCTTGATGAACTGGCGGATGAAGTAGTTCTTCCCGGCGTCCAGCATCACCTCCAGGGCGTTGGGCGAGAACTCGGACTCGGTTTCGAACCGGTAGCGCTTGCCGCCCGGGAGCTGCGTGTAGAAGAACACGTCCGGAGCGCTCTCGCCGAGGCACTTGCCGTCGATGTGGATGTCCTTCTTGAGCGCCCGGCCCACCGCGCTGTTCCGGTACACGTAGACGCCCGCCTGGCCGGCGGCAGGGGCGTCGAAGGCCTTGGCCCGGGTGGCTTCCTCCTTGGGGGCCAGGTTCACGGAGGCGCAGCCGGTCATCAGGAGGGCTGCGGAAAGGGCCAGGAAGGGCGCGGTCTTGTTCATGGGGCTGTGATCCGGTGAGGGTGAGCCGCCGGCTCGGCGGCCGGGGCAGTCTAGGATCGCCCGCCATCGGGTCCGCCCGGGTTCGCGGCCGGAGCGGATCGGAGGCACCCGAAGGTGGCCCTGCGGTCGGGTCGTCTCGCCCGGGCGGGCGAGGGCGAAGCCCGGCGCCCCGGGGCCGGCCCCTGCGGCTGGAATGGCCGGGTCGGCGGGCTACAATGGCGGGTTACCGTGGGTGGGCGGGCGCAGGCCTGGCACCCCCGTGCGCACCCGCCAGAACACTTGAACTGACCAGAGAGATACACCATGGCCGTGACCGTTGAAACCCTCGAGAAGCTCGAACGCAAGATCACGCTGACGCTGCCCGTCGGCGCGATCCAAGCCGAGGTCGATACCCGCCTCAAGCGCCTGGCGCGCACCGTCAAGATGGACGGCTTCCGCCCGGGCAAGGTGCCGATGTCGGTCGTGGCCCAGCGCTATGGCTACTCGGTGCAGTACGAGGTCATGAACGACAAGGTGGGCGAGGCCTTCGCCCAGGCCGCCAACGAAGCCAAGCTGCGCGTGGCCGGCCAGCCCCGCATCACCGAGAAGGAAGGCGCGCCCGAGGGCGAGCTGGCCTTCGACGCCGTGTTCGAGGTGTTCCCCGAAGTCAAGATCGGTGACCTGGCCGAAGCCGAAGTCGAGCGCCTGACCGCCGCCGTGGACGACGCCGCCATCGACCGCACCATCGACATCCTGCGCAAGCAGCGCCGCACCTTCGCCCAGCGCGCCCAGGCCGACGCCGCCCAGGACGGCGACCGCGTCACCGTCGACTTCGAAGGCAAGATCGACGGCGAGCCCTTCGCCGGCGGCAAGGCCGACGGCTTCCAGTTCCTGGTCGGCGAAGGCCAGATGCTCAAGGAGTTCGAGGACGCCGTGCGCGGCATGAAGTCCGGCGAGAGCAAGACCTTCCCGCTGTCCTTCCCGGCCGACTACCACGGCAAGGACGTCGCCGGCAAGCAGGCCGACTTCCTGGTCACCGTGAACAAGATCGAGGCCGCCCACCTGCCCGAAGTGAACGAGCAGCTGGTCAAGTCCCTGGGCATCGAGGCCGGCACCGTCGACGCCCTGCGCGCCGACATCAAGAAGAACCTCGAGCGCGAGGTCAAGTTCCGCCTGCTGGCCCGCAACAAGTCCGCCGCCATGGACGCCCTGGTGGCCAAGGCCGAACTCGACCTGCCCAAGTCCAGCGTCGCCGCCGAAGTCGACCGCATGGTCGAAGGCGCCCGCGCCGACCTGAAGCAGCGCGGCATCAAGGACGCCGACAAGGCCCCGATCCCCGCCGAGCTGTTCCAGGCCCAGGCCGAGCGCCGCGTGCGCCTGGGTCTGGTGGTCGCCGAGCTGGTCAAGGCCAACAACCTGGCCGCCACCCCCGACCAGATCAAGGCCCACGTGGACGAACTGGCAGCCTCCTACGAGAAGCCCGCCGACGTGGTGCGCTGGTACTTCAGCGACAACCGCCGCCTGGCCGAGGTCGAGGCCATCGTGATCGAGAACAACGTCACCGAATTCGTGATGTCCAAGGCCAAGGTCAACGACAAGTCCGTCTCGTTCGACGAGCTGATGGGCCAGCAGGGCTGATGCCCCTCGGCGGGCCCGGGCGGCCCGCCATGGCCATGGGGTTCGTCCGTCCTTGTTCCGGGGCGGCCGGACCCCATGTCGTTTTTGGCTACAGTAAGGGCCACGCAACGGAGTCACAACTACATGAGCGCACTTGATACCCAGGCCCTCGGCATGGTGCCGATCGTCATCGAGCAGTCCGGCCGCGGCGAGCGGTCCTACGACATCTACTCCCGCCTGCTGCGCGAACGCGTGGTCTTCCTGGTCGGCCCGGTCAATGACCAGACCGCCAACCTGGTGGTGGCGCAGCTGCTGTTCCTGGAGTCCGAGAATCCCGACAAGGACATCTCGTTCTACATCAACAGCCCCGGCGGCAGCGTGTCGGCCGGCATGGCCATCTACGACACGATGAACTTCATCAAGCCGCAGGTGTCCACCCTGTGCATGGGGATGGCCGCCAGCATGGGCGCCTTCCTCCTGGCCGCCGGCGAGAAGGGCAAGCGCTTCGCGCTGCCCAACTCCAAGATCATGATCCACCAGCCCCTGGGCGGCACCCAGGGCCAGGCCACGGACATCGAGATCCACGCCCGCGACATCCTCAAGACCCGCGCGCAGTTGAACAAGATCCTGGCCGAGCGCACGGGCCAGCCCCTGGAGAAGATCGAGCGTGACACCGAGCGCGACTACTTCCTGGAGGCCGCGGAGGCCAAGGACTACGGCCTGGTCGACCAGGTGATCGACAAGCGTCCCTGACGCCGCAGCCCCGGCAACGGCGCTTCTCGCCCCGGGAAGCGCCGTTTTCGTTTGGTTATCATTGAATCTCAAGTTACGAGGCACGCCCACATGGCCGACAAGAAAGGCTCATCCAGCGAGAAAACGCTGTACTGCTCGTTTTGCGGAAAGAGCCAGCACGAGGTCAAGAAACTCATCGCGGGACCTTCGGTCTTCATCTGCGACGAGTGCATCGACCTGTGCAACGAGATCATCCGGGACGAACTGCCCGCCGGCGAGGAGCCCAAGGAGGCCCGGGGCGACCTGCCCACGCCCGCCGAGATCAAGACCAACCTCGACAACTACGTGATCGGCCAGGAGCCCGCCAAGCGATCGCTGTCGGTGGCCGTCTACAACCACTACAAGCGCCTGCGCCACAAGGACAAGGCCAAGAAGGACGACGTCGAGCTCACCAAGAGCAACATCCTCCTGATCGGCCCCACCGGCTCCGGCAAGACCCTGCTGGCCCAGACCCTGGCGCGCATGCTGGACGTGCCCTTCGTGATGGCCGACGCCACCACGCTGACCGAGGCCGGCTACGTGGGCGAGGACGTCGAGAACATCATCCAGAAGCTGCTGCAAAGCTGCAACTACGAGGTGGAGCGGGCCCAGCGCGGCATCGTCTATATCGACGAGATCGACAAGATCTCGCGCAAGTCCGACAACCCCTCCATCACCCGTGATGTGTCGGGCGAGGGCGTGCAGCAGGCCCTGCTGAAGCTGATCGAAGGCACCATGGCCAGCGTGCCGCCCCAGGGCGGTCGCAAGCACCCGAACCAGGACTTCCTGCAGATCGACACGACCAACATCCTGTTCATCTGCGGCGGCGCCTTCGCCGGCCTGGAGAAGGTGATCGAGCAGCGCACCGAGGCCTCCGGCATCGGCTTCGGCGCGGCGGTGCGCTCCAAGAAGGAGCGCTCGCTGACCGACACCTTCCGCGACGTCGAGCCCGAGGACCTGATCAAGTTCGGCCTGATCCCCGAGCTGGTGGGCCGCATGCCCGTGGTCGCCACCCTGGCCGAACTGAGCGAGGACGCCCTGGTCCAGATCCTGACCGAGCCGAAGAACGCGCTGGTCAAGCAATACAGCAAGCTGCTGGCCATGGAGGGCGTGGACCTGGAGATCCGTCCCAGCGCGCTCAAGGCCATCGCCCGCAAGGCGCTGGCGCGCAAGACCGGCGCGCGCGGCCTGCGTTCCATCCTTGAACAATCGCTCATCGACACCATGTTCGACCTGCCCACCACGGACAACGTCGAAAAGGTCGTGGTCGACGAAACGACGATCGAGGAGAACAAGCCCCCCTTGCTCGTCTATCGCGAAGCCGCGAAAAAGGCCTGAGGCCTTGTCGTTTTCCGGGTTGAAAAACAAGCCAGCCGGTCCACACTCGACCGGGTAGAGAAAGGATTTTCATGTCCGGCCACGTCCCCCTGCCGTCCGACCCGATCGAGCTGCCGCTGCTGCCGCTGCGCGACGTGGTGGTCTTCCCCCACATGGTCATCCCGCTGTTCGTGGGGCGACCCAAGAGCATCAAGGCCCTGGAGGCCGCGATGGAGGCCGAGCGCCGCATCATGCTGGTGGCCCAGAAGGCCGCCGCCAAGGACGAGCCCGCCGCCTCGGACATGTTCGAGGTCGGCTGCGTCTCCACCATCCTGCAGATGCTCAAGCTGCCCGACGGCACCGTGAAGGTGCTGGTCGAGGGCCAGCAGCGCGCCCGCGTCAGCCGCATCGTCGATGGCGAACAGCATTTCACCGCCACCGTGGTGCCGGTCGACCCGGCCGCTGGCCATGCCGCCTCGGCCGAGGTCGAGGCCCTGCGCCGCGCGGTGCTCCAGCAGTTCGACCAGTACGTCAAGCTGAACAAGAAGATCCCGCCGGAGATCCTCACCAGCATCTCCAGCATCGATGACCCGGGCCGCCTGGCCGACACCATTGCCGCCCACCTCCCGCTCAAGCTGGACAACAAGCAGGTCGTGCTGGACCTGGCCGAGGTCGAGGACCGCCTGGAGAACCTGTTCGAGCAGATCGAGCGCGAGGTCGACATCCTCAACGTCGACAAGAAGATCCGCGGCCGCGTCAAGCGCCAGATGGAGAAGAACCAGCGCGACTTCTACCTGAACGAGCAGGTCAAGGCCATCCAGAAGGAGCTCGGCGAAGGCGAAGAGGGCGCCGACATCGAGGAGATCGAGAAGAAGATCAAGGCCGCCAAGATGCCGCAGGACGCGCGCAAGAAGGCCGAGGCCGAGCTCAAGAAGCTCAAGCTGATGTCGCCCATGTCGGCCGAGGCCACCGTGGTGCGCAACTACATCGACGTGCTCGTGGGCCTGCCCTGGAGCAAGAAGACCAAGATCAAGCACAACCTCGGCCATGCCGAGGACGTGCTGAACGAGGACCACTTCGGCCTCGAGAAGGTCAAGGACCGCATCCTCGAGTACCTCGCGGTGCAGCAGCGCGTGGACAAGGTGAAGGCGCCGATCCTGTGCCTGGTCGGCCCCCCGGGCGTAGGCAAGACCTCGCTGGGCCAGTCGATCGCCAAGGCCACCGGCCGCAAGTACGTGCGCATGGCGCTGGGCGGCATGCGTGACGAGGCCGAGATCCGCGGCCACCGCCGCACCTACATCGGCGCGCTGCCGGGCAAGGTGCTGCAGAACCTGAACAAGGTCGGCACCCGCAACCCGCTGTTCCTGCTGGACGAGATCGACAAGCTCGGCACCGATTTCCGCGGCGACCCGTCGTCCGCGCTGCTCGAGGTGCTGGACCCGGAGCAGAACCACACCTTCAGCGACCACTACGTCGAGGTCGACTTCGACCTGTCGGACGTGATGTTCGTGGCCACCTCGAACTCGATGAACATCCCGCCGGCCCTGCTGGACCGGATGGAGGTGATCCGCCTGTCCGGCTACACCGAGGACGAGAAGACCCACATCGCCATCAAGTACCTGCTGCCCAAGCAGATGAAAAACAACGGTGTGAAGGACGAGGAGCTGCAGGTCACCGAGGCCGCCGTGCGCGACGTGGTGCGCTACTACACCCGCGAGGCCGGCGTGCGCTCTCTCGAGCGCGAGCTCTCCAAGATCTGCCGCAAGGTGGTCAAGGGCCTTCAGCTCAAGAAGATGACGCCGCAGGTGGCCGTGACGCCGGAGAACCTGAACGAGTTCCTCGGCGTGCGCAAGTACACCTACGGCCGTGCCGAGGCGCAGAACCAGGTGGGCCAGGTGGTCGGCCTGGCGTGGACGGAAGTCGGCGGCGACCTGCTGACGATCGAGACCGCGCTGATGCCGGGCAAGGGCAACATCCTGCGCACCGGCTCGCTGGGCGACGTGATGAAGGAGTCGGTCGAGGCCGCCCGCACCGTGGTGCGCAGCCGCTCGCGCGTGCTGGGCATCAAGGACGAGGCCTTCGAGAAGAAGGACATCCACATCCACGTGCCCGACGGCGCCACGCCCAAGGACGGCCCCAGCGCGGGTATCGCCATGACCACGGCCCTGGTCTCCGCGCTCACCGGCATCCCGGTGCGCGCCGACGTGGCCATGACCGGCGAGATCACGCTGCGAGGCGAGGTCACGGCCATCGGCGGCCTGAAGGAGAAGCTCCTGGCAGCCCTGCGCGGCGGCATCAAGACGGTGCTGATCCCCGAGGAGAACACCAAGGACCTGCAGGAGATCCCCGAGAACGTGAAGAACGGGCTGGAGATCGTGCCGGTGCGCTGGATCGACAAGGTGCTGGAGATCGCGCTCGAGCGCCAGCCCACGCCGCTGCCTGAGGACGAGGCCGTGGCCGTCGCCGCGCCCGCCACGCCCGATGGTTCGGCCGCCGCGCCGGGCACCGGCACCGGCTCGGTGAAGCACTGAGGAAGATTTCGAAAGTTTTTTTCCTCGCTTCCCGGAAAGGGGCGATTTTCGTCATAGAATAGCGGTCTTCCGCGGGAATAGCTCAGTTGGTAGAGCGCAACCTTGCCAAGGTTGAGGTCGCGAGTTCGAGTCTCGTTTCCCGCTCCAATTCAAGAAGAAAAGGGAAGCTCACGCTTCCCTTTTTTCTCGACGGAGTTCGGCGCGGTAGCAAAGCGGTTATGCACCGGATTGCAAATCCGTGTAGGTCGGTTCGACTCCGGCCCGCGCCTCCAACACAAACAAGCACTCAGCGCAGCAATGCCTGAGTGCTTTGTTTTTGGGGCTGGGCGGCAGGGCAGGGCGGGGCTAGCATGCCTCGATGGCCTGTCGACGCTCGTGGCTCCTGTACCCGCTGGGCTTGCTGGCGGGCTGTGCAGCCCTCCTGCCCGGGGCTGACGTTTCCTTCCAGGAGATCGCGTTCGCGGTTGCGCCCGAAGCGGCCGTGCAGGTCCCTGAAGGCATGGGCTGTATTGCATCCAATGACCGCGGTTCCTGGCACTTCCAGGCGCCGGGTGCCGTCCGGGTCAAGCCATCGATGCAGCCGCTGCAGGTCATGTGCCACCTGGCGGACGGCGCGTCGGCGGCGATGGCGCGCATCCGCCCGCAGGGCGCCCAGGTCGAGCGGGCGGACCGGGCCGCCGGATTCGGCGCAGGGGTCGGGGTGGGCGCCGGTGCCGTCGTCGGGGCCGGCCTGGCGGCCTTTGCCGGCGTCGCAGCCGGCGGACTCATGCTGCCCCTGATGCTGGAGGGGTACGCCATCGGCGACGGCCTGGGCGGGGCGATCGGCGCCGCCACGGCCGGTTCGGGGACCCGGGGAAGGTTCGCCTATCCGCCCCACATCATCCTCAAGGTCGAGATTCGCCGCCCCTTCCTTTTCGTTGCGCCGCAACCCTGAGTCGCACTTTGGTTCTAGGCTGCTTCAATGGTAAAAATGACTACTTTGTGTTAGGCTAATTCGGAATCGCTAGCCCATCCTTCTGGGTTTTTCGTGGCCTTATTCCGTTATTTCCTCGTCCTGGCCCTGTTCGTCGCGAGCTTGGCGGCACGCGCGACGGACAGGCCTTTGCGGGTCGCCGTCCTCGACAGCTCGGTGCCCATGTCCTACCGCGACGCCAAGGGCGAGCTCACCGGTTTCACCATCGGCATCATCCGTGCCGTCTGCGAAGAGCTGCGCGCCACCTGCACCTACAAGGTCATCACCCTCGACAAGGTGATCGATGGCCTGCTCGCCGACGAGTTCGACATTGCCGCCATCGGCCTGCTCGACACCCCCGAGCGCCGCGCCAAGGTGCTCCTGAGCAAACCCTTCTTCCGCTCGCGCTCCATCTGGTTCACCAAGCGGGGCGTGCGCCCGGGCGCGCCGGGTGCGCGGGTGGCGGTGGTCGCCGGCTCCGCTCAGGAAGCCTATGTGCGCTCGCGGGGCTGGGTCGTCGAGCCGCTGCGCAGCAACGACCAGGTCGCGCAGGTGCTGCAGGCGGACCTGGCCGATGCGGGGCTGGTCCCCATGCCCACCGCGATCGCGCTGATCCAGCAGCCGGGCTTCGAGAAGCTCGGCCTCATGTCGCAGGCCCTCGATGCCCCCGGACTCGGCGGCGACGCCTGCTTTGCCATCTCGCCCCGGCAGCCGGAGCTCAAGGTCCGCGTCGATGCGGCGCTCGACCGAATCCGGCGCGATGGCCGCCATGACAAGATCAATTCGCAGTTCCTTCCGTTCCGGATCGACTGACGGCCTGACGCGATGACCCCCGTGGCACCGACCGTGGAAGCAGGCGTAGGCACGGGGCGGCTGCTGGCGGTCATGGCGGTGGTGGTGAGCCTGCTGTTTGCCGTCGGGATCGGACTGATCGCGTGGGACCAGCGCCGGGTGCTCTCCGAGGCGGCCCGCATGCACGACGAGACCCTGCCGCAGATGCGGCGCCACCAGCAGCTCGCGCGTAACCTCGAGCGGCTCCATGAGGAGGGCGAGAATGTCTTCGCCTCCACCTCGCCGGAAGGCCGCCAGCAGGCCCTGTTCATGGTCAAGCTGATCGCCGCCCACCCCAGCCTGGTGGACGACAGCCGGGCGCGCGAGATGGCAGCGCAGTCCCAGCGGCTGCTGCAGGCCGCGGTCGAGCGCGCCGAGGTGGATCCCGCTGCCCTGGGCCGGCACCGGGAGGCCTGGCGGCAGCAGTCCCGGCAGCTGGCCCTGCTGGTGGACGAGCTCTTCAACGACAGCGTGAACCTGGCCGCAGCGGACCTCCAGCGCGTCTCGGACCGCATGGAGGGCGCGCGCAACAAGCTGTACGTCGTCCTGCCCCTGTTCATCGCGACGGTCCTGTTCCTGCTGTGGCAGGTGCACCGCCTGCTGGTCCGACCCCTGCTCGGCATGAACCGCGTCCTGTCGCGCCTCGACACTGTGGATCCTGCTCTCGAGCTGGAGCGGTCTCCGCTGCGCGAGATCGCCGCCGTCCAGGCCGCCCTCCGCGCGCTGCGCGAGCTGCTGGCGCAGAAGGAGCAGAGCCGGGTCGCGCTGGAGGAGCTGGCGAGCCAGGACGACCTGACCGGCCTGCTCAATCGCCGCAAGTTCATGGAGATGGCCCAGGCCGAGATCAGCCGCGATCACCGGCACCGCCGGCCGGTGGTGGTGGTCATGGCCGACATCGACCAGTTCAAGGCCATCAACGACACCTACGGCCATGCAGCCGGCGACCGGGTGCTCAAGGCCTTCGCGGCGCTGCTCAAGGGCGGCCTGCGCGAGACCGATGTGGTGGGGCGCATCGGCGGCGAGGAGTTCGCCCTGGTGCTGCCGGAGGTCGCGCCGGAGATCGCGGCGCGGCTGGTGGAGCGCATCCGGCAGCAGTTCGCCCAGCGTCCGATCGACCTGGGCGAGGGGCGCACGCTCCACGCCACTTTCAGCGCCGGCATCGGCGATGCCTCCGATGTGTCGCTCGACGCCGCCCTGCGCCGCGCCGATGCCGCCCTCTACGAGGCCAAGGCCCAGGGACGCAACCGGGTGCAGATCGCGCCCGGTTAGGCGCGCCTGGGGGCCGGTGCGTGGCTCAAGCCGGCAGGCCGACGGTGCCGGCCTGTTCGTTGCGCCGGTCTCGCTGACACAGGCCCTGCGAGCGAGTCATTGCGTCGGCTTTCAAGAGGCCCGAAAAGTGATGTATACTTGCGGCTTCCGCGGGAATAGCTCAGTTGGTAGAGCGCAACCTTGCCAAGGTTGAGGTCGCGAGTTCGAGTCTCGTTTCCCGCTCCAATTCAAAAAGGAGAAGCTTAGGCTTCTCCTTTTTTCTTTGCGCATCTGAATTACATTGGCCACTGCTGGCCTCGATGGTGAAATTGGTAGACACAGCGGACTTAAAATCCGCCGCCCTTTGCCGGGCGTACCGGTTCGATTCCGGTTCGAGGCACCATCCGGTCAGGCAGCGTTCCGGCGCGAGAGCATCATGTCCCATTACAACGCCCCCTTCGAGATTCATGTGCACGGCGACGTGCCGCTGCGCGCGGACGTGACGTTCGCGCAGTTGCAGGAGGCGCTCAAACCCCTTTGGAAATACATCGGCGCCAAGTCGCTGGCCGATGCCGCCGAGAGCGCCTACGAAGAGGAGCCGGGCATCCGCTTCGATGCCACCGCCCACCTGCTCACCATGTGCTGGACCCTGTCCGGCGACGAGGACTTCCGCCAGGCGCTCGACGAGATGTGCATGAGCCTCAACGAGCTGGCGTCCCAGGGCGCCGCGGTCGAGGTCACCTTCTACGACACCGAGTTCGACGAGGAGGAGGCCCCGCCCGAGGAGGACTCGCGCGACGATTTCCTGATGCTCTTCGTCGGCCCCACGCCGGCCGCGATCATGCAGGTGCAGCGGGACCTGCTGGTGGAGGACGTGATCCACCTGATGGAGCGCCACTTCGATGCCTCCGAACTGGGGGGCGTGGTCGCCGAGGTCGATCGCCTGTTCAGCCAGCGCTTCGACGCGCTGGTGAGCTCGCTGGAGCTGGGCAAGCCGCCGCGCGGCAGTGGCGGGCCGGGCTCCGGGGGCTCGCACGGCGGTGGCCGACGCCCGCGGCACCTGCACTGACCCCCCCCGCATCGCTGCCCAGGCCGGACTCGTTCCGGCCTTCGCGTTCCTGGACCCCGGTGGCGCTGGGCTATCCTCGCGCGATGCCTCCCGATTCCGTGAATTCCGCCCTGCGCCCGGGCGTGCGCCGGCGCGAAGTCTTCGGCTGGGCCATGTACGACTTCGCCAACTCGGGCTACACGACCGTGGTCATCACCGCGGTGTTCGCGGCCTATTTCGTCGGCGGCATCGCCGGCAAGGCGCCCTGGGCCACCTTCGCCTGGACGGCGGCGCTCAGCGCCTCCTACGCGATCGTGATGCTCACCATGCCGACCCTCGGCGCCTGGGCCGACCTGCGCGCGGCCAAGAAGCGGCTGCTGATGCTGGTGACGGCCGGCTGCGTGGTGTCCACCGCGGCGCTGGCCCTGGCCGGGCCCGGGCAGGTGGCGCTGGCCATCGTGCTGGTGGTCATCTCGAACACCTTCTACGCCTGGGGCGAGTCGCTGACCGCGGCCTTCCTGCCGGAGCTCGCACGGCCCGAGGCGATGGGGCGCGTGAGCGGCTGGGGCTGGGGACTGGGCTACCTGGGCGGCATGCTCACGCTGGGGCTGTGCCTGGCCTATGTGCTGCACGCGCAGGCCCGGGGGCTGCCGGCCTCGCACTTCGTGCCGGTGACGATGGGCGTGACGGCGTTCATGTACGGTGCGGCGGCGCTGGTCACCTTCGCACTGCTGCGCGAGCATGCGCAGCCCGACCCGCAGGCGCCGCAGCGCGCGGGCCTGCGGGCATCGCTGGCGCAGCTGCGGCGCACCTTCGCGCAGGCCCGGCGCTTTCGTGACTTCATGTGGCTGATGGCCTGCGCGGTCTGCTACCAGGGCGGGGTGGCGGTGGCGATCGCGCTGGCGGCGATCTACGCCGAGCAGGTGATCGGCTTCGCGCCGCAGGAGACCATGGTGCTGATCTTCGCGCTCAACGCCGCGGCGGCCGCCGGCGCCTTCGCCTGGGGCTACCTGCAGGACCGCATCGGCCACAAGCCGGCGCTGGCCCTCACGCTGGTGGGCTGGATCCTCACCTGCGTGCTGGCCGCCTCGGCCCAGGGCAAGGATGAGTTCTGGTGGGCCGCGGGCCTGGCGGGCCTGTGCATGGGCTCCAGCCAGTCGGCGGGCCGGGCGATGGCGGGGCTGTTCGCGCCGCCGGCCCAGCTGGCCGAGTTCTTCGGGCTGTGGAGCGTGGCCATCCGCCTGGCCTCGATCGTGGGACCGCTGATGTACGGGGCGATCACCTGGGCCACCGGGGGCAACCAGCGCGTGGCCATCGTGGCCACCTCGGGGCTGTTCGTCGCGGGACTGGCGCTGCTGGCGAAGGTCGACGTGGCGCGCGGACGCGCGGCCGCGGTGGCGTCCGGCGCCTAGTCGCCGAGCCAGCGGCGTGCCGCCGCTTCCAGTGCGGGCGGCGGGCCCGAGCAGGCGAGGGTGAGCCGGCCCCGCTGCGGGCCGGGCGCGAGCAGGCCGGCCTGTTCGAGCAGGCGACGCGCCTGCCGGGCCACCGGCTCCCCGGTCTCGAGGATGGCCACGCCGGGACCGGCGAGGCGCTCGATCACGGGCAGGGCGAAGGGATAGTGGGTGCAGCCGAGCACCAGGGTGTCGATGCAGCCGGCGGCCGGGCCCAGGGGGCCGAGCGCGCCGATGTACTGCGCGCACAGGGACTCGATGCGCGGCGCGTCGTCGGCCTCGATGGCGGCGGCCAGGCCGTCGCAGGGCTGGAGCACGAACTCGGCCTGCGCGGCCAGCGATTCATGCAGCATGCGGAACTTGGCGCTGGCCAGCGTGCCGCGCGTGGCCAGCACGCCCACGCGCCCGGTGCGGGTGGCGCGGGCCGCGGGCTTGAGCGCAGGCTCGACGCCCACCACCGGCACCTGCGGCCAGCGCGCCCGCACCGCGGCGATGGCCGAGGCGGTGGCGGTGTTGCAGGCCACCACCAGCAGCTTCACGCCGCGCTGCTCGATCAGGTCCTGCGCCACGGCCAGCGTGCGTTCCTGCACGAACGCGTCGCCGCGCTCGCCGTAGGGCACCCAGGCCGTGTCCGCGAAGTAGACGACGTCCTCGTGCGGCAGCTCGCGCCGCAGCGCGCGCAGGACGCTGAGGCCGCCGATGCCGCTGTCGAAGACGCCGAGGGGGGCGCTCAAGGCGTCAGGCCGCGGCGACCGAGATGCCCTTGAACTCGCCGGAGGCGATGCGCTTTTGCCACTCGGCCGGGCCGGTGATGTGGGCGCTGGTGCCGCCGGCGTCGACCGCCACGGTCACGGGCATGTCGACCACGTCGAACTCGTAGATGGCTTCCATGCCCAGGTCCTCGAAGCCGACCACCTTGGCCTTCTTGATCGCCTTGGACACCAGGTAGGCGGCGCCGCCCACGGCCATCAGGTAGGCGCTCTTGTGCTTCTTGATCGCCTCGATGGCGACCGGGCCGCGCTCGGCCTTGCCGATCATGGCGATCAGGCCGGTCTGGGCCAGCATCATCTCGGTGAAGCCGTCCATGCGGGTGGCGGTGGTGGGGCCGGCGGGGCCGACCGCCTCGTCCTTGACCGGATCGACCGGGCCGACGTAGTAGATGACCCGGTTGGTGAAGTCCACCGGCAGCTTCTCGCCCTTGGCCAGCATGTCCTGGATGCGCTTGTGCGCGGCGTCACGGCCGGTGAGCATCTTGCCGTTCAGCAGCAGGGTGTCGCCCGGCTTCCAGCTGGCGACTTCGGCGGGGGTGAGGGCGTTCAGGTCGACGCGCTTGGACTTCTTCGTGTCGGGCGTCCAGTCGACGTTGGGCCACAGGTCCAGGCTCGGCGGCTCGACGTAGGCGGGGCCGGAGCCGTCGAGCACGAAGTGGGCGTGGCGGGTGGCCGCGCAGTTGGGGATCATGGCCACGGGCTTGGAGGCCGCGTGCGTGGGGTACATCTTGATCTTGACGTCCAGCACGGTGGTGAGGCCGCCCAGGCCCTGCGCGCCGATGCCCAGGGCGTTGACCTTCTCGTGCAGCTCCAGGCGCAGTTCCTCGACCTGGGACAGCTTCTCGCCCTTGGCGGCCTTGGCCTGCAGCTCGTACATGTCGATGTCGTCCATCAGGCTTTCCTTGGCCATGAGGACGGCCTTCTCGGCGGTGCCGCCGATGCCGATGCCCAGCATGCCCGGGGGGCACCAGCCGGCGCCCATGGTGGGCACGGTCTTGAGGACCCAGTCGACCACCGAGTCGCCCGGGTTCAGCATGACCATCTTGCTCTTGTTCTCGGAGCCGCCGCCCTTGGCGGCCACCGTCACTTCGACGGTGTTGCCGGGGACGATCTCGGTGAAGACCACCGCGGGCGTGTTGTCCTTGGTGTTCTTGCGGGCGAACTGCGGGTCGGCCACGACCGAGGCGCGCAGGGTGTTGTCGGGGTGGTTGTAGCCGCGACGCACGCCTTCGTTGATGGCGTCGTCGAGGCTGCCGGAGAAGCCCTCCCAGCGCACGTCCATGCCGACCTTGAGGAAGACGTTGACGATGCCGGTGTCCTGGCAGATGGGGCGGTGGCCCAGCGCGGACATCTTGCTGTTCGTGAGGATCTGGGCGATCGCGTCCTTGGCGGCGGGGCTCTGTTCACGCTCGTAGGCGCGGGCCAGGTGGGCGATGTAGTCGGCCGGGTGGTAGTAGCTGATGTACTGGAGTGCCGCGGCGATGGATTCGATCAGGTCGGCCTGCTGGATGCTCGTGGTCATGGCGTGGGGAGGGGGGAGGGTTTGACTCGGCGCCGATTATCTCAGCGCCGGCTTCCCCCCTCCTGACCGGCTTCCCGGCGCGGCCTTCAGGCCTTGTCGATCAGGAAGTCTTCCTTGGTCTTGCCGGCCGCCAGCAGGGGGCGCATCCAGTTCGGCGGCTGGCCGCGGCCGCTCCACAGCTCACCGTTGGGGCCGCGGTACTTGGGCGCGGCGGTCTTGCCCTTGTCGGCGCGGATGCCGCGCGTGCGCTTGCCCGGGGCGCCGGCCTGGGCCGGCTGGCGCGAGCGGACCTCGGCCAGCACGTCCTGGATGCTGTAGCCGACGGCGCCGGCTTCGGCGAGCCAGTTCGTGACCATGGTCTTGAGCTCGCTGCGCTTGCGATGCTCGAACTTCTCGCTGGCGGCGTCGGCGAGCTTCTTGAGGGTGGCGAGGTCGATCCGGTCGAGGTCGATGTCGCCGAGGTTCAAGCCATTTCCATTTGCCATGCTCCGCTCCTTCAAGGGTTATTTGCTGATCAATTCAAAAAGGGTTTTGGGGTTTTCTTCAAATACCCGCCGCGCCGCACTATAAAAGGTTTTGAGAAAAATCCGGCGCCGGGTTTTCTCCTGTTTCAACCGGTCGCCGGATCACGGGCCGGGAATGCCCAGAATGAATCCTTTTCTCCTCCGGAGGGATGCCATGGCCACGCGACGCGAACAGGACAGTTTCGGCCCCATCGAGGTACCTGCCGACCGGCTCTGGGGCGCGCAGACGCAGCGCTCCCTGGCTTTCTTCGACATCTCCGGCGAGCGCCAGCCGCGCGAGATCATCCTGGCGCTGGCGCGGATCAAGCGGGCCGCCGCGGTGGTGCACCGCAACCTCGGCCTGATGCCGGCGGACCGGGCCGAGGCCATCGCCGCCGCCGCCGGCGAGGTGCTGGCGGGCCGGCATGACGCGGAGTTTCCCCTCGTGGTCTGGCAGACCGGCTCGGGCACGCAGACGAACATGAACCTCAACGAGGTGCTCGCCAACCGTGCCAGCGAGCTGCTGGGGGGGCCGCGCGGGGCCGGTCGCCGGGTGCACCCGAACGACGACGTGAACATGAGCCAGTCGTCCAACGACGTCTACCCCGCGGCCATGCACCTGGCGGCGGTGGAGGGCATCGAGCGGCGCCTGCGCCCCGCGCTGGCCGGCCTGCGCGCCACCCTGGAGGGCAAGTCCCGTGACTTCGCCGGCATCGTCAAGATCGGCCGCACCCACCTGCAGGACGCCACGCCCCTGACCCTGGGCCAGGAGTTCGGCGGCTACGCCGCCCAGCTCGCCCAGGCCGACCGGCACCTGCAGGCGAGCCTGCCGCACCTGTGCGAGCTGGCCCTCGGCGGCACCGCGGTCGGCACCGGGCTGAACGCGCCTGCGGGCTACGCGCAGGCGGTGGCCGACGAACTCGCCCGGGACACCGGCCTGCCCCTGGTCACCGCGACCAGCAAGTTCGAGGTGATGGCCGCGGCCGATGCGCTGGTGCATGCCCACGGCGCGTTCAAGGGCCTGGCCGCCAGCCTCACCAAGATCGCCAATGACGTGCGCTGGCTGGCCAGCGGCCCGCGCTGCGGCCTCGGCGAGATCCGCATCCCGGAGAACGAGCCGGGCTCCTCCATCATGCCGGGCAAGGTCAACCCCACGCAGTGCGAGGCCCTGGCCATGGCCTGCTGCCAGGTGTTCGGCAACGACGTGGCCGTCAACCTGGGGGGCGCCTCCGGCCACTTCGAGCTGAACGTGTACCGGCCGCTGATCGCCCACGGCGTCCTGCAAAGCATCCGCCTGCTGGCGGACGGTATGCGCAGCTTCGACCGGCACTGCGCCCAGGGCATCGAGCCCGACACGGCGCGCATCGCCGACCTGGTGGGACGCTCGCTGATGCTGGTGACGGCGCTGGCGCCCCATGTCGGCTATGACCGCGCCGCCGAGATCGCCCGCAAGGCGCACCGCGAGGGCAGCAGCCTGCGCGAGGCCGCCCTGGCGCTGGGGACCGTGACCGGCGAGGAGTTCGACGCGTGGGTCGACCCGGCCTCGATGACCTGAGCCGCGGCAACCGCCGATGCCGTCATGGGCATTTTGATTCTTAGTACGGCTGTGCTACTTTGTGCGGGTGGACCACTCTTCCGTACGCATTGGTGGCCTGGCGTCCGACCCGGCCGGGTGGTGGCGTCGTGCATTCGCCTGGCTGCGACCGTTCCTGCCGGTCGTGCCCCTGCGCGAGGCCTTGCTGCTGACGGCGTTGACGGCCGGCGTCTTCGCGGTGGCCTTCCTCGGTTTCACGCGCATGTTCTCCGAGCCGCGCATCGACGCGGCCGGCAGGCACCTGTCGGCCGAGTTCGGCGCGCTGGCGGAAGCCTACGACCGGCTGCCCGAGGTCCAGCGCGAGGCCTTCCTCGACGCCGTCGTGGCCGGGGGACGGGGGCGGATCGCGCGTGACGACCCGCTCCCCTGGGGGCTGGTCGAGCCCGCGGACGAGGCGACGGCCGTGGTCCTCCATCGCATGCGCAACCTGCTGCCGGTCGGCCGGGTGGGGTTGACGAAGGGGCCGGGCGGGCAGCAGATCTGGCTGGCCCTGCCGGCGCGAGGGGGCGGCTGGACCTGGCTGCGCGTGAGCGTGCCGTCCAGGCCGGCTGACTGGAGGGCCGCCGTGCTGGTGTCGCTGGCCCTGCTGGTCGCGGTGGGCGCGCTGGGGTCGGCCTTCCTCGCGTGGCGGCTGCGGCACCGGGTCGGCTGGATGCGCCGTGAACTCGAGCACCTCGAGACCGCGGGGGCGGGCCTTGCGTCTGCGAAGGGGCCGCGCACCGCGGCCCTTGCGGCCGACGACCCGCAACCCCACCTCTCGGCGCTGGCGGCGCGGCTGGCGCAGGCGAGCCGCGAGCGGGCCAGCCTGGCCGTGGCCGTGGCCAGCGACCTGCGCCACGGTCTCGTGCGGCTGGCCGGCTCCGAGCCGTCGCTGGCCTCGCCGCAGGCAGCGCAGGGCGTGGCGCGCCTGGAGGATGCGCTGGCCCGGCTCGATGCCGTCGCCGCGGCTGCAACGCCGGAGAAGCGTTCCGGTGCAGGCGCTCCCGCGCTGCGCGCCTCCCGCGCGTCCCCGCCCTGGCGCAGCCTGGTGGGTGACGTGGTGATGGTCACGGCGCTGTTCGTCCTGGCGATCGCCCTGGGGGGACTGGTGGTCACCCGTGTCGTGGCCTCGCCCCGCGCGCAATCCGCGGCAGAGACCATGGATGTCGTCGTCACCGGCATCCAGGCGAGCTACCGTGCCTTGCCGGCAGAGCACAGGGCGGCGTACCTCAAGGCCTTGTCGCTGTATGGCGGCGGGGCCGTGCAGGTGGACGACCCGGCGCGCTGGACGATCGCGCCGCCGCGGCTCTGGCTTGCCCAGAAGGCGGTGGAGTCGCTGCGGCAGCGACGGCCGGACCTGCCGATCCTCATCACGCCGTTCCCGGACTCCTTCCTCTGGGTCCAGCTCGAGGATGGCGACGGCCGCAGGCAGTGGATCCGCTTCAGCAGCCCCGTCTTCGTGCCGATGCAGGGGGTGGCCCTCGGCGCGCTCGGACTGCTCCTGGTTGCGGCGGCGGCCTTGGTGGTCGCGCGGGCGCGCCAGCGCCTGGCATGGTTCAGCCGGACCATCGACGCCGCGGACCCGCTCGTCGCACCGGCCCCGGCCGACGACGAGGAAACAGGGGCGGTCGACCCGGCGATGCAGGCGATGCGCCGGAGCATCCAGCGCGCCGCAGGCGCCCTGGCCCGAGGGCGTGACAAGGAGGAGCTCGGCCTGGCCCTCCTGGGCGAGGCGCTGGCCGAGGCGCTGGCGGCCTTGCGGGAGGCGATCCCGCGCGCGGCCGAGGCGGCTGGCACCGCCGAGTGCCTGGAGGCGATGGCCCGGCGGGTGGCGCAGCTGGACCTGTTCGCGGCGCGCCGGCAGGACGCGGGGGAGCTCGCCACCGACATCAATGGCGAGCTCGGCGCGCTGCGACCGCTGCTGTCGGGCGGGGATGGGCCGCCGCTGCTGTGGACGTTCGGCGGTCTGCCCCTGGCCGACATTCCCGCGGCGGAGGCGCGCCGCCTGTTCCTCTACCTGCTGGACGAGGTGGTGCGGCATGGGGACGCGCCGATCGAGATCTCGACCTCGCTCGAGGCCAGCCGGATCGTGGTGCGCATCGCCGGCCACGCCCACGGCCCCGCCGAGCCGGCCGGCGAGCAGGACGCCGCCGGCCAGGCCCTGGCCGCACGCATCGCCGAGGCCAACGGCGGCCTGGTGCGGCTGACCACCGGACCCGATGGCGGGCGCGTGGCCCAGGCCTGGCTGCGGCCTGCGCGGGTGGGCTAGGGTCTGTCCAGCGCGGGGTCAGTGGTCCGCGCCCGCGGACGGGGCCGGGTGCGACATGAGGCGGTCGGTCAGCGCGATCGCCAGGGCCGACAGCAGGAAGGTGATGTGGATCGCGGTCTGCGCGATCAGTACCTTGTCCGAGTAGTTGTCGGCGTTGATGAAGGTCTTGAGCAGGTGGATCGAGCTGATGCCGATGATCGCGGTGGCCAGCTTGACCTTCAGCACCGAGGCGTTCACGTGGCTGAGCCACTCGGGCTGGTCCGGGTGGCCCTCGAGGTCCATGCGCGAGACGAAGGTCTCGTAGCCGCCCACGATCACCATGATCAGCAGGTTGGAGATCATCACCACGTCGATCAGCGCCAGCACCACCAGCATGATCACGGTCTCGTTCAAGCCCGCCAGAGGCGCCGTCGACTTGTAGCCGATGCTGGTGACCAGCTTGTCGAGCGCGGCCTGGCTGCCGAACGCGGCCTCGAGCAGGTGGACCAGCTCGACCCAGAAGTGGAAGACGTAGACCGCCTGGGCGGCGATCAGGCCGAGGTAGAGCGGCAACTGCAGCCAGCGGCTGGCAAAAATCAGGTTCGGGAGGGGACGAAGGGGACGTTGGGGTTGCATGGCCGGGATTGTAGGTAGGCCGTATGGACAGGCCGTGACACCGGCGGGTGCGGCCGCCTGAGTCAGAGCCCTGTAAGTCCCCGGAATGACAGTTGCGCCCGGACTCAAACCACGACGGAGACATGCATGAGTGCTATCGAATCGGTGCTGGTGGAAAACCGCGTTTTCCCGCCCTCTGAGGCCACCGTCAAGGCCGCGCGCATCAGCGGCATGGCCGCCTACGAGGCGTTGTGCCAGGAGGCCGCCAGCGACTTCGAGGGCTTCTGGGCCCGCCTGGCCCGCGAGAACGTGCGCTGGAGCAAGCCCTTCACCCGGACCCTCGACGAATCCAACGCCCCCTTCTACAAGTGGTTCGACGACGGCGAGCTGAACGCCTCGGCCAACTGCCTGGACCGCCACATCGGCACCCCGGTCGAGAACAAGACCGCGATCATCTTCGAGGCCGACGATGGCGCCGTGACCCGGGTCACGTACAAGGAGCTGCTGGCCCGCGTGAGCCAGTTCGCCAACGCGCTGAAGGCCCAGGGCATCAAGAAGGGCGACCGCGTCGTCATCTACATGCCCATGACCATCGAGGGCGTGGTGGCGATGCAGGCCTGCGCGCGCATCGGCGCCACCCACAGCGTGGTGTTCGGCGGCTTCTCCTCCAAGGCGCTGCACGAGCGCATCGTCGACGCCGGCGCGGTGGCCGTGATCACCGCCAACTACCAGATGCGCGGCGGCAAGGAACTGCCCCTCAAGAGCATCGTCGACGAGGCGATCGGCCTGGGCGGCTGCGACACGCTCAAGACCGTCATCGTCTACAACCGCACCAAGACCCCGGTGAACATGGTCGCCGGCCGCGACAAGACCTTCGAGGAAGTGCTCGCCGGCCAGTCCACCGAGTGCGCCCCGGTGCCCGTGGGCGCCGAGCACCCGCTGTTCATCCTCTATACCTCCGGCTCCACCGGCAAGCCCAAGGGCGTGCAGCACGCCACCGGCGGCTACCTGCTGTGGGCCAAGCTCACCATGGACTGGACGTTCGACCTCCAGCCGAACGACATCTTCTGGTGCACCGCCGACATCGGCTGGATCACCGGCCACACCTACATCGCCTACGGCCCGCTGGCCGCCGGCGCCACGCAGGTGGTGTTCGAAGGCGTGCCCACCTTCCCGAACGCCGGCCGCTTCTGGCAGATGATCGAGGCCCACAAGGTCACGATCTTCTACACCGCGCCCACCGCGATCCGCTCCCTGATCAAGGCCGCCGACTCCGACGAGAAGGTGCACCCGAAGAACTGGAACCTGTCCACGCTGCGCCTGCTCGGCTCGGTGGGCGAGCCGATCAACCCGGAAGCCTGGATGTGGTACCACAAGAACATCGGCGGCGAGCGCTGCCCGATCGTGGACACCTTCTGGCAGACCGAGACCGGCGGCCACATGATCACCCCGCTGCCGGGCGCCACGCCGCTGGTGCCGGGCTCGTGCACGCTGCCCCTGCCGGGCATCGCGGCGGCCATCGTCGACGAGCAGGGCGGTGACATGCCCAACGGCGCGGGCGGCATCCTGGTGGTCAAGCGCCCGTGGCCGTCGATGATCCGCACGATCTGGAACGACCCCGAGCGCTTCAAGAAGTCCTACTTCCCCGAGGAGCTCAAGGGCTACTACCTGGCCGGCGACGGCGCGGTGCGCAGCGCCGACCGCGGCTACTTCCGCATCACCGGCCGCATCGACGACGTGCTGAACGTCTCTGGCCACCGCATGGGCACGATGGAGATCGAGTCCGCGCTGGTCGCCAAGACCGACCTGGTGGCCGAGGCCGCCGTGGTGGGCCGCCCGGACGACCTGACCGGCGAGGCCATCTGCGCCTTCGTGGTGCTCAAGGGCGGCGTGCCGACCAACAGCGACGACGCCAAGAAGCTCGCCAACGAGCTGCGCAACTGGGTGGCCAAGGAGATCGGCCCGATCGCCAAGCCCAAGGACATCCGCTTCGGCGAGAACCTGCCCAAGACCCGCTCCGGCAAGATCATGCGCCGCCTGCTGCGCTCCATCGCCAAGGGCGAGACCATCACCCAGGACACCTCCACGCTGGAGAACCCGCACATCCTGGAGCAGCTGGCGAAGTCGCTGTGACGGCGCAGGGGAGGGCCGGCCAGGGCCCTCTCCCTCCACTGCCGAAAAGACAAAACCCGCCGGAAGGCGGGTTTTTGCTTGGGGGCGGGCCGGATTACTTCTGGCTCATGACCCACGCCGCCAGCTTCTTGGCCTCGGCGTCGCTGACCTGGGTGTTCGCGGGCATGGGGACCGGACCCCAGACGCCGCTGCCGCCCTTGACGATCTTGACAGCCAGCTTGTCGACGGCGCCCTTGTCGCCGGCGTACTTCGCGGCGACTTCCTTGTAGGAAGGACCGACCAGCTTCTTGTCGACGGCGTGGCAGGCCATGCAGTTCTTCGACTGGGCCAGGGCCTGGTCGGCGAAGGCCGGGGCGGACAGGACGGAGGTCGCGGCAAGGGCGAGCAAGATGCGCTTCATGGGGGGCTCCAGAGATGTGTCGGATGGTTGATACGCGTCAAACGGCATTCTACCGGCGACGGTTGACCACCCCAGGCGGAGTACGGTCAAATGTCATGCAAGCGTTGTACACGCGCCCTCCTGAAGACTGCTATGTACCTCCTCGGACTCGGCCTCGTCCTCGTGGCCCTCAAGCTGCTCGAACTCGGCCCCGTGGCCGACTGGTCCTGGTGGGCCGTGCTGATCCCGTTCCCGCTGGCCGCCCTGTGGTGGACCTGGGCCGACTGGTCCGGCTACACCAAGCGCGTGGCGATGGAGCGCGAAGACGCGCGCAAGCGCGACCGCATCGCCCGCGCGCAGGCGCCGACCGGCCTGCCGCCGCGGGAGCACCCCGGCCCGCGCTGAGCCGGGGGCTGTTCAGCCTCAGAAGTTGTCAAGCACCGCGCCCTTGCTGGCGCTGGCCGCGTTGAACGCGAACTTGGCCTGCACGCCACGCGTGTAGCGCGGCGCCGGGGCCGTCCAGGTGGCGCGGCGCTTGGCCAGTTCCTCGTCGCTCACGTGCAGCTGCAGCAGCAGCTGGTGGGCGTCGATGGTGATGGTGTCACCTTCGTTGACCAGCGCGATGGTGCCGCCGGCGGCGGCCTCGGGGGCCACGTGGCCCACCACCATGCCCCAGGTGCCGCCGGAGAAGCGGCCGTCGGTGATCAGGCCCACGCTCTCGCCCAGGCCCGCGCCGATCAGGGCGCCGGTGGGGGCCAGCATCTCGGGCATGCCCGGGCCGCCCTTGGGGCCCAGGTAACGCAGCACCATCACGTCGCCGGCCTTGATCTTGCCGTCCAGGATGGCCTTGAGCGCCGACTGCTCGTCGTCGAACACGCGGGCCGGGCCGGTGATGACCGGGTTCTTCAGGCCGGTGATCTTGGCGACCGCACCCTCGGGCGAGAGGTTGCCCTTGAGGATCGCGAGGTGGCCCTGCTTGTACATGGCGTTGTCGATGGTGTGGATCACGCCCTGGTCGGGCGGCGTGTCCGGCACGTCCTTGAGCACCTCGGCGACGGTCTGGCCGGTGATGGTGATGCAGTCGCCGTGCAGCAGGCCGGCGTTCAGCAGGATCTTCATGACCTGCGGGATGCCGCCGGCCTCATGCAGGTCGACCGCCAGGGCCTTGCCGCTGGGCTTGAGGTCGCACAGCACGGGGGTGCGCTGGCGGATGCGCTCGAAGTCGTCGATGGTCCACTCCACGCCGGCGGCGTGGGCGATGGCCAGGAAGTGCAGCACCGCGTTGGTCGAGCCGCCGGTGGCCATGATCACCGCGACCGCGTTCTCGATCGACTTGCGGGTAACAATGTCGCGCGGCTTGATGTCCTTGCGGATCGCCTCCAGCAGGACCCGGGCCGATTCGCGGGCCGAGGCCACCTTCTCCTCGTGGACGTTGGCCATGGTGGAGGAGTAGGGCAGGGAGATGCCCAGAGCCTCGAAGGCCGAGGACATGGTGTTGGCGGTGTACATGCCGCCGCACGAGCCGGTGCCGGGGATGGCGTGCTGCTCGATGTCCTTGAGCTCCTGGTCGGAGATCTTGCCGGCGGCGTTCTCGCCCACGGCCTCGAACACGGAGACGATGTTCAGGTCCTGGCCCTTCCACTTGCCCGGCAGGATGGTGCCGCCGTAGACGTAGATGGCGGGCACGTTGGCGCGCAGCATGCCCATGAGGCCGCCGGGCATGTTCTTGTCGCAGCCGCCGATGACGACCACGCCGTCCATCCACTGGCCCTGCACGCAGGTCTCGACGCAGTCGGCGATGACCTCGCGCGAGACCAGGGAGTACTTCATGCCCTCGGTGCCCATGGCCATGCCGTCGGAGATGGTGGGCGTGCCGAAGACCTGCGGGTTGCCGCCGGCCTCGACGATGCCCTGGACGGCCGCGTCCGCCAGGCGCTGCAGGCCGCTGTTGCAGGGGGTGATGGTGCTGTGGCCGTTGGCCACGCCGACCATGGGCTTGCCGAAGTCGGTTTCCTTGTAGCCCATGCCGTAGTACATGGAGCGGTTCGGGGCGCGCGACTTGCCCTCGGTGATGTTGCTGCTTCGCAGGTGCATCTGGATCGGCTTGGTGTCCATGGTGTCTCTGGGGAGTCTGGGAGTAGTTGGAGTCTCGTTGAGGCGGCTGCCGCGGCGCGCGGCAGCCCGCCATTGTCGCACCGGGGCCGGGCACAATCGCGCGCATGCTGACCTTCCCCTCCATCGACCCCGTCGCCCTCCAGGTGGGGCCCCTGGCGATCCACTGGTACGGGCTGACCTACGTGGCGGCGTTTTCCCTGTTCCTGCTGCTGGCGCGCCGGCGCCTGCGCCACGAGCCCTTCGCCTCGGTCACCGGCCCGGGCGCCTGGAGCGCGCGGGACGTGGAGGACATGCTGTTCTGGGGGGTCGTCGGGGTCGTCGTCGGCGGCCGGCTCGGGTATGCGCTGTTCTACAAGCCTTCCTACTACGCCGCGAATCCGCTGGAGATCCTGGCGGTGTGGCGTGGCGGCATGAGTTTCCACGGCGGCATGCTGGGCGTGATCGCCTCGCAGTGGTGGTTCGCCCGCGCGCGCGGCAAGCCGTTCTGGCAGGTGATGGACCTGGTGGCGCCCTGCGTGCCGCTGGGCCTGGCCTCGGGCCGGGTGGGCAACTTCATCAACGGCGAGCTGTGGGGCCGCCCGGCCGACCCGTCGCTGCCCTGGGCGATGGTGTTCCCCCACAGCGGCTCGCTCGCGCCGCGCCATCCCTCGCAGGTCTACCAGTTCCTGCTCGAGGGCGTGCTGCTGTTCATCCTGCTGTGGCTGTACGCGCGCCGGCCGCGCCGCCCCGCCCAGGTCTCGGCGGCGTTCCTCGCGGGCTACGGCGTGATGCGCTTCATCGCCGAGTACTTCCGCGAGCCCGACGCGCACCTGGGCCTGCTGTCGCTGGGCCTGTCCATGGGACAGTGGCTGTGCGTGCCCATGGTGCTGGGCGGCGCGGCACTGTGGGCCTGGGCCGCGCGGCGCGGGGAGGCGCGCGCATGACCGGCGAGGTGCGCCTGGCGGGCGAGGGCGGTGTCGCGCGGGTGACGCTCTCGCACCCCGGCAAGCTCAATGCGATGTCGCGCGCCATGTGGGTCACGCTGCGCGAGGTGTTCCTGGCGCTGGCGCGCGAGCCGCAATGGCGCTGCGTGGTGATCGAGGGCGAGGGCGAGGCCTTCTGCGCCGGCGGCGACATCTCCGAGTACCCCGGCTTCCGCTTCGACGAGCCGCAGCTGCGCCGCTTCCACGAGGAGGAGGTGTGGGGCGGCCTGTCGGCCATCCTCGCCTGCGACGTGCCCGTGGTGGCCGCGATCCGCGGCGCCTGCATGGGCGCCGGCGTCGAGATCGCCAGCTGCTGCGACCTGCGCCTGGCCAGCGAGGAGGCGCGCTTCGGCGCGCCCATCGCCCGCCTGGGCTTTCCCATGGCCGAACGCGAGGCGCGCCTGGTCGCCCGCGCGGCCGGCGACCTCACCGCGCGCGAGATGCTGCTGGCCGCCGCGGTGCTCGATGCCCGCGAGATGAAGGCCCGCGGCTTCCTCAACGAGGTGCTGCCCGCGGGCGAGCTCGCCCCCCGCATCGATGCGCTCGCGCGCCGGATCGCCGGCCTCGCGCCGCAGGCCGCGCGCATGAACAAGCAGTTGCTGCGCGGCGAGCCGGGGACCTACGCCTATGCCGACAGCGCCGAGCACCGCGAGGGCATCACCGCCTTCCTCGAGAAACGAACGCCCGGCTTCTGACCGGACCACGCCATGACGACCCACCGCAACCTCTTCGCCGTGCTGCGCGCGGCCTTCCCCGCCGACCTGGACGCCGTCGCGGTCGAGACCGACGAGGGCCTGTGCTACTCCTGGCGCGACCTGGACCGCGCCAGCGCCATGATCGCCAACCTGCTGGATTCGCTGCAGCTGCCCGCGGGCTCGCGCATCGCGGCCCAGGTGGACAAGTCGGTCGAGGCGCTGATGCTGTACCTGGCCACGCTGCGCGCGGGCCATGTCTTCCTGCCCCTGAACACCGCCTACCAGAGCGCCGAGATCGCCTACTTCATCGGCAACGCCGAGCCCGCGGTGGTGGTGTGCAGCCCGAAGAATTTCGGCTGGGTCAGCAAGATCGCCTTCCAGGCCGGCACCCGCAACGTCTTCACCCTGGGTGATGACCGCAGCGGCTCGCTGCTCGATCGCGCCGCCCACTGCAGCGACGCGCATGACTGCGCGGCGCGCGGCGACGACGACCTCGCCGCCATCCTCTACACCAGCGGCACCACCGGCCGCAGCAAGGGCGCCATGCTCACGCACGGCAACCTGTCCTCGAACGCGCTCACGCTCAAGGACTACTGGGGATGGGTCCCCGGCGACGTGTTGATCCACGCGCTGCCGATCTTCCATGTGCACGGGCTGTTCGTGGCGATCCACGGCGCTCTGGTCAATGGCAGCAAGATGATCTGGCTGAACAGGTTCGACCCCAAGCGCGTCATCGCCCGCATGCCCGAGGCCACGGTCTTCATGGGGGTGCCCACGCTCTACGTGCGCATGCTGGGCGAGCCGGCGCTCACGAAGCAGGCGGCCCGCCACATGCGCCTGTTCATCTCGGGCTCGGCGCCGCTGCTGGTCGAGACCTTCCGCGACTGGCAGGCCCGCACCGGCCACACCATCCTGGAGCGCTACGGCATGAGCGAGACGGTGATGCTCACCTCCAATCCCTACCGGGCCGAGGACGGCGAGCGCCGCGGCGGCACCGTGGGCTTCCCGCTGCCCGGCGTGGGCGTGCGGGTACGTGACGACGCCGGCCAGCCGGTGCCGGTGGGCGAGATCGGCGGCATCCAGGTGCGCGGGCCCAACGTGTTCAAGGGCTACTGGCGCATGCCCGAGAAGACGAAGGAGGAATTCACCGACGACGGCTGGTTCAAGACCGGCGATGTCGGCAAGTTCGACGCGCGCGGCTACGTCACCATCGTCGGCCGCAGCAAGGACCTGATCATCTCCGGCGGCTACAACGTCTACCCCGCCGAGATCGAGGGCTGCATCAACGAGCTGCCGGGCGTCGACGAGAGCGCGGTGGTGGGCGTGCCGCACCCCGACTTCGGCGAGGTCGGCGTGGCGGTGCTGGTGCCGAAGGCCGGCGCCACGGTCGATGGCGATACGGTGATCGCCACGCTCAAGTCCCAGCTGGCCAATTTCAAGATCCCCAAGCGCTGCTTCGTGGTGGGCGAGCTGCCCCGCAACACCATGGGCAAGGTGCAGAAGAACCTGCTGCGGGACCAGTACAAGTCGCTGTTCGCCTGAGGGGCGCCCGGCGGCGGCGCCGTGCGCGGCGCAGGCCGCCGGCCACGGCGCGGCCGCGCGCCCGGCCGACGCCGGGGCGCCGTGGCCGGGCCTAGCGTGCCGGGCCATGCGAGCCTGCATTCCGTGGCGGGGCGCGGCCGGCGTCGCCTGGGTGGCGGCCGTCACCGCCGCGGCCGACGGCTTCCACATCGTCACGCGCTTCCTCTGGATCGGCGGCCACGGGCTGGCCGACCACGCCCGCCGCGCGGTGTTCCTGGGCGAGCACCTGGCGGCGGCGCTCGCCGTCTATGCCTGCAGCCGCCTCGAGCGGCGCCTGGCCTGGCCGCTGCTGGCCCTGTTCGGCCTGGGCCTGGCCGCCGACCTGGCGGCCCACGCGGCGCTGGGGCGGCCGGCCTCGCTGTCGAACATCGCGGTGTTCCAGGCGGCGGCCGGCCATGTGGTGCAGGCCTGGCATGAATTCCCCGGGCCCGCGCGCCGGGCGGCGGGCTGGACGCTGCTGCTGCTCGCGCCGCTCGTGCTGCTGGCCGGCCCGGCGCCCGGGAGGAGGGCCCGGCGCCTGGCGCTGGCCTCGGTGGCGGGCCTGCTGGCCCTGTATGCGGCCACGCTCGCTGTGCGCGGCGAGCAGGCGCTGATCGGCTTTCCCAAGGGCTTCGCCTACGGCTTCGGCGCGGCGGCGGTGGCCGTGGACGCCCGCCTGCAGGCCGGCGGCGCGGGCGCGGTGCGGGTGCCGCGCGAGGACCGCACCCATGCCGCCTCGCGCGTGGTGCTGCTGGTGGACGAGAGCATCCGGCACGACGTGTTCGCGCGCGTGTTCGACGCCGGCGCGGCCGGCGCGATCGACTACGGCCTGGCCCGCAGCGCGGCGAACTGCTCCGCGTCAGCCAACCTGCTCCTGCGCAAGGCGGGCTGGGTGCGTACCGGCGAGGCGTCGGCGCCGGTGCGGGCCTACGAGAGCCTGTTCTCGCTGGCGCGCCGGGCGGGCTACGCCACCGCCTATGTCGACACGCAGAACGTGCTGGCCGAGCCCGGCGCGCGCAATTACTTCGACCCCGCGGAGCTCGCCGCCGTGGACCGGGTGGTGGCCGTGCGCGGCCCTGCCCACGGGCGCGACCCGGCCTCGCTGCGCGCGCTGGGCGAACTGCTGCGGCCGGCGCGGGTGTTCGTCATCGTCAACAAGGTGGGCGCGCATTTCCCGTACGCGGAGATGATCCCGCCCGGGCTGCGCCGCGGCGCGCGCCTCGCCGACTACGAGGTCGCGGTGCGCGTGAACGCCGCGCAGTACCTGGCGCAGGTGGCGCGCCTGGTGGGGGAGGGCACGGTGGTCTTCTACACGTCGGACCACGGGCAGGACTTCGATGCGCCCGTGCCGCACTGCAACGTGGGCGCCCAGGTGCGCGACGCGGAGTACGCGGTGCCCTTCGTGGTGCTCGCCGGCGATGCGGCCACCCGCGCCGCGCTGCGCCAGCGCCAGCCGCGCCTGCACGGGCGGCTCGGCCACCTCGAGGTGGCGGAGTCGGTGCGCAACGCGCTGGGCTATGCCTTCGACGACGTGGACTCGGTCTACAAGCCGCCGCGCCGCCTGCACCACGGGCTGTGCGCCATCCACGGCCCGCCGCGGCCCTTCTTCGGCATGGGGCCGCGGTGCCGGCCGCAGCCGGCGGCCGGTCAGGCCCAGAGCGATTCGCGCAGTTCGTCCAGCACGGCGCGCCTGCGGCGGATCGCGGCGCGCTTGGACGAGGGATAGTCCTCGATCGGGCGGGCCTCCTGGAACAGCGGGATGTCGTAGTTGCCGCGCGCATTGGGCGTGCCGCCGACCAGCGCCCAGGTCTCGTCGTAGCGCAGGTGGCGCTGCTTGGCCCGCTTGAAGACGCGATAGACCAAGCTGTTCCAGCTGTGGTTGCGCGTGGCGATCGCCTCGATGCGCCCGACGCCCCAGCGCAGGCACAGCGCGCGCAGGGCCTCGACCACCAGGGTGCGGGGCTGCAGGCCGTGCAGGTCGCGCGTCGCGTCGCGGAATTTCTCCAGCGCGTCCTGGGTCATCCCCTGCAGGCCGCCGACCCGGCACACCGCCTGGCCGCCGTCGGCGTCGAGGGAGAAGGTCAGGGCCTTGTAGCGGTCGTCACCCTTCCACAGGCTCAGGGTGATATTGCCCTCGCGGAGGAAGCGGCCTTCGCAGCTGAGGGTCAGGCGGTAGGGCTGCGTGTCGCGGCCGCTGAGGGTGCACACGGTGCGCTCCTCGCCGGCGAGCAGGCGCCCGTACAGGCCTTGCCCCAGCAGGTCATGCTGCAGCCGGTGCGAGTGGATGAGGCTTCGCACCCGCTCGGAGGTGCTCAGTCGGTGGTCGTAGAAGGGGCGCTGCGCCTGCAGCAGCAGCATCGGCAGCAGCGGCAGGTCCGCCATGGAGGGCGTGTTGCGCAGGTGGCCGTACCAGCGGTCGAGGCTCGGGCCGAGGAGCAGGTGACGGGCCGCGAAGCGCATGCGAACGGACAAGGGCAGGCGGCCTTCGACTCGACACACGCCAAGGGCCCAGGGCAAGTGGGCAAAAGGCATGCGGTCGATGCTAGGGGCGCGGCCAGGGGGGTCGACCCTCGGAATTTGCTTAAGACGAGGCGGCTACCCGCGGCGCTTCCAGGTGTGAATTCGGGGTCGATCCGCCGGACGTTCTACGTCAAAGGTTTTGATTTCGGCCCGGCCGGCCGGCCGGGGCCTCAGCGGTCCCGGACCACGTAGCGCACGAAGCCGTCGGCCCTGGCGAAGCGGTCGTAGAGCCGGCGCGCCTGCGTGTTGTCCTCGCGGGTCATCCAGTACAGGCGTGACCAGCCCTCGGCGCGCATCGCGCCGCGCAGCCACTCGAGCAGGGCGGTCCCCAGGCCGCGGCCGCGCGCCGAGGGCAGCACGTACAGGTCCTCGAGGTAGCACACGGGCTGGGTCTCCCAGGTGGCCTCGTGGACCACGCAGGCGGCGAAGCCGTAGACCCGGCCCTCGACCTCGGCGACCACGCACATGACCGAGGAGTCCGGGTCGAGGATGCGCTGCCAGGTGCGGTCGGTCACCTCGTCGGGCAGCCGGGCGCCGTAGAACTGGCAGTAGCCTCGCCACAGCGAGCGCCAGGCGGGTTCGTCGGCGGGGAGGGCGGCGCGGATCACCAGGGCGGTCATGGGTGCATTGTGCCGCGCGTCCTACAGACCTCGGGGCGGCCGCTGCCTAAGGTGGGGCCATGGCCACCGCCACGCCGCCCGCCGTCGACCTCGCCGCCGAGTCCGTGGCGGGCGAGGAAGACCCCGGCGCGGCCATCGAGCTGCCGGCCGCCCCCATGGCCCCGGGCGACCAGGCGCCGGCGGGCACGCCCGGCACGGGCGAGGGCGTCTGCCCCCGCTGCGGCGGCAGCGGGCGCATCGGCGAGACGGAGTGCCCGGACTGCCTGGGCACCGGGCGGATCATCGAGGGGATCGGGGGCGGCTGACCCCGGGAAGGACGGTGCAGGACCGTGCGGGCGGCAGGGCCGCCCGCGGACCGGATCAGGCGGTGAAGCCCTTGTAGGCCATGTAGGCGGCCAGCACGTACAGGATGCTGGCGAACACCTTCTTCAGCTGCTTCACCGGCAGGGCATGGGCCGCCCTGGCGCCCAGGGGCGCAGTGAGCACGCTGGCCGCGGCGATCACCACCAGGCCGGGCACCCAGATGTAGCCGAACGAGCCGGCGGGCAGGTCCTGCACGCCCTGGCCGGCGAACACGTAGCCCACCACGTTGGCCACCGCGATCGGGAAGCCCAGCGCCGCGCTGGTGGCCACCGCGTTGTGGATCGCCACGTTGCACCAGGTCATGAAGGGCACGCTGATGAAGCCGCCGCCCGCACCCACCAGGCCCGAGAGGAAGCCGATGAAGCCGCCGGCGCCGAACTGGCCGGCGGTGCCGGGCATCTGCCGCGTGGGCTTGGGCTTCTTGTCCAGGAACATCTGCGTGGCCGAGAAGCCCACGAAGAGCGCGAAGAACAGCGCCAGCCACGAGCCCTTGAGGAGGGCGAACACGCCCAGGCTGCCGGCCATGCTGCCGGCGACGATGCCGGGCGCCAGCCGCCTGACGATGTCCCAGCGCACCGCGCCGCGCTTGTGGTGCGCGCGCACGCTGGACACCGAGGTGAAGATGATGGTGGCCATGGAGGTGGCGATGGCCATCTTCACCGCCAGGTCGGGCGAGACGCCGCGCGCGCCGAGGATGAAGGTGATGAAGGGGACCATCAGCATGCCGCCGCCGATGCCCAGCAGGCCCGCCAGGAAGCCCGTGCCGATGCCCAGCGCGAGCAGCTCGGCCACGAGGAGAGGTTCGAGGATCATCCGTCGCCCGTCGTTCTTGTTGTCGTGGGTGCCGTCCGTTGCGGACGGCACGAGGGGAATGAGGCGTCTGCAGATGCCACCGGACCGGCATCCTGAACCGGGGGTTCAGGTGGGCCAGGTCACCCCCGCGTTGGGATCATCTGACGCGAGACGTTCACGCTCACGGGGTTTGTTCCAAGCCCGAGCTCGTAGAGCATTGGTTCAAGGAAATATAAAGCCCGGCGCGCACTGCAGACACCCGCGATTGTAGGCGCTGCGAGGCCGCTTCCGAAGGCTTAACACCTGCCGCGATCCCGGACTCGTCGAGGGCGGTTTGACAGCCGCGGCTGCCACTGAACTGCACGGACCCCGGGGCCGCGCGGCGGGTGTTCAGAGCAGCTGGCCGTCCTGGCCGAGGGCCTGGTCCAGGCGCTGCACCAGCTGCGCGAGCCGGGCCTGCGAGGCGTCGTCGTCGAGGGCGCCGGCATGGCCGGACGCGCCTTCCGCGGAGGCCGCGGGCGCGGCCGCTGCAGCGGCTGCGACCGGCTTGTCGGCCAGGTCGAAGGCCAGGTTCAGGGCCGCCAGCACCGCGATGCGGTCGCGGGCCTTGACCTTGCCGGCATCGCGGATGCGGCACATGGCGCCGTCCACCTTCTCGACCGCGTCGCGCAGGCGCGCCTCGCCGCCGTCGGGGCAACCGAGCAGGTAGCTCTGGCCCATGATCTGAACTTCGATCTGCTTCATCGGGGGGGCGGCCCTCAGGCCGCGTTCTTGGCCTCGGGCAGGCGCTCGAGGAGGGCGTCGACCCGCGAGCGGGCCGCCGACAGGCGCGACTTGAGGGAGTCGCGTTCCTGCGTGAGCGTCTCGACCTGCGCCTGCAGCAGCGCGTTCGTGCGCTGGAGTTCCTCGTGGCGCACCAGCAGGCGCTCGACGCGTTCGGCGAGCTGGTCGATCTGGGAGACGGTGGACATGGGGCCAAATTGTAGGGTTTGGTAAAGGTCGGGCTTCTACAATGTTCGGGTTGGTGCTCGCGGTGTGGTTCTCATGCCGCAGTTCAACGGGAAGCAGGAAGGCACGGCCCCGGCCACGCCCAACCTGCGCTGCCCCCGCAACGGTAAGCGGAGCGTGCGAGCCTGTCGGCGCGCACCCGGTTCCATCACGAAGTGCCACTGGGCCGCCCTCGGGCGGCCTGGGAAGGCGATGGCATCGATCCGTCAGCCCGGATACCGGCCAACGAGGTGGCGGTGCGCGCCTGGCGCGCGCCGCCGTAATGCCCAATGCACTGGCGGGGAACCTGGTGCGGGCGACAGACCTTTGCAGTTATCCATGAACCATCGTGCGTACCGCACGCCGCGCCATGCCGCGGTCGTGCTCGCCGTGGGCGTCGCCGCCTCGCAGGCCGCCCTTGCCCAATCCTCCGCTTCCGCCACCGCCCTGCGCGAGACCGTCGTCACGGCCACCCGCACCGACAGCCGCGCCGACGAACTCGTCAGCGAGGTCGTGGTGATCGAGCGTGCCGCCATCGAGGCCGCCGCCGGCCGCACCCTGCCCGAGCTGCTGGCGCGCGAGGCCGGCCTGCAGTTCGCCTCCAACGGCGGCTTCGGCCAGCTCTCGAGCGTGTTCATCCGCGGCACCTCGTCGCGCCACGCGGTGCTGCTGGTCGACGGTGTGCGACTGGGCTCGGCCACCGCCGGCATCCCGATCTGGGAGACCCTGCCGCTCGAGGCGATCGAGCGCATCGAGGTCCTCAAGGGCCCGGCGTCCGCCCTCTACGGCAGCGACGCCGCCGGTGGCGTGGTGCAGGTCTTCACCCGCAAGGGCCAGCAGGGCTTCCGCCCGGGCGCCAGCGTCACCGCGGGCAGCCGCGGCCACGCGCAGGCCACCGCGGGCTTCGCCGGCGGCGAGGGCCCCCTGGGCTACTCGCTGGGTGTCCAGCGCACGGTGGACGGCGGCTTCTCCGCCACCAACCCGCGCCAGCCCTGGAACTACAACCCCGACCGCGACCCCTTCCGCCAGGACGCGTTCAACGCCTCGCTGCGCTACGACATCAACCGCGACTGGCGCGCCGACGCCTCGGTGCTGTACTCCGACGCCATCTCGCACTTCGACGACGGCCCCGGCCTCGACGCGCGCAGCGCGCTGCGCGCCTCGGTGGTGCAGGGCGGCGTGAAGGGGCGCCTCCTGCCGGCCTGGCAGACCGAGCTGCGCGTGAGCCAGGGCACCGACACCAACAACAGCATCCAGGCCTCGTGGCCCGGCTCCTACCGCACGGCGCAGAACCAGGTGACCTGGCAGAACACGGTCGACACGCGCCTGGGCGCCGTGCTGGCCGGCCTGGAACAGCGCGTGCAGAAGGTGACCAGCACCACGGCCTACGTCGTCAAGGAGCGCACCATCGACGCCGCCTTCGCCGGCCTCAACGGCTCGGCCGGCGCGCACAGCTGGCAGGCCAACCTGCGGCATGACCGCAACTCCCAGTTCGGCAATGCCGACACCGGCTTCGCCGGCTACGGCTATCGGCTCTCGCCCGCCTGGCGCGTGCATGCCTCCTATGGCACCAGCTTCGTCGCCCCGTCGTTCAACGACCTGTACTACCCGGGCTGGAGCAACCCGCTGCTGCAGCCCGAGCGTGGCCGCAACCGCGACCTGGGCCTGGCCTGGAGCGAGGGCGCGCACGAGGTCAAGCTGGTGCACTTCGACAACCGCATCCGCGGCTTCATCACCAGCGGCATGGCGCCGGTCAACGTGCCGCATGCGCGCATCGACGGCTGGACGCTGGGCTACACCGGCCGCGTCGGCGCCTTCGCGCTGCGCGCCTCGGTGGACTCGCTGGACCCGCGCGACGAGGTCACCGGCCGCCGCCTGCCGCGCCGCGCCGACACCAACGCCACCGCCGGCGCCGAGTGGGCGCGCGGCGACTGGCGCCTGGGCGGCACGGTGCTGCACGTGGGCCAGCGCTTCGACGACACGGCCAACACCAAGCCGCTCGATGCCTACACCACGCTCGACGTGCATGCCGCCTGGCAGTTCGCGCGCGACCTGAGCCTGCAGGCCCGGGTGAACAACCTCACCGACCGCAAGTACGAGACGGTGCTGGGCTACAACCAGCCGGGTCGCTCGGCCTACCTCACGCTGCGCTGGCAGCCCAAGTAAGCTCGCAGCCATGAGCCTGCCCCTGCGAGGTCCCCGCCGCATCGTCTGCCTCACCGAGGAGACGACCGAGTGGCTGTACCTGCTGGGGCAGGAGGCGCGCATCGTCGGCATCTCCGGCTACACCGTGCGGCCCCGCCGCGCGCGGGACGAGAAGCCGCGCGTCAGCGCCTTCCTCAGCGCGAAGATCGACCGCATCCTCGCGCTGGAGCCGGACTGCGTGTTCGGCTTCTCCGACCTGCAGGCGGACATCGCCTCGGCCCTGGTGCGCCAGGGCGTGCAGGTCACCGTTTTCAACCAGCGCAGCGTGGACGAGGTCTTCGCCATGCTGTGGCAGGTGGCGGCCCTGGTGGACCAGGCCGCCCGCGGCCAGGCGCTGCTGGATGCGATGCGCGCCCGGCTCGACGCCATCGCCGCCGAGGCGCGCGCCTTGCCGCGCCGCCCGCGCGTGTTCTTCGAGGAGTGGGACGAGCCCGCCATCAGCGGCATCCGCTGGGTCAGCGAGCTGCTGGCCATCGCCGGCGGCGACGACATCTTCCCCGAGCTGGCCCGCCAGCCCCTGGGCAAGGACCGCATCGTCGCCGACCCGCTGGAGATCGTGCGCCGCGCGCCCGACCTCATCATCGGCTCCTGGTGCGGCAAGAAATTCCGCCCGGAGAAGGTGGCCGCGCGCCCCGGCTGGCAGGACGTGCCGGCGGTGCGCGACGGGCAGCTGTTCGAGATCAAGTCCGCCGACATCCTGCAGCCCGGCCCCGCCGCGCTCACCGACGGCGTGGAGCAGATGCACCGCCTGGTGATGGACTGGGGCCGCCGCCATGCGTGAACTGCGCATCGCCCGCAGCGAGTTGATCCTCGGCGGCGACGCCGGCGGCAAGCTCGCCCGCGCCCAGGCCCTGGCCGATGCCTGGCTGGGGCAGGGCGCCGGCCACCGCGTCGTCTACATCGCCACCGCCCAGGCCTGGGACGCCGACATGCGCGACCTGGTGGACCGGCACCGCCGCGAGGGCGGCGAGCGTTCGCGCATGGTCACGGTGGAAGAACCCACCGAGCTGGCCCATGCCCTGGGCACGCAAAGCCGCGCCGACACGCTGATCGTGGTGGACTGCCTCACGCTGTGGCTCACCGCCTCCCTGATGCAGGCGCTGCTGCCGGACGAGTCGGATGCCGCGCAGGCCCAGGCGCACGCGCCGGCCACGCGTGCGCCCACCCTGGCCGACGCGGTGCGGGCGTGCGCCGGCCCGCTGGTGCTGGTGAGCCACCAGCTCGACGCCGCCGCGCTGCCCGCCCGCAAGGACAGCGAGGCCTTCCTCGAGACCCTGGGTGCGCTGAACCAGCAGGCCGCCCGGGCCTGCGAGCGGGTCACCCTCATGGCGGGGGGCGACGCGCTCACGCTGAAGGAGGCGGAATGAGGCCGGCGGGCGGGCCGGGGCGCGCGTCGGTGGGCCTGCGGGTGGCCGGCCTGGCCCTGGCGGTGGGCCTGCTGGTGCCGTGGCCGGGGCGGCAGGCGGTTGCCGCGACGCCTGCGCCGCGCAACGGGCCCGGGGCGACCGTGCCGACGGCGTCCGCCGCCGCATCCCCGACGGCCGCGACGCCCGCGGCGCCCGCAGCGCCCGCCATCGTCGACGACCGCGGCGTCGCCGTCGCCCTCGCCGCGCCGCCGCGGCGCATCGTCACCCTGCTGCCCTCGCTCACCGAGACCGTCTGCGCCCTGGGCGCCTGCGACCGGCTGGTGGGCGTGGACACCTACTCGAACTGGCCCGCCGAGGTGCAGCCGCTGCCCCATGTGGGCGGCCTGGACGACGCCCAGGTCGAGCGCATCGTCGCCCTGCGGCCCGACCTGGTGCTGGCCGCCCACTCCACCCGCGCCGTGCCGCGCCTGGAGGCGCTGGGCCTGAAGGTCGCGGCGCTGGAGCCGCGCACGCTGGAGGACCTGCGCCGCGTCGTCGGCCAGGTCGACCGGCTCCTGGGCACCCAGGCCGGCCCGGCCCTGGTGCGGCGCATCGACGCCGACCTGGAGGCCGCGGTGCGCGCCATGCCCGCCGCCCTGCGCGGCACCCGCGTCTACGTGGAGGTGGCCAGCGCCCCCTATGCGGCCAGCGAGTCCTCCTTCATCGGCGAGCTGCTGGCGCGCATCGGCGCGGCCAATGTCGTGCCCGGCGCGCTGGGCCCGTTTCCCAAGGTCAACCCCGAGTTCGTCGTGCGCGCCGACCCGCAGGTGATCATGGTCACCGACCGCGTCGCCGAGTCGATGGCGCAGCGCCCCGGCTGGTCCCGCATCCGCGCGGTGCGCGACGGCCGCATCTGCCGCTTCAGCCCGCAGCAGGGCGACGTGCTGGTGCGCGCCGGCCCGCGCCTGGCCGAGGCCGCGCGCCTGATGGTCGACTGCCTCCAGGGCCGCCTGCGGGGCGGCCAGGGAGGCGCCTCGTGAACCCGCGCGCCCCCCTGCCGCTTGCCGTGGCGCTGGCCCTCGCCGGCCTGGCGCTCCTGGTGGTGGGCGCCTGCGTCGGCAGCGCCGGCTGGGAGCCGCTGTCGCCGGCCGACGCCTCGGCCGCCACCATCCTCTGGGAGATCCGCGTGCCGCGCACCGCGGGCGCCTGGCTGGCCGGCGCGCTGCTGGGGCTGGCGGGCGCGGTGGCCCAGGGCCTGTTCCGCAACCCCCTGGCCGACCCCTACCTGCTCGGAAGCGCCACCGGCGCCAGCCTGGGCGTCGCGCTGCTGCTGGCGGCCCTGGGCCTGTCGCCGGCCGCGGCGGCGGGCTGGGGCGCGCGCCTGGGCATCACCGGCGCGGCCTTCGCCGGCGCGGTCGGCGCGGTGCTGCTCACGCTGGCCCTGGCGCGCGGCGTGCAGCACACGCTGCGGCTGCTGCTGGCGGGCGTGATCGTGGGCATGGTGCTCGGCGCGCTGGCGGCGCTGGTCCTGTTCCGCGTGCCGGAGGCCCTGCGCGCGATGCAGGGCTTCATGCTCGGCACCACCGGTTTCCTCGGCTGGGGCGCGGTGCAGCTGCTCGCGCTGGCCCTGGCCGCCGCCCTGGCCGTGGCCCTGGGCTGCAGCCGCGCGCTGGACGCGCTCTCCCTCGGCGAGTCCACTGCCGCCAGCCTGGGCGTGGCCCTGGGCCCGGTGCGGGTGGCGCTGGTCGCCATCCTGGCCCTGGCCACCGCCGCGGCGGTCGCCCAGGTGGGCCTGATCGCCTTCATCGGCCTGGTCGCGCCGCACCTGGTGCGCTCGGCGGTGCGGCCCACCCATGCCTGGCTGCTGCCGCTGGCGGCCCTGGCCGGCGGTGCGCTGCTGGTCGCGGCCGATGTCCTCGGGCGCTGGCTGGTGGCGCCGCAGGAGCTGCCGGTGGGCGCGGTCACCGCCGTCCTGGGCGGCGGCTACCTGCTGTGGCTGATGCACCGGAGGCCGCTGTGAGCGCGGCGCTGGCCTGCGCCGGCCTGCGCGTCGCCCTCGACGGGCGCGAGGTGCTGCATGGCCTCGACCTGCGCCTGCCCGCCGGCCGCTGGACCGCCCTGGTCGGCCCCAACGGCGCGGGCAAGACCACGCTGCTCAAGTCGCTGGCGCGGCTGCTGCCCGCGCGCGGCGAGGTGGCCTGGCTGGGGCGCGACCCGGCCGGCCTGCCGGCGCGCGAGCGCGGCCGGCTGCTCGCCTGGCTGGGGCAGCAGGAGCCGGGCGGCGGCGACCTGCGGGCGCAGGATGTCGTGATGCTCGGGCGCCTGCCGCACCAGGGCTGGCTGGCCGGCCCCTCGGCCCGCGACCTCGCGGCGGTGGAGGAGGCCATGCGCCGCACCGGCAGCTGGGAGTGGCGGTCCCGTGCCCTGGGCCAGCTCTCGGGCGGCGAACGCCAGCGCGTGCTGCTGGCGCGGGCGCTGGCGGTGCAGGCGCCGATCCTGCTGATGGACGAGCCGCTGGCCAACCTCGACCCGCCGCACCAGGCCGACTGGCTGGCACTGGTGCGCGAGCACGTGCGCGGCGGCGGCACCGCCGTCACCGTGCTGCACGAACTGAACATGGCGCTGCATGCGGACGAACTCGTCGTCATCGTCGAGGGGCGCATCGCGCACCAGGGGGCCTGCGACGCGCCCGCCACGCACCGCGCGGTCGAAGCGGCCTTCGGCCAGCGCATCGCGGTGCACCCGGTGGGCCGCGCCTGGGTGGCGCTGCCGGTGGAGGACCTGGGGTGAACGCGCCGCGCCGTGCCGCCCGGGGCCCGCGTGCGCCGCGCCAGGCGCAGGGGCCCGCATGACCGCCCGCTGCGTGATGGTCTGGGGCGCCACCAGCGGCGCCGGCAAGAGCTGGCTCGCCACCGCACTGTGCCGGTGGTATGCCGGCCAGGGCCTGCGCGTCGCGCCCTTCAAGGCGCAGAACATGAGCAACAACGCGCGCGTCGCCGAGGGCGGCGAGATCGGCAGCGCGCAGTACTTCCAGGCCCTGGCGGCGCGCCGCACGCCCGAGGTGCGCATGAACCCGGTGCTGCTCAAGCCCGAGCGGGACACGCACAGCCAGTTCGTGCTGCTCGGGCAGGTGGACGCCGCGCTCACCGCCATGCCCTGGCGCGAGCGCAGCGCGGCGGTCTGGCCCCACGTGGCCCGCGCGCTCGACGCGCTGCGCGCCGAGAACGATGTCGTGGTCATCGAGGGCGCCGGCTCGCCCGCCGAGATCAACCTGCGTGACTGCGACTACGTCAACCTGCGCACCGCCGACCATGCCGACGCGCGCTGCCTGCTGGTCGCCGACATCGACCGCGGTGGCGCCTTCGCCCACCTGTACGGCACCTGGGCGCTGCTGGAGGCCGCCGAGCGCGCGCGCATCCGCGGCTTCGTCCTCAATCGCTTCCGGGGCGACCCGGCCCTGCTCGAGCCCGGCCCCGGGATGCTGCAGGCGCGCACCGGCGTGCCCACCGTGGCCACCCTGCCGATGTGGCGTGACCACGGCCTGCCGGAGGAGGACGGGATGTGGGAGGGGTGGGCCGGCGGCGCCGCCGGCTGGGCCCCCGGCGGCACGCGCATCGCCGTCATCGCCTACCCGCGCATCAGCAACCTCGACGAATTCCAGCCCCTGCGCCGGCTGCCCGGCGTGCAGCTGGCGTGGGCGCGCGAGCCGCGCCAGCTGCAGGGGGCCGACTGGGTGGTCCTGCCCGGCTCCAAGCACACCAGCGGCGACCTGGCCTGGCTGCGCGCCCAGGGCCTGGATGCCGCCATCGCCGCGCATGCCGCGGCCGGCGGCCGCGTGCTGGGCATCTGCGGCGGCCTGCAGATGCTCGGCGAGGCCCTGGTCGACCCGCACGGCATCGACGGCAACGCGCCCGGCCTGGGCCTGCTGCCGGTGGTCACCCTGTTCGAGCCGGACAAGCGCGTGCGCCGCACCGAGGCGGTGTTCGCTGCGGTGCCGGGGCCGTGGCAGGCGCTGTCCGGCCTGCGCGTGCGCGGCTACGAGATCCGCCACGGCCGCACGGCGCAACACCCGGGCATGGGCGCCGGCCTGCCGGTGCTGCCCGGCGGCCTGGGCTGGTGCGACGCCACGGGGCGGGTGCTGGGCGTCTACCTGCACGGACTGCTCGAGGACCCGGGCGTGCTGCGCGCGCTGTTCGGTGCGAACGTGCCGACCCTGGACGACGTGTTCGACGGCCTGGCGGCCTGCCTCGATCGCCATGTCGCGCCCGGCGTCCTGCGCGGGCTGCTCGACTGAGCGCGCCGGCCGGGTCCGCCGCCGGGGCGGACCGTTGACCCCGATCAAGCCGTGCGCCTACTGGCGTTTACACCTGTTGCGGGCAGGTTGCCTCTCCCACAGGCCGGGGTCTATGCTGGAAGCATCACCAACCCGGTAGGAGGCAGCATGTACAAGAAGATCCTGATGGCATACGACGGCAGCGAGGCAGGCCAGCGGGCCCTGCTCGATGCCTGCGAGGTGGCGCAGTGGAACCAGGCCGGCATCGTGCTCGTGGCGGTGATGCCCTCGACCCTGGCCTTCGTCGGCCTGGAGGGCGGCGTCTACGACGCCGAGCTGGAGACGCGCGAGCGCAAGAAGTTCGAGGGCATCCTGCAGGACGGCATCAAGCGCCTGGAGGCCGCCGGCTTCAAGGCCACCGGCGAGGTGGCCCAGGGCGAGGCGGTGGAGGAGATCACCCGCGCCGCCCGCAAGGCCGGGGCCGACCTGATCGTGGTGGGCCACAAGCACCTGGACAGCTGGGCCGCCCGCTGGTGGCGCGGCTCGGTGTCGGGCGCGCTGATCGAGCACGCGCCGTGCAGCGTGCTGGTGACCATCACGCACTGAGGCGCCTGGCCGGGGCGCGTGGGCCTGGCGCCCGGCGCGGGCCTCAGGCCTCAGGCCTCAGGCCTCGGGCCTCAGGCCTCAGGCCTCAGGCCTCAGGCCTCAGGCCTCAGGCCATCACCCAGCGCGCCATCCGCAGCCCCACCCAGGTGAGGGCCAGCGAGCCGGCCAGGTGCATCGCCGCCAGGGCCAGGGCCTGGCCGAAGCGCTCGGACTGCAGCAGCTGCACCGTCTCCGCGGAGAAGGTGGAGAAGGTGGTCAGGGCGCCCAGGAAGCCGGTGACCAGCGCCAGCCGCCAGGCCGGGTCCAGGTGCGGCAGGGCCTGGAACACCCCCACCAGCAGGCCGATCAGCCAGCCGCCGGCCAGGTTGGCGGCCAGCGTGCCCAGGGGCACCCAGGTGCCGCCGGTGTTCAGCCACAGGGCCAACTGCCACCGTGCCAGCGCGCCCAGCGAGGCACCCACGCACAGCACGAAGACGGTGAACACCGGCCGGTGCCTCAGCGCTTGCCGGCGGGCGCCGGCGTCTTGGGCTTGAAGTCGCAGTAGCGGGCGACCGCGCACTCCCAGCAGCGCGGCGTGCGCGCCTGGCACACGTAGCGGCCATGCAGGATCAGCCAGTGGTGGGAGTCCACCGCATAGGCCGCCGGCACGCGCCGTTCCAGCGCCAGTTCCACCTGCAGCGGGTTCTTGCCGGGCGCCAGGCCGGTGCGGTTGCTGACGCGGAAGATGTGCGTGTCCACCGCCATGGTGGGCTGGCCGAAAGCCACGTTCAGCACCACGTTGGCCGTCTTGCGGCCCACGCCGGGCAGGGCCTCCAGCGCCTCGCGCGTGGCGGGCACGCGGCCCTGGTGCCGCTCCACCAGGATGCGGCAGGTCTCCAGCAGGTTGCGTGCCTTGGTGCGGTACAGGCCGATGGTCTTGATGTAGCCCTCCAGCCGCTCCAGCCCCAGGTCCAGCATGGCCTGCGGCGTGCCCGCCACCGGGAACAGCCGGCGCGTGGCCTTGTTCACGCCCACGTCGGTGGCCTGCGCCGACAGCAGCACCGCGGCGAGCAGCTCGAACACGCTGGTGTATTCCAGCTCGGTGACCGGGTGCGGGTTGGCGGCCCGCAGGGTGGCGAAGAAGGGCTCGATGTCCTGCGTCTTCATGGCGGTCAGTGGGGCCGGATGCCGGCGCGGCAAGGGAGCGTCATCGACGGGCATTCTAGGCTGTGCCCGAGGCGTCACGCGGCGCGTGGGCGGGCGCAGATAATCGCGCGATGACCACCCGACGCAGCCTCCTCCTGGCCGCCTCCGCCGCGGCGCTCGCCTCGTCACCCGCCTGGGCCGAGACCTATCCTGCCAAGCCGATCCGCCTGGTCGTGCCGTTCCCGGCCGGCGGCGCCACCGACATCTTCGCCCGCGCCGTCGCCGGCAAGCTCGGCGAGCGCCTGGGCACCAGCATCGTCGTCGACAACAAGCCCGGCGCCGGCGGCACCATCGGCTCGGACATCGCGGCCAAGGCCGCCGCCGACGGCTACACGCTGCTGCTCACCACCTCCAGCACCCATGCGATCGGCCCGAGCTTCGCCGCGGCCGGCAAGCTGCCCTATGACGCGGTGGCCGACTTCACGCCGATCTCGCATGTGGGCAACGCGCCGAGCATCGTGCTGGTGCCCAACTCCTCGCCGGCGAAGACGATGAAGGAGTTCGTCGAGCATGCGCGCCGCAACCCCGGCCGCCTGAACTACGCCTCCAGCGGCAACGGCACGGTGGTCCACCTGGGCACCGAGCACCTGAAGTCGATGGCGGGCCTGTTCATGGTCCACATCCCGTACCGCGGCACCGCCCTGGCGATCCCGGACCTCGCCAGCGGCAAGCTGGACCTGCTGGTCGACTCGCTGCCCTCGGGCCTGCCCCATGTGAAGGAGGGCCGCCTACGCGCCCTGGCCGTCACCTCCCTCAAGCGCTCGCCGCTGCTGCCGGAGCTGCCGCCGGTGGCCGACACGGTGCCCGGCTACGAGAGCGTGACCTGGTTCGGCGTCTACGGCCCGAAGAACCTGCCGGCCGACATCGTGGCGCGCGTCAACGCGGGCATCAACCAGGCCCTGCAGGACGCCGACGTCAAGGACCGCCTGGCCCGCCTGGGCATCGAGCCCGTGGGCGGCACGCCGCAGCAGTTCGCCGCCATGGCCACCGCCGACCGCGCCAAGTGGAAGAAGATCATCACCGAGCGCCAGCTCACCGCCGACTGAGAAGCCGAGACCCGGCCCCCCAACCGACCCTGACCATGCATTTCGATTTCCACAACCCGTACCCCACCACCCGCCTGCCGGTGTTCGCCCGCAACGCGGTCGCCACCTCCCACCCGCTGGCCGCCCAGGCCGGCCTGCGCATGCTCTGGAAGGGCGGCAACGCGGTCGATGCCGCCGTCGCCGCCGCGGCGGTGATGACCATCGTCGAGCCCGTGAGCAACGGCCTGGGCAGCGACGCCTTCGCCATCCTGTGGGACGGCAAGCAGCTGCACGGCCTCAACGCCTCGGGCCGTGCGCCGGCCGCCTGGACGCCCGACTACTTCAAGCGCAAGTACGGCGCCGACGCCAAGACCCCGCCCAAGCGCGGCCTCGACGCCGTGACCGTGCCGGGCGCGGTCGCCAGCTGGGTGGCGCTGTCCGAGCGTTTCGGCCGGCTGCCCTTCGCCGACCTGATGGAGCCCGCCATCGAGGTGGCCGAGCGCGGCTACCTGCTGCCGGTCGTGGTGCAGCAGAAGTGGGCCGCGGCCACGCCCGAGCTGGGCGGCCTGCCGGGCTTCGCCGAGGGCTTCCTGCCCTGGGGCCGCGCGCCGAAGGTGGGCGAGCTGTTCCAGTTCAAGTCGGCGGCGCGCGGCCTGAAGGCCATCGCCGAGACGAAGGGCCAGGCCTTCTACGGCGGCGAGATCGCCCAGGCCATCGAGCGCTTCGCCGCGCAGCACGGCGCCAGCCTCAAGGCCAGTGACTTCGCCGCCTACCGGCCCGAGTGGGTCACCCCCATCGGCCGCGACTACCGCGGCTACACGCTGCACGAGATCCCGCCCAACGGCCAGGGCATCGCGGCGCTGATCGCGCTGGGCATCCTGGAGAAGTTCGACGTCGCCGGCCTGCCGGTGGACGGCGTGGACTCGCAGCACCTGCAGATCGAGGCCATGAAGCTGGCCTTCGCCGACGTCTACAAGTACGTGGCCGAGCCCTCGTCGATGGAGGTCACCGCCGAACAGATGCTCGACGACGCCTACCTCGCCAGCCGCGCGAAGCTGATCGACATGAAGCGCGCGCAGGACTTCGGCGCCGGCAACCCGGTCAAGGGCGGCACCATCTACCTCACCGCCGCCGACGAGGACGGCATGATGGTCAGCTTCATCCAGAGCAACTACATGGGCTTCGGCTCGGGCTGCGTGGAGCCGTCCTTCGGCATCAGCCTGCAGAACCGCGGCCACGCCTTCAGCCTCGACGCCGGCGCCAAC
The DNA here is from genome assembly GCF_042675325.1 of Ramlibacter sp. GCM10027632. NCBI lineage: Bacteria > Pseudomonadati > Pseudomonadota > Betaproteobacteria > Burkholderiales > Comamonadaceae > Ramlibacter > Ramlibacter sp. GCM10027632. The sequence goes on along the minus strand of NZ_JBHTGW010000001.1, from coordinate 163,634 downwards.
CAGGTCGCGCCGGGCAAGCGCCCCTTCCACACCATCATCCCGGCCTTCCTCACCAAGGACGGCCAGCCGGTCATGAGCTTCGGCGTGATGGGCGCCAACATGCAGCCGCAGGGCCACATGCAGACGACGGTGCGCATGGTCGATTACGGCCAGAACCCGCAGGCCGCCTGCGACGCGCCGCGCTGGCGCTACAACGCCGGCTTCGAGATCAACGTCGAGCAGCAGATGGACAAGGCCACGGTGCAGGGCCTGGCCGACCGCGGCCACCAGGTGGAAGTGATCAACGACAACTACCAGGACTTCGGCGCCGGCCAGTTCATCTGGCGCGCCGGCGACCCGAAGGTCGAGGGCTACGTGTGCGCCAGCGACCCCCGCCGCGACGGCCTGGTGGCGGGGTTCTGAGCCGGCGGGCCGGTCCTCAGACCAGGGCCAGCAGGTCCTCGGAGCCCGGCGCGCGGGCGGCTGCCCGGGGCTGGGCGGTGCCGGCCTGCGACCGCAGGGTGCCGCGCACCAGCACGCCGTCCCGCTCCAGCCACAGCAGCAGGGTGTCCAGGGCCGCGGCGTCCAGGCCGGACTGGCGCGCCATCCACAGGCGGGGCACGGCGCGCACGGTCATGACCGAGAGCAGCCGGTAGACGGCGGCGGTGCGCTGCTCCTCGGGCAGTTCCGGCCAGGCGCGCAGGCTGTACAGGTGCGGGTCGTCGGCGATCGTGGGTTCCTGCGCCTGCAGTCCGCAGGCACGCCGGGCCCAGCCAGGCAGCGAGTCGAGAAAGAGGTGCGAGTTCATGGGCTCCAGTCTGGTCGCCCGGCGCCCGCGCCGCATAGGGGCGCGGCGCATGCGCCTTAGGTCGATTCCCTAGCCGCGGCCCCGAGCCGGTCCTCGGCCTGGGCCCGGGTGAAGGCGGCGCCGAACAGGAAGACCTGGGCCGCGAAGTAGACCCACAGCAGCACCACCACCAGCGAGCCCGCCGCGGCGAAGGCGCGGGTGATGCCGCTCTTGCCCAGGTACAGGCCGATGGCCAGCTTGCCGGCCTCGAACAGCAGGGCCGTCACCAGGGCGCCCACCCACACGTCGCGCCAGGCGATCGGGGTCGAGGGCAGGAGCTTGTAGATCATCGCGAAGAGGGTGGTGAACACTGCCAGCGACGTCGCCAGGTGCAGGGCCTGCAGCACCGGCTCCCAGCCCGGCGCCAGCCCGCCGGCCCAGGCGCCCAGGGCCGCCAGGGCGGCGCTCACCGCCAGCGAGGCCATGAGCAGGAAGGCGACGCCCAGCACCAGCCCGAAGGACACCAGGCGGGCCCGCAGCAGCGCCCACAGGCCGCTGGGGCGGGCGCGGGCGGGCACGTGCCAGATGCGGTCCAGCGAGGACTGCAGCTGCGCGAAGACGGTGGTGGCGCCGACCACCAGCACGCCGGCGCTGGCCGCGCCGGCGGCCAGGCCGTGGCCGGTGTCGCTGGCGCTGGCGAGCAGGTCCTGGACCAGGCGCGCGCCCTCGGCGCCGAGCAGCCCGGAGATCTCGGCCACCACCTGGCCCTGCACCGCCTCGCGGCCGAACAGGGCGCCGGCGATGGCGATGACGATCACCAGCAGCGGCGCCAGCGAGAAGACGGTGTAGTAGGCGATGGCCGCGCCCATGGCCGGGGCGTCCTCGTCGATCCAGGTGCGGCCGGCCTGCAGCAGCAGGCGCAGCCCGTGGCGTGCGCGGCCCATGGGCGCGAGCGTCGGTTGTCAAGGCCCGGGCTGTTGTCGGCGCACGACGCGTACGAAGGCAGAATCCGCCCCTTTGCCTTTGCAGTCCGACCCCGCGCCATGCCGCTGTTCAAGAACCTGATTCCCTTTCGCATCGGGCCCGAGTGGAGCCCGCCCGCCCTCGAAGCCCTGGAGGCCGAACTCCAGCGCCTGACCTTCCAGCCCTGCGCCGCGACGCAGGAGCTTTCGGTGGGCTGGGTGCCGCCGCGCGGCGAGGCCCATGCGCCGATGGTGGAAGTGGTCGACGGCCACTGGATCATGAAGCTGGCCGTCGAGCGCCGCTCGGTGCCGGCCGGCGCGGTGCGCGCCGAGCTGGAGGCGCGCTGCAAGGCCATCGAGCAGGCCCAGGGCCGCAAGCCCGGGCGCAAGGAGAAGGCCGAACTGAAGGAGGACATCGTCCACGCCTTCCTGCCGCGGGCCTTCAGCAAGCGCTCGGCCCACCTGCTGTGGCTGGACCCGTCCGCCCGCCTGCTGGCGGTCGGCGTGGGCAGCACCAAGGCCGCCGAGGGCGTGATCGCCCAGCTCGTGGACGCGATGGCACAGGTACGGTGCGTGATGCCGCTGTCCCCGGTGCATACCGCCACCTCGCCGGCCGCCGCGATGGCGCACTGGCTGTCATCCCAGGAGGCGCCCGCCGGCTTCACCGTGGACCGCGACCTGGAGCTGAAGAACGCCGGCGAGGAGCGCTCCGTGGTGCGCTACGCGCGGCACAACCTCGACCTGGAGGAGATCGCCCGGCACATCGAGGAAGGCAAGCTGCCGACCCAGCTGGCCCTGACCTGGGAGGGACGGGTCTCGTTCTTGCTTACCGAGCTGCTGGCGATCCGGAAGATCGACATGCACGGCGTGGACGAGAACCTCGGTGACGACAAGGGGTTCGATGCCGACGCCGCGATCGCCACCGGCGAGCTGTCCGCGCTGCTGCCTGAGCTGCTGCAGGCGCTGGGCGGGGAGGTTCAGCCGGGCATGTCGGCTGTCGCGTAATCGCAACTCCCTGGAGGAAAGTTGTATTCGGAAAAACCCTAGGGGCTGTTACGCTTTCACAGGTTTTTAACAAAAAGTAGGAGTTACCTTGAAGACCAAGATCGCCCTCGCGGCCTCCCTGTCCCTGCTCGCCGTCGCCGCCCAAGCGGCCGACTGGAGCGACACCTCCCTGAGCTATCGCTGGGGCACCAAGTACGCCGAGCCGTACAACACCAAGGATGTCAAGAAGAACATCCTCAACCTGAGCCATGTGAGCGGCTACAAGTACGGCACGAACTTCGTGAGCGTCGACCTGCTGAACTCCGACGCCAACGACGGCAACGCCCAGGAAGCCTACGTCGTGTACCGCCACACGGTGGACCTGGGCAAGGTCACCGGCAAGGCCTATGGCTTCGGTCCCGTCAAGGGCATGGGCCTGACCGCCGGCTTCGACTGGAACACCAAGAACGACGCTGGCTACAGCTCGCGCAAGCGCATGCTGGTCGCCGGCCCGACCTTCTTCATGGCGGTGCCCGCCGGCTTCCTGAACGTGACGGCTGCCGCGCTGTTCGAGAGCAACCAGCCGGTGACGGGCTTCGGCCAGTCCACCCGTGTCGCCCGCTACGACTTCGACACCCATGGCGCGCTGCTGGCCGCCTGGGGCATCCCGCTGGGTGCCGGCTTCTCGTTCGAGGGCTACGCCAACTGGATCGCCGCCAAGGGCAAGGACGAGTTCGGTGGCGCCACCTCCCCCGAGTTCAACTTCGACGGCCAGGTGATGTACGACCTGAGCTCCACGGTCGGCCTGCCGAAGTCGGCCCTGAAGGCCGGCGTGCAGTACCAGTACTGGCGCAACAAGTTCGGCAACCCGCACTCGGTGCCGGGCACGCTGGCCAAGACGCCGCAGCTGCGCGTCGAATACCACTTCTGATTCCCGTCCGGGAATCCGAAGCCAGGGGCCGCAGCGTTCGCGCTGCGGCCCTTTTTCGTTGGGGTCAGGTCCTCTCACCCTCCCAGCGCGTGCTGCTCGAAGGTCTGCGCCACCCGGCTCGCGTTCTCCTCCGGGGTGACCAGCGCCAGCCCCAGTTCGAACCCGGCCGGCGTGTCCGACAGCGCCAGCAGCCGCACCCCCGAGGGCACGTACTTGCGCGCCACGCCCGCCACCAGCGCCACCCCCAGCCCGCTCTGCACCAGGCTCAGGATCGTCTGCACCTGCGCCGCCTCCTGCGCGATGCGCGGGGTGAAGCCGGATTGCTGGCAACGCAGCGTGGCGATGGCGAACAGGCCCGGCACCCGCTGGGCCCCGTACATGATGAACGGCTCCCCGGCCACCTCGCTCAGGGGAATCGACCGGCGCCCCGCGAACGGGCTGCGCGCACTCACCGCCAGCACGAACTCGTCGGCCTCCAGCGGCGTGAGGCGAAACGGCCGCGGGTCCACCAGCGGGTAGCGGACGATCGCGGCATCCAGCCGGCGCTCCACCAGCCCGTCCAGCGCGCCGGCCGTGGTGTGCTCGGTCAGCTCCAGGTCGATCGCCGGGTAGCGCTTGCGGAACGAGGCGATCAGCCGCGGCAGCAGCGCGTAGGTCGCCGACCCCACGAACCCCAGCTTCAGCAGGCCCGCCTCGCCCCGCACCCCGGCCCGCACCGAGGCCTGGCACTGCTGCGCGTGGAACAGTGCCCGCTGCGCGTGCGCCAGCATGCCGCCGCCCGCCGCGGTCAGGCGCACCCCGGCAGGCGTGCGCTCGAACAGCGGCGCCCCCAGCTCCTCCTCCAGCTTGCGGATCGACACCGACAACGGCGGCTGCGCCATGTGCAGGCGCTCGGCGGCGCGGTGGAAGTTGCCGGTCTCGGCGAGGGTGACGAACTGCTGGAGCTGGCGCAGGTTCATGTGATATTCAAAGCGTATCGAAGGCGCTCAATTCAATATTGGATTGATTTTGCCGCAGGCGATAGATTCGCCCCAGGAGACAACATGAACGCACTTCCCCTTGCCGGCATCCGGGTGGTGGACGCCAGCGTGGTGGTCATGGGCCCGTACGCGAGCCAGTGGCTCGCCGACCTGGGGGCCGAGGTGATCAAGGTCGAGGCGCCCGAGGGCGACTCCACCCGCCACACCGGCCCCGCGCTGGAGCCCGGCATGTCCGCCATCTTCCTGGGCGTCAACCGCAGCAAGCGCAGCGTCGCCATCGACCTGAAGACGCCCGGCGGCCAGCAGGCCCTGGCCACGCTCATCGCCTCGGCCGACGTCTTCATGCACAGCATGCGCCCGCAGAAGCTCGCCGCCGTCGGCCTGGACCCGCAGGCGCTGCGCGCGCGGCATCCGCGGCTGGTGTACGCCGGCCTGCATGGCTTCGCGCAGGACGGCCCCTACGGCGGCCGGCCCGCCTATGACGACATCATCCAGGGCATGTCCGGCAGCGCCGCGCTGATGAAGGCGCAGGGCGGGGTGGCCCGCTACCTGCCCACCATCGCTGCCGACAAGACCAGCGGCCTGGTGGCCGCGATGTCGATCCTGGCGGCCCTGGTGCGGCGAGGGCAGACGGGGGAGGGCAGCTTCGTCGAGGTGCCGATGTTCGAGACCATGGTGGCCTTCAACCTGGTGGAGCACCTGTACGGCCAGCACTTCGAGCCGCCCCGCGGCACGACCGGCTACCCGCGGGTGATGTCCGAGTGGCGCCGCCCCTACCAGACGCTGGACGGGCATGTCTGCCTGATGCCCTACACCGACACCCACTGGCGCCGCTTCTTCGAGGGCGCGGGCCGCCCCGACTGCGCCGCCGACGAACGCTTCGCCTCGATGGCCGCCCGCACCCGCAACATCGAGGCGCTCTACGAGCTGACCGGCCGCATCGTGGCCGAGCGGCCCAGCGCGCACTGGCTCGCCCTGTGCGACCGCCTGGAAATCCCGGCCGCGCCGGTGAACGAACTGGCCGACCTGAAGGACGACCCGCACCTGCGCGCCACCGGCTTCTTCGAGGAGATGCCCTCGGCCGGCGGCACGCTGCGCTTCACCGGCGTGCCGGTGCGCTTCGACGGCCGGCGCCCGCCGGTGGGCCTGCCGCCCCACCTGGGCGAGCACACCCGCGAGGCGCTGGCCGAGGCCGGCGCCACCGAGGACCAGATCGCCGCCTGGCTCGCCAGCGGCGCGATCCGCCAGGAAGCACCCCATGACTGAACCCGCCCGCACCCCCGCCCCGGTTCCCGCACCCGGTCCCGCGCTGCCCCGCCTCGGCCAGGGCTTCCACTGGCAGGACCTGGTGGCGGGCCAGGCCTTCCGCACCTTCCGCCGAACCGTCACCGAGACCGACCTGGTCAACTTCATCTCCTGCACCGGCATGCTCGAGGCGATCTTCATCGAGGAGGGCTACGAGGGCGGCGCCATCCGCGGCCGCCCCGTCCCCGGCGCGCTGACCTACACCCTCATCGAAGGCTTCATCCTCCAGACCATGATCCAGGGCACCGGCCTGGCGATGCTGGAGCTGGCGCAGAAGATCCACGCGCCCGTGCGGGTGGGCGACACCATCGAGGCCACCGTCACCGTCACCGGCATCCGCCCCACCTCCAGCCGCAACCGCGCGGTGGTGACCTCGGACATCGAGGTCTTCAACCAGCGCGGCGAGCGGGTCATGAGTTACACCGCCACCCGCCTGCTCGCCGGGCGGCCGGCCTGATCCACCTTTCCCCCAAGACAAGACAACGAGGAGACAACCCCATGAAATCCTGGACCCGCAGAACCCTCCTGGCCGCGATGGCGGTGCTCGCCGCGCCCCTGGGCGCCTTCGCGCAGGGCAGCTACCCGGACAAGCCGGTGCGCATGGTCATCGCCTTCCCGCCGGGCGGCCCCACCGACCTGGTGGCCCGCGTGCTGGCTCAGAAGCTCACCGAGCAGATGGGGCAGCAGGTGGTGGTGGACAACAAGCCCGGCGCCAACGGCAACATCGCCGCCGAGCTGGTGGCCAAGGCCCCGGCCGACGGCTACACCGTCTTCTACAACACGTCCGCCGTCGCCCTCAGCCCGGCCCTGTACAAGAAGCTCAGTTACGACGTGCGCACCGACCTCGCGCCGGTGGCCCTGACCGCGGTGATCCCGCTGGTGCTGGCCGTCCACCCCTCGGTGCCCGCCAACACCGTGCCCGAGTTCCTCGCCTACGTGAAGGCCAACGCCAGCAAGGTCTCCTACGGCTCCGCCGGCAACGGCAACATCACCCACCTGGGCGCCTTCCTGATGCTGCAAAGCCAGGGCCTCAGCGCGCAGCACATTCCGTACAAGGGCAGCGCCCCCGCGCTGACCGACGCGGTCGCCGGCCAGACCCAGTTCCTCACCGACACCATCAACTCCGCGCTGCCCTTCATCCGGGACAAGCGCCTGAAGGCCCTGGCCGTCACCAGCCTGCAGCGCTCCCCGGTGCTGCCCGACGTGCCCACGCTCTCGGAGGCCGGCCTGCGCGGCTTCGAGGTCGGCGCCTGGCAGGGCGTGATGGTGCCGGCGCGCACCGCGCCCGAGATCGTGAACCGGCTGAATGCCGAGCTGATGAAGGCCCTGGCCTCGCCCGACGTCAAGGCCAAGCTGGCGGCGCAGGGCGCCACGCCCCTGGGCTCCACGCCCGCCGAGTACGCCGCCTACATCCGCGACGAGCTGGCCCGCTGGGACCGCGTGGTCAAGGCCACCGGCGCCACGCTGGAGTGAGCAGGCCGCCGCCCGGACACGAGAACAAACAGAACAAGGAGACTCCCATGCAACGCAGGCACATCGTCCGCTTCGCCGCCCTGGCCACGCTCGCCGCGGCGGCCCTGGCCGGCCCGGCCACCGCCCTCGCCCAGGCCTACCCCGCGCGCCCGGTGAAGTTCGTCGTGCCCTTCGGGCCCGGCAGCGGCACCGACACCTCGGCGCGCTACTTTGCCAAGAAGCTGTCCGAGATGACCGGCCAGCCGGTGGTGGTGGAGAACAAGCCCGGCGCCAACGGCTTCCTCGCCGTGCGCCAGGTGCTGCAGGCCCCGGCCGACGGCTACACCGTGTTCGTCGGCAGCAACTCCACGCTGGCGGTGAACGCGGCGCTGTTCAAGGAGCTGCCCTACGACCCGGTGGCCGACTTCACGCCCCTGAGCATGATGATGCGCTCGCCCGCGCTGCTGGTGGTGCCCGGCGCCTCGGAGCACCGCAACCTCGGCGAGCTGATGGCCGCCGCCCGCGCCAACCCCGGCAAGCTCAATTACGGCGCCGGGTCCGCGGGCTACCAGCTGATGGCGGAGCTGTTCAACGACGCCGCCAGGGTCAGTACCCACCATGTGCCGTTCAAGGGCGCGGGCGAGGCCGTCACCGCGGTCGCCGCCGGCACCGTCCACCTGGCCTTCGCCGAGATGACCTCGGCGCAGGAGCTGGTCAAGGGCGGCAAGCTCAAGGCCCTGGCCGTGGCCTCGGACAAGCGCGTGCCCTCGCTGAACTCGGTGCCCACCGCCGCCGAGGCCGGCCTGCCGGGCTTCACCGCCTACACCTGGGTCGGCGCGATGATGCATGCGAAGACGCCGAAGGCCGAGGCCGAGAAGATGGCCTCGCTGCTCACCGCCATCGCCCGCCAGCCCGAGACCCGCGAGTTCTACGAGAAGCTCGGCGCCGAGGTCATGGTCGGCGGCCCCGAGGAGATGCGCCAGTTCCAAGCCGCCGAGATCCGCCTGTGGAAACGCATCGCCACCCAGGCCAAGGTGGAACAGCAGTGATGCACGCGGACGCACCCGGGGCGCCCCCGCCCGGCGCCCTGGCGGGCCTGCGCGTGCTGGACCTCTCGCGCGTGCTCGCCGGCCCCTGGGCCTCGCAGACCCTGGGCGACCTGGGCGCCGAGGTGATCAAGGTCGAACGCCCCGGCAGCGGCGACGACACCCGCACCTGGGGCCCGCCGTTCCTGAAGGACGCCGCGGGCGAGCCCACCGCCGACGCCGCCTACTACCTGTGCACCAACCGCAACAAGCGCTCGATCGCGGTGGACCTCACCCGGCCCGAGGGCCAGGCGCTGGTGCGCGAGCTGGCCTGCCGCAGCGACATCCTGGTGGAGAACTTCAAGGTCGGCGGCCTGGCGCAGTACGGGCTGGACTACGAGAGCCTGCGCGCCCTCAACCCGCGCCTGATCTACTGCAGCATCACCGGCTTCGGCCAGACCGGGCCCTATGCCCCGCGCGCCGGCTACGACTTCCTGATCCAGGGCATGGGCGGCCTCATGAGCCTGACCGGCCGGCCCGACGGCGAGCCCGGCGCCGGCCCGATGAAGGTGGGCGTGGCGCTCACCGACATCCTCACCGGCCTGTACGCCAGCACCGCCATCCTGGCCGCGGTGCAGGCGCGCCAGCGCACCGGCGAGGGCCAGCACATCGACCTCGCGCTGCTCGACGTGGGCGTGGCCTGCCTGGCCAACCAGTCCATGAACTACCTGTACTCGGGCCAGTCGCCGCGCCGCATGGGCAATGGCCACCCGAACACCGTCCCCTACCAGGACTTCCCCACGGCCGACGGCCACATGATCCTGGCGGTGGGCAACGACGGCCAGTTCGCCCGCTTCTGCGCCGCCGCCGGCAGGCCGGAGTGGGCGCAGGACGAGCGCTTCGCCCGCAATGCCGGGCGCATCGCGAACCGCGACGCGCTGCTGGAGATGATCCGCGCCGTCACCCGCACCCGCAGCACCCGCGAGTGGGTGGACCTGCTCGAGGGCGCGGCCGTGCCCTGCGGCCCGATCAACACCGTGGCCGACGTCTTCGCCGACCCGCAGGTGCAGGCGCGCGGCCTGCGCATCGAGATGGACCATGCCGCTGCCGGCGCGATCCCGCTGGTGGCCAGCCCGGTGCGGATGTCCGGCACGCCGGTGCAGTACCGCCATGCCCCGCCGACCCTGGGGCAGGACACGCGTGCGGTGATGCAGCAGGTGCTGGGGCTCGCGCCCGAGCGCATCGACGCCTATTTCGAACAGGGAGTCCTGGAATGACAAGCCTTGCCGCGCTGCAACCCGGCGCCATCCCGGCCGAAGACGAGGCGCTGCGCGCCGAGGTCCGGGCCTTCCTCTCGCAGGCCCTGCGGGAGACGCCGCCCCATGTGCGCGCCCGCAGCTGGATGGGGGGCGACGCCGCCTTCAGCCGCGAGCTCGGTCGCCGGGGCTGGCTCGGCATCACCTTCCCGCCGGCCTATGGCGGCGGCGGCCGCAGCCCCTTCGCCCGCTACGTGCTGGTGGAGGAGTTCCTGAACACCGGCGCGCCGGTGGGCCTGCACTGGATCGCCGACCGCCAGAGCGGCCCCCTGATCCTCAAGTACGGCACGGAGGCGCAGAAGCAGTTCTACCTGCCCCGCATCTGCAAGGGCGAGGCCTTCTTCTGCATCGGCATGAGCGAGCCCAACTCGGGCTCCGACCTGGCCAGCGTGAAGACCCGCGCCACCCGCACCGCCGAGGGCTGGACGCTGCAGGGCCAGAAGATCTGGACCACCAACGCCCACCACTGCCAGTTCATGATCGCCCTGGTGCGCACCTCGGGCGAGCCGCAGGACCGGCACCAGGGCCTGTCGCAGGTGATCGTCGACCTGTCGCTGCCGGGCGTGACCATCCGCCCGATCCGCGACCTCTCCGGCGACAGCCATTTCTGCGAGGTCTTCTTCGACCAGGTGAAGCTCGCGCCCGACGCCCTCATCGGCGAGGAGGGCAAGGGCTGGGAGCAGGTCACGGCCGAACTCGCCTACGAGCGCTCCGGTCCCGAGCGCCTGCTTTCCAGCATCGTGCTGTTCGAGGAGTGGCTGGCCTTCGTGCGCACGCCGCAGGGCCGCACGCCGGCGGCCACGCGCCTGGCCGGGCGCATCGCGGCGCAGCTCGCGCCGCTGCGGGCGATGGCGGTGGCGCTCACCGCCAAGCTGGCCCGCGGCGAGAGCCCGGTGGTCGAGGCGGCCCTGGTCAAGGACCTGGGCACCGGCCTGGAGCAGGCCATCCCCGCCGCCATCGCCGACGACCTGTTCTCGCGCGAGGCCACCGAGGTGCCCGCCGAGCTGCTGCGCACCCTCAACCACGTGACGCAGGTGGCGCCGTCGTTCTCGCTGCGCGGGGGCACGCGGGACATCCTGCGCGGCATGATCGCGCGCGGCCTGGGCCTGCGCTGAAACGGAGACGAGACGATGGACGACCTGTTCACCGACGCGGTCCGCCAGCTCCTGGCCGACCAGTGCACGCCCGCCGTGGTGCGGGCCATCGAAGGCGGGGGCTCCCCCGCCGCCCTCTGGGGCGTGCTGGAGGCGGCCGGCTTCGCCGACGCCCTGGTGCCCGAGGCCGAGGGTGGCGCGGGCCTCTCGCTGGCCGAGGCCTTCCCGGTCATGGCGCTGTGCGGCGCGTACGCGCTGCCCGTGCCCCTGGCCGAGACCCTGGTGGGCCGCCTCGTGCTGGCGCAGGCCGGCATCGCCCGGCCGCCGGGCAGCCTGGTGCTGGCCGAGGCCCGCGGCGCCGGCGAAGTGGCAGGCGAAGTGGCAGGCGAAGTGGCAGGCGAGGGCGGCCTGTGCTGCCCCGACGCGCGCGGCGGCGCGGTGGCCGACTGGGTGCTGGCCGTGGGCCCGCAGGGCAGCCTGCTGCTGCCCGCGGCGCAGGCGCGGCGCGAGCCCTCGGGCTTCTGCCTGGACGCCACGCTCACCTGGCCGGCCGCCGTGGTCGCCGCCGCGGCGAGGGTGCCGGGCCGCCCGCCGGTGCGCGAGTGGCAGGCCTGCGTGCATGCCGCGCTGCTCTCGGGCGCCTTGCAGCAGGTGCTGGATCGCACCCTCCAGTACGCCAATGACCGCGTGCAGTTCGGCAAGCCGATCGGCAAGTTCCAGGCGGTGCAGCACCAGCTCTCGGTGCTCGCCGAGCATGCCTATGCGGCGGCGATGGCGGCCCGCCTCGCGGCCTCGGCCTCGGGCACCGCGCCCGACCGCCTGCGCGTGGCGGTGGCCAAGGCCCGCACCAGCGAGGCCGCCGGCGAGGTGGCGGCGCTGGCGCATTCCATCCACGGCGCCATCGGCTTCACCCACGAGTTCGACCTGCAGCTGTACACCCGCCGCCTGCACGCCTGGCGCCAGGCCGCCGGCTCGGAAGGCTACTGGCAGGACGTGCTCGGGCGCGAGCTGGTCGAGGCCCGCGCCGGCAGCACGCTGGACCTCGTGCGCGAGCTGACCGACCTGCGTTGATTTCCCCCCACGAGAACACCCCCGGAGACCCGATGACCACTCCCTTCCTTTCCCGCCGCCGCGAGGGCGCGATCCTGGTGCTGACGATGAACCAGCCCGAGACGCGCAACGCCCTGACCGGCAACACCGCCGTCGAGGAATTCGTCCAGGCCTGCGCCGACATCACGCTGGACACCACGGTGCGCTGCGTCGTCCTCACGGGCGCGGGCCCGGTGTTCAGCTCCGGCGGCAACGTCAAGGACATGCGCCGCTACCAGGTGGACAAGCCGCTGCCCGACGCGGTGCGCGAGGAGTACCGCAACGGCATCCAGCGCATTCCCAAGGCCCTCTACCACCTCGACGTGCCGGTGATCGCCGCCGTCAACGGCCCCGCCATCGGCGCCGGCCTGGACCTGACCTGCATGTGCGACATCCGCATCGCCTCCGAGAAGGCCACCTTCGCCGAGAGCTTCGTCAAGGTCGGCATCGTCCCGGGCGACGGCGGCGCCTGGCTGCTGCCCCGCGCGGTGGGCCGCTCCAAGGCCGCCGAGCTGGCCTTCACCGGCGAGCCGATGGACGCCCGCGCGGCGCTGGACTGCGGCCTGGTCTCGCGCGTCGTGCCGCACGAGGCGCTGATGGACGAGGCCCTGGCCCTGGCCCGGCGCATCGCCGCCAACCCCGGCGGCGTGCTGCGCATGACCAAGCGCCTGCTGCGCGAGGGCGAGCGCGCCTCGCTGGAATCGGTGCTGGAGCTGTCGGCGAGCTACCAGGCCATCGCCCACATGACGGCGGACCACCACGAGGCGGTCAACGCCTTCATCGAGAAGCGCCCGCCCCGGTTCTCCTGACCCGGCAGGGGGCGCCGCGACCGCGCGACAATGTCGGTTTTGGCGCCTTTTCCCACCGCACCACCATGCCCCTGAATTTCGCCCAACGCCTGGACAACGTCGAAACCTCCGCCATCCGCGAGCTGTTCAAGCTCCTGGGCAAGCCCGGGATCATCAGCTTCGCCGGCGGCTTCCCCGACAGCGCGATGTTCGACGTCGAGGGCCTGCGCGAGGCCAGCCAGCAGGCCCTGGCCGACAACCCCGGCGCCGCCCTCCAGTACGGCGCCACCGAGGGCCACGAGCCGCTGCGCGCCGAGCTGGCCGCCTTCATGCGCGCCAAGGGCGTGAAGGACCTGGCGCCGCAGCAGCTGATCGTCACCACCGGCAGCCAGCAGGCGCTGGACCTCCTGGGCAAGACCCTGGTCGGCCCGGGCGACAAGGTGATCGTCGAGGGCCCCACCTTCCTGGCCACCATCCAGTGCTTCCGCCTCTACGGCGCGCAGGTGATCGCCGCGCCGGTGGACAGCGAGGGCGTACAGGTCGACAAGCTGGAGCAGCTGGTCGCCGAGCACCAGCCGAAGTTCGTCTACCTGATCCCCACCTTCGGCAACCCCAGCGGCGCGCTGACCTCGCTGGAGCGCCGCAGGCGCATCCTGGAGATCGCGGTCAAGCACCAGGTGCCCATCGTCGAGGACGACCCGTACGGCGACCTGTACTTCCGCGAGGCGCCGCCGCCCAGCCTGCTGGCGCTGACCGACCAGGTGCCGGGCAGCCGGGAGCTCACCATCCACTGCGGCAGCCTGAGCAAGGTCCTCAGCCCCGGCCTGCGCGTGGGCTGGCTCATCGCCCCGACCGAGCTGCTCGCCAAGGCCACCATGTGCAAGCAGTTCAGCGATGCGCACACCAGCACCTTCGCCCAGGCCACCGCCGCGGCCTACCTCCAGGCCGGCCGCATGCCCGCCACCCTGGCGCACGTGCGCGAGGTCTACGGCCAGCGCGCCCGCGCGATGTGCGAGGCGCTGCGCCGCGAGCTGGGCGACGCCATCGAGTTCACCGAGCCGCAGGGCGGCCTGTTCGTCTGGGCCCGCCTGACCGGCGCCGGCGGCAAGCTGAAGGACGCGGCCGAACTGGCCCGCCGCGCGATCGAGCAGGGCGTGGCCTTCGTGCCGGGCGCGCCGTTCTACGCCAGCAACCCGGACCCGGCCAGCCTGCGTCTGAGCTTCGCCACCGCCGACATCGCGAAGATCGAGGAGGGCGTGGCCCGCCTGGCCCGCGCGCTCTGAGGCCCTCGCCGCCGCCACGCCCATGCCCCTGCCCGAACCCGCGAAACGGGAACACCTGCATACCCGCAACGTCACCTTCCGCGGCTACGCCCGGGAGGACGGCCTGTGGGACATCGAGGCCGAGCTGCGTGACAGCAAGGCCTACCCGATCCAGATGTACGAACGCGGCGAGCTGCCGCCCGGCGAGTACGTGCACCACATGGCCGTGCGCCTCACGGTGGACGACGCGTTCCAGGTGCGGGCCGTCGTCGCCACCATGGACGACACGCCGCTGGGCGAGTGCCAGCAGGCGCTGCCGCCGGTGGCCGGCCTGGTCGGCGCGCGCCTGGGCCCGGGCTGGCGCCAGGCGGTGGACCGCGTCCTCGGCGGCACCCGCGGCTGCACCCACATGCGCGAGTTGCTGGTGAACGCGGCCACCGCGGCCTACCAGACCATCCCCGCCGGCCTGCAGCGCCGCAGCGGCATCCAGGGGCCGCCCGGCTCCGAGAGCCAGACGCCCCCGTTCCACCTCGGGCGCTGCGTCAGCTGGGACATCGACGGCGGCCCGGTGGCCCGCTACTACCCGCGCTGGGCCGGCTGGGCGCCGCTGCGCCGCGTCGACAAGCCGGCCCGGCCCGCCGAACCGGCCCAGCCGGCGGCCTGAGCGCCGCCCCTCACTGCGCCCGTACGCCCGGCCCGCGGATCGCGCGCAGCTCGAAGACGCCGTCGCCCAGGTAGACCAGCTCGATCGAGTCTGCGCTCCCGCCTTCGACCGCGGACACCGCCGCCCTCTCCGGGGAGGTGCCGCGCCACAGCCGGCCCGGGTTGTCGGCGGCCAGCAGGGTGCGCCCATCGCCGGTGAGGGCCACCGCGCGCCAGTTGGCGTCATGCAGCATCGGCGCCCAGGTCAGGCCGCCGTCCACCGAGAGGTGGACCCGCCCGTCCGGCAGGCTCGGGTGCCAGGGCACGGCCAGCACGATGCGCTGGCCGTCGGAGGACAGGGCCACCGCGTTCACCGGTCCCTCGCGGAAGCGCGGCGCCCAGGTCAGGCCGTAGTCGGACGAGACCCAGACATGCCCGCCCGCGGCCGCGGCCACCACCGTGGCGCCGTCGGCCGACATCGCCACGCGGTACCAGTCGTAGTCGCCTTCCAGGCGCCGCGTCCAGCTGAAGCCGATGTCGTCGCTGGTCCAGACGGTGCCGTCATGCGCCACCGCGGTCATGTTGCGGCCGTTGCCCGCCAGGGCCACCGCGCGCCAGCTGCGGGGCTGGTCGCCGCGGCGCGCCCAGGTGGCGCCGCCATCGCGCGAGACTTCCAGCCACCCGCTCTTTTCGGCCGCGAGCAGCACCAGGCCATCCGCCGAGGTGGCCAGGCCGACCCACTCGCGCGGCTCGGGGCCGGAGGCGGGGACCGTCTCGCGCCAGGTCTCGCCGGCGTCGGCCGAGACCCACAGGCCGCCGAGGTAGGCGGCCGCCGCCAGCCGGTTGCCCGCCGCGCTCACCGCCAGGGCGGACCAGTGGCGTGGGTCGGGCAGGGGGGTGGCCCAGGTGCGGCCGCCGTCGCGCGAGACATGCAGCGCCCCCTCGTTGGCCGCGGCCAGCACCGTGTTGCCGTCGGCCGAGGCCTGCAGGGCCCACCAGCGCTCGTCGACGCCGGGCACCGGGCCGGCCTCCACCCAGGTGGCGTCCGCCCGCACCGGCGCGGGCGCCACCACCGACGTGCCCGCCGCCATGTCCAGATGCCACTGGCCGCTGCCCAGGCCGACGACCTCGATGCGGTCCCCCGCGGCCAGCCCGCCGGCGGGCAGCACCAGGGCCACCCGGCCGGCCCGCGTCACCTCGTAGCGGGTGTTGGGCGCCAGCGCCTGCACCGGCACCGCCACGTCCTCGACCGGCAGGGCCCCGGCCGACTGCGGGCTGGCGGCCGGCGGTGCCGGGGCCGGGGCGGCGCCAGGTCCTGCGCTCCCGCCGCCGCCTCCGCCGCAGCCGGCCAGTGCCAGCGCGGCGGCGAGTGTCACGACCGCACACGCGGCCCCGTGTCTGCTTGCTCGGATCAACATCTTCTGCTCCCTGTTTCGTGATGGGCGACCCTGTCACGGCCGGACACGGATCCTGCGCGGCGCGCCGGGAGGGGGAGGCTGGCGAATCGGCCGAGGCGCTGTAGGAAGCCGCCGGGGCGCGCTGCGGGCGCGCGCCCGGCCGGGCGGCGCCACAGCCCCGGGGCCGCTGCTGCGCGCGGCCGGTGCAACGTGTATGGCGTGTAAAGAAGACCGCCTGTCTAGTCCGGAACTGCCGCGGATCGGATAATCCTGACATGAGCTTCTTGCGCAAGATGTTCGGGGAAAAGCCGGCGGCCTCCCGTCCCGCCCCCCTGGGCGAACCGTCGCTGCACGACGGCCACGACCCGGACGACGACGACCGCCAGGGCGCCAGCTCGCGCAGCGCCTCGCGCCGCGAGGTGGTCCACATGGTCCTGCGGGAGACCATGCGCCGGCACGGCATCCCGTCCGACTGGATCGAGTGCCGCACCCTGTCGATGGTGCGTTCCGACCGCAGCACCGGCACCTACGTCACCCTGATCGTGCGCGGCGGGCAGGACCGCCTGCTGGCTTACGTGCCTGCCTTCCAGACCAGCCTGCAGCAGGCGCTGGAGCGCTTCGACCCGCGCGTGGGCGACTGGCTGCGCGGCCTGGCCTGGCAGTTCGAGGGCGGCCACGAGTCGCCGGCCGCCATGCCCGACCCGGAGAGCTGGTCCCGCGCCGTGCCCGGGGTGGAGGTGCGCGAGGCCGACAGCAGCGCCAGCGACGCCGCCCTGCAGGAAGACCTGCGCGCGCTGTTCGCGATCCGCGACGCCGCCATCGCGCAGCGTCGCGACCACAACGCCGACTTCCAGCCCACCCAGCCCGGTTGATGCTGGCCGACCGCCGCGGCCTGCTGCGACTGGCCGCCGCCACCGCCGCCGGCGCCTGGCTGCCGCGCGGGTCCCGGGCCCAGCCCCGCTTGGGCTTCGATCCCTTCTCCCTGGGCGTGGCCAGCGGCTCGCCCACGCCCGATGGCCTGGTGCTGTGGACGCGCCTGCTGCCCCCCGGCCTGTTCGACCGCCTCGGCGACGCGCCGGTGCCGGTGCGCTGGGAGGTGGCGCATGACGAGGGCTTCTCGCGCATCGCCCGCCACGGCGAGGCCGTGGCCAGCGCCGAGCTCGCCCACAGCGTGCATGCCGAGGTCCAGGGGCTGGCGCCGGACCGCTGGTACTTCTACCGCTTCATCGCCGGCGGCGTGGCCAGCCCGGTCGGGCGCACCCGCACCCTGCCGGCGCCGGACGCGCCGGCGGCGCGCCTGCGCCTGGCCTACGCCTCCTGCCAGCGCTGGGAGCATGGCCACTACGCCGCGTGGCGCCACATGCAGGGGGAGGGGCTGGACTTCGTCCTGTTCCTGGGCGACTACATCTACGAGTACCCCAGCGCCGCCGCCGCGGTGCGCAACTTCCCGACGCTGGGCCTGGCCACCACCCTGGCCGACTACCGTGACCGCTACGCCCAGTACCGCAGCGACCCGGCGCTGCAGGCCATGCATGCCGCCTGCCCCTGGCTGCTGGCGTGGGACGACCACGAGGTGCAGAACGACTACGCCGGCGTGAATGCCGGCGACGCCCGCCCGGTGGGCCTGAACGCGGCGCGCGACTTCCTGGCCCGGCGCGCGGCGGCCTACCAGGCGTACTACGAGCACATGCCGGTGCGGGCGGCGGCCTTTTCCCGCGCGGTGGCCGGCGGGCAGCTGCGGCTGCACGAGCGACACCGCTTCGGCCGGCTGGCCGACCTGCTGCTGCTGGACACCCGCCAGTGGCGCGACCCGCAGGCCTGCGGCCGCCCGCAGCGCCCGGCCGGCCTGGTGGACCCGGCGGCTTGCCCGGCGCTGCAGGACCCGGCGCGCAGCCTGCTGGGGGCGGCGCAGGAGCGCTGGCTCGACGAGCGCCTGGCGGAGTCCGCCGCGGCGACCTGGACGGTGCTGGGGCAGCAGACCCTGTTCGGCCCGCGCGACAACCTGCCCGGCCCGGGCGAGCGCCTGTGGAACGACGGCTGGGACGGCTACCCCGCGGCGCGCCAGCGCCTGGTCGACGGCCTGCGCCGCCACCGCGTCGCCAACCCGGTGGTGCTGGGCGGGGACGTCCACGAGAACTGGGTGGGCCATGTGCTGGCCGACTACCGCCGGCCCGAGGGGCCGGCGCTGGGCGTGGAGTTCTGCGGCACCAGCATCACCTCGCACGCGAACGGCGCGGCGCTGGCGGCGCAGCGGCTGGCGGAGAACCCCCACTTCGTCTTCGCGGACGGCTGGAAGCGCGGCTACGGGGTGTGCGAGTTCACGCCGGGTGCGCTCACCACCACGCTGCGCGCGGTGGACGACCCGGCGCGCGCCGACTCGGGCATCGGCACGCTGGCACGCTTCGCGGTGCAGGCCGGCGGCCGGCGGGTGGAGTGAGGGTTTCCGGGGTCAGGTCTTGCAGCAACGCGACCGCGTGGACGGCCTCCCGTGGAGGCCGGTGCGAAGGCTCAGCCCCGCACGATCTCCAGCAGCCGGTCCAGGCCGCCTTCGTTGATGGCGACCATGGCCTGCTCGCGCACCTTGGGCTTGGCGTGGTAGGCCACCGACAGGCCGGCCTCGCCCATCATCGGCAGGTCGTTGGCGCCATCGCCCACGGCGATGGCCTGCTTCGGCGAGAGGCCCAGCAGGGCGCAGGTCTCGAGCATCATGCGGCGCTTCTCGGCGCCGTCGCAGATGTCGCCCCAGGGCTGGTCGACCATGCGGCCGGTGAGCACGCCGTCAACCACCTCCAGCACGTTGGAGCGGGTGTAGTCGATGCCCAGGCGGTCGCGCACGCGGTCGGTGAAGAAGGTGAAGCCGCCGGAGACCAGCAGCACCTTCAGGCCGGCGGCCTTGGCCGCGGCCACCAGCTCGCCGGCGCCGGGATTGAGCTGCAGGCGCTGGTCGTAGACATCCTGCATGTCCTGCACGCGCACGCCGCGCAGCAGGGCCACGCGCCGGCGCAGGCTCTCCTTGAAGTCGGCGATCTCGCCGCGCATGGTGGCCTCGGTGATGGCGGCGACCTCGGCCTTCTTGCCGGTGGCGTCGGCGATCTCGTCCACGCACTCGATGTTGATCAGCGTGGAGTCCATGTCGAAGGCGATCAGGCCGAAATCCTTCAGCGACAGGGGCGGGGTGACGCCGCGCAGCACCAGGCCGGGGGCGAATTCGTGGGGGGCGGGGGAGGTCATGGAGCCGGTGATTTTCGCATCACCGCCACCTCACCGCCCGAGGTACAGCCGGTCCGACCAGGTGGCCAGCCAGTGCGGGCGGAAAGCCACGAAGATCGCGGCCAGCATGCCGGTGGTGAAGGCGTCGCCCCAGGCCATGAGCCAGCGCGCCACCAGGGACAGGCCGCTGTCCACCGCCGGCAACGCATGGCCGGCCCATTGCGCCAGGGCGCCGGCGGCGAACACGCACAGGGCGGTGCCCAGGAAAGCCCGCCCCAGCACGTAGACGAACAGGTGCGGCCCGATCCAGCGGCGGATCGCCGCGCCCAGCGCCAGGGCCAGCGTGGCCGGCACCACGCCCAGCCACGCCGCCATGTCCGCTGCGGCCTGCCAGCCCTGGCCCGCCAGCAGCGCGGCGAGCGCGCCCACCGCCACCAGCACCGGCACCGCCAGCGGCCACCCGAGCATCAGCACCGCCAGGCAGGCCCCCGACAGCTGCAGCTGCAGCGGCATGGCGCGCAGCGAGGGCAGGGCCCACAGCCAGGGCAGGAGCACCAGCGTCCCCAGCATCGGCGCCAGCAGCGCGCCGCCGGCCAGCAGCCGCCAGGGCCGCAGGGCCAGGGCGACGGCCAGCGCCGGCAGCAGCAGGGCGAGGTCCAGGTGCGGGGTCATCGCCGGTGCGCCCGCGGGCTCAGGCCGCCGCCCCGGTGGGCTGGCCCAGGGAGCGCAGCACGTCGCGCACCATCTGCACGCGGTCCTTGGTCTCCTTGAGCTCGCGCTCGATGCGCAGCTTCTCGTTGCCGGCGAGCTTGATGTGCCGGTTCTTCTGCACCAGCTCGATGATGCGCATCGGGTCGACCGGCGGGTTGGGCTTGAAGGTGATGTGGATCACCCCGGGCGCGGCGTCCACCTTGACCACGCCGTAGGGCCGCGCCAGCACGCGCAGGCGGTGCACGTCCACCAGGTTCTGCGCCTGCGGCGGCAGCTTGCCGAAGCGGTCCATGATCTCCTCGAGCAGGCGGTCGACCTGGTCGGCGTTCTTCGCGGTGGCCAGCTTCTTGTAGAAGGACAGGCGCAGGTGCACGTCGCCGCAGTAGTCGTCGGGCAGCAGGGCGGGGGCGTGCAGGTTGATGTCGGTGGCGGCCGAGAGCGGCGCCAGCAGGTCCGGCTCCTTGCCCGCCTTGAGCGAGCGCACCGCCTCCGAGAGCATCTCGTTGTAAAGCTGGAAGCCCACCTCCAGCATGTTGCCGCTCTGGTTCTCGCCCAGCACCTCGCCGGCGCCGCGGATCTCCAGGTCGTGCATGGCCAGGTAGAAGCCCGAGCCCAGTTCCTCCATGGCCTGGATCGCGTCCAGGCGCTGGGCGGCCTGCTTGGTCAGGCCCTCGATCTCCGGCACCAGCAGGTAGGCATAGGCCTGGTGGTGGCTGCGTCCCACCCGCCCGCGCAGCTGGTGCAGCTGCGCCAGGCCGAACTTGTCGGCGCGCGAGATCACGATGGTGTTGGCCGAGGGCACGTCGATGCCGGTCTCGATGATCGTGGAGCAGAGCAGCAGGTTGAAGCGCTGGTTCACGAAGTCGCGCATCACCCGCTCCAGCTCGCGCTCGGGCATCTGGCCGTGGGCCACCGCAATGCGGGCCTCGGGCAGCAGCGCCTGCAGCCGCTCGCGGCGGTTCTCGATGGTCTCCACCTCGTTGTGCAGGAAGTAGACCTGGCCGCCGCGTTTGAGCTCGCGCAGCACCGCCTCGCGGATCACGCCCTGGCCCTCGTTGCGCACGAAGGTCTTGATCGCCAGCCGGCGCTGCGGCGCGGTGGCGATGACCGAGAGGTCCCGCAGGCCCTCCAGCGCCATGCCCAGGGTGCGGGGAATCGGCGTGGCGGTGAGCGTGAGCACGTCGACCTCGGCGCGCAGGGCCTTCATGGCCTCCTTGTGGCGCACGCCGAAGCGGTGCTCCTCGTCGATGATCAAGAGGCCCAGGTTCTTGAACTGCACGCTCTCGGACAGCAGCTTGTGCGTGCCGACGACGATGTCGACGCTGCCGTCGGCGATCCCCCTGGCGGCGGCGGTGATCTCCTTCTGCGAGCGGAAGCGGCTCATCTCGGCGATCTTCACCGGCCACTTGGAGAAGCGGTCCACCAGGGTCTGGTAATGCTGCTCGGCGAGCAGGGTGGTGGGCGCCAGGAAGGCCACCTGCTTGCCGCCGGTGACGGCGACGAAGGCCGCGCGCAGCGCCACCTCGGTCTTGCCGAAGCCCACGTCGCCGCAGACCAGGCGGTCCATCGGGCGGGGCGAGACCATGTCCTGGATCACCGCGTGGATGGCGGCGTTCTGGTCGGCGGTCTCCTCGAAGCCGAAGTCGTTGGCGAAGGTCTCGTAGTCCTGCGGCGAGTAGCGGAAGGCATGGCCCTGGCGCGCGGCGCGGCGGGCGTAGATGTTCAGGAGCTCGGCGGCGGAGTCGCGCACCTGCTCGGCGGCCTTGCGCTTGGCCTTCTCCCACTGGCCGGAGCCGAGCTTGTGCAGCGGCGCCTCGTCGGCCGAGACGCCGGTGTAGCGGCTGATCTGGTGCAGCTGGCTCACCGGCACGTAGAGCGTGGCCTTGTCGGCGTACTCGAGGTGCAGGAACTCGGTGCTGCCCTGGCCCAGGTCCATGTTGACCAGGCCCTTGTAGCGGCCGATGCCGTGCTGCGCGTGGACCACCGGGTCGCCCACGTTCAGCTCGGAGAGGTCCTTGATCAGGGCCTCGACGTCCGAGACCTGCTCCTGCTTGCGGCGGCGGCGCGCGGTCACGCCGGCGGCGAACAGCTCGGTCTCGGTGATGAACTCCAGGCCCTCGGCGACCCAGGCGAAGCCCTGGGCCAGCGGCGCGGTGGCGATGCCCAGCGCCTCGTCGCTGGCCTGGAACTCGGCCAGCGAGTCGAAGGCGGGCGGCGAGACATGGCTGGCGCGCAGGAAGTCCAGCAGGCTCTCGCGGCGGCCGTCGCTCTCGGCCAGCACCAGCACCCGCTGCTTCGTGCGGCGCAGGTGCTCCTTCAGGCGGGCCAGGGGCTCCTCGGCGCCGCGCACCACGGCGAGGTCGGGCAGCTTCTGCACGAAGGCGCTGTCGTCGACATCGGCGGCGCCGGGGCGCAGGGCGAGCTGGGCGTGGTCGTTGGCGCGGGCGTAGAACTGCTCGATGGTCAGGAACAGCGATTCGGGCGGCAGCACCGGCCGCTCGGGGTCGCCCTGCACCAGGCGGTGGCGGTCCTTCGTGTCCTGCCAGAAGCGCTGGAAGGCCGGCTCCAGGTCGCCGTGCAGCACCAGGGCGGCCTGGGTGCCCAGGTAGTCGAAGACGGTGGCCGTCTCCTCGAAGAACAGCGGCAGGTAGTACTCGATGCCGGCGGTGGCCACGCCGTTGCCCATGTCCTTGTAGATGCGGCTGCGGGTGGGGTCGCCCTCCAGCAGTTCGCGCCAGCGGCTGCGAAAGCGCGCGCGGGCGGCCTCGTCCATCGGGAATTCGCGCCCCGGCAGCAGGCGCACCTCGGGCACGGGGTAGAGGCTGCGCTGGCTGTCCGGATCGAAGGTGCGGATGGAGTCGATCTCGTCGTCGAACAGGTCGACCCGGTACGGCACCGGCGAGCCCATGGGGAACAGGTCGATCAGGCCGCCGCGCACCGCGTACTCGCCGGGGCTCACCACCTGCGTCACGTGGTTGTAGCCGGCCAGCGTGAGCTGCGACTTGAGCCGGGCCTCGTCCAGCTTCTGCCTGACCTTGAACTGGAAGGTGTAGCCCGCCAGGAAGGCCGGCGGGGCGACGCGGTACAGGGCGGTGGTGGCGGGGACGATGACCACGTCGGCCTCGCCCTGCGAGATGCGCCAGAGCGTCGCCAGGCGCTCGGAGATCAGGTCCTGGTGCGGCGAGAAGGTGTCGTAGGGCAGCGTCTCCCAGTCCGGGAACAGGCAGCAGCGCAGGCCGGGGGCGAAGAAGGCGAGCTCGTCGATCAGGCGCTGGGCGTCGGTGGCGTCGGCGGTGACGATCGCGGTGCGCTGGCCGGCGGCCTGTTCGCGCTGGGCCAGGCGGGCCAGCAGCAGGGCGTCGGCCGAGCCGACGGGACGGGGCAGGGCGAAGCGCTTGCCGGGGGTGAGCTTGGGCAGGTCCATGGGGGAAATGGCGAACACCCCGCGCCGGGCGGCGAGGGGTGTGCAGTGCGCCTGGATTTTAGAATGCGCGCTCATTCCATGACCGCTTCCCCACCCCCGCCCCGCGCCCCGCGCCTGCATGCCCTGGTCCCCTGCGCGGGCACGGGCAGCCGCGCCGGCACCGCGATTCCCAAGCAGTACCAGCCCGTGGCCGGCCGCCCGATGGTTCGCCACACGCTGGACGCCTTCGCCGCCGTGCCTCGCCTGGCCACGGTGCTGGTGGCGGTGGCCGCCGGCGACCGTACCCTGGCCGGCGTGCCCGGCATCACGCTGGCCGAGTGCGGCGGGCCGACCCGCGCCGCCACCGTGCTGGGCGGCCTGCGCGCGCTGCGCGAGGCCGGCGCGGCGGACGCGGACTGGGTGCTGGTGCACGACGCCGCGCGCTGCCTCGTCACCCCGGCCCTCATCGACCGCCTGATCGACGCCTGCCTCGACGACCCGGTGGGCGGCCTGCTGGCCCAGCCCCTGGCGGATACCCTCAAGCACGGCCCGGGCGGCCGCGTGCGGGCCACCGTGCCGCGCGAGGACCACTGGCTGGCCCAGACGCCGCAGATGTTCCGCCTGGGCGTGCTGGCCCGTGCCCTGGAGGCGGCCGGCGACGCGGTGACCGACGAAGCCAGCGCCGTCGAGGCCGCCGGCCTCCAGCCCCGGCTGGTGCCGGGCTCGTCCCGCAACTTCAAGGTGACCTGGCCGGAGGATTTCGCCCTGGCCGAGGCCCTGCTTACCCGGAACCCCTCATGAACATCCGCATCGGCGAAGGCTGGGACGTGCACGCCCTGGTCGAAGGCCGCCCCCTGATCCTCGGCGGCGTGCGCATCCCCCACGAGAAGGGCCTGCTGGGCCACTCGGATGCCGACGCCTTGCTGCACGCCATCACCGACGCCCTCCTGGGCGCGGCCGGCCTGGGCGACATCGGCCGCCACTTCCCCGACACCGACGCGCGCTTCAAGGGCGCCGATTCGGCCGTCCTCATCGCCGAGGCCTACCGGCGCGTGCAGGCCGAGGGCTGGAAGATCGTCAACCTGGACAGCACCATCGTCGCCCAGGCGCCGAAGCTGGCTCCGCACATCGAGGCGATCCGCGCCCGGATCGCCGAGGTCCTGGGGCTGTCGCCGCAACAAGTCAACGTGAAGGCCAAGACCGCCGAGAAGATGGGGCCGGTCGGCGAAGGCCGCTCCATCGAGGCGCGGGCCGTCGTCCTGCTCACCTCCGCCTAAGGAACCCCATGGCCTGGCCCGTCCTCGTCTTCGACATCGAATCCATTCCCGACATCGCCGGCCTGCGCCAGCTCGGCGACTACCCGCCGGACGCCACCGACGCCCAGGTCCACCAGGCCTGGGTGCAGGCCCGCGCCGAGAAGGGCCAGAACGACTTCATGCCGCTGCACCTGCAGCGCGTGCTGGTGATCAGCGCGGTGTACCGCGACGCCGCCGGCCTGAAGGTGCACTCCTTCGTCGACCGCGACGGCGAGAGCGAGGGCAAGGTGATCCAGGCCTTCTTCAACACCCTGGAGAAGAAGGTGCCGCAGCTCGTGAGCTGGAACGGCGGCGGCTTCGACCTGCCGGTGCTCAATTACCGCGGCCTGCGCCATGGCGTGGTGGCCTCCAAGTACTGGGACCAGGGCGAGGACGACCGCGAGTTCAAGTTCAACAACTACATCAACCGGTACCACAACCGGCACCTGGACCTGATGGACGTGCTCGCCATGTTCGGCGGGCGCGCCAACGCGCCGCTGGACGCCCTGGCCAAGCTGTGCGGCTTCCCCGGCAAGCTGGGCATGGACGGCTCGCTGGTGTACCAGGCCTACCAGGAGGGCAAGCTGGAGGACATCCGCCGCTACTGCGAGACGGACGTGATGAACACCTACCTGATGTACTGCCGCTTCCAGAAGATGCGCGCCGGCTTCACCGAGGCCGAGTACGACCAGGAGATCGCGATGATCAAGGAGACCCTGGCCGGCCTGGCGCCGCAGGAGTCGCACTGGCAGGAGTACCTGGCGGCCTGGGCCTGAGACAATCGGGCCCATGTCATCGGAGATTGAAAACAAGCCGGTCCGCCCCGCGGGCGTGCCGGAGGAAGCCCTGTACGTGGACGCCCTGGACATCGAGGCCCAGGGCGTGGCCCGCCGCGAGGACGGCAAGGTCGTCTTCATCGAGGGCGCGCTGCCCGGCGAATGGGTGGCGGCCAATGTGCACCGCAAGAAGAACAACTGGGAGGCGGCCTCGCTGAAGGCGGTGTACCGGGAGTCGTCGCAGCGCGTCACCCCCAAGTGCCCGCACTTCGGCCTGCATGCCGGCGCCTGCGGCGGCTGCAAGATGCAGCACCTGGACGCCGCCGCCCAGGTGGCGATCAAGCAGCGCGTGCTGGAGGACAACCTCTGGCACCTGGGCAAGGTCAAGGCCGAGTCCCTGCTGCGCCCGATCCAGGGGCCGTCCTGGGGCTACCGCTGGCGCGCCCGCTTCTCGGTGCGCCACGTGCGCAAGAAGGAGACGGTGCTGGTCGGCTTCCACGAGCGCAAGAGCCGCTACGTGGCGGACATCCAGGAATGCCATGTGGTGCCGAAGTACGTGAGCGACCTGCTGCTGCCGCTGCGCGGCCTCATCGGCAGCATGGACGCCATCGAGACCTGCCCGCAGATCGAGCTGGCCTGCGGCGTCGACGCCGCCGACCCCACGAAGCCGGTGATCGCCCTGGTGCTGCGCCACCTGGAGCCGCTGTCGGCAGGCGACCAGGCCAAGCTGCGCCAGTTTGCCGCCGAGCATGCCGGCGTGCAGTGGTGGCTGCAGCCCAAGGGCCCGGATACCGTGCACCTGATGGACCCGGGCCCGGAGCTGGCCTATGTGCTGCCGGAGTTCGGCATCACCATGCCGTTCAAGCCGACCGACTTCACCCAGGTGAATCCCTTCATCAACCAGGTGCTGGTGACCCGTGCGCTGGGCCTGCTGAAGGTGCAGCCGGGCGAGCGCGTGATCGACTGGTTCTGCGGCCTCGGCAATTTCACCCTGCCGCTGGCCACGCAGGCCGGGGAGGTGCTGGGCATCGAGGGCAGCGAGACCCTGGTGGCTCGTTCGCGGACCAACCTGGAGCGCAACCGCGCTCACGCGAGCGCACCGACGCAGTTCGTGGCGCGCAACCTGTTCGAGATGACGCCCTCGATGCTGGTGTCCGACGGGGTGGCGCAGAAGTGGCTGGTCGACCCGCCGCGCGAGGGCGCCTTCGCCCTGGCCAAGGCGCTGGCGGACATCCACCAGGACCCTGCCATCGCCCCGGGCTGGACGCCGCCCTCGCGCATCGTCTACGTCTCCTGCAACCCGGCCACGCTGGCGCGTGACGCCGGCCTGCTGGTGCACCAGGCGGGCTACCGCTGCACGGCGGCGGGGGTGGTGAACATGTTCCCGCACACGGCGCACGTGGAGTCGATCGCGGTGTTCGAGCGGGGCTGAGGGGCGGCCGAGGTCAGGTCTTGCATCGACGCGACGGTCCTTTTTCCGGTCGGATTGGCTCGTTGGTGCTTCCTGCTTTCCTCCGGCGAGGTGCGCGGCGCGGGGCCGGCGGGCAGGCTCCTCCCGGCGGCCTGGTGCACTCCCGTGCACGGGCCCACGGGTCCCTCCGCCCACCCGCCAGCCCCATGCCGCTCACGCTGCATCGCTGAGGGCTTCGCGCCGGAGAGATCACCTCCGTCTTCTGCGGGCGAGGTACTTCGGCGCGTATCGTTTCGAGCGCACGTCGGCGCGAGAAATGACCCATGTACTTTCCGGCGCGAAGCCCTCACGTGTTCGTGCGCGATGCGCGGGTGGGGGCGGCAGGCGGAGGGACCCGTGGGGCCGTGCGCGGGAGCGCACCAGCCCCCCGGGAGGAGCCTGCTGCCCCCGCCCGTGCAGCGCGCTTAGCCGGAGAAGCCAGCGGAGGCCGAGATAACCAGTCGCGTCGATGCAAGACCTGACCCCCGCTCCCCAAAAGAAAAAGGGGCCCGAAGGCCCCTGTCGTTCCTGCGGCTCGCCCGCGTCAGTCGCGCTCGCCGCCCAGCACGCCCAGCAGCGCCAGCAGGCTCTGGAAGACGTTGATGATGTCTAGGTACAGCGCCAGCGTGGCGGAGATGTAGTTGGTCTCGCCGCCGTCGATGATCTGCTTCAGGTCGTACAGCATGTAGGCGCTGAAGATGCCGATGCACATCACGCTGATCACCAGCATGCCGGTGGTGGAGCCCACGAAGACGTTGATGATGCCGCCGATCATGACCGCCAGGGCGCCCACGAACAGGAACTTGCCCATGCCGGAGAGGTCGCGCTTGATCACGCTCGCCAGGCTGGCCATCACCAGGAAGACGCCGGCGGTGCCGCCGAAGGCCGTCATCACCAGGCTGGCGCCGTTGGAAAAACCCAGCACCATGGCGATCAGGCGCGAGAGCATCAGGCCCATGAAGAAGGTGAACGCCAGCAGCACCGGCACGCCGGCCGCGGAGTTCTTGGTCTTCTCGATGGCGAAGATGAAGCCGAACGCGCCGGCCAGGAAGACCACCAGGCCGACCACGCCGCCCAGCATCTGGGTGATGCCCGTGGCCACGCCGACCCAGGCGCCCAGCACCGTGGGCACCAGGCTCAGCGCCAGCAGCCAGTAGGTGTTGCGAAGGACCTTGTTGCGATCCGCCGCCGGCAGCGCATAGCCGTAGGCAGTGGGTTGCAGTTGCTCGTTCATTGAGGAAGCTCCTTTCGTCGAGGTGCTGTTTGGATGGGGCGGATTCTAGGTTGGTTCCCCGTGTTTTCTCCGGGGGGCCGGGGAAACGCTATGCTTGCGCCCCTATGAAGACCACCCATTTCCTCGAACTGGCCGACGTCAAGGCCATCGCCGCCGCCGCCGAAGCCGAAGCCCTGAAGAACAACTGGGCCGTGACCATCGCCATCGTCGATGCCGGCGGCCACCTGCTGTGGCTGCAGCGCCTCGACGGCGCCCCGGCCATCTCCTCGCACATCGCCCCGTCCAAGGCCCACACGGCCGCCCTGGGCCGCCGCGAGAGCAAGGTGTACGAAGATGTGATCAATGGCGGCCGCACCTCCTTCCTGAGCGCGCCCACGGTCAGCGGCATGCTCGAGGGCGGCGTGCCCGTCATGAAGGACGGCCAGTGCATCGGCGCCGTCGGCGTGTCGGGCGTGAAGTCCACCGAGGACGCCCAGATCGCCAAGGCCGGCATCGCCGCCATCGGCCTGTAATCCTCCCTCACCCGAATGAAACAAGGGGGCCCTCGGGCCCCCTTGTCGTTGGTCGTTCGCCTGGCGGCGCCAGCGCCTCCAGGGCGCCGTCACTTGGTCAGGATCAGCTTGCCCAGGCGCGTGGCCTGCAGCCGGTAGACGACGCCGTTGTGGCTGATCTCCACCGCGCGGTGGCCCCGCAGCAGGTCATCGCTGGAGAAAAGGGGCGGGCGCTGCACCGCCGCCGCCTCCTGGCGCGCGGCCGGCACGGGCACGGCGTGCCGCGGGTCCTCGGCGGGTTCGGCCGTCATTGCAGCGGCTTGGGCTCGGTGATGAAGCCGATCTTGCGCAGGCCGGCCTGCTGCGCCGCCGCCATGGCCTGGGCCACGCGCTCGTAGCGCACCGCCTTGTCACCGCGAATGTGCAGCTCGGGCTGCGGCTCGCGCGCCGCCTCCTGCGCCAGCAGGCGGGGCAGGTCGGCGTCGTCCACCCGGGCCTGGTTCCAGTGGTAGCCGCCCTGCGCGTCCACCGACAGCTGGATGGTCTCGGGCTTGTCCTGCTGCCGCTGGTTGGAGGCCTGCGGCAGGTCGATGTTGACCGCGTGCTTCATCACCGGCACGGTGATGATGAAGATGATCAGCAGGACCAGCATGACGTCCACCAGGGGCGTCATGTTGATCTCGTTCATCACGTCGTCGGTGTCGTCCTGCGTGCCGAAGGCCATCTCAGTTGCCCTTCTTCATGGGAACCACGTTGGACGGCGCGCCGTTGCCGGACACGCGCGCGCCGGTGATGAAGTAGGCGTGCAGATCGTGGGCGAAGCGGTTCATCTTCAGGACCACTGCCTTGTTGCCACGCACCAGCGCGTTGTAGCCCAGCACCGCGGGGATGGCCACGGCCAGGCCCAGGGCGGTCATGATCAGCGCCTCGCCGATCGGGCCGGCCACCTTGTCGATCGAGGCCTGGCCCGCGGTGCCGATCGACAGCAGCGCGTGGTAGATGCCCCAGACCGTGCCGAACAGGCCCACGAAGGGCGCGGTCGAACCCACCGAGGCCAGCACCGCCAGGCCGGACTGCAGGCGGGCGGTGGCTTCGTCGATGGCGTTGCGCAGGCAGCGGGTGATCCAGTCGCTCACGTCCAGCGAGTCGTGCAACTGCGGCTGCGCGTGGTGGTGGACGGTGGCCTCGCGGCCGGCCAGGGCCAGCCCGCGGAAGGGGTTGCCGGGCTCGTTGCCCAGGGCCTCGAGCGCGCCGTTGAAATCAGGGGCGTGCCAGAAGGCTTCGGTGCGGCGGCCCTGGGCGCCGGCGCGGCGCAGGTCCAGCGCCTTGACGATCAGCACGATCCACGAGGACAGCGACATCACCAGCAACAGCACGGCGACCGCCTTGGTGACGAAATCTCCCTGGTTCCACAGGTGGGCGAGGCCGAATTGGGCTTCCATTGTCTTCTTTACTCCAGCACGAAATTGATCGGGACGTTGAACCACATCGCCTCGGCCACGCCGCCGCGCTTGCCGGGGACGTAGCGCCATTTGAGGACGGTGGCCAGGGCCGCCTGGTCCAGCCGCTCGAAGCCGCTGGACTGGCGCAGTTCCGCCTTCTGCGGCGTGCCGTCGGCGGCGATGAGGACGCGAACGATGACCTTGCCCTGCTCGCCCAGGCGCTTGCTCACCGGGGGGTAGGCGGGCTTGGGGTTCTGCAGGT
Source organism: Ramlibacter sp. GCM10027632 (assembly GCF_042675325.1). Classification (NCBI taxonomy): domain Bacteria; kingdom Pseudomonadati; phylum Pseudomonadota; class Betaproteobacteria; order Burkholderiales; family Comamonadaceae; genus Ramlibacter; species Ramlibacter sp. GCM10027632. The sequence goes on along the minus strand of NZ_JBHTGW010000001.1, from coordinate 133,367 downwards.
AGTCGGCATCGCTCGAGGGCAGGTCGATGCGCGCGGGCGCGGGCGGCGCCGGCGTGGCCGGGCCGGTGGCCACCGCCGGCGCGGCAGGGGCGGCCGGGACCACCGGTGCGTTGGGGGCGGGGCTGGCCGACGGCGCCGCCGCCACCGGCAGGGGTGCGGGCTGCGGCACGGGTTGGGGCTGCGGCTTGTCCACCGCCGGGGCGGGGGCCGGGGTGCGCGGCGCCGGCTTGGGAGCGGGCGGCGGCGGGGCCGGCCGCGGCTGCGGCGCGGGCGAAAGCATCTCGGCGATGACCTCGGCGGGCACGAAGACCTCGGCCACGCGCCGCACCAGGCCGGTGTTGAGCGCCCACAGGGCAGCGACGTGGAAGGCCAGGACGCTGCCCACGATCAGGGCGTTGCGCCGGGAGCCGAACAGCGGGAAATCGGGCGAGGTGGACAAGTCGGGTACTGCAGGAAAGGTCGCGTCACGTACGCAGCGCCCACCAGGCGCCGGCGACGATCAGCACGAGGCTCAGGCCGAGGCCAGCGAGGAGAGCCATGCCGGCCGGTGCAGGACGACGGGGGCCGAGGGCGCCGCCATCGCGGCGTCGCTGCGGTTGCGGTTGCATTGTTCCACCAGTTCACGGGCGCAGCCCTCGCACTGGCCGCACTGCGTCGCCACACCCAGCTCCAGCTGGAGGTCGCTGAAATCCATGCCGGCATGGACATGCCGGGTGATCTCGCGGTCGGAGACTCGGTTGCAGACGCAGACGATCATGGCGGACCCCGCAGGGTGTCAGTGGAACTGGAGCTGATTATAAATGCGAATCGATCGCATTTGCAATCAGCATAGGAGGTCCGGCGTGATCTGGTCCGTCCGCTCGCAGCCGCACAGGGCCATGGCGACCTCGAATTCGTCGCGCAGCAGGCGCAGGACATGGGCCACCCCCAGGGCGCCGGCGTTGGCCAGTCCCCAGGCCACGGGGCGGCCGACCAGCACCGCGCGGGCGCCCAGGGCCAGGGCCTTGAGGACGTCGGTGCCGCGGCGGATGCCGCCGTCCACGAGCAGGGGCAGGGCGCCGCCGGCGGCCTCGGCCAGCGCGGGCAGCAGGCGGGCGGTGGCCGGCACCGTGTCGAGCGCCCGCCCGCCGTGGTTGGAGACGATGAGCGCATCCACCCCGTGGCGCAGCGCCTCGCGCGCGTCGTCGGGATGGACCAGGCCCTTGAGGACCACCGGCAGGCGGGTCTGCGCCCGCAGCCAGGCGATGTCGTCCCAGGTCGGGGCCTGCCGCAGCAGGTCGGCCAGGTCGGTGGCGGCCGGCGTGGCCGGCAGGTTCACCGCCAGCCCGGGAGGCACCTTGAAGCCGGCGCGCCATTGCGCGTCGCGCGGCGCCTGCACCGGCGCGTCGACCGTGACGACCAGCGCCTCGTAGCCGGCCGCCTCGGCGCGGCGCACCAGGTCGAGGGTGAGGCCGCGGTCGGCCTGCACGTACAGCTGGAACCACAGCGGGCCGCGGTCCGCGTCGCCGCGGACGGCGGCGGCGACGTCCTCCAGCCGCAGGCTGGCCTGGGTGCTGACCACCAGGCCGGCGCCCTGGGCGGCGGCGGCCTGCGCGGTGGCGAGTTCGCCGTCCGGGTGGGCCAGGCGCTGCAGCGCCAGGGGCGCGACCAGGACCGGGTGGGCCAGGGCGCGCCCGAGCAGGGTGGTGGCCGGCGTCAGGCCGGCCAGCGGTCGCAGCGCCCGCGGCAGCAGCCGCAGCGCCCGCCAGGCCTGCAGGTTCTCGGCCAGCGTGACCTCGTCGGCCGAGCCGCCATTGAAATAGGCCCAGGCCGCGGCATCGAGCACGCCGCGCGCATGGGCCTCGTGGTCGGCCAGGGTGTTCAGGCCGGGGGGCAGGGGGGACAGGCGCATGGACATTCCGGCTTCGTTCGCGGCGTCTCAGGTTTCGGACCACATCCGCAGGAGGTTGTGGTACGTGCCCGTCAGGGCGGTGGTTTCCGGCGTCTCGCCCTGCTGGCGGCGCAAGGACAGCAGCTGCATGTCCATCTCGTGCAGCAGCTGCCGCTGTTCGGCGCTGCGCACCAGGCTCTGCGCCCAGAAGAAGCACCCCAGGCGCTCGCCGCGGGTGACCGGGGTCACCTGGTGCAGCGTGGTGCCGGGGTAGAGGACCGCGTGGCCCGCGGGCAGCTTGACCCGCTGCTCGCCGGCACCGAAGGCGAAGGCCAGCTCACCGCCGTCGTACGCGGAGGGCTCGCTGAGGAACACCGTGCAGGAGACATCGGTGCGCACGTACAGCGGCTCGCCCTCGCGCACCGCCTTCAGGCGCAGCGCGTTGTCGACGTGCGCGCCGTAGGCGTTGGCGTCGCCGCGGTAGCGGTTCACGCGCGGGGTGAAGATCCGCAGGGGCAGGGCCGCGCTGAGGAACAGGGGCGAGGCCTCCACCGCCGCCAGCACCAGGGCGCGGACCGCGCGGGCGGCCTCGCAGTCGTGCGGCAGCTGGTGGTTGTTCTTCACCGTCCGGGCCTGCGGGCCGGCGCTTTCGCGGCCGTCCTCCCAGGGCGCATCGGCCAGCAGGCGGCGGGCCGTGGCGACCTGGTCCGGGGAGAGGAGGGCAGGCAGGACGGTGATCATGGCGCTCAGAACCTGAAGCTGGTCGTCACCTGCAGCAGGCGGCCGGCGCCCGGGATGTAATGGCCCGAGTACAGCTGGTCGGCATAGCGCTTGTTGGCCAGGTTGCTCAGGTTCGCCTTGACCGTGAGCTGGTCCTGCGTGACGACGTACTCGGCCATCAGGTCGGCGGTGATGAAGCTGGGGACGGTCCAGCCCGGGTTGCGGTTCGGCGTCTGCTCGCCGCGGAAGTTCAGGCCGCCGCCTGCGCGCAGCTTGGGCGTGAACTGGTAGGTGCTCCACAGCGTGCCGCTGTAGCGCGGCGTGAGCGAGGGGCGGCCGGTTTCACCGCCGGCGACCGCCGCGTCGATGGTGGCGATGGGCAGCCACATGTACGAGCCGAACACCTCCCACTTCGGGGTGATGCGGCCGCTGATGTCGACCTCGGCGCCGGCGACGTGGCGCTTGCCGGACAGGGTGGTCAGGTTGACCAGCGGGTCGGTGTTGCGCTCGTGCAGCTTGGTCGTGCGGAAGGCCGCCACGCGGGTGGTCCACTGCTTGCCGGGGGCGTCGAACTTGCCACCGACCTCGAAGTTGATCGACTGCTCGGGCGGGGTGTCCTGGTTGGCGGCGCTCAGCGAGTAGGCGTCGCCCGAGGTGTTGAACGAGGTGCCCAGCGAGACGTGGTACGACTGCAGCGCGTTCGGCTGGAACAGCGCGCCCAGGCGCTTGCTGAATTCCGAGACCTTCATGCGGTAGGGCGTGACCGTCTCGGGGCCGGCGGCGTTGGCGGGGATGGCGAACTGGCGGTACTTGCCCGAGAGGTGGTCCCAGCGCAGGCCGGCCACCACCTTCCAGTGCTCGGCCACCTGCACCATGTCCTGCACGTAGGCGCCGTAGCCGGTGGACTCGTAGTCGTTGTTGGTGCGCAGCACGCGGGTGGATTCGTCGATCGCGGCGCCGTCGTCGGGCGTGCCGAGCAGGGTGGTCGGCTTGGCGATCGTCACGCCGCCCTGGGCCGCGGCGCGCGCGGCGTGGACCGTCTTGCGCTCCAGCGCCAGGTCGACGCCGGCCAGCAGCTCGTGCTGCAGGCCCAGGGCCTGGAACTTGCCGCTGTAGTCGCTTTGCAGCTGCGTCACGTCCATCTCCTGGATCTTCAGCTGGGTGCTGCGGTTCAGGACGCTGGCGGCGGTCAGGTTGGACAGGTAGGTGCCGCCGGGCAGGCGGAGGGTGCTCGCGCGCAGGTCGCGGGTGAAGTGGCTCACGCGGGCCTGGGTGCGCAGCTCGCCGCCGCCGTCGAAGCGGTGCACATGGCCCAGGCTGGCGATGGCCGCGCCGCTGTGGTTGTAGTCGGTGGCCATGCCGTACCGGGCGGTCGGGTCGACCGGCAGCACGGTGGTCTGGGCCACGGTGGACGTGGCGCCCGGGCGGATCCACGGCATGCCGTAGTTCACCCCGTTGTTGTTGTTCAGGTAGTAGAGCGAGGCGAGGAATTCGTCGCGCTCGCCGATGCCGCGGCGGTAGGCGACGGCGGCGCCGTTCTTGTCGATGGCGCTGCCCGAGCCGTTGTTGTCGGCCCGGGTGGCCATCACGTTCACGCGCAGGGCGGCGTTCTCGCCGGTGACCCGGTTGAAGTCGCCGACCACGCGGTGGTGGCGGTGGCTGCCGATCGTGTAGTCGACCTGGTTCTCGTCCATCAGGCGCGGCAGCTTGGTGACCTGGTTGATCGCGCCGCCGGTGGAGCCGCGGCCGAAGAGCATGGAGGCGGAGCCGCGCAGCACCTCGAGGCGGTCCAGCGCGAAGGTGTCGCGGTCGTAGATGGCCGGGTCGCGCATGCCGTCGATGAACATGTCGCCCGCGCCCTGCACCGGGAAGCCGCGCAGGCGCACGTCCTCCTCGCCGCCCTCGGCTGCCATGAAGCTCACGCCGGCGGTGTTCCTCAGGGCGTCCTTCACCGTGTCGAGGTTGCGGTCGTCCATCAGGCGCTCGGTCACCACGGTGACCGATTGCGGGATGTCGCGCAGTTCCTGCGTGCCGCGGCCGATGCGCGACTGGGTGGCGCGCACCGAGTCCTTGCCTTCGGCGATCTCGGCCTTCTCCTTCACCTCGACGGTGGCCAGGGTGCGGGCGGGCGTGGTGGCGGGGGCGGACTGGGCGGCGGCGCCGGCGGACGCGGCCAGGAGGAGGGCGCCCAGCGGCAGGAGGGCGTGGTCGGACAGGGAATGCATGCAGCAGCCTCAGGTGGGTCCCCGGGGCCGGGGACGGTGGACGTTGGAGGCTGGCTGGGTGCGCGGACGGAGTCCCGCGCGGACTTGGCTGGCCGAATTGGATTCAGCTCAGCAGTTTACATCAAATGCGAATCATTCTCAATGCGATTCGTCCATCTGGGACTGCAGGTAGTTCGGCAGGCCGACCTTGTTGATCAGGTCCAGCTGGGTTTCGAGGAAGTCGATGTGCTCCTCGGTGTCATCCAGGATGTCCTGGAGGATGTCGCGGGAGACGTAGTCACGGGCCGCCTCGCAGGCCGCGATGCCTTCCTTGATGGTGAGCTGGGCGGCGCGCTCCAGGCGAAGGTCGCAGTCGAGCAGCTCGGGCACGTCCTCGCCGATCAGGAGCTTGCCCAGGTCCTGCAGGTTGGGCAGGCCGTCGAGCATGAGGATGCGGGCCATGAGCTTGTCCGCATGCTTCATCTCGCCGATGGACTCCTGGTACTCCTTCTTGGCCAGCTTGCCGAAGCCCCAGTGCTGCAGGATGCGGTAGTGGAGGAAGTACTGGTTGGTGGCCGTGAGCTCGTTGCGCAGCTGGGCCTGCAGGTGGTGGATGATCTTCGGGTCGCCTTGCATCACGGAGCTCCAGAAAGCAGGAAGGGTGGGTGCTGGCATTGTGCGCGAAACACCTGCCAGCGCCCACCCCTCACGAGGCGTCCCTCCCCTGTTACGCCGCGACGGGAGTGCGGATCAGGTGGTCGAAGGCGCTGAGTGCGGCCTTCGCGCCCTCGCCGGCGGCGATGATGATCTGCTTGTACGGCACCGTGGTGGCGTCACCCGCGGCGAACACGCCGGGCATCGAGGTCTGGCCCTTGGCATCGACCACGATCTCGCCATGCTTCGACAGCTCCAGCGTGCCCTTGAGCCACTCGGTGTTCGGCACCAGGCCGATCTGCACGAACACGCCCTCCAGCGGCACGTGGTGGTCGGCGCCGGTGGCGCGGTCCTTGTACGACAGGCCGTTGACCTTCTGGCCGTCGCCGGTGATCTCGGTGGTCTGGGCGTTCATGACCACGGTCACGTTCGGCAGGCTGTGCAGCTTCTTCTGCAGCACGGCGTCGGCGCGCAGCTCGGTGGCGAACTCGATCAGGGTCACATGCTGCACCAGGCCGGCCAGGTCGATGGCCGCCTCGACGCCGGAGTTGCCGCCGCCGATCACTGCCACGCGCTTGCCCTTGAAGAGGGGGCCGTCGCAGTGCGGGCAGTAGGCCACGCCCTTGTTCTTGTATTCCTTTTCGCCGGGCACGTTGACGTTGCGCCAGCGCGCGCCGGTGGTGAGGATCACGGTCTTCGCCTTCAGGGTCGCGCCGCTTTCCAGCTGCACCTGAACCAGGTCGCCCGGGATCAGGGCCTTGGCGCGCTGCAGGTTCATGATGTCCACGTCGTAGTGGCGAACGTGCTCCTCCAGGGCCAGGGCGAACTTCGGGCCCTCGGTTTCCTTGATGGAGACGAAGTTCTCGATGCCCAGGGTGTCCAGCACCTGGCCGCCGAAGCGCTCGGAGGCCACGCCGGTGCGGATGCCCTTGCGCGCGGCATACACCGCAGCCGCGGCGCCGGCCGGGCCGCCGCCGATGATCAGCACGTCGAACGGGTCCTTGGCATCGATCTTGGCGGCCTCGCGCTGGGCGCCGCCCTTGTCGACCTTGGCCAGGATCTCTTCCAGCGTCATGCGGCCGTTGCCGAACATGGTGCCGTTCAGGAAGACGGTGGGCACGCCCATGATCTGGCGCTCGTTGATCTCGTCCTGGAACAGGCTGCCCTCGATCATGGTCGCCTTGATGCGCGGGTTCTGCACCGCCATCAGGTTCAGGGCCTGGACCACGTCCGGGCAGTTGTGGCAGGTCAGGGAGACGTAGACCTCGAAGTCCAGGTCGGTGTCCAGGGCGCGGATCTGGTCCAGCAGCGCCTGTTCCACCTTGGGCGGGTAGCCGCCCACCTGCAGCAGCGCCAGCACGAGGGAGGTGAATTCATGCCCCATCGGCAGGCCGGCGAAGCGCGGGCCGTGGTTCTCGCCGGGGCGGTTGACCGCGAACGAGGGCGTGCGGTGCGGGCCGCCCTGCAGGGTGTTCACGGTGATCAGTTTCGAGGACTCCGCGATGTCGTTCAGCAGGGCCTGCATGTCGACCGAGGCCTGCGAATCATCGAGCTGGGCGGTGATCTCCACCGGCTGCGTGATGCGTTCGAGGTAGGCGGCGAGTTGGGCTTTGAGAGCAGCGTCGAGCATGGGAGCCTCCGTGGGGATTCGTTGGATTTCGGAAAAGCAAAGGCCCGGGGCGGGGTGCACCCCGGGCCTCTTTCATCAGGCGGCGCAGGCCGGTGGGCCTGCGCGCCGAATGGAGTACAGGCCTGGGGCCTGCGTGCCGTGCGTGGATTGGCGGCTTAGATCTTGCCGACCAGGTCCAGCGAGGGCTTGAGGGTGGCGGCGCCTTCTTCCCACTTGGCGGGGCAGACTTCACCCGGGTGCGAGGCGACGTACTGGGCGGCCTTGACCTTGCGCAGCAGGTCGGCGGCGTTGCGGCCGATGCCTTCGGCGGTGATTTCCACGGCCTGGATCACGCCCTGGGGGTCGACGATGAAGGTGCCGCGGTCGGCCAGGCCCTCGGCTTCGCGCATGCACTCGAAGTTGCGGGTCAGGGTTCCGGTCGGGTCGCCGATCATGGTGTACTGGATCTTGCGGATGGTGTCCGAAGCGTCCTGCCAGGCCTTGTGCACGAAGTGCGTGTCGGTCGACACGGAGTAGATCTCCACGCCCAGCTTCTGGAATTCGGCGTACTTGTCAGCCACGTCGCCCAGCTCGGTGGGGCAGACGAAGGTGAAGTCGGCGGGGTAGAAGAAGAACACCGACCACTTGCCCTTCACGGTTTCGTCGGAGACCTCGATGAACTTGCCTTGCTTGAGCGCGGCGTTCTTGAACGGCTTGATCTGGGTGTTGATGACGGACATCGTTGTTTCCTCTGGTTGGTTGCGGGTTAGTCGACGGGATGGATCTTAGGCCCGGGGAAGGGATGCATCAACTCAATTGAAGCAATCCTGTCGATTTATTTCATCTATTAACTGCCGCCTTGACCCGGCTCAATACTCCAGCCGCTCGGGCCGGACTTCCTGCAGGATGGTGGTGGCGATCTCCTCGATCGACTTGGTGGTGGTGGACAGCCACCGGATGCCGGCGCGCCGCATCATGGCCTCGGCCTCGGACACCTCCATGCGGCAGTTCTGCAGCGAGGCGTAGCGCGAGTCGGGCCGGCGCTCGTTGCGGATCTCGGACAGCCGTTCGGGCTGGATGGTCAGGCCGAAGATCTTCTTCTTGAACGGCACCAGGGCCGGCGGCAACTGGCGGCGCTCGAAGTCCTCGGGGATCAGGGGGTAGTTGGCGGCCTTCAGGCCGTACTGCATGGCCAGGTACAGGGAGGTGGGGGTCTTGCCGCTGCGGCTCACGCCGACGAGGATCACGTCGGCCGCCTCCAGGTCGCGGTTGCTCTGGCCGTCGTCGTGGGCCAGGCTGAAGTTGATGGCCTCGATCCGGTCGTGGTAGGCCTGGCTCTTGCTCACGTCCGAGAAACGGCCGACCCGGTGGTTGGACTTCATTCCCAGCTCGACTTCCAGCGGCCGCACGAAGGTGCCGAACATGTCCAGCAGCATCGCCTGGCAGCCTGCCTCGATCACCCGTAGCACCTCCATGTTCACCAGCGTGGTGAAGACGATGGGCCGGTTGCCCTCGACCTGGGCCGTGTGGTTGACCTGGCGGACGGCCTGGTGGGCCTTTTCCACCGTGTCCACGAACGGCAGGCGCACGTGGCGCGGCTTGAACTCGAACTGCGCCAGGATGGCGTTGCCAAAGGTTTCGGCCGTGATGCCGGTGCCGTCGGAGATGTAGAAAACGGTGCGTTGGGCCATGGAAAGTCGGCAGACGGGCTGCAATACGGCCGGGTTGGCCGCCTAGAATCGCCATTATCCGAATTCATGGCCCCATGACCCGCAGCCGCCCATTCGAACAAGCACAAAGCTGGCTGCCGCTTCAGGGGGCCGGGCCCGCCCGCCGGCCCGACAGGTTTTCAACTTCTGGAGCTTTCCCATGTCCACCCGGTTCGAGCCGACCGCCCTGGTCGTTCCCTTTGAAGACCTGAGAATGAGCGACGTCGAGGTCGTTGGCGGCAAGAACGCCAGCCTCGGCGAAATGATCTCGCAGCTGCCGCAGGGCGTGCGCGTGCCCACCGGCTTCGCCACCACCGCGCACGCCTTCCGCGAGTTCCTGGCCTTTGACGGGCTGGCCGCCCGCATCCAGGCCCGACTGGACGCCCTGGACACCGACGACGTGCGCGCCCTGGCCGCCGCCGGCGCGGAGATCCGCGGCTGGGTCGAAGCCCAGCCCTTCCCGGCCGACCTGGAGGCTGCCATCCGCGCCGCCTTCGACAAGCTCTCGGGCGGCAGCGCCAGCGCCAGCTTCGCGGTGCGCTCCTCCGCCACCGCCGAGGACCTGCCCGACGCCTCCTTCGCCGGCCAGCAGGAGACCTTCCTGAACGTGCAGGGCATCGAGCAGGTGCTGCACAAGATGAAGGAGGTCTTCGCCTCCCTCTACAACGACCGCGCCATCAGCTACCGCGTGCACAAGGGCTTCGCCCATGCCGACGTGGCCCTGTCCGCCGGCGTGCAGCGCATGGTGCGCTCCGACCTGGGCGCCGCCGGCGTGATGTTCACCATCGACACCGAGTCCGGCTTCGAGGACGTGGTCTTCATCACCGCCAGCTACGGCCTGGGCGAGACCGTGGTCCAGGGCGCCGTCAACCCCGACGAGTTCTACGTCCACAAGCCGATGCTGCAGGCCGGCAAGAAGGCCGTGATCCGCCGCAACCTCGGCTCCAAGCTGATCCAGATGGTCTTCGCCACCCCGGAGGAGAAGGCGGCCTCCGGCAAGCTGATCAAGACGGTCGACGTGCCGCTGGAGCAGCGCAACCGCTATTCCCTGTCCGACGCCGATGTCGAGCAGCTGGCCCGCTATGCCCAGGTCATCGAGAAGCACTACGGCCGACCGATGGACATCGAGTGGGGCAAGGACGGCCAGGACGGCCAGCTCTACATCCTGCAGGCCCGCCCCGAGACGGTGAAGAGCCAGGCCGCGGGCAAGGCGGAGCTTCGCTACAAGCTCAAGGGCAAGGGCAACGTGCTGTCCGAGGGTCGGGCCATCGGCCAGAAGATCGGCACCGGGCCGGTGCGCCTGGTGCACAACGTCTCCGAGATGGACAAGGTCCAGCCCGGCGACGTGCTGGTCGCCGACATGACCGACCCCAACTGGGAGCCGGTGATGAAGCGCGCCAGCGCCATCGTCACCAACCGCGGCGGGCGCACCTGCCACGCGGCCATCATTGCGCGCGAGCTGGGCATCCCGGCCGTGGTGGGCTGCGGCGACGCCATGGAGACCCTGAAGGACGGCACCCTGGTCACCGTCTCCTGCGCCGAGGGCGACACCGGCCGCATCTACGACGGCCTGCTCGAGACCGAGGTCACCGAGGTCAAGCGCGGCGCCATGCCCGAGATCTCCACCAAGATCATGATGAACGTGGGCAATCCGCAGCTGGCCTTCGACTTCGCGCAGCTGCCCAACCAGGGCGTGGGCCTGGCCCGCCTGGAATTCATCATCAACAACAACATCGGCGTCCACCCCAAGGCCATCCTGGACTACCCGAATGTCGATGCCGACCTGAAGAAGGCGGTCGAGTCCGTGGCCCGCGGCCATGCCTCGCCCCGCGCCTTCTACGTGGACAAGGTCGCCGAGGGCGTGGCCACCATCGCCGCGGCCTTCTGGCCCAAGCCCGTCATCGTGCGCCTGTCGGACTTCAAGTCCAACGAGTACCGCAAGCTGATCGGCGGCTCGCGTTACGAGCCCGAGGAGGAGAACCCCATGCTGGGCTTCCGCGGCGCGGCCCGCTACATCAGCGAGGACTTCGGCGAAGCGTTCGCCATGGAGTGCGAGGCGCTCAAGCGCGTGCGCGGCGAGATGGGCCTCACCAATGTGCAGGTCATGGTGCCGTTCGTTCGCACGGTGAGCCAGGCCGCGCGCGTCGTGGCCCTGCTGGCCAAGTTCGGCCTCAGGCGCGGCGAGGACGACCTCAAGCTGATCATGATGTGCGAAATCCCGAGCAACGCCATCCTGGCCGATGCCTTCCTCGAGCACTTCGACGGCTTCTCGATCGGCTCCAACGACCTGACGCAGCTGACCCTGGGCCTGGACCGCGACTCCGGCCTGGAGCTGCTGGCGCATGACTTCGACGAGCGCGACCCGGCCGTCAAGGCCATGCTGTCGCTGGCCATCGCGGCCTGCCGCAAGCAGGGCAAGTACGTCGGCATCTGCGGCCAGGGGCCCAGCGACCACCCCGACTTCGCCCAGTGGCTGGCGAAGGAGGGCATCTCCTCCATCTCGCTCAATCCGGACAGCGTCATCGAGACCTGGCAGGGGCTGGCCTCCGCTTGAGCATGAGCGCCGCGCCGGGCCGCCTGCACCGCAACATGGCCCTGTATGTGGCAGGGCTGGTGGCGGTACTGGCGGCGCTGCACGCGGCGGAGGAGGGCGGCCTGTCCCGGCGCTGGCTGGGGCCGGCCTTCCTCTTCGCGTCGGTGATGATGTACGCGGTGATCGGCATCTGGTGCCGCACCACCGACCCGCTCGAGTACTACGTCGCCGGCCGCCGCATCCCGGCCTTCTACAACGGCATGGCCACCGCGGCCGACTGGATGTCGGCCGCCTCCTTCATCAGCCTGGCCGGCGCCCTGTACCTGCAGGGCTTCTCGGGCGCGCCGGGCAGCGCCGGCGGGCTGGCCTACATCATGGGCTGGACCGGCGGCTTCTGCCTGCTGGCCCTGCTGGTCGCGCCCTACCTGCGCAGCCTGTCCCTCTACACCGTCCCCGACTACTTCCAGCTGCGCTACGGCGGCACCTGGCCCCGGCGCATCGCCGCCATCGCCACCGTGCTGTGCTCCTTCGTCTACGTGGTCGCGCAGATCTACGGCATCGGCCTGATCGCCTCGCGCCTGACCGGCGTGCAGTTCGAGATCGGCATCCTTCTGGGCCTGGGTGGCGTGCTGCTGTGCTCCTTCCTGGGCGGCATGCGTGCCATCACCTGGACCCAGGTTGCGCAGTACGTGGTGCTGCTGCTGGCCTTCCTCATCCCCGTCTCCTGGCTGGCCTACAAGCAGCTGGGCAGTCCTTTCGCGCCGGCGGTCTACGGCCAGCAGCTGGACAAGATCGCCATCCTGGAAAAGGAGCTGACCGACGCCCGCGCCGAGCGGCAGGTGCAGATGGCGTTCCAGCAGCGGGCCATCGAGTACAGCCTGAAGCTCCAGGACGTGGACCAGGCCCTGCGCGCGGAGCGCGAGCAGGCGCGCGGGCGGCTGCAGGCCCTGCGCGAGCAGGGTGCCGACGCGATGACGGTGGCCGCCGCCCATCGGGACCTGGCCGAGATCCCGCGCGACGCGGCGACCGCGCGCGAGCAGTGGCTGCGCACCGTCCAGGACAGCGAGGCGCGCTCGCAGCCGCTGGGTGGGCTGCCGCTGCACACCCAGCCCTTCGCCGGCGACCCGGCCGGCAGCCCGGAGGACCGGGCGGCCTTCCAGTCCTCCCGCCTCAACTTCCTGGCGCTGATGTTCTGCCTGATGGCGGGCACCCTGGGCCTGCCGCACCTGCTCACGCGCTTCTACACCACGTCCAGCGTCAGCCAGGCACGCTCCTCGGTGGGCTGGGCGCTGTTCTTCATCGGCCTGCTGTATGTCAGCGCGCCAGCCCTGGCGGCGCTCGTCAAGTACGAGGTGATGCAGGGCCTGACCGGCATCCGCTTCAGCGAGCTGCCCACCTGGATCGTCCAGTGGTCGCGGGTCGACCCGGCCCTGATCTCCGTGCGCGACATGAACGGCGACGGCCTGCTGCAGTTCAGCGAGCTGCGCCTGGGGGCCGACATCATCATGCTGGCCACGCCCGAGATCGGCGGGTTGCCCTACGTGGTCTCGGCCCTGGTGGCGGCGGGCGGCCTGGCCGCGGCCCTGTCCACCGCCGACGCGCTGCTGCTCACGATCAGCAGCGCCCTGGTCCGCGACCTGTACGTGCCCGACGTCTCCGGCAGCACCACGCCCGAGCAGCGGGTGATCCTGTCCAAGTTCGCGCTGCTGGCCGTGGCGGTGGTCGCCGCCACGGTGGCCATGTTCAAGCCCTCGGACATCCTGTCCCTGGTCACCGCCTCGTTCTCGCTGGCCGCCGCGGCCCTGGTGCCGGGGATGGTGCTGGGCATCTTCTGGCGCGGCGCCACCGGCCGGGGCGCCGCCTGGGGCATGCTCGCCGGCCTGGGGGTGACGGTGTTCTACATGCTGTCCAACGCCGCCTGGCTGCGGGGCCTGCTGCACCTGCACACGCCCCAATCCCTCTGGTGGAGCATCCAGCCGGTCTCCGGCGGGGTGTTCGGCGTGGCGGCCGGCGTGGCGGTGACGGTCGTGGCCAGCCTGGCCACCCGCGCCCGCCTGGCGCCGGCGACCCAGCCCGCTCCGGGAAACCCCTAGGGCGGTGGCCCGTTTCATCGACGATTTTGTAAGCTGCCGGCAAGAGGCGGCCGGGACCATGCTCCCCGACTGAGCAAGAGTCATTTCAGGATTGCCCCGGGCGTTCACGCGCCCGGGGTTCTTTTTTGCCCGGCTGCAAGCCTGCTACAATCTCGCGCTTTGCCTTGCCACACCGGCTCGCAACCGGGTGGCTTTCATCCACAAGGAGAAATCCATGCGACATTACGAGATCGTCTTGCTGATCCACCCGGATCAGAGCGAACAGGTTCCGGCCATGCTGGAGCGCTACAAGGGCATGATCACCGCCGGCGGCGGCAAGATCCACCGCGTTGAAGACTGGGGCCGCCGTCAACTGGCGTACCAGATCAACAAGCTGGCCAAGGCCCACTACCTGTGCGTGAACATCGAGGCCGACCAGGCCGTGATGAACGAGCTCGAGCATGCCTTCCGCTTCAACGACGCCGTCCTGCGCCACCTGACCGTGGTCAAGAAGAAGGCCGAGACCGGTGCGTCTTCCATGATGAAGACCGTCGAGCGCGAAGAGGCCCGCAAGGCCCAGCAGGCGGAGTTCCAGCAACAGTAAGGCGCCCGCTGCGCGCGTGACCAACCAGGTTGTCCTGAGCGCCTGCATCGCCGAGGCTTCGGCCCTGCGATACACCCCGGCCGGGCTGCCCGCCCTGGACCTTCGGCTCGAGCACGAGTCCGAGATGTCCGAGGCAGGCGGCAGGCGGCAGGTGAAGGCGGCCCTCAGGGCCGTGGCCTTCGGCCCGCTGGCCGAGACCCTGGCCAGGCAACCGGTGGGAAGTCCCTGGCGATTCGCCGGCTTCCTGGCCAACCCGCGCAACGGCAAGCACCCTGTGCTGCACATCCAAGAGTTTCAGCAAGATTAATTTTTCGAGAGGTCCCTCATGGCCACGTTCAAGAAATTCAACAAGGACAAGCGTCCGAAGCGCAACACCCAGTCGCTGCTGTTCAAGCGCAAGCGCTTCTGCCGCTTCACCGTCGCCGGCGTCGAGGAAATCGACTACAAGGACGTCGACACCCTGCGCGACTTCATCGCCGAGAACGGCAAGATCATCCCCGCGCGCCTGACCGGCACGCGCGCCATCTACCAGCGTCAGCTGAACACCGCCATCAAGCGCGCCCGCTTCCTGGCCCTGGTGCCGTACAGCGACCAGCACCGCATCTAAGGAGCCAAGAACATGGAAATCATCCTGCTCGAGAAGGTCATCAACCTTGGCAACCTGGGCGACATCGTCAAGGTCAAGGACGGTTACGGCCGCAATTTCCTGATCCCCACCGGCCAAGCCAAGCGTGCGACCGCCGCCAACAAGGCCGAGTTCGAAGCCAAGCGCGCCGAACTGGAAAAGCAAGCCGCTGCCAAGCTGGCTGAAGCCCAGGCCCAGGGCGAGAAGCTGTCCGGTACCACCGTCAAGCTGACCCAGAAGGCCGGCGTGGACGGCCGCCTGTTCGGCTCCGTGACCAACTTCGACATCGCCGAAGAGCTGAAGAAGTCCGGCTACGACGTGTCCAAGGCCCAGGTCCGCATGCCCAACGGCCCGATCAAGATGGTCGGCGACAGCAGCGTCTCCGTGTCCCTGCACACGGACGTGGTGGTCGACATCAACGTCACCGTCTACGGCGAAACCGCCTAAGCAGCCTGCGCTGCCCGAAAAGCCGCCCGCCCGGGCGGCTTTTTATTTGCCCACAGGAAAACCGGACTTGTTCCCGGGTTGGGCACGGTTTATCCACAGCCTTGTCCCGTGACCCGCGGGGCTCGTCGGCCTAACATGGCGGGTTCACGAGAACATCATGTCTGCAGTACTGACAACCCTCGAAGACGACTTCCCGCGTGACCGCGAAGTGGCCCAGCTGCGCGTGCCGCCGCACTCCATCGAGGCCGAGTCCAGCGTGCTCGGCGGCCTGTTGCTCGACAACGGCGCCTGGGACCGCATCGGCGACCTGCTCACCGAGGGCGACTTCTACCGCTACGAGCACCGCCTGGTCTTCAAGGCCATCGCCGACCTGATCAACGGCACCAAGCCGGCCGACGTGATCACGGTGTTCGAGGCGCTGCAGAGCCTGGGCAAGTCGGACGAGATCGGCGGCCTGGCCTACCTGAACTCGCTGGCGCAGTACGTGCCCAGCGCGGCCAACATCCGCCGCTACGCGGAAATCGTGCGCGAGCGCGCGATCCTGCGCAAGCTGGTCACCGCCTCCGACGAGATCGCCACCGCCGCCTTCAACCCGCAGGGCAAGCCGGTGGACCGCATCCTCGACGAGGCCGAGCAGAAGATCTTCCACATCGGCGAGGAGGGCACGCGCTCCAAGCAGGGCTTCCACGACCTGGGCTCGCTGGTGATCGACCTCATGGACCGGGTGCAGGAGATGGCCGACAACCCGGCCGACATCACCGGCATCCCCACCGGCTTCTACGACCTGGACCGCATGACCTCCGGCCTGCAGGCCGGTGACCTGATCATCCTGGCGGCGCGGCCCTCCATGGGCAAGACCTCGTTCGCGATCAACATCGCCGAGCACGTGGCCATCAACGAGGAGCTGCCGGTGGCGGTGTTCTCGATGGAAATGGGCGCTGCCCAGCTGGCCGTGCGTATCGTGGGTTCGATCGGCCGCATCGACCAGGGCCACCTGCGCACCGGCAAGCTGACCGACGATGAATGGCCGCGGCTGACCGAGGCCATCGAGAAGCTGCGTTCGGTGCAGCTGCACATCGACGAAACCCCGGGCCTGACGGTGAGCGAGCTGCGCGCCAACGCCCGCCGCCTGGCGCGCCAGTGCGGCGGCAAGCTGGGCCTGATCGTGATCGACTACCTGCAGCTGATGTCGGTGTCCGGCAGCAGCGCCGACGAGAACCGCGCCACCGCCGTGGGCGAGATCTCGCGCGGCCTGAAGATGCTGGCCAAGGAACTGGGCTGCCCGGTGATCGCGCTGTCGCAGCTGTCGCGGGGCGTGGAGTCGCGCACCGACAAGCGCCCGATGATGTCGGACCTGCGCGAATCCGGCGCCATCGAGCAGGACGCGGACGTGATCATGTTCATCTACCGCGACGACTACTACAACAAGGACTCCAAGGAGCCCGGCGTCGCCGAGATCATCATCAGCAAGCAGCGTAACGGCCCCACCGGCACGGCCAAGCTGGCGTTCATGAAGCAGCTGACGAAGTTCGAGTCGCTGGCCTCCGGCGCGTACGACGACTTCTGAGCGGCCAGAAAAAAGGGCCTGCGCGAGGCAGGCCCAATTCGTTGGGTGTGCCGCCCTTTACAGCACTTCCGACGCGAAATCCGCCAGGCGCGAACGCTCGCCGCGCGCCAGGGTGATGTGGCCGCTGTGCGGCCAGCCCTTGAACTTGTCGACCGCGAAGGTCAGGCCCGACGAGCCCTCGGTGAGGTAGGGCGTGTCGATCTGCGCCAGGTTGCCCATGCAGATGATCTTGGTGCCCGGGCCCGCGCGGGTGATCAGGGTCTTCATCTGCTTGGGCGTGAGGTTCTGCGCCTCGTCGATGATCAGGTACTTGTTCAGGAAGGTGCGGCCGCGCATGAAGTTCATGCTCTTGATCTTGATGCGGCTGCGGATCAACTCGTTGGTGGCTGCGCGGCCCCATTCGCCGGCGCTGGTCTCGGTCTTGGCCAGCACCTCGAGGTTGTCGTCCAGCGCGCCCATCCAGGGGCCCATCTTCTCTTCCTCGGTGCCGGGCAGGAAGCCGATGTCCTCGCCCACGCTCACCGTGGCGCGGGTCATGATGATCTCGGTGTAGCGGCGGTCGTCCAGCACCTGGGTCAGCCCGGCGGCCAGGGCCATCAGCGTCTTGCCGGTACCCGCGGTGCCGGTGAGGGTGACGAAGTCGACCTCGGGGTCCATCAGCAGGTTCATCGCGAAGTTCTGCTCGCGGTTGCGGGTGGTCACGCCCCAGACCGCGTTCTTCAGGTGGCCGTAGTCCTTGAGCGTGCGCAGCACCGCGGTCTTGCCGCGGATCTCGGTCACGCGGGCGTACAGGCTCGGCTCGCCCGGCGCCTCGAAGTACACGAACTGGTTGATCAGCAGGCTCGGCACGATCGGGCCGGTGATGCGGTAGTAGGTGTGCTGGCCGTTCTGCCAGCTCTCCACCGTCTTGCCGTGCTTGGCCCAGAAGTCCGGGGGCAGGGCGAGGCTGCCGGCGTACAGCAGGTCCAGGTCGTCGATGGTCTTGTCGTTGCGGTAGTCCTCGGTGGCCAGGCCCAGGGCCCGGGCCTTGACCCGCATGTTGATGTCCTTGGAGACCAGCACCACGTCGCGGCCGGGATGCTGCTCGCGCAGGGCCTGCACCACGCCCAGGATCTGGTTGTCCGCCTTGCCCTGGGGCAGGGTGCTGGGCAGGGGGTTGGCCAGCGCCTGGGTCTGGAAGAACAGGCATCCGCCGGCCTCCACGTGGCCGGAGGTGTCCAGCTTCAGGCCCTTGCCGATGTCGGCGCCCTGGGCGTCGGCGAGGGCGTCGAGCGAGCGGCTGGCCTGGCGGGCGTTGCGGGCGACCTCGGTCATGCCCTTCTTGTGGCCGTCGAGCTCCTCCAGCACGATCATCGGCAGGAAGATGTCGTGCTCCTCGAAGCGGAACAGGCACATCGGGTCGTGCATCAGCACGTTGGTGTCCAGCACGAACAGCTTGGTGGGGCCGGAGGCCTTCGGCTTGGTCTTGCGCGTACGAGCTTCCGGGGCGCTGGCCTCGGCGGGGGCGGCCTTGCGGCGGCCGGCGGGTTTGGCGGCCGGCGGCGCGGCGGGCGTCTCGAACAGCGCCATCACCTCGGACTCGCCGCCGCCGCTGCGCGGGTCCAGGTCCTCGATCTGGGCGCGCTCAGGCAACGGGCTGCCGGTGGGGGATGCCGCCTCCGATTTCCGGGCTGCCTTGTGCGGGGAACGGGCCGGGGCGTCAAACGCCTGCGGCGGCAGGAGGGCGGCACGCTTGGTGGGGGCGGGGGGCAGCGGCATACGACGAGGAATTCCCGGTTGGAAGTGGCGAAGAAAAACAAAAAAGCCGCCGGGCGAGCCGGGCGGCTTTGTCGGGGCTGGCGGTGTTGACGCAGGGCGTCAGGGACAACGGCATGAACCCATTATGCACGGGCCGATTGACACGACAACCGACAGGGTCGGTGCCTGTTGCGGCCCGGCGTCAGGCCGCCTTCTTCAGCAGCTTGACGGCCTTCAGGACCTCGTCCACGTGGCCCGGGACCTTCAGGCCGCGCCACTCCTGCTTGAGGATGCCGTCGGCGCCGATCAGGAAGGTGCTGCGCTCGATGCCCTTGACCTTCTTGCCGTACATGATCTTGTTCTTGACCACGCCGAACATGTGGCACATCTTTTCCTCGGTGTCGGCGATCAGCTCGAAGGGCAGTTCCAGCTTGGCCTTGAAGTCGTCATGGGACTTCATGTTGTCGCGGGAGACGCCGAAGACGGTGGCACCGGCCTTCACAAAGTCCTTGTACTTGTCGCGGAACTGCATGGCCTCGGTGGTGCAGCCCGGCGTGTTGTCCTTGGGGTAGAAG
Source organism: Ramlibacter sp. GCM10027632 (assembly GCF_042675325.1). Lineage (NCBI taxonomy): Bacteria > Pseudomonadati > Pseudomonadota > Betaproteobacteria > Burkholderiales > Comamonadaceae > Ramlibacter > Ramlibacter sp. GCM10027632. The sequence continues at coordinate 114,441 of NZ_JBHTGW010000001.1, read as the reverse complement.
TACAGAACGAGCACCTGGCCCAGGTGGGTGGTGTTGGTCACCTTGATGCCGCCCGTGGCGTTCGCCTCGAATTCGGGGATGAGTTTGTTGACAACGATCGCCATGGATTTGTACTCGTGTGACAGTAATTTGGTCGTTGTTGCGCGGTGTGGGGCTGCGCTGAACCCGCGATTTTACCCGAAACGTTCAACCCGGCCGGCGGGTGTGTCGCGCCATCAGGCGGCCGGTTCCAGCAGCAGCGCCGCGGCGACGGTGCGGCCTTCCTGGGCCAGGATGTTGTAGGTGCGGCAGGCCGCCGCGGTGTCCATGGTCTCCAGGCCGATGCGCCGGGCGATCAGGGGGGCCAGCCAGGCGGGGCGGGGGAAGCGGATGCGGCTGCCGCTGCCGAAGATCACCACCTCCACGTCGAGCCTGGCGAGCGCCTCGAAATGGCTGGCGTCGAGTTGCTCGAATGTCCCGCCGGCCCAGGCGATGCGCTCGCCGCCGGAGCCCACGATGAGGCTGTGGTCGATGCGTTCGCCATTGATGGCGACCCACCCCGGGCCGTGGCCGGTGATGGTCTGGGCGGTGGAGCGGTCGGGTTGCAGCTTCATGGCACGTCAACTATGGTCAAATTATAGGTTTTCACCCGAGCGACGCTTTGCCGGAGGGGCCTTGAAGACCATCCAGAAATCCAACAAGCTGGCCAATGTGCTGTACGACATCCGTGGACCGATCATGGATGCCGCCCGCCGCATGGAGGACGAGGGCCACAAGATCATCAAGCTCAACATCGGCAACCTCGCCGTGTTCGGCTTCGATGCGCCCGAGGAGATCCAGCAGGACATGATCCGCAACCTGCCGAACTCGGCGGGCTACTCCGACAGCAAGGGCATCTTCTCCGCGCGCAAGGCGGTGATGCACCGCACCCAGGAGCAGGGCATCCAGGGCGTCACGCTCGACGACATCTACCTGGGCAACGGCGCCAGCGAGTTGATCCACATGGCGACCAACGCGCTGCTCAATGACGGCGACGAGCTGCTGCTGCCCGCGCCCGACTACCCGCTGTGGACTGCGGCCACCACGCTGTCCGGCGGCAAGCCGGTGCACTACCTGTGCGACGAGGCCAATGGCTGGATGCCTGACCTCGACGACATCCGCGCCAAGATCACGCCGCGCACCAAGGGCATCGTCGTCATCAACCCGAACAACCCCACCGGCGCGCTGTACTCGCCCGAGCTGCTGAAGCAGATCGTGGCGATCGCCCGTGAGCACGGCCTGGTGATCCTGGCCGACGAGGTCTACGACAAGGTGCTGTACGACGGGGTGGTCCACACCGCCATCGGCAGCCTGTCGACCGACGTGGTCACGCTGACCTTCAACTCGCTCTCCAAGAGCTACCGCTCTTGCGGCTACCGTGCCGGCTGGCTGGTGATCTCGGGAGACAAGAAGGCCGCGGCCGACTACATCGAGGGCCTGAACATGCTCTCGAACATGCGCCTGTGCGCCAACGTGCCGGGCCAGTACGCGATCCAGACCGCGCTGGGCGGCTACCAGAGCATCGATGACCTGGTCAAGGAAGGCGGGCGCCTGCGCCGCCAGCGTGACCTGGCCTACGAGCTGATCACCGCCATTCCCGGCGTGACCTGCGTCAAGCCGCAGGCGGCCCTGTACATGTTCCCGCGCCTGGACCCGGCGGTCTACCCGATCAAGGACGACCGCCAGTTCTTCCTGGAGCTGCTGCAGGAGACCCGCGTGATGCTGGTGCAAGGTACCGGCTTCAACTGGCCCAGCCCCGACCATTTCCGCATCGTGTTCCTGCCCCATGAGGACGACCTGCGCGAGGCGATCAGCCGCATCGCGAAGTTCCTGGCGCAGTACCGCCGCCGCATGGGCACCGACTGAGCCCGCAGCGAGCGCGCCCCATTTCCCTTCCACCGTCCAGAGACAGATAAGAGCTTCGTGATGAAACCCATTCAAGTCGGCCTGCTTGGCATCGGCACCGTCGGCAGCGGCGTGTTCAACGTCCTCCAGCGCAACCAGACGGAGATCATGCGCCGCGCCGGCCGCGGTATCGAGATCGCCATGGTGGCGGACCTCGACACCGCCCGTGCCCAGGCCGTGGTGGGCGACGCCGCCCGCGTGGTGAATGACGCCCGCGCCGTCATCGCCAATCCGGACATCGACATCGTCGTCGAGCTCATTGGTGGCTACGGCATCGCCCGCCAGCTGGTGATGGAGGCCATCGAGGCCGGCAAGCACGTGGTCACCGCCAACAAGGCGCTGCTGGCCGTGCACGGCACCGAGATCTTCGCCGCCGCGCACCGCCGCGGCGTGATGGTGGCCTTCGAGGCTGCGGTGGCCGGCGGCATCCCGATCATCAAGGCGCTGCGCGAGGGCCTGACCGCCAACCGCATCCAGTGGCTGGCCGGCATCATCAACGGCACCACCAACTTCATCCTGTCCGAGATGCGAGACAAGGGCCTCGACTTCGACGTGGTCCTGAAGGAGGCCCAGCGCCTGGGCTACGCCGAGGCCGACCCGACCTTCGACATCGAGGGCGTGGACGCCGCGCACAAGGCGACCATCCTGTCGGCCATCGCCTTCGGCATCCCGGTGCAGTTCGACAAGGCCTATGTCGAGGGCATCACCAAGCTCGCCGCGCAGGACATCCGCTACGCCGAGCAACTGGGCTACCGCATCAAGCTCCTGGGCATCACCAAGCGCACGGACAAGGGCATCGAGCTGCGCGTCCACCCGAGCCTGGTGCCCACCAAGCGCCTGCTGGCCAACGTGGAAGGCGCGATGAACGCGGTGGTGGTGCAGGGCGACGCCGTCGGCACCACGCTGTACTACGGCAAGGGCGCGGGCAGCGAGCCCACCGCCAGCGCCGTGATCGCCGACCTGGTCGACATCACCCGCCTGCACACCTCCGACCCGGCCCACCGCGTGCCGCACCTGGCCTTCCAGCCGGACCAGATGACCGACCTGCCGGTGCTGCCGATGTCCGAGGTCGTCACCAGCTACTACCTGCGCCTGCGCGTGGCCGACGAGCCGGGCGTGCTGGCCCAGGTCACCAGCCTGCTGGCCGGCGCCGGCATCTCCATCGACGCGGTGCTCCAGCGTGAGGCCGGCGAGGGCGAGAAGCAGACCGACCTGATCATCCTCACGCACAACACCCGCGAGGGCACCATGAACGACGTGCTCGCCAAGCTGCAGGGCCTGCCGTCGGTGCTGTCGCCCGTCACCCGCATCCGCAAGGAAGAACTCGCCTGATGCTGTACCTGTCGACCCGCGGCCACCCGGACCGCAAGCATTTCTGCGAGATCCTCCTCGAGGGCCTGGCCCCCGATGGCGGCCTCTACCTGCCCGAGCGCTATCCCCAGGTCGATGGTGCCACGCTCGCGCGCTGGCGCGGCCTGGCCTATGCGGACCTCGCGTTCGAGATCCTCTCGCTGTACATCGACGACATCCCCGCCGAGGACCTGCGCGCCATCTGCCGCAAGACCTACACCGAGGAAGTCTTCGGCACGCGCGAGATCGTGCCCCTGAAGAAGCTCGAGGACGGCCTGTACCTCGAGGCCCTGTCCAACGGCCCCACGCTGGCCTTCAAGGACATGGCCATGCAGCTGCTGGGCAACCTGTTCGAGTACGAGCTGGGCCGCCGCGGCGAGCAGCTGAACATCCTGGGCGCCACCTCCGGCGACACCGGCAGCGCCGCCGAGTACGCCATGCGGGGCAAGCAGGGCGTGCGCGTGTTCATGACGTCGCCGCATGGCCGCATGAGCCCCTTCCAGCAGGCCCAGATGTTCAGCCTGCAGGACGCCAACATCCACAACCTCGCCGTCGAGGGCGTGTTCGACGACTGCCAGGACATCGTCAAGGCCGTCTCCAACGACCTCGAGTTCAAGCGCAAGTGGCGCATCGGCACGGTGAACTCCATCAACTGGGCCCGCCTCGTGGCCCAGGTGGTGTATTACTTCGCCGGCTACTTCCAGGCCACGACGTCCAACGACCAGAAGGTCAGCTTCACCGTGCCCTCGGGCAATTTCGGCAACATCTGCGCCGGCCACGTGGCCCGCATGATGGGCCTGCCGGTTGCCAAACTGGTCGCCGCCACCAACGAGAACGACGTCCTCGACGAGTTCTTCCGCACCGGCACCTACCGCGTGCGTGGCAGCGCCGACACCTTCGAGACCTCCAGCCCCTCGATGGACATCTCCAAGGCCAGCAACTTCGAGCGCTTCGTGTTCGACCTGCTCGGTCGTGACGGCGCCAAGGTCAAGGGCCTGTTCGGCGACGCGCTGTCTTCGGCCGGCCGCTTCGACCTGCCGGCCGAGGTGAAGGCCGCGCGCGAGACCTACGGCTTCGCCAGCGGCAGGAGCACGCATGCGAACCGCCTCGCCACCATCCGCGACACCTTCGAGCGCTTCGGCGTGATGATCGACACCCACACTGCCGACGGCGTGAAGGTGGCGCGCGAGCAGATGGAGCCGGGCGTCCCGATGATCGTGCTGGAGACGGCGCTGCCGATCAAGTTCGCCGCCACCATCGTCGAGGCCCTGGGCCGCGAGCCGGACCGCCCGGCCAAGTTCGCCGGCATCGAGGACCTGCCCAAGCGGGTCACCGTGCTGCCGGCCGACGTGGACCGCGTCAAGCAGTACATCACCACGCATTGCCAGTAAGGGCAGGTCCCGCATGAAGGTGGTTGGCTTCGCCGGGTACTCCGGCTCGGGCAAGACGACGCTGGTCGAACGCCTGATCCCCGCGCTGAAGGCGCGGGGCCTGCGCGTGTCGGTGGTCAAGCATGCCCACCACGCCTTCGATGTCGACCACCCCGGCAAGGACAGCCACCGCCACCGCGCGGCCGGCGCCTTCGAGGTGGTGGTCGCCTCCAGCCGCCGGCTGGCGCTGATGCGCGAGTTCGAGCGGGAGGCCAAACTCACGGTGCACCAGCTGATCGCCGAGCTGTACGACGGCGTCGACTGGGTGCTCGTCGAGGGCTTCAAGGACAGCAACCTGAAGAAGGTCGAGGTCTGGCGCGCCGAGGCCGGCCAGCCCGTGCGCTACCCCGAGGACGCCTTCGTCGCCGCCATCGCCACCGACGATGCGGCCCGCCTGCCGCAGGAGACCCTGCGCCCCGTCCTGGACCTGAACGACCCGCAGGCGGTGGCCGCTTGGCTGGTCGAGAACGGCGACCGCTTCGACTACGACCCGGAGCATTACGCATGAACGCCCCCCGCGCCCCGCTGCGCCCGCTGGATGAGGCGCTGGCCCAGCTCCTGGAACACGCGCGTTCCCTGGGCCGCACCGAGTCCGTGGCCACCTTCGAGGCTGACGGCCGCGTGCTGGCGCAGGACCTGGTGTCCGCGCTGCAGGTGCCGCCGCAGGACAACAGCTCCATGGACGGCTATGCCGTGCGGTCCGCCGACTGCGCCCAGCCCGGCGTGGTGCTGCCCGTGAGCCAGCGCATCCCGGCCGGCAGCTTCGGCGCGCCCCTGGCCGCCGGCAGCGCGGCCCGCATCTTCACCGGCGCGCCGGTGCCCGAGGGCGCCGACGCCATCGTGATGCAGGAGGACACCGAGCCGGCGGGGGAGGGCTCGGTGCGCGTGCTCCAGCCTCCCAAGGTCGGCCAGTGGATCCGCCGCAGCGGCGAGGACGTGACCCGCGGCGCCGTGGTGCTGCGGGCCGGCGAGCGCCTCTCGCCCGCGTCGCTGGGCCTGGCCGCCAGCATCGGGCTGGCGAGCCTGCGCGTCGCGGCCCGGCCGCGCGTTGCGCTGTTCTCCACCGGCGACGAGCTGGTGATGCCCGGCGAGGTGCCGCCCGAGGCGATGAAGCCCGGCGCCATCTACAACTCCAACCGCTTCTTCCTGCGCGCCCTGCTGCAGCGACTGGGCTGCGAGGTCCGCGACCTGGGCATCGTGCCGGACAACCGCGAGGCCACCCTGGCAGCCCTGCGCGAGGCGGCGCAGGCCAACGACCTGATCCTCACCAGCGGCGGCGTGTCCGTCGGCGAGGAGGACCACATCAAGCCCGCGGTGCAGCAGCTCGGTGCGCTGGACCTGTGGCAGATCTCCATGAAGCCCGGCAAGCCGTTTGCGTACGGGCGGGTGGGCGAGGCCCACTTCATCGGCCTGCCCGGCAACCCGGTGTCCAGCTTCATCACCTTCCTGCTGCTGGTGCGTCCCTTCCTGCTGAAGCTGCAGGGCGTGGCCGCCACCTGGCCGCCGGTGACGCGCCTGCCGGCCCACTTCGACTGGCCCCGCGCCGACAAGCGCCGCGAGTTCGCGCGGGTGCGCCGCAACGCCCAGGGCGGGCTGGACCTGTTCCCGAACCAGAGCTCCGGCGTGCTGACCTCGGCCGCCTGGGGCGACGGCGTCGTGGACATTCCCGCCGGCACCACGATCGCGCGCGGCGAGGCCGTATCCTTCATCGCCTTCGCCGACCTGCTGCAATGACCACGCTGCGAATCCGCTACTTCGCCTCGATCCGCGAGGCCCTGGGACCGGGCGAGACCCTGTCCACCGCCGCCGCCACCCTCGGTGCGCTGCGTGACGAGCTGATCGCCCGCGGCGGCGCCCATGCCGAGGCCCTGGCCCGCGGCAAGGCCGTGCGCCTGGCGCTGGACCAGGTGATGGCCGACGAGTCCGCCTCCCTGCGCGAGGGCGCCGAGGTGGCGTTCTTCCCGCCGGTGACCGGGGGCTGACCATGGCGGCGCGCGTCGTCATCCAGGCTGCCGACTTCGACCTGTCCGCCGAGGTCGCCGCGCTGCGCGCGCAGGACGGCGGCGTGGGCGCGGTCTGCGCCTTCGTCGGCACCGTGCGTGACCGCAATGACGGCCAGGACGTCAGCGCGATGGAGCTGGAGCACTACCCCGGCATGACCGAGAAGGCCATCGAGGCCATGATCGACGAGGCGCACCGCCGCTTCGACATCCGCGGCGTCAAGGTGATCCACCGCGTCGGCCCGCTGGCGCTGAAGGACCAGATCGTGCTGGTGGCCGTGACCTCGGCGCACCGCGGCGAAAGCTTCCAGGCCTGCGAGTTCCTGATGGACTACCTCAAGACGCAGGCGCCGTTCTGGAAGAAGGAACAGACGCCCGAGGGCGCCCGCTGGGTCGATGCCCGCGTGGCGGACGACGCGGCGCTGGCCCGCTGGGGCATCGCGTCCGCCAACGGGTGACGGCGCGGGCCTGCAGGGCCCCCGCCCCACGCCGGCCCGGGCGGGCGCGCGCGAGGGTCACTTCGGCTGGAAGCCGGAGGCCTTGATGATGCGCTCCCAGGTCTGGGTGTACCGGCGCACCACGGTCGCGAACTGCGCCTGCGGCTGGTAGGCCACCGTCAGTCCCATGCCGGCCAGGCGCTCGCGCACCTCGGGCAGGGCCACGACCCGGGCCAGCGCCTGGTTCATGCGCTCGACCACCGCCGCGGGCGTGCCGGCCGGGGCGAACAGGCCGTAGTACGGCAGGTCCTCGAGGTTGGCGAAGCCCAGCTCGGTGAAGGTGGGCACGTCGGGCAGCAGGGCCTGGCGCTTGTCGCCGATCACGGCCACCACGCGCAGCTTGCCGGCCTTGTGGGCCTCGATGAAGTCGGGGATGGAGCCCACACCGGCCTTGATCTGGTTGCCCATCATGTCGGCCAGCATCGGCGCGCTGCCGCGGTAGGGGGCGGCCTGCACGTCGAGCTGGTAGCGGGCGCCCACCAGGCCCACCAGGAACTCGGGGATCGAGGCAGGGGCCGGCACGCCGATGGTGTCCTTGCCGCCGTGGCTGCGGACCCAGGCGACGTACTCGGCCATCGTCTTGGCGGGTGTGCCGCCGGAGACGGCCAGGGCGTTGGCGAAGGTGGCGAAGCCGGCCACCGGCACGAAGTCCTTCGCCGGGTCGAAGCCGGGCTCCTTGATCGTCAGCGGCAGGATCGAGATGCTGTGGTCGTGGCTCAGGAAAAAGGTGTGGCCGTCGGGTGCGGCGGCCTTGAGCGCCTGGCCCGCGAGCTGGCCGCCGGCGCCGGCCCGGTTCTCCACCACCACCGGCACGCCGAGCTGGTCCTTCAGCTTGTCGGCCAGGGTGCGGGCGATGGCGTCGGTGCCGCCGCCGGGCGGGAAGCCCACGAGGATGCGCACCGGGGTGGTGGATTGGGCGAAGGCGGGCAGGGCGCCGCAGGCGGCGGCCGCCACGGCGGCCATCAGGCCGCGGCGCAGGAGGGAGGTCTTCATCGTCATGGGGTGTCGGGCTGGGGGCGCGCCAAGAATAACGGAAGCGGCGTTCAGGCGGCCGCGCAGCCGGCCGCTTCCGCCGCCGCCGGGCGCGACTCGAACACGAAGCCCTCGCCCAGCGCCATCTGCGCCATGCGCTGCGACAGCCACTGCAGCAGCGCGCGGATGCGGGGCAGCTCGCCGCGGCTGGCGGGCACCATGGCCTTGAGCCAGAGGTCGGGCAGTTGCAGGTCCGGCAGCACCTCGAGCAGCTCGCCGCGGCCCAGGCCGGGGGCGACCAGGTAGTCCGCCAGCAGGGCGATGCCCAGGCCGTCGTGCGCGGCGTTGCGCAGGGCGATGCCGTCGTTGGTGCGCAGGCGCGCGCGCACGTCCACCCCCACCAGGCCCTGCGGCCCGTGCAGCTCCCAGCGCGTGCCGGTGGTGGAGAGCACCAGGCAGTCGTGCCCGGCCAGGTCGGTGGCCACCTGCGGCGTGCCGGCTCGCGCGAGGTAGGCGGGCGAGGCCACCAGGCGCCGGCGCACCGGGCACAGCGGGTGGTCCACCACGCCGCCGTACGACTCGGGCCGCGCCCCCAGGGCCAGGTCGAAGCCTTCCTCCACCGGGTTGACCGAGCGGTCCGCGAGAACCACCTCCAGGCTCACCAGGGGCTGGGCCGCGAGGAACTCATTGAGCAGGCCGCACAGGAACAGCACGCCCAGGGTGCTGGGCACCTTGATGCGGATGTGGCCCTCCAGCGCGCCGTCGGCCTGGGCCATGCCGTCCAGGGTGCTGTCCATCTGGCGCACCAGGTGGCGCAGCACCGGCAGGTAGCGCTCGCCCACGTCGGTCAGCGTGAGCTTGCGGGTCGAGCGGGTGAACAGCGGCGCGCGGATGCGCCATTCGAGCTGGTCGACGCGCTTGGCGATCACCGAGGGCGCGAGCCCCGTGCGCCGCGCCACCTCGGAAAAGCTGCCGGTCTCGGCGGCGGCGATGAAGGCTCGCAGGTTGGCCAGGGTGTCCATGATTTGTCTCGATCTGGAAAAGCTGAGCGCACGAATCGGCGTATTGTTATTGATTTCATGCCTAATTAAAGTCGCTTGATCCAAATCAAGGAAAAAACAGGAGACCGCATTGATCGACATCCGGATGCCCGACACCGGCACGACCCGCCGCCCCGGCCCCGCCCCCTACAAGCGCATCGCCACCGAGGAGGCCTTCGCGCCGCCGGAGATGCTGGATATCTACCGCCGCATCTTCGAGCGCGGTGACTGCGACGCCGGCTTCAAGGGCCTCATGGGCTTCTACATGTCCAGCCCCAGCGAGCGCGCCCAGCACATCATGCGCTGCCTGGTCGACATGGACGACCTGCGCCTGAAGCACATGGACGACGCCGGCATCGACGTCGCCGTGCTGGCCCTGACCTCGCCGGGCGTGCAGGTGATGGACACCGCCACCGCGGTGTCCTTCGCGCGCACCGCCAACGACTTCCTGGCCGACGCGATCCGGCGCCACCCGACCCGCTACGCCGGCATGCTCGCCGTGGCGCCGCAGGACCCGGCCGCCGCCGCCAAGGAGATCGAGCGCGGCGTGACGAAGCTGGGCATCAACGCGGTGGTGATCAATTCCCACACCCAGGGCGAGTACCTCTCGGACACGAAGTTCTGGGACATCTTCGCCGCCGCCGAGGCGCACGACGCGCCGATCTACCTGCACCCCAACTCGCTGCCGCCCGGCATGTACGAGCGTTTCGCCGAGGCGGGCCTGGACGGCGCGATCTACGGCTTCGGCGTGGAGACCGGCCTGCACGCCATGCGCATCATCGCCGCCGGCGTATTCGACCGCTTCCCCAAGCTGCGCATGATCCTGGGCCACATGGGCGAGGCGCTGCCGTACTGGGCCTACCGCCTGGACTACATGCACGCCGCCACCGTGCGCTCCCAGCGCTACGAGAGCATGAAGCCGATCCAGCGCCGGCCCAGCGAGTACCTGCGCGAGAACTTCTACGTCACCAACAGCGGCGTGGCCTGGCCGCATGCCATCAAGTTCGCGCAGGACTTCATGGGCGCCGACCGCGTGCTGTACGCGATGGACTACCCCTACCAGTACGCGCCCGACGAGGTGAACATCCTCGACGACATGGCCATGTCGCCCGAGGCGAAGAAGCAGTTCTTCCAGACCAACGCGGAAACCGTGTTCAAGCTGCGTTGAGACCGCCGCAGAACGACCCCAAGGAGACTCCCGCCATGACTTTCGGCATCACCCGCCGCGGCGCACTGATCGCCGCCTGCGCTGCTTCGGCCGGCCTGGCCGCCACCGGTGCGCTGGCCCAGGCCCCGGCCTGGCCCACGCAGACCGTCAAGATCATCGTGCCGTTCACCGCCGGCACCGGCATGGACACCATCGCCCGCGCCGTCGCGCCGCGGCTGGCCGAGCGCCTCGGCCAGCCGGTGGTGGTCCAGAACCAGCCCGGCGCCAGCGGCAACATCGGCGCCGACGCGGTGGCCAAGTCCACCGACGGCCACACCGTCCTCATGGGCGCCAACACCATGCTGATGGCGTCGCAGATGTACAAGAACGTGCCGTTCCACCCGATCAACGACTTCCAGCCGGTCTCCATGGCCGCCTGGGGCACGCTGATGCTGGTGGCCAACCCGAAGACGAACCTGAAGTCCATGCAGGACCTGATCGCCGCGGTCAAGGCCAGGCCGGGCAGCATCAGCTTCGGCTCGCCGGGCGTGGGCACGCCGCACCACATGGCGATGGAGCTGTTCAAGGCCCGCACCGGCTCTTTCATGCTGCACGTGCCGTACCGCGGCACCGCCGGCTACCAGCAGGACCTGCTGGCCGGCGAGGTCAACGTCGGCTTCCTGCCGGTGCACATCGCCGCCGGCATGGTCAAGGCCGGCCGCCTCAACGCGCTGGCCGTGGGCAGCCCCAAGCGCCACCCGGTGGCGCCCGAGGTGGCCACCTTCGAGGAGCTGGGCGTCAAGGGCGTGGACGTGGACCTGTGGTACGCCTTCTTCGTGCCGGCAAAGGCCCCGCAGGCCGTCACCAGCCGCCTGAACAACGAGATCGTGGCGATCATGAAGACGCCCGAGGTCAAGGAGATCCTGGGCAAGGGCGGCATGGACGCCGCCTTCTCCACCCCGCAGGAGCTCGGCGCCATCGCCGCCAAGGACTACCCGCGCTGGGGCGAGGTGATCAAGCGCAACGGGATCGCCGCGGAGTAACGGGGAGAACGCCATGGGATTCACGCACCAAGGCAAGCGCATCGCGGTCGTGGGCGGCGGCATCGCCGGCCTGGGCCTCGCCCTGTCGCTGCACCAGCGCGGCATCGCCTGCGACGTCTACGAGGCCGTGCCCGAGGTCAAGGAGCTGGGCGTGGGCATCACGCTGCTGCCGCATGCCATGCGGGAGCTGGCGGCCCTGGGCGTGCAGCCGCAGCTGGAGGCCGCCGGCATCGAGAACCTGGAGAGCGTGTTCTTCAACCGCTGGGGCCAGTTCATCTACCGCGAGCCGCGCGGGCGGCATGCGGGCTACCCGGTGCCGGAGGTGGGCATCCACCGCGGCCGGCTGCACCGCATCCTCTACGACCACGCGCAGTCCGTGATCGGCGAGGGCCGCATCCACACCGACCACCGCTGCGTCGGGGTGGACCAGGACGCCTCGGGTGCGACGATCCGCTTCACCGACGCCCAGGGCAACGCCCGCCCGCCGGTGCGGGCCGACGTGGTCATCGCCTGCGACGGCGTGAACTCGGCGATCCGCCGCCAGTTCTACCCGAACGAGAAGATGGCCTTCGCCGGCATCAACACCTGGCGCGGGGTCACGGTGCACAAGCCGATCCTCACCGGCAAGAGCTACCTGCGCGTGGGCTCGATCCACACCGGCAAGATGGTGATCTACCCGATCGTCGACAACGTGGACGGGCAGGGCAACCAGTTGATCAACTGGATGGCCGAGATCCAGCGCGAGGGCGAGGCCATGAACGACTGGAACCGCCCCGGCGACGTGGCCGACTTCGAGGCCATCTTCGCCGACTGGCGCTTCGACTGGCTGGACGTGCCGGCCCTGATCCGCGGGGCCCAGCAGATCCTGGAGTACCCGATGGTCGACAAGGACCCGGTGCCGCAGTGGACCTTCGGCCGGGTCACCTTCATGGGCGACGCCGCGCACCCGATGTACCCGCGCGGCTCCAACGGCTCGGCCCAGGGCCTGATCGACGCCCGCACGCTGGCCGACATCCTGTCCATGACGCCGGACCCGGTCGATGCCCTGGCCGCCTATGAAAAGGCGCGGCTGGAGCCCACCGCCCGGGTGGTGCAGACCAACCGCAGCGTCCCGCCCGACTTCATCAACATCAAGGTCGACGAGTTGAGCGGCGGCAAGCCGTTCCGCCACATCGACGACCTGATCAGCCAGGCCGAGCTGCGCGAGATCTCCGAGAACTACAAGCGCATCGCCGGGTTCTCGAAGGAGGCGGTCAAGGCCGGCTGACACCGGCCGGATTGACGCGGGTCAAGCCCGCCCTGGCGTTCCTCCCTTGAAATCCGCGGCACGGGCCCAAAGCTGCGGTTCAATTCACCGGATACGCCATGCGACTCGACAAACTCACCACCAAGTTCCAGGAAGCCCTGAACGAGGCCCAGAGCCTCGCGCTGGGCAACGACCACGCCTACATCGAGCCGGAGCACCTGCTCGTGGCCATGCTGCGCCAGGAGGACGGCCCGCGCGCGCTGCTGCAGCGCGCCGGGGTGAACGTGCCCGGCCTGCTGGCCGCCGCCGAGGGCGCGATGCACCGCCGCCCGCAGGTGCAGGGCCAGGAGCAGGTCCAGGTCGGCCGCGACCTGGTGAGCCTGCTGCAGGCCGCCGAGAAGGAGGGCATCAAGCGCGGCGACCAGTACATCGCCAGCGAGCTGTTCCTGCTGGCGCTGACCGACTCCAAGGCCGACATCGGCCGCATCGCCCGCGAGAACGGGCTGTCCCGCAAGTCCTTCGAGTCCGCCATCGACGCGGTGCGCGGCGGCGAGAAGGTGGACAACCCCGAGGCCGAGGGCCAGCGCGAGGCGCTGAAGAAGTACTGCCTGGACCTCACCGAGCGCGCCCGCCAGGGCAAGCTGGACCCGGTGATCGGCCGCGACGACGAGATCCGCCGCGCCATCCAGGTGCTGCAGCGGCGCACCAAGAACAACCCCGTCCTCATTGGCGAGCCCGGCGTGGGCAAGACCGCCATCGTCGAGGGCCTGGCCCAGCGCATCGTGGCCGGCGAGGTGCCCGAGAGCCTCAAGGGCAAGCGGGTGCTGTCCCTGGACATGGCGGCCCTGCTGGCGGGCGCCAAGTTTCGCGGCGAGTTCGAGGAGCGCCTGAAGAACGTGCTCAACGAACTGGCCAAGGACGAGGGCCAGACCATCGTCTTCATCGACGAGCTGCACACCATGGTGGGCGCCGGCAAGGCCGAGGGCGCGATGGACGCCGGCAACATGCTCAAGCCGGCCCTGGCGCGCGGCGAGCTGCACTGTGTCGGCGCCACCACCCTGGACGAATACCGCAAGTACATCGAGAAGGACGCCGCGCTGGAGCGCCGCTTCCAGAAGATCCTGGTCGGCGAGCCCAGCGTCGAGGCCACCATCGCCATCCTGCGCGGGCTGCAGGAGAAGTACGAGGTGCACCACGGCGTGGAGATCACCGACCCGGCCATCGTGGCCGCCGCCGAGCTCTCGCACCGCTACATCACCGACCGCTTCCTGCCGGACAAGGCGATCGACCTGATCGACGAAGCCGCCTCGAAGATCAAGATCGAGATCGACTCCAAGCCCGAGGTGATGGACAAGCTCGATCGCCGCCTGATCCAGCTGCAGATCGAGCGCGAGGCCGTGCGCAAGGAGACCGATGAGGCCTCGCGCAAGCGGCTCGACCTGATCGAGGAGGAGATCGGCAAGCTGCGCAAGGAGCAGGCCGACCTCGAGGAGATCTGGAAGGCCGAGAAGGCCCAGGCCCAGGGCTCCGCCCAGGTGAAGGAGGAGATCGACCGCCTGCGCCAGCAGATCGAGGGCCTGACCCGCAAGGGCGACTTCAACAAGGTCGCCGAGCTGCAGTACGGCAAGCTGCCCGAGCTGGAGAAGAAGCTCAAGGAGGCGCAGGACAAGGAAAGCGGCAAGGCCGGCAGCGGCAAGCCGCAGCTGCTTCGCACCCAGGTCGGCGCCGAGGAGATCGCCGAGGTGGTGGCGCGCGCCACCGGTATCCCGGTGTCCAAGCTGATGCAGGGCGAGCGCGAGAAGCTGCTGCAGATGGAGGACCGCCTGCACCAGCGCGTGGTCGGCCAGGACGAGGCGATCAGCGCGGTGGCCAACGCCATCCGCCGCAGCCGCTCGGGCCTGTCGGACCCGAACCGGCCCACCGGCTCCTTCCTGTTCCTGGGCCCCACGGGCGTGGGCAAGACCGAGCTGTGCAAGGCGCTGGCGACCTTCCTGTTCGACAGCGAGGAGCACCTCATTCGCATCGACATGAGCGAGTTCATGGAGAAGCACTCGGTGGCCCGCCTGATCGGCGCGCCTCCGGGCTACGTCGGCTACGAGGAGGGCGGCTACCTGACCGAGGCGGTGCGCCGCAAGCCGTACAGCGTGATCCTGCTCGACGAGGTCGAGAAGGCCCACCACGACGTCTTCAACGTGCTGCTGCAGGTCCTCGACGATGGTCGCCTCACCGACGGCCAGGGCCGCACCGTGGACTTCAAGAACGCGGTGATCGTGATGACCAGCAACATCGGCTCGCACATGATCCAGGCCATGGTCGGCAGGCCCTACGAGGACGTGAAGGAGGCGGTGTGGGATGAACTCAAGAACCACTTCCGCCCCGAGTTCCTGAACCGCATCGACGAGACCGTGGTGTTCCACGGCCTGGGCGCGGACCACATCGCGCGCATCGCCGCCATCCAGCTCAAGGTGCTGGAGCAGCGCCTGGCGAAGATGGACCTCACGCTGCAGGTGTCGCCGCACGCGCTGGAGGAACTGGCCAAGGTGGGCTTCGACCCGGTGTTCGGCGCGCGGCCCCTGAAGCGCGCGATCCAGCAGCGGATCGAGAACCCGCTGTCCCGCCTGATCCTCGAGGGGCGCTTCCCGCCCAAGAGCGTGATCCCGGTGGAGGTCGACCCGGTGCGCGAGCCCGGGGTATTCCACTTCGGCGAGCCTGCCTGACCCGGGTGGGGCCAGGCCCGCAGGGCCCGCCGTCGATGTGACGGCGGGCCCTGTTTCATTCCGGGCCGCGCGGTGGCCCGTGGTCGGTCAGGGGCTGCCGGCCGCTGGGGCAGTAGGCGTTGCGGGGCAGGTCGCCGCGCACGTAGGCCTGGTCCTCCGCGGGCGTGGCCCGGCGCACGGTGATCGCCGTGGCACGCGCGCCGTACAGGTCCTGCAGCTGCGCCTGCAGCGTCTGCGGCCCGTCGGTGCCGGCGGGCAGCGCCTTGAGCCAGCGGCGCGGGCGGCCGTCGTGGCGGAAGTCCACCACCCAGACCTCGCTGTGCCGGAAGACGGTCACCATGGCCGGTTCACAGCGCGTTCAGCGGGATCTTCAGGTAGCTCACGCCGTTGGCCTCGGGCTCGGGCAGGCGGCCGGCGCGGATGTTCACCTGGATCGCGGGGATGATCAGCAGCGGCTTGTCCAGTCCCGCGTCGCGCTTCGTGCGCATGGCGACGAAGTCGGCCTCGTCGACGCCGTCGCGGATGTGGATGTTGCCGGCGCGCTGCTCGGCCACCGTGGTCTCGCAACGGGGGGCGCGGCCCTCGGGCGGGTAGTCATGGCACATGAACAGGCGCGTCGTGCCCGGCATCGCCAGCAGGCGGCGCACCGACCGATAGAGCTGCTGCGCGCTGCCGCCCGGGAAGTCGCAGCGCGCGGTGCCCACGTCGGGCGGGAACAGGGTGTCCCCGGCGAACACCGCATCCCCCACCTCGAAGGCCACGCAGGCCGGCGTGTGGCCCGGCACCGCCAGCACCCGGGCCTGCAGCGCGCCGATGGCGAAGGTCTCGCCGTCCTCGAACAGGTGGTCGAATTGCGAACCATCGGCCGCGAAGTCCGACTCCAGGTGGAACAGCGCCTTGAAGACTCGCTGCACCTGCGGAATCAGCGCGCCGATGCCGATGCGCCCGCCCAGCTGCCCGCGCAGCCAGGCCGCCGCGCTGAGGTGGTCGGCATGGGCGTGCGTCTCCAGGATCCACTCCACGCGCAGGCCGCGTGCCTGCACGAAGTCGACGACCCGCTGCGCCGAGCGGGTGGCGGTGCGGCCGGCCTTCGCGTCGTAGTCCAGCACCGGGTCGATCACCGCGCAGGCCGTGCCCTGGCCCGCGTGGACCACATGGGTCCAGGTGCAGGTGGCCGGGTCGAAAAAGGATTCGATCTCGGGGGTCATCGCGGCTCCTTCGCGGGTGAACCGATCAATAATCAACCAATGATATAGAGGCGGGAGCGCACGCGCGCCCCTGGAGACACGCCATGACCATCGACGGGTCGCATTTCACCCCCTGGACCTCCCTGGCCGGCGGCATTGCCCTGGGCGTGGCGGCGGCGGCCTTCATCCTGTGCTGCGGCCGCATCCTGGGCATCAGCGGGATCCTCGGCGGGCTGCTGCGGCCCCGCGCCGGGGACGTGGCCTGGCGCCTGTCCTTCCTCGCCGGCCTGCTCGCGGCCCCGGCGGTGTGGGCGCTGTTCGCAGCCCCGCCCGCGCCGCGCATCGAGGCCGGCACGCCGGTGCTGGTGGCCGCCGGGCTGCTGGTGGGGTGGGGCACGCGCCTGGGGTCGGGCTGCACCAGCGGCCACGGCGTGTGCGGCCTGTCGCGGCTGTCGCCGCGCTCGCTGGTGGCCACGCTGGCCTTCATGGCGGCGGGCTTCGCCACCGTCTTCGTCGTCCGCCACCTGCTGGCCTGAGGGGGCCCTGCCATGCAACGCATCGTCGAATTCCTCACCGGCCTGGTTTTCGGCCTCGGCCTGATCCTCGCCGGCATGACCGATCCCGGCAAGGTCCTCGGCTTCCTGGACCTCGCGGGCGCCTGGGACCCGTCGCTGGCTTTCGTCATGGGCGGGGCCGTCGGCGTGGGCCTGGTCGCCTTCCGCTTGGCGCAGCGGCGCGGCGTGTCCCTGCTGGGGGGCGCGCTGCACCTGCCCGGCACCGCCGGCATCGACCGGCGGCTGGTGGTGGGCAACCTCGCCTTCGGCGTGGGCTGGGGCCTGGCCGGGTTCTGCCCGGGGCCGGCGGTGGTGTCGGCTGGCGCCGGCCACTGGCAGGCCTGGGTGTTCTGCGCCGCGATGCTGGCCGGCATGGCGCTGCACGAACTCTCGCTGCGCCCCCTGCGCCGGATCGGCCCGGTGCACGAGTAGGACAGTCGCGCGGGTGTCCGCGCCCGCGGCACGCAGCCGTTAGCATCGGGCGCATGAGCAGCACCCTCGCGCACGTGCCCTTGCGGCAGGATGGGGCCGTCATCGGCCTCGTCGGCATCGCCCACCTGATCAGCCACTACAGCCAGCTCCTGCTGGCGCCGCTGTTCCCCTGGCTCAAGGACGATTTCGGCGTCGGCTACATCGAGCTGGGCTTCCTCATGACGGTGTTCTTCGTCGTCTCCTGCGGCGTGCAGACGCTCTCGGGCTTCCTGGTGGACCGCTACGGGCCGCGCCCCATCCTGTTTGCCGGCCTGGCCCTGATCGGCCTGGCCGCCTTCGGTTTCGCCGCCTCCACCAGCTACGCGATGCTGGCGCTGTTCGCCGTGGTCGCGGGCACCGGCAACGGCGTCTTCCACCCGGTGGACTTCACCATCCTCAATCGCAAGGTCAGCGGCCCGCGCCTGGGCCATGCCTACAGCATCCACGGCATCACCGGCACCCTGGGGTGGGCCCTGGCGCCGGCGATGCTGGTGCCGCTGGCCGTGGCCTTCTCC
Source organism: Ramlibacter sp. GCM10027632 (assembly GCF_042675325.1). NCBI lineage: Bacteria > Pseudomonadati > Pseudomonadota > Betaproteobacteria > Burkholderiales > Comamonadaceae > Ramlibacter > Ramlibacter sp. GCM10027632. The sequence goes on along the minus strand of NZ_JBHTGW010000001.1, from coordinate 96,349 downwards.
TGGCGCGTGGCCCTGGTGGGGGCCGGCGTGCTGGCCTTCGGCGTGCTGGCCGTGCTGCTCGTCTACCGTGATCGCCTGGCCTTCACCGAGGCCGCGCCCGCCGCCGGCCCGGCCAGGGCGCCAGCCGCCCCGCCTGCCTGGAAGGGAACCTTCGGCTTCCTGCGCATCCCGGCCGTGTGGATGTGCTTCCTGTTCTTCTTCTTCTACGCCTTCGTGATCAGCGTGGTCCAGGCCTTCGCGCCCGAGGCTGCGCGTCACCTGCACGACGTGCCGCTGGCCCTGGTGGCCGCCTGCCTCACCGCTTACATGCTGGGCAGCGCTTCGGGCATGGTGCTGGGCGGCTTCCTGGCGGCGCAGCCGGAGCGCTGCGAGCGGATCGTGGGTGCGGGCATGGGCGTGGCCGCCTGCATCGCGCTGGTGATCGGCTTCGCGCCGGTGCCGGCGCTGGCGGTGCCGGCGCTGTTCGCTGCCATGGGCTTCGCCGCGGGCATCTCCGGGCCCTCGCGCGACCTGATCGTCAAGCGCGCCACCCCCGAGGGGTCGACCGGGCGCGTCTACGGCGTCGTCTACTCCGGGCTGGACATCGGCCAGGCCACCGCGCCCCTGGTCTTCGGCCTGATGATGGACCGCCAGATGTACCAGGGCGTGTGGCTGGGCCTGGTGCTCGTGCAGGCCATGCTGATCACCAGCGCCTTCAACGTGCGCCGCGTACGGCGGACCGCGTAACGCCGGTTGCAGTGACCCCCGCGCGCCGCGGCGCGGGGCTAATCTGGCGCGCATGTACGCGCCTTTCTTCGGATTGCGGCAGGAGCCGTTCTCCATCGCCCCGGACCCCCGCTACCTGCTCATGACCGGGCGGCACCGCGAGGCGCTGGCGCACCTGGTGCACGGGCTGTCCTGCGGCGGCGGCATCGTCATGCTGACCGGCGAGGTCGGCACCGGCAAGACCACGGTGTGCCGCTGCTTCCTCTCGCAGGTGCCGGCGCGCTGCCAGGTGGCCTATGTCTTCAATCCCAAGCTGTCGGCGGTGGAGCTGCTGCAGTCGGTGTGCGAGGAATTCCGCATCCCGCTGCCGCCGCCGCGCGGCGTGGCTCGCACGGTGAAGGAGTGCCTGGACCCGCTCAATGCCTTCCTGCTCGCCGCCCATGCCGAGGGCCGCGACAGCCTGCTGGTGATCGACGAGGCCCAGGCCCTGGCGCCGGAGGTGCTCGAGCAGCTGCGCCTGCTCACGAACCTCGAGACGCCCTCGCGCAAGCTGCTGCAGGTGGTGCTGATCGGCCAGCCCGAGCTGCGGGCCATCGTCGCCCGGCCCGAGCTGGAGCAGGTGGCGCAGCGCGTCGTCGCGCGCTTCCACCTGACCCCGCTGTCGCGCCAGGAGACCGCGCAGTACGTGCAGCACCGCCTCGAGGTGGCGGGCCTGGCGCGCACGCTGCCCTTCGACCGGGCTGCCCTGCGGCGCGTCTGGCGCTGTTCGCGCGGCGTGCCCCGGCGCATCAACCTGCTGTGCGACCGGGCGCTGCTCGGCGCCTACGCCCGGGCCCGGGGCAACGTGTCCGCGGCGATGGTCGATGCGGCGGCCGCCGAGGTCTTCGGCGCGCCGCCGCG
>NZ_JBHTGW010000001.1:0-94734 GCF_042675325.1 Ramlibacter sp. GCM10027632 | reverse complement strand
CCCCCCCCCCGCGCCGGGGCCTGGCCCGGCTGGCCGCGTGGCTGCCTGCGGGGCCGCCTGCGCCCCTGCGGCAGGCCGGCCTCGCGCTGGGCCTCGCCGCTGCGGCGGTGGTGGCCGCCGTGGCGGGCGGTGTCGCGGCCGGTGCCGCCGGGTGGTGGGCAGCGGATGCGCCGCGTGGCCCCGGGGCCGCGCGCGGCGTGCGCGGCGGGGGCAGCGACGCGGCGGGCGGCGCCTGGGATGCCGGTGCGCGCGCCGTCCTGGCCGTGGCGCCGGGTCCCGGGCCGAGCAACCGGGAGGCTGCGGTGTCCCCCTCGGCCCTGCTGCTGCGGGACCACGCGGTCGCCTGGCGCGAGCTCGCGCGCGAGTGGCGGGCGGACCTGCCGGCGCAGGGCGACCCCTGCGCCGGGGTGGCCGCCGAGCAGCTTCGCTGCTTCACGCTGCCGGGGGCCAGCCTGGGCCTGATCCGCCAGCTCGGGCGACCGGGCATCGTGACCCTCGACGCGGCGACCGGCCGGCCCGCCTACGCGCTCCTGGTGGGGCTCACCGACGACAGCGCCACGCTGCGCGCCGGCGGCGTGGAGCAGACCGTCACGCTGCGCGCGCTGGCCACCCGCTGGCAGGGGGGCTGGTCCACCCTCTGGCGCGGTCCGCCCGGATATTCCGGCCGTGCGGCCGACCTGGACGAGGGCCCGGTCGTGACCTGGGCCTCCAGCCAGCTCGCGCGCGGCGAGCCGGGCGGGCGGGCCGAGGCGGTCGTCACGCAGGAGCGGGCGTTGCGCGGCCGCCTGCGCACCTTCCAGGTGGCCCAGGGGCTGCCGGCCACCGGCCGGCTCGATCCCCTGACCTTCATGCAACTCAATCGCGCCGCGGGCATCGACGAGCCGCGCCTGCGCACGCAACCCTGAGCGGGGCGGCCATGTCGTTCATCCTCGAGGCGCTGCGCCGCGCCGATGCCCAGCGCGAGGCCGACCCGGCCCGCGGGATCCACGCCCGCCCGCTGCCGCCGCGCGACGACGACGACAGCGACGACGACAGCGCCGCGTCGGCGCGCGCGCCGCTGGCCCGCCGGCTGCTGCCCTGGGCCGTGGTGCTGGTGCTGGTCCTGGCGGCGCTCGTGGCCTGGCGCGAGCTGCGGCCGCACGAGGCGGTGACCCGCTGGGCCGAGCGGGTCGCGCCGCTGGAGGCCCGGGCGGTGCGGGTCCAGGCGGGCCCGGAGGGGTCCGCCGGACCCGCCCACGCGATCCTGCCGCCGCCCGAGGCCGACCCGCCTGCTCGACGCACGGCGCGCGCGCCGGCCGGGGTCCCCGTGGCCGCCCCGGCCGTCGTGCGGGCCGCGGCGCGTGCGGCGGCGGGCACGGGATCACCCGTGGCATCGCGCGGCGCGTCGCCCCCCGCAACCTCCGCCGAGACACCCGCTGCGGTACGAAGCGCAGCACCCGGCCGCGGCCTGCCCGATGACGCGCCCCGGCTCGCCATCACCGGAGGTGTCCACTCGGCGAACGCGGCGCAGCGCATGCTGGTCGTGAACGGCCAGGTGGTGGGCGAGGGCGCCGAGCCCGCGCCGGGGCTGCAGGTCGAGGAGATCGGCGCGGGTGCCGCGGTCCTGCGGTGGCGCGGGCGCCGCTACCAGGTGGGGTATTGAATCGCCATGGCCCTGCAGCCCGCCCTCCATGCCGGCATTCGCCGCGCCCCCGCGCCCACGGCCACGCCCGACGGCGAGGGCCGGCTCGTGGTCGGCGCGCGGGTGCGCGCCAAGTGCGCCGAGGTGCACGAGTGCGACAGCCTGCTGGTCGAGGGCACGCTCGAGGCCGACCTGTCGGTGCGGCTGCTGCGCATCGCCGAGCGCGGCACCTTCAAGGGGTCGGCCGAGGTCGAGCAGGCCGAGGTGCGTGGCAGCTTCGAGGGCCGCCTCACCGCGCGCGACAAGCTGGTCGTCCATGCCACCGGCCGCGTGGGCGGCCAGGTCCGCTACGGCAAGCTGGTGATCGAGGAGGGCGGCAGCGTCAGCGGCGAGCTGTCGGCACTCGAGCCGGGGGCTGCGCCGGCGACAGGGGCGGGGGAGGGCGGCGGCTAAGATCATCCGCCTCGAAGTCCCCACGTTCCTCGCCTGCATGACCACGACCCCCGCATCCCCCACCCTCGCCGGCCACCTGCTGGTCGACTGCCTCGTCGCCCAGGGCGTGACCCATGCCTTCGGCGTGCCCGGCGAGAGCTTCCTGGCCGTGCTCGACGGCTTCCACGCGCACCGCGAGCGCATCCAGTTCATCGTCAACCGGCACGAGGGCGGCGCGGCCTTCATGGCCGAGGCCGTCGGCAAGCTCACCGGCCGCCCGGGCGTGTGCTTCGTCACCCGCGGTCCCGGCGCGACCAACGCCTCCATCGGCATCCACACCGCGTTCCAGGACTCCACCCCGATGGTGGTCTTCGTCGGCGACGTCGCCAGTGACCAGCGTGACCGCGAGGCCTTCCAGGAGGTGGACTTCTGCAGCTTCTTCGGCCCGAGCACCAAGGGCATGGCCAAGCGCGTCGAGCGCATCGACGACGCGGCGCGCATCCCCGAGTACGTCTCCCGCGCCTTCGCCACCGCCATGAACGGCCGCCCCGGCCCGGTGGTGCTGGTGCTGCCCGAGGACATGCTCACGCAGCAGGTGCAGGCCCGCGCGCTGCCCCGCGTGGAGGCGGTCGAGGCCTGGAGCGACCCGGGCGCGCTGCGCCGCCTGCGCGAGATGCTCCTGGCGGCCCGCAAGCCCTTCGTCATCGCCGGCGGCGGCGGCTGGACGCCGCAGGCCGCGCAGGCGCTGCAGCGCTTCGCCGAGAACTGGAAGCTGCCGGTCGGCAACGCCTTCCGCTTCCAGGACACCTTCGACAACGACCACCCGCAGTACGCCGGCGACGTCGGCATCGCCATCAACCCCAAGCTGGCCGCGCGCATCCGCGAGAGCGACCTGGTCATCGCCATCGGGCCGCGCCTGGGCGAGATGACCACCGGCGGCTACACGCTGCTCACGCCGCCCAAGGCGTCGCAGACGCTGGTCCACATCCACGCCAGCGCGGAGGAACTCCATCGCGTCTACCAGGCCGACCTCGCCATCCAGGCCAGCATGAGCGCGGCGGCGCGCTCGCTCGAGGTGCTCACCGCCCCGCCCGAGCTGCCCTGGGCGGAATGGACCGCCGCGGCCCATGCGGACTACCTCGGCAACCTGCAGCCGCAGGCCCTGCCGGGCGACATCGACATGGCGGCCATCATGGGCGTCGTGCAGAGGCTGCTGCCGCGCGATGCGGCCGTCACCAACGGCGCCGGCAACTTCGCCACCTGGCTGCACCGCTTCTACCGCCACCCGGGCCTGGCGCGCGGCCACAAGATCCAGCTCGCGCCCACCAGCGGCGCCATGGGCTACGGGGTGCCCGCGGGCATCGCCGCCAACCTGGTGACCGGCCGCACCGCCTTCACCATCGCCGGCGACGGCGACTTCCTCATGAACGGCCAGGAGCTGGCCACGGCGACGCAGTACGGCGCCAAGTCGATCATCGTCATCCTGAACAACGGCATGCTCGGCACCATCCGCATGCACCAGGAGCGCGAGTACCCCACGCACGTGCAGGCCACCGGCCTGGTCAACCCGGATTTCGTCGCGATGGCGCGGGCCTTCGGCTGGGCGGGCGAGCGGGTGGAGCGCACCGGGCAGTTCGAGCCGGCGCTGCGCGCGGCGCTGGACCGGCGCGAGGGCACGGTGATCGAGGTGATGCTGGACCCCGAGGTCCTGACCACCCGCGGCACGCTCAGCGCGCTGCGCGAGGCGGCGCTGAAGCGCTAGGGTATGTCATCGGATTCCCCGGGCCCGGGGAATTCGATGACACACCCTAGTCCTTTCGGTGGGGGCGCGCCTCGCGCGGCCCCTGCGAAACAGCAATGAAAAAGGGCCCCGTGGGGCCCTTTTCGACGTGTGGCGCGAGGCAAAAAGCCCCGTGGGGCCCTTTTCGTCGTGCAGCGCGAGGCTTACTTGACGTGCTTGCCGATCAGGCCAGCCATCTCGAACATCGAGACCTGGGCCTTGCCGAACAGCTCCTTGAGCTTGGCATCGGCGTTGACCATGCGCTTGTTCACGGCGTCCTGCAGCTTGTTCTTCTTGATGTAGGCCCACAGCTTCGAGACGATCTCGGTGCGGGGCAGGGGGTTGCCACCCACCACGGCGGCCAGGGCGGCGCTGGGGGTCAGGGGCTTCATGAACGCGGCGTTCGGGGTGCGCTTCTTGGCGGGGGCCTTCTTCGCGGCAGCCTTCTTGGCGGGAGCGGCCTTCTTGGCGGGAGCGGCCTTCTTGGCAGCGACCTTCTTCGCGGGAGCGGCGGCCTTCTTGGCCGGAGCGGCCTTCTTCGCGGGGGCGGCGGCCTTCTTGGCGGCGACCTTCTTGGCCGGGGCTGCAGCCTTCTTGGCCGGGGCGGCCTTCTTCGCGGCGGGCTTCTTGGCCGGAGCCGCCTTCTTGGCGGGGGCGGCGGCCTTCTTCACGGGAGCGGCTTTCTTTGCCGCGGCTTTCTTCGCAGTTGCCATGATCGAAATTCCTTCTAGAAGTTGATTGATCACCACAGCGGACGCGAGTCCCCGATGGCATTTCGAATGCTAAGGGAGAAAAAACGCGTTTCCAAGCGAAAACAGGCTTTTTTCATTGGGAGATGTCGTTTTTTTTCATTGGTGCGACACCGTGTTTTCCCTCTGGAGATGAGCCGCTAACGACGCCCGCTGGCCGTCGCCAGCACCACCCCGGCGAGCGATACCGCGAGGGCCAGCAACTGGGCCGCGCCCATCGGCTCGCCCAGGGCGAGCACGCCCACGAGCGCGGCGGACACCGGCAGCATCACGGTGAACACGCCGGCCTTCGCGGCGGGTACGGTGCGCAGCCCCGTCATCCACAGCCACACGGTCCACACGCTGGCCGCCAGCCCGTAGAACACGAGCAGGGCCCACTGGCCCGGCGTGACGCGGGCGAAGTCGAACGACAGCGCTTGCCACAGCCCGAAGGGCGTGACCAGCGCAAGGCCCCAGAGGTTGATCAGGGCGGTGATGCGGCGCGGCCCCAGCGCGCCGGTGAGCGACTTGCCGATCACCGCGTAGGCGGCCTCGCACAGCACGGCGCCGAACACCAGCAGGTTGCCCAGCCAGGCCTGCGGCCCCGCGGCGGCGCTGCCGGCGGGCTGCCGTGCCAGGGCGAGCAGGGCGATGCCGGCCGCGGCGCAGGCGATCGCGGCCGCCGTGCTTCGCGTGATGCGCTCGCCGAGGAAGACGCGGCTCAGGAGAGCCACCACCGCGGGGATCGCGGCCATGATCACGCCGGCCGAGACCGCGCTGGTCATGCTCACGCCGAACAGCATGCACACCGAGAAGAGGAAGTTGCCGAGAAAGGACTCGAGGAACACGAGGGCCCGCGTGCGCGGCGTCATCGGCGGTTCCGAGGCCGGGCGCGGCACCCAGTGCCACATGGCCAGCGCCCCGATGCCGAAGCGCAGCCACGCCAGCAGCATCACCGGGAAGGCCGCCACGAGCGGGCGCGACAGCGCGACATAGGCGCCGACCAGCGCCATGCTCAGGGCGAGGCAGGCGTAGGCGACGGGGCGTGGGGGGCGGCGCGTGCTCATGCGGTGCCGATCATGCCTGCGCGCAGGGGCGCATTTCAGATCTTGGCAGGCGTTTCGCATCGTGAGAAATGAGTGATGGTGCGCCGCCGCAATTTTTCTCAATATAAGAAGTTGCATTCCGTATTGAGGAATGTGATATGCAAGTCATTGATTTTCAATGAAAAAATATTTTGTCTTGTATAAGACATAAGAGATTGGTCAAGTCTTCTACAAGACTTAGAGTGGATCCCAGCGATTCACTCATTCCAACCATCTCATCAAGGAGCGTTTCATGACCCACTGGACCCACCTGACCCGTGAACAGCAGATTGCCCAGCTCGAAAAGGACTGGGCCGAGAACCCGCGCTGGAAGGGGATCAAGCGCGGCTACTCCGCGGCCGACGTGGTGCGCCTGCGCGGCTCGCTCCAGATCGAGAACACGCTGGCCCGCCGCGGCGCCGAGAAGCTCTGGGACCTGGTCAACGGCGGCGCGGCCAAGGGCTACGTGAACGCCTTCGGCGCCATCACCGCCGGCCAGGCCATGCAGCAGGCCAAGGCCGGCCTGGAGGCCGTGTACCTGTCCGGCTGGCAGGTCGCTGCCGACGGCAACACCTCCGAGACCATGTACCCCGACCAGTCGCTGTACGCCTACGACTCGGTGCCCACCATGGTCCGCCGCATCAACAACACCTTCAAGCGTGCCGACGAGATCCAGTGGTCGCGCGGCATCGGCCCTGGCGACAAGGACTACATCGACTACTTCCTGCCCATCGTGGCCGATGCCGAAGCCGGCTTCGGCGGCGTGCTCAACGCCTACGAGCTGATGAAGAACATGATCGCCGCCGGCGCCGCCGCTGTTCACTTCGAGGACCAGCTGGCCGCGGTGAAGAAGTGCGGCCACATGGGCGGCAAGGTGCTGGTGCCCACGCAAGAAGCCTGCGAGAAGCTGATCGCCGCGCGCTTCGCCGCCGACGTGATGGGCGTGCCCACCATCGTGCTGGCCCGCACCGACGCCGAGGCCGCGAACCTGCTCACCTCGGACCATGACGCCAACGACAAGCCGTTCCTGACCGGCGAGCGCACCCAGGAGGGCTTCTACCGCGTGAAGAACGGCCTGGAGCAGGCGATCAGCCGCGGCGTGGCCTATGCCGACTACGCCGACCTGGTGTGGTGCGAGACCGGCACGCCCGACCTGGGCTTCGCCCGCGAGTTCGCCCAGGCCGTGCATGCCAAGCACCCCGGCAAGCTGCTGTCGTACAACTGCTCGCCCTCGTTCAACTGGCGCAAGAACCTCGACGACAAGACCATCGCCGAGTTCCAGGAGAAGCTCTCCGAGATGGGCTACAAGTACCAGTTCATCACCCTGGCCGGCATCCACGTCAACTGGTACAACACCTTCAAGTTCGCCCACGCCTATGCCCGCGGCGAAGGCATGAAGCACTACGTGGAGATGGTGCAGGAACCCGAGTTCAAGGCGCGCGAGCAGGGCTACACCTTCGTGTCGCACCAGCAGGAAGTCGGCGCCGGCTACTTCGACGACGTGACCACCGTGATCCAGGGCGGTTCGTCCTCCGTGAAGGCCCTGACCGGCTCCACCGAGGAAGAACAGTTCCACTGATTTCCAAGGAGTCCGCCTGAGGCGGCGAGGAGACATGCCCGCCGGCGTCCTGCCGGCGGGCTTTTTCCATGCGGCGGTTAAAATCCGGCGTCTCCAATCCACAAGGGCGAGAAAGGCACACCGGTTATGACACCGCGAACTACGCACGAGGACACCATCTCCTGATGGCGGCCTAGTCGCGTTCGTCCGGTCCACCGGGCCCCCAAACAAAGCGCGGCACCCGACCGCGCTTTTTCTTTTCTCCCCCGAAGCACCTGAACACCATGATCCAAGTCACGCTCCCCGACGGCTCCAAACGCGACTACCCCGGCCCGGTCACGGTGGCCGAGGTCGCCGCCTCCATCGGCGCCGGCCTGGCCAAGGCCGCCCTGGCCGGCAAGGTCGACGGCAAGGTCGTCGACACCAGCTTCGTGATCGACCACGACGCGCCGCTGTCCATCGTCACCGCCAAGGACGCCGACGGCCTGGAGGTGATCCGCCACTCCACCGCCCACCTGCTCGCGTACGCGGTCAAGGAGCTGTTCCCCGACGCGCAGGTCACCATCGGCCCGGTCATCGAGCACGGCTTCTACTACGACTTCTCGTACAAGCGTCCCTTCACGCCCGAGGACCTGGCCGCCATCGAGAAGCGCATGTCCGAGCTGGCCGCGAAGGACGAGCCCGTGGTGCGCCGCGTGCTCCCGCGCGACGAGGCCGTGGCCTACTTCAAGGGCATCGGCGAGCACTACAAGGCCGAGATCATCGCCAGCATCCCCGCCAACGAGGACGTGAGCCTGTACCGCGAGGGCGCCTTCGAGGACCTGTGCCGCGGCCCCCACGTGCCCTCCACCGGCAAGCTCAAGCACTTCAAGCTGATGAAGGTGGCCGGCGCGTACTGGCGCGGCGACCACCGCAACGAGATGCTCCAGCGCGTCTACGGCACGGCCTGGGCGAGCAAGGAGGACCTGCAGCAGTACCTCACGATGCTGGAGGAGGCTGAGAAGCGTGACCACCGCAAGCTGGGCCGCGAGCTGGACCTGTTCCACATCGACGACCACGCCCCTGGCGTCGTCTTCTGGCACCCCAAGGGCTGGACCGTGTGGCAGGAGGTGGAGCAGTACATGCGCCGCGTCTACCGCGACAACGGCTACCAGGAGGTCAAGGGCCCGCAGCTGCTGGACAAGACCCTGTGGGAGAAGACCGGCCACTGGGACAAGTACCGCGAGAACATGTTCACCACGGAGTCGGAGAAGCGTGACTACGCGCTCAAGCCGATGAACTGCCCCGGCCACATCCTGATCTTCAAGCAGGGCGTCAAGAGCTACCGCGACCTGCCGCTGCGCTACGGCGAGTTCGGCCAGTGCCACCGCAATGAGCCCACCGGCGGCCTGCACGGCATCATGCGCGTGCGCGGCTTCACCCAGGACGACGGCCACATCTTCTGCACCGAGGACCAGATCCTGCCCGAGTGCCTGGCCTACACCGCGTTGCTGCAGAAGGTCTACCAGGACTTCGGCTTCACCGACATCATCTACAAGGTCGCCACGCGTCCCGAGAAGCGCATCGGCTCCGACGAGAGCTGGGACAAGGCCGAACACGCCCTGATGGAGAGCCTGCGCGCGTCGGGCTGCGAGTTCGAGATCGCCCCCGGCGACGGCGCCTTCTACGGCCCCAAGATCGAGTACACGCTCAAGGACGCCCTGGGCCGCCACTGGCAGTGCGGCACCATCCAGGTCGACTTCTCCATGCCCGAGCGCCTGGACGCCGAATACGTGGGCGAGGACGGCAACCGCCACCGCCCCGTGATGCTGCACCGGGCCATCGTCGGCAGCATGGAGCGCTTCATCGGCATCCTGATCGAGCAGCATGCCGGGGCGCTGCCCACGTGGCTGTCGCCGGTGCAGGTGGCGGTGCTCAATATCACCGACTCCCAGGCCGAATACGCCCGGGAAGTGGCCAAAACGCTGCAAAATCAAGGGCTTAGGGTCGAGCTGGATCTGCGTAACGAGAAAATTACGTATAAAATCCGGGAGCATTCGCTGCAAAAGCTGCCGTACATCCTCGTCCTGGGCGACAAGGAGAAGGCCGCAGGCGCAGCCGCCGTGCGCGCCCGGGGCAACCAGGACCTGGGTGCGATGCCGATCGAAGCGTTCATCGAACGCATCCGCGACGACATCGCCCACAAGCGCTGAACCCATTGATTTTTTGAGGAAGCCACCATCGCTACTGATTTCCGCGACCGTCGCCAACGCGAGGAACGCAAGCACCGCCTGAACCGTGAAATCATGGCCCCGGAAGTCCGTCTTTCCGGGCCGGAGAACGAGCCCCTCGGCATCGTCAGCCTGCAGGAAGCCCTGCGCATGGCCGGCGAGCTGGACGTGGACCTGGTCGAGATCGCTGCCACCGCCAACCCGCCGGTCTGCCGGCTGATGGACTACGGCAAGTTCAAGTACCAGGAACAGAAGAAGGCGGCCGAAGCGAAAGCCAAGCAAACGGTCATCGAGATCAAGGAAGTCAAGTTCCGCCCGGGCACCGATGACGGTGACTACAACATCAAGATGCGCAACATCCGGCGCTTCCTGGCGGACGGTGACAAGTGCAAGATCACGCTGCGCTTCCGCGGCCGCGAGATCACGCACCAGGAACTGGGCATGGCGCTCCTGAACCGCATCCGGGACGACCTCGCCGACACCATCGTCGTCGAGCAGTTCCCGAAGCTGGAAGGCCGGCAGATGATCATGATGATCGCGCCGGGCAAGAAGAAGCCGGCGCCGGCTGCGAAGCCGGCCCCCGAAGCCCCGCAGGGCGCTTCGGCTTGAAGGTGGGCGGCGCCCCAGGGCGCCGCAGCCTGATCCGCAAGGATCCACAGAGTTAGTCGCCCCGGGGTTGGTCGCCCCGAGGCAACAAGTGGCTCGGGGCCCTCAAGTCCCTGGAAAGTTTCCGGGGCGCCTCACGAGCACAACCAAGAAGGAGCAGTCACATGCCCAAGATGAAGACCAAGAGCAGCGCGAAGAAGCGTTTTCGCGTTCGTCCCGGTGGCACCGTCAAGCGCGGTCAAGCCTTCAAGCGTCACATCCTGACCAAGAAGACCACCAAGAACAAGCGTCAGCTGCGCGGTGCCGTTGCCGTCCATGAGACCAACATGGGTCACATGGCGCAGATGCTCCCGTTCGCCGGCCTTTGATCAACTGACGAACAAGGAGTAACACATGCCTCGCGTCAAACGTGGTGTCACCGCTCGCGCCCGCCACAAGAAAGTTCTCGCCCTGGCCAAGGGCTTCCGTGGCCGTCGTGGCAACGTCTTCCGCATCGCCAAACAGGCGGTGATGAAGGCGGGCCAATACGCCTACCGTGACCGCCGCGCCAAGAAGCGCGTCTTCCGTCAGCTGTGGATTGCGCGTATCAACGCCGCCGCGCGTGAACTGGGCCTGACCTACAGCCAGTTCGCCAACGGCATCCGCAAGGCCGGCATCGCCATCGACCGCAAGGTCCTGGCCGATATCGCCGTCCATGACAAGGCCGCCTTTGCCGGCATCGTGGAGCAAGTCAAGGCCAAGCTGGCGGCTTGAGTTCACGTTCGGCGCTGATGCCTTCGGGCATGGGTGCCGGTCGCAACCAACCTGGACAGGGCTAGGGCTTGCAAGGCACTAGCCCTGTTTTTTTCTCTCCCATGAGCAACGAACTCGATTCCATCGTCGACGCCGCGCAGTCGGCCTTCGCCGCCGCCGCCACCCCGGCCCAGCTGGAGGATGCCAAGGCGCAATTCATCGGCAAGTCCGGCCGCATCACCGAGCTGATGAAGGGCATGGCTGCCCTGAGCGTCGAGGAGAAGAAGACCCGGGGCGCCGCCATCAACCAGGCCAAGCAGGCCATCGAGGCCGCGCTGAACGCCCGCCGCCAGGCCCTGGCCGATGCCGAGCTGCAAGCCCAGCTCAAGGCCGAGGCCCTCGATGTCACGCTGCCCGGCCGTGCCCGTGAGCCCGGCGGCCTGCACCCGGTGAGCCTCACGATGGAGCGCATCGAGCAGATTTTCGCCAGCATGGGCTTCGACGTGGCCGATGGCCCCGAGATCGAATCCGACTGGCACAGCTTCACCTCGCTGAACAACCCGCCCAACCACCCGGCGCGTTCGATGCAGGACACGTTCTACGTGGACCTCAAGGGCGAGGACGGCATCCCCTACAACCTGCGTCCGCACACCAGCCCGATGCAGGTGCGCTACGCGCATGCCCACATCAAGAAGCATGCGGGCAAGGCTGAACTGCCGGAAATCCGCGTGATCGCCCCCGGCCGCACCTACCGCGTGGACAGCGATGCGACGCACTCGCCCATGTTCCACCAGTGCGAAGGCCTCTGGCTGGGCCGCAACGTGAGCTTCAAGGACCTGAAGGTCGTCTTCACGAACTTCTGCCGCACCTTCTTCGAGAGCGACGACCTGAAGCTGCGCTTCCGCCCCAGCTTCTTCCCGTTCACCGAGCCCAGCGCCGAGATCGACATCCAGTTCCAGAGCGGCCCGCTGGCCGGTCGCTGGCTCGAGGTCGCGGGCTCCGGCCAGGTGCACCCGAACGTGGTGCGCAACATGGGCCTGGACCCCGAGCAGTACATCGGCTTCGCCTTCGGCATGGGCCCGGACCGCCTGACCATGCTGCGCTATGGCGTGAACGACCTGCGCCTGTTCTTCGACGGCGACGTCCGCTTCCTGCGCCAGTTCCGTTAACCCGATTCCGACCACACCAAGATGCAATTCCCCGAGTCCTGGCTGCGCGCGTTCTGCAACCCGCCGCTGTCCACCCAAGAACTCGCCGACACGCTGACCATGGGCGGCCTCGAGGTCGAGGACCTGCGCCCCGTCGCGCCCCCGTTCACGAAGATCGTGGTCGGCGAGATCAAGGAAGCCGTCCAGCACCCCAATGCCGATCGCCTGCGCGTGTGCCAGGTCGACGTGGGGCAGGGCGCCCTGCTGAACATCGTCTGCGGCGCGCCCAACGCCCGCGCCGGCATCCGCATCCCCTGCGCCCTGGTGGGCGCCGAGCTGCCCCCCGGCGAGGACGGCAAGCCGTTCCAGATCAAGCTGGGCAAGCTGCGCGGCGTCGAGAGCCAGGGCATGCTGTGCTCGGCCCGCGAGCTGCAGCTGTCCGAGGACCATGGCGGCCTGCTGGAGCTGGCGGCCGATGCGCCCATCGGCGAGGACATCCGCAAGCACCTGAACCTGGATGACACGCTGTTCACCCTCAAGCTCACGCCCAACCTGGCCCACGCCCTGAGCGTGTACGGCGTGGCGCGCGAGCTGTCGGCCCTGACCGGCGCACCGCTGCTGACGCCCGCGATCGAGCCCGTCAAGCCGGCGCATGACGGCCATGTGAAGGTCAAGGTGACCGCGCCCGACCTGTGCGGCCGCTTCACCGGCCGCGTGCTGCGCAACGTGAACACGAAGGCGAAGACGCCGCAGTGGATGGTGGACCGCCTGGCGCGCTGCGGCCAGCGCAGCGTGACCGCGCTGGTGGACATCTCGAACTACGTGATGTTCGAGTACGGCCGCCCGACCCACATCTTCGACCTGGACAAGATCCACGGCTCGTTGCACGTGCGCTGGGCCCGGGCCGGCGAGCAGCTCAAGCTCCTGAATGGCAACACCGTGAGCCTGGACGAGAAGGTCGGCGTGATCGCCGACGACGTGCAGGTCGAGTCCCTGGCCGGCATCATGGGCGGCGACTCCACCGCCGTCTGCGACGACACGCGCCACGTGTATGTCGAGGCCGCCTTCTGGTTCCCCCAGGCCATCCAGGGCCGCTCGCGCGGCTTCAACTTCTCCACCGACGCCGGCCACCGCTTCGAGCGCGGCGTGGACCCGAGCCTGACGGTGGAACACGTCGAGCACATCACCCGCCTGGTGCAGGAGATCTGCGGCGGCGAGGCAGGCCCGATCGACGACACCGTGGTCGGCCTGCCCGAGCGCACGCCCGTCACGCTGCGCGCCTCGCGCGCCGCCAAGGTGATCGGCATGCCGCTCACGGTCGAACAGTGCCGCGGGGCCCTGGCCCGCCTCGGCCTGGAGGTCGCCGTCGACGGCGACCTCCTCACCGTCACGCCGCCACCGCACCGCTTCGACCTCGCCATCGAGGAGGACCTGATCGAGGAAGTGGTGCGCATCATCGGCTACGAGAACCTGCCGACCACGCCGCCGCTGGCCCCCATCGTGGCGCGCCCGGCGACCGAGTCGCGCCGCAGCCGCTTCGCCGTGCGCCGCCTGCTGGCCTCGCTGGGCTACCAGGAAACCATCAACTTCAGCTTCGTCGAGGAAGCGTGGGAGCGAGACCTCGCCGGCAACGCCAACCCGGTCAAGCTGCTGAACCCCATCGCCAGCCAGATGTCGGTCATGCGTTCGTCGCTGGTCGGCTCGCTGCTGCAGGTGCTGCGCCACAACCTGGACCGCAAGGCCGACCGGGTGCGCGTGTTCGAACTGGGCCGCGTCTTCCTGCGGGACGACGCTGTCACCACGACGGACACCACCGTGCGCGGCGTGCGCCAGCCGATGCGCGTGGCCGGCCTGGCCTATGGCCCGGTGGACGGCCTGCAGTGGGGCCGCAAGGGCCAGGGCAGCGCCGACTTCTTCGACCTCAAGGGCGACGTCGAGACGCTACTGTCCCCGCTGCAGGCGCAGTTCCGCGCCACCGAGCACCCCGCGCTGCACCCCGGCCGCTGTGCCAGCATCTGGGTCGACGGCGTCGAGATCGGCGTGCTGGGCGAGCTGCATCCGCGCTGGCGCCAGCAGTGGGAGCTGCCCGGCGCCCCGCTGGTGTTCGAGCTGGACCTCGACGCCGTGCTGGTCCGCCGGCAGGCCGCCTTCGAGCCGGTGCCGCGTTTCCAGCCCGCCGAGCGTGACCTCGCGGTGATCGTGGCCGATGCCGTCACGCACGACGCGCTGATGGCCGCCGTGCGCGGCGCCGACACCGGCGGCCTGCTGCGCGACGCGATGCTGTTCGACCTGTACAAGCCGCAGCAGGCCCAGGGTGGACTGGCCACGGGCGAGAAGAGCCTGGCCGTGCGCCTGACGCTGGCCAGCCCCGTCGCCACGCTGACCGACGAACAGATCGAGGCGGCCGTCAAGGCCATCGTGGACAACATCGCCCGCGCCACGGGCGGCCGACTGAGGTGAATCGCGCCATGACCGAACTCACCACGCCCGAGGGCGGCGAGGACCCGATGGAATTCGCCGCCATGAGCCTGGAGACGCCGGCGCTGACGAAGGCGCAGCTGGCGGAGATGCTGTTCGAGCAGATCGGCCTGAACAAGCGCGAGTCCAAGGACATGATCGACGCCTTCTTCGACCTGGTGGCGGACAGCCTGGTCCAGGGCAACGACGTGAAGATCTCGGGTTTCGGCAACTTCCAGATCCGCACCAAGGCACCGCGACCCGGGCGCAACCCGCGCACCGGCGAGCCGATCCCGATCGAGGCGCGCCGCGTGGTCACCTTCCATGCGAGCCACAAGCTCAAGGAAATGATCCAGGGCAACGGCGCCGAGGAATAAATCGCGTCATGGCGCGTGGCGCCGCTTCCGGCGCCTGCGCAGTTGGAGTAACCTTGCAGGTTTCGCCTGGACAGCCTTGATTTCAATGGAGAAACCCCTGCCGCACATTCCCGCCAAGCGCTACTTCACGATCGGTGAAGTGAGCGAGTTGTGCGGCGTGAAGCCGCACGTGCTGCGGTACTGGGAGCAGGAGTTCACGCAGCTGCGCCCGATGAAGCGGCGCGGCAACCGCCGCTACTACCAGCACCACGAGGTGCTGATGATCCGCCGCATCCGCGACCTGCTGTATGACCAGGGCTTCACCATCAGCGGCGCGCGCAACAAGCTGCAGGAGATTGTGCAGGTCGAGCGTGACCGCCGCCGCGCGGGCGAGGTCCTGCCCGATGGCGCTCAGCCCATCGAAGTCGTCGAGGCCGCGGAGGCCGATGGCGGCGAGCCCGCGCAACCCATCTCGATCGACGCAGCCCAGGCGCTCGATGCCGCTTCGCGCGACGTCGCGGCCCTGAACCTGCTGCAGGTGCGTCGCGAGCTGTTCGAGATCCGCGATCTTTTATCGCCTTCTCACTGATCAACCTCGGGAAAGCGTGATTTTCACGCTATACTGCGAGGCTTGTCGGCGTGTAGCGCAGCCTGGTAGCGCACTTGCATGGGGTGCAAGGGGTCGCGAGTTCGAATCCCGCCACGCCGACCATTCTTTGAACGGGCCAGCCTCCCAAGGGCTGGCCCGTTTTCTTTGTGCAGTGTCGTGACTATGATGGGCCGCAGGGGCGGCCGCACGGGACGCCCCGAGTTCTCCCGGGGCCCGCATGACCCTCACGTCGCCCGTTCCCGCCGCTGCCACCGTGCTGGTGGTGGACGACAGTCCCATCAACCTCGGCGTGGTGGGCAACCTGCTGGCGCCCCACTACCGGGTGCAGGTGGCCGGCTCCGGCGCCGGCGCGCTGCAGGTGCTGCGCGAGGCCCCCGCGCCCGACCTGATCCTGCTGGACATCATGATGCCGGACCTGGACGGCTACGAGGTCATGGCGCGCCTGCGCACCGAGCCGCGCTGCCGCGCCATCCCCGTGATCTTCCTCACCGCCATGGACGCGCCGAGTGACGAGGAGCGCGGCCTGGCCCTCGGGGCGGTCGACTACATCACCAAGCCCGTGTCGCCGGCCATCCTCCTGGCCCGCGTGCGCACGCACCTGGAACTCAAGCGGGCACGTGACCGCCTCAGCGGCGAGAACGCCACGCTGGAGGGGGAGGTGGCGCGGCGCGTGGCCGCCAGCGAGCCTTCGCGGCACCGCAGGCGCATCGCGCTGTATGTCGAGACGCTGGCGCGCCTGGCGCACAACGACCCTCGGCTGGCGCCGCAGCTCGTGGGCCTGAACCACTTGCGGCTCGCGCAGGAGTTCGCGCGCTGGCGCGACGAGCGATGGGATGGCAGCGGCTACCCCGAGGGGCTGCAGGGCGAGCAGATCCCGCTGTCGGCGAGGCTGGTCACGGTGGCCGAGGTGTTCGATCTGCTCACGGGCGAGCACGCGCGCACCGCGCGCCTCGCGCCGGCGCAGGTGCGTGAGCGCATCGAGGCCAATCGCGGCCGGCACCTGGACCCGAACCTGGCCGACGTGCTGCTCGCGCACTTCGACAAGTTCATGTCGATCGCGGACCAGACGCGGGAGTAGGGGGCGCGCCCGCGCTCAGTCGATGATGTCGACGGTGTGCACCGCGTGCACGCCGCGGCGGCGGTCGTCGAAGTAGCGCACCAGCGTCTCGCGCACCGTGCGGAAAGCCAGCTCGGGCCAGGGGATCTCGTCCTCGGTGAACAGGCGGGCCTCGAGGGTCTCGGGGCCCGGCTCGAACCGGTCGCTCAGGAGCCGCGCGCGGAAGAACAGGTGCACCTGGCCCACGTGCGGGATGCTCACCACCGAGAGCAGGTCCTCCATCTCGAACTGTGCACCGGCCTCTTCGTCGGTCTCGCGGGCCGCGCCCTGGGCCGCGGTCTCGCCCAGCTCCATGAAGCCGGCCGGCAGGGTCCACTTGCCCCAGCGCGGCTCGATGTTCCGGCGGCAAAGCAGGATGCGCTCGCCGAAGTAGGGCAGGGTGCCCACGACGTTCAGCGGGTTCTCGTAGTGGATGGTGGTGCAGGCCGGGCAGACCGCGCGCTCGCGCGTGTCGCCGTCGTCCGGCAGGCGGTAGACGACCGGGGTGCCGCAGTTGCGGCAATGCTTGATCGGGCTGCGCATGCGTGAAGTGTAGGGGCGCGGGCAAGCCCCTCGCAGGGGCCGGCCCGCACCGGATGGGATCAGGCCGCGCGGACCTCGACCTTCAGCGGCACCAGGCCGTCGACATGGCCTTCCATGGTGTCGCCCGCGACCACCGCGGCCACGCCCTCGGGCGTGCCGGTGTAGATCAGGTCGCCGGGTTGCAGGTCCCAGCCGGCGGACAGGTGCTCGAGGGTCTCGGCGATGTTCCAGATCAGCTTGGACACGTGGCTGGTCTGGCGCACCTGGCCGTTGACCTTGAGCCAGATCGCGGCGTTGTGGATGTCACCGGCCTCGGCCACCGGGGTGATGGGGCCGATCGGGCTGGAGTGGTCGAAGGCCTTGCCGATCTCCCAGGGGCGGCCCTGCTTCTTCATCTCGTTCTGGATGTCGCGGCGAGTCATGTCCAGGCCCACGGCGTAGCCGTAGATGTGCGAGAGGGCGTCGGCGGCCTTGATGTTGCGGCCGCCCTTGCCGATGGCCGCGACCAGCTCGATCTCGTGGTGGAAGTTGGCGGTGAGGCGGGGGTAGGGGATGGCGCCGGTCTGTCCGGCGTCGACCACCACCACCGCGTCGGCGGGCTTCATGAAGAAGAAGGGCGGCTCGCGGCCGGTGAAGCCCATCTCCTTGGCGTGTTCCTCGTAGTTGCGGCCGACGCAGTACACGCGGGCCACGGGGAACCGTTCGCTGCGGCCCACGACGGGCACCGACACGACGGCGGGAGGCGGAAACACAAAGCTCATGGAGGCCTTTCTCGCGGATCTCGAAGGTTGGAAAAGTGGAAATAGCGCAGGCCGTATTGGACCCTAAACGGGGGCCGCCCCGAGTCACCCGGCGGACTGGCCGTTGTCCTACACCCGGCCCGCCTGCCGGCCGGGTTGAATCCGGTCATGCACCTGCCTGAAAGGACCGCCATGAACCGACTCTCCTTCCCGTCCCGCGCCGCCTTGCCTTCGGCCCTGTGCGCCGCGCTCGTCCTGGCCGGATGCGCCGGCATGGATCCCGGGGCCATGTCGCCGGCGCAGCGCAACACCGCCATCGGCGCCGGCGTGGGCGCAGTGGCGGGCGCGGCCATCGGCGGCAACACCCGCGGCGCCGTGATCGGCGCCGGCGTGGGCGCCCTCGGCGGCTATGTCTGGTCGCAGCACATGGAGCAGCGCCGCCAGGCCATGGAGCGTGCCACTATGGGCAGCGGCGTCTCGGTCGCCCAGACTCCGGACAACCAGCTGAAGCTGAACATCCCCAGCGACATCTCCTTCGACACCGGCCGCTCCGACATCAAGGCCAACCTGCGCCCCATCCTCGACGAGTTCGCCCGCGGCCTGCAGGGCCAGGCCAACACCGAGGTGCGCATCATCGGCCACACCGACAGCACCGGCGGCGACGCCTTCAACGAGCGCCTGTCGGTGCAGCGGGCCGAGGCCGCGCGGGACTACCTGGTGGCGCGCGGCGTCAACCCGCGGCAGGTCCAGGTGGCCGGGCGCGGCGAACGCGAGCCGGTCGCGGACAACGGCACCGAGGCCGGTCGCGCGCGCAACCGGCGGGTCGAGATTTTCCTGGGCGAGCGCGCCAGCACCGCGGCGCGCTGACCGGGGCGGCTGGCGGTTTATGCTCGCGGCATGAAGCTGTACAACTACTACCGTTCCTCCGCCTCCTTCCGCGTCCGCATCGCGCTGGCGCTCAAGGGCCTGTCGTACGACTACCTGCCGGTGCACCTGGCGCGCGGCGACCACAAGCTGCCCGAGTACCAGTCCGTCTCGCCGACCGGCCTGGTGCCTTCCCTGGTCACCGACGACGGCCAGGTGCTGGGCCAGTCCATGGCCATCATGGAGTACCTGGACGAGACCCACCCGAACCCGCCGCTGCTGCCCGCCGACGCGCTGGGCCGCGCCCGGGTCCGCGCGCTGGCACAGCTGATCGCCTGCGAGATCCACCCGCTGAACAACCTGCGCGTGCTCAAGTACCTGGTCAAGGACCTCAAGGTCAGCGACGACGACAAGAACACCTGGTACCGCCACTGGGTGCGCGTGGGTCTCGAGGCCTTCGAGCGGGAGCTGGCGCAGCTGCCGGCCGGCACCTACTGCTATGGCGATACGCCCACCCTGGCCGACTGCGTACTGGTTCCGCAGATCTTCAACGGCATGCGCTTCGACGTGAACTTCGACGGCCTGCCCCGCACCATGGCGGCCTTCGAAGCCTGCATGAAGCTGGAGGCGTTCCAGAAGTCGCAGCCCTCGGCCTGTCCCGACAACGAGGCGTGACCTCGCCCCTGCTGCTCCCCGACTGGCCCGCCCCCGCGGGGGTGCGGGCCCTGTGCAGCACCCGCCTGGGCGGGGTCTCGCGGCCGCCCTGGGACAGCTTCAACCTCGGTGACCACGTGGGCGACGACCCCGCCGCGGTCGCCGCCAACCGCGCGGCGTGGGCGCGCCACCTGGGCGCGCGGCCCGTCTTCCTGAACCAGGTCCATGGCACCCACACGGTGCGCCTGGACGCCGCCACCGCGGACGGCACCGTGGCCGACGCCTGCGTGGCCGACACCCCCGGCGTGGCCTGCACCATCATGGTGGCCGACTGCCTGCCCGTGCTCCTGTGCGACACGCGCGGGACCCGGGTGGGCGCCGCCCA
This sequence comes from Ramlibacter sp. GCM10027632, assembly GCF_042675325.1. Lineage (NCBI taxonomy): Bacteria > Pseudomonadati > Pseudomonadota > Betaproteobacteria > Burkholderiales > Comamonadaceae > Ramlibacter > Ramlibacter sp. GCM10027632. The sequence goes on along the minus strand of NZ_JBHTGW010000001.1, from coordinate 75,129 downwards.
TGCCGGCTGGCGCGGTCTGGCGGGGCAGGGCGGCACCGGAGTGATCGAGTCTCTGGCCGCGGCCTTCGACCCGGCGCACACGCTGGCCTGGCTGGGTCCGTGCATCGGCCCGCGCGCCTTCGAGGTGGGGCCTGAGGTGAAGGCGGCGTTCGAGTCCGTCGACGCCGCAGCGGGCACGCTGTTTGCGTGTCAGGGCCATGGCAAATGGCTGGCAGACCTCCCGGGCCTGGCGCGCCGCCGCCTCGCGGCCCTGGGCATCACCCGCATCCACGGCAACGACGGCAGCGACGGCTGGTGCACCGTCACCGCGGCATCACGGTTCTTTTCGCACCGGCGTGACCGCGTCAGCGGGCGCCTGGCCGCCAGTGTCTGGCTGGCCTGAGGCCGCGGCCTGTGAGGCCCTCCAGGCGGCCAGCTCGGCCGCTTCCTTCTCCTTGAGCTTGCGCTTGCGGGCCGGCGTCCCGAGCAGGTACACGAGCAGGCCCGTTGGCACGAGACCGTAAAGAACGAAGGTCACAATGGCTCCGAGCAGTGATCCGTTGGCGGCGGTTGCTTCCGCAACCGACATCATCAGGGCCACGTAGAGCCAGCCGATGGCGACGAGGTACATGCGCGGGCCGGGCTGAGTTTGGTTGGTGTAAGGAACTGGCGGATACTGCCGTGACCCGCTCGAGGAACGAACAAGGAGACTGACGCGATGAATTTTCATGCAGACTGGGCCCAGGCGGCCAGCCAGTTCCAGCAAAACCTCGGCGAGGGCTGGAAGAAGGCCCTGGAGTCCTTCCAGGCCATGGGCGGCGGCGCGGTGCCGGCCGGCCAGGCCCTGCCGGCCCTGCACTTTGCCCCCGACAAGCTGATGGAGCTGCAGAAGGCCTACCTGCGCGAGGCCAGCGAGCTGTGGAACCAGGGCATGCAGGTCCACCCCGGTGCGGCCGACCGCCGCTTCTCCGGCGAGGCCTGGGCGCAGAACCCGGTCTCCGCCTTCTCCGCCGCCGTCTACCTGCTCAATGCCCGCACCCTGCTGGGTCTGGTCGAGGCGGCGCAGGCCGACGAAAAGACCAAGGCGCGGTTGCGCTTCGCCATCGAGCAGTGGCTTGCGGCCTCCGCGCCGAGCAATTTCATGGCCCTGAACGCGGAAGCCCAGAAGAAGGCCATCGAGACCCAGGGCGAGTCGATCGCCCGCGGCGTCCAGAACCTGTGGAAGGACATCCAGCAGGGCCACCTTTCGATGACCGACGAAAGCCACTTCGAGGTGGGCGTGAACGTCGCCACCACGGAGGGGGCGGTGGTCTACGAGAACGCGCTGTTCCAGCTGATCGAATACAAGCCGCTTACCGCCAAGGTCTACGAGCGACCCTTCCTCGTGGTGCCGCCGTGCATCAACAAGTTCTATATCCTGGACCTGCAGCCGGAGAACTCCTTCGTGCGCCACCTCGTGGCCGAGGGCCACCGCACCTTCGTGGTGAGCTGGCGCAACCCCGACGAGTCCCTGAAGAACACCACCTGGGACGACTACATCGCCGAGGGCGCGATCCGCGCCATCGAGACCGTGCGCGAGATCGCCGGCGCCAAGGACATCAACGCCCTGGGCTTCTGCGTGGGCGGCACCATCCTGGGCACCGCGCTGTCGGTGCTGGCCGCGCGCGGCGAGAAGCCGGTCCACTCGGTCACCCTGCTGACCACGCTGCTGGACTTCAGCAACACCGGCATCCTCGACCTGTTCATCGACGAGCACTTCGTGAAGTACCGCGAGATGCAGATGGGGAAGGGCGGCCTCCTCAAGGGCCAGGAACTGGCCTCGACCTTCAGCTTCCTGCGTCCCAACGACCTGGTCTGGAACTACGTCGTGGGCAACTACCTCAAGGGCGAGACCCCGCCGCCCTTCGACCTCCTCTACTGGAACAGCGACTCCACCAACCTGCCGGGCCCGATGTACGCCTGGTACCTGCGCAACACCTACTTCGAGAACAACCTGGCCAAGCCGGGCAAGGCGGTGGTGTGCGGCCAGAAGGTCGACCTTCGCAAGGTCGACATCCCGGCCTACATCTACGGCTCGCGCGAGGACCATATCGTTCCCATCGAGGGCGCTTATGCGAGCGTGAACCAGCTCGGAGGCAAGCTGCGCTTCGTCATGGGCGCCTCGGGCCACATCGCCGGCGTGATCAACCCGCCCGCCAAGAAGAAGCGCTCCTACTGGACGAACGACAAGCTGCCCAAGGGCTACGAGGACTGGCTCGCCGCCGCCAAGGAGCACCCCGGCAGCTGGTGGACCGACTGGTACGCCTGGCTCAAGCCGCTGGCGGGCAAGCAGGTCCCGGCGCCCAAGGCCTATGGCCGCGGCCCGTACAAGGCCATCGAGCCGGCCCCCGGCCGCTACGTGAAGGCCCGGGCCTGAGGCCCTTCCCGATTTCCCTACCCGCACCCCAAAGACTGGAGACTCTCCAATGGAAGACATCGTCATCGTCTCGGCGGCCCGCACCGCCGTGGGCAAGTTCGGCGGCTCGCTCGCCAAGGTCGCCGCGACCGACCTCGGCGCTGCCGTGATCCGCGAGGCGCTGGCCCGCGCCAAGGTCGATCCCGCCCAGGTGGGCGAGGTCATCATGGGCCAGGTGCTCGCCGCCGGCGTCGGCCAGAACCCGGCGCGCCAGGCCCTGATGAAGGCCGGCCTGCCCAAGGAGATCCCGGCGCTGACCATCAACGCCGTGTGCGGCTCGGGCCTGAAGTCCGTGATGCTGGCGGCCCAGGCCATCGCCTACGGCGACTCGGAGATCGTCGTCGCCGGCGGCCAGGAGAACATGAGCGCCTCGCCGCATGTGCTGCTCGGCTCGCGTGACGGCCAGCGCATGGGCGACTGGAAGATGGTCGACACGATGATCGTCGACGGCCTGTGGGACGTCTACAACCAGTACCACATGGGCATCACCGCCGAGAACGTGGCCAAGGCCCACGGCATCACCCGCGAGATGCAGGACGCCCTGGCGCTGGCCAGCCAGCAGAAGGCCGCCGCCGCGCAGGCCGCGGGCAAGTTCGCCGACGAGATCGTCGGCATCAGCATTCCCCAGCGCAAGGGCGACCCGCTGGTGTTCGCCTCCGACGAGTTCATCAACACCAAGACCAATGCCGAGGCCCTGGCGGGCCTGCGACCGGCCTTCGACAAGGCCGGCTCGGTGACCGCGGGCAACGCCTCGGGCATCAACGACGGCGCCGCCGCGGTGGTGGTCATGAGCGCGAAGAAGGCCGCCGCCCTGGGCCTCAAGCCGCTGGCGCGCATCGCCGCCTTCGGCACCTCGGGCCTGGACCCGGCCACCATGGGCATGGGCCCGGTGCCGGCCTCCCGCAAGGCGCTGCAGCGCGCCGGCTGGAACGTGCAGGACGTCGACCTGTTCGAGCTGAACGAAGCTTTCGCGGCCCAGGCCTGCGCGGTGAACAAGGAGCTGGGCATCGACCCCGCCAAGGTCAACGTCAACGGCGGCGCCATCGCCATCGGCCACCCGATCGGCGCCTCCGGCTGCCGCATCCTGGTCACGCTGCTGCACGAGATGCAGCGCCGCGAAGCGAAGAAGGGCCTCGCCGCGCTGTGCATCGGCGGCGGCATGGGGGTTTCCCTCGCTGTCGAACGAGCCTGAACCGCGTACAAGAACCAGGTGTCCCGCACGTGATTGCGCGGGACACGAAACCAGATCAACGAGGCGACATCGCCAGGAGAACACAAGTGAGCCAGAAAGTTGCATACGTCACCGGGGGCATGGGTGGCATCGGTACCGCGATCTGCCAGCGCCTGCACCGTGAAGGCTTCAAGGTCATCGCCGGCTGCGGCCCGACCCGCGATCACGCCAAGTGGCTCGCCGAACAGAAGGAGAAGGGCTACACGTTCCATGCCTCCGTGGGCAACGTGAGCGACTGGAACTCCACCACCGAGGCCTTTGCCAAGGCCAAGGCCGAACACGGCCCGATCGACGTGCTCGTCAACAACGCCGGCATCACCCGCGACCGCATGTTCGTCAAGATGACCCGCGAGGACTGGGACGCGGTGATCGACACCAACCTGAACTCCATGTTCAATGTGACCAAGCAGGTCGTGGGCGACATGGTCGACCGGGGCTGGGGCCGCATCGTCAACATCTCCTCGGTCAACGGCGAGAAGGGCCAGGCCGGCCAGACCAACTACTCCGCCGCCAAGGCCGGCATGCACGGTTTCACCATGGCCCTGGCGCAGGAGCTGGCCAGCAAGGGCGTGACGGTCAATACCGTCAGCCCCGGCTACATCGGCACCGACATGGTCAAGGCCATCCGCCAGGACGTCCTGGACAAGATCGTCGGCACCATCCCCGTCAAGCGCCTGGGCCAGCCGGAGGAGATCGCCTCCATCATCGCCTGGATCGCGTCCGAGGACGGCGGCTACTCCACCGGCGCGGACTTCTCCGTCAACGGCGGCCTGCACATGGGCTGATCCCCGGTCGGGGACCGGAGGCCGCTCAGGTCTCCAGGTCCTCGATCACCAGGTGCCGGTACCTTTCCGCGAAGGTCACCGGCATCCCCTTCACCGCCTGCAGCACGCACTCGCACTGCTGCGTCTTCGGCGCGTGGACCAGCAACCCCCATTCGCCCTTCGCGGCATGCTGCGCCAGCTGGCGCACCACGCCGGCCTCGCTGCCCGGCGAGGGAAACGGGATGTCGGCCGAGCCGATGGTCTGCGCGATCGGGCCGAGGATGGTGTCCGGCCCCAGCAACGAGATCTCGTCGCCCGGGATGCCGGCATGGGTGATGGCCGTGGCGGCCTGGCGGGCCTCATCCTGGCCCGGCAGCATCAGGACCACATGGCCGGTGGGGTAGAACACGCCGCGCATCGTGAGCATGTGGGCGTCGAGGTGGAAGGGTTTCATGGGCGCTCCTGGTCGACGGGGCCCCGGTGATGACCGGACAACCGGCCCCAGGGCATTGATGCCGCGGGCCCGGGGCGGGTTCGTCGGCCACCCCGCCCGGCCCCTGTAGGACGCGGACCGCGTAAAGTTCGGTCCGTGCATTCACTCCCTGAGACCCCGAACCGCTGGCGACTGAGCGTCGCGCCCATGCTGGACTGGACCGACCGGCATTGCCGCTATTTCCACCGCCTGCTGACCCGGCATGCGCTGTTGTACTCCGAAATGGTGACCACCGGGGCCCTGGTCCACGGCGACCAGCACCGCCACCTGGACTTCAACCCCGAGGAACACCCCGTCGCCCTGCAACTGGGCGGCAGCGAGCCCGCCGACCTGGCCGTCGCGGCCCGCCTGGGCGAGCGCTGGGGCTACGACGAGATCAACCTGAACTGCGGCTGCCCCAGCGAGCGGGTGCAGCGCGGCGCCTTCGGCGCCTGCCTGATGGCCGAGCCGCGCACCGTGGCCGATGGCGTCAAGGCCATGCGGGACGCCGTGTCCCTCCCGGTCACCGTCAAGCACCGCATCGGCATCGACCGCACCGAGAACTACCAGTTCGTGCGCGATTTCGTCGGCACGGTGGCCGAGGCCGGCTGCAGCGTCTTCATCGTGCATGCGCGCAACGCCTGGCTGCAGGGGCTGAGCCCCAAGGAGAACCGGGAAGTGCCGCCGCTGCGCTACGACGTGGTGCACCGCCTCAAGCATGATTTCCCGAACCTGGTGATCGCCGTCAATGGCGGCATCCGCGAGGCGTCCCAGGTCCACCAGCACCTGCGCCTGCTCGATGGCGTGATGGTGGGCCGCGAGGCGTACCACAACCCCTGGTTCCTGGCCTCGTGGGACGGCGACTTCTTCGGCGCGCCCGATCGCGGGCTGACCCGCGAGGGGGTGGAGGAGGCGATGGTGGCCTACATGGAGCGCGAGGCCGCGGCGCGCGGCACGCCCTGGTATGCCATCGCCCGCCACATGCTGGGCCTGTACAACGGCCTGCCGGGCGCGCGGCGCTGGCGGCAGGTGTGGAGCGACCACCGCCTGAAGTCGCTGCCGGCGCGCGAGGTCATGGCGCTGGCCCGCCGCCGCGAGGCGGCGCCGGCCTGAACGACCGGTGCTGCCGCCCGGAGCACCTCCGCCCAAGGCCCGCGCAAGCGGGCCTTTTTCATTAGCGGACCAATTTGATAACCATTGCCATTACTACTTTGAAAGTTTCTGCAAGGAAGCTGTCTCAAATTGTGTTTTTTCTATGCCTAATGGTGGATAAGGTGATTCCTAATCTCGCTGCAAAATCAAACTTTCCCCCATAGTTGGTCAGCTTGAACAATACTTCGCTCAAGACGCGCCTCACGCTCTTCACCTTGCTGGTGTTCCTGGTGGGCATCTGGTCGCTCACCTTCCTCGTCAGCCGCATCCTGCGCGAGGACATGAGCGAGGTGCTCGGGCGGGAGCAGTTTTCGGTGGTGAGCATCCTGGCCGGATTCATCGAGGGCGAAGTGTCGACTCGGATCCAGGTGGTCAGCAACACCGGGGCGCGGCTGCCGCCGGCGCTGATGTCCAAGCCCGAGGCGCTGACCCGCTACCTCGAGGACCGGCCGATCTACATGCGGCTGTTCAACTCCGGCATCTTCGTGACGGATGCCACAGGCGTGGCGATCGCCTCGCTGCCCGCCGGCGTCGGCCGCGTCGGCCAGAACTTCATGGACCGCGACTTCATCGCGGCCGCGCTGCGCGAGGGCAAGGTCATGGTCGGCAAGCCCGTCGCGGGCCGCCTGCAGCGCGGCGCGATCATCGGCATCGCCGCGCCGGTGCGCGACGCGAAGGGCGACGTGATCGGCGTGGTGGCCGGCATCACCAACCTGAGCCAGCCCAACTTCCTCGACGTGCTCACCAACACGCCCTATGGCAAGACCGGCGGCTTCCTGCTCACGAGTCCCGCGGACTACCTGGTGATCACCGCCACCGACAAGAGTCGGGTCATGACCGAGCTGCCGAAGGTGGCGGGCGACAGGCTGATGCAGCGGTTCCGCGACGGCATCGAAGGCTACGGGGTCGGCCTCAACCCGCTGGGGGTGGAGCGCATCGCCGCCGCCAAGAACATCCCCTCGCTGAAGTGGCAGGTGGTCGGCTCGATGCCGACGGCCGAGGGGTTTGAGCCGATCCGCCAGATGGAGCGGCACATGCAGCTGCTGGCGCTGGCCCTGAGCGTGCTGGCCGGCGGCCTGACCTGGTGGTGGCTGCGCCGCCAGTTCCAGCCCCTGTCGGGCGCGCTGCGCTCGCTGGAGGAGATGACCTCGCAGGGCGGCCAGCTCGAGCCGCTGCCGGTGGCGCGCAACGACGAGGTCGGCGGCCTGATCCGCGGCTTCAACGGCCTGCTCGAGGTGGTCCAGCGGCAGAAGCTCAGTCTCGCCGAGGAGCGCGAGAAACTGGGCAACATCATCAGCGGCACCGGCGCCGGCACCTGGGTGCTGGACCTGGACACCGGCGAGGCCGAGATCAACGAGCGCTGGGCCGGGATGCTGGGCTACACCGCGGACGAACTGCGCCCGGTGACCGAGGCCACCTGGGCCGCCAACTGCCACCCCGACGACCACGCCGCGGCCGCGGCGGCCCTGGCCCGCTACCTGGGCGGGGAGGGGGATGCGTTCGAGGCCACCACCCGCATGCGGCACCGCGACGGGCACTGGGTCTGGGTACAGACCCGCGCCAGCGTGACGCACCGAGGGCCCGACGGACGTCCCCTGCGCCTGTCCGGCCTCAACATCGACGTGAACCGCGCCAAGCAGGCCGAGGAGGCGGTCGCCCGCACCTCCGCCATGCTGGCTGCGGTGCTCGACTCGGCCTCCGGCGTGGCCATCATCGCGATCGGCGCCGACCGCCGCATCACCGTGTTCAACAAGGGCGCCGAGAACCTCCTGGGGTACAGCGCGCAGGAGGTGGTGGGCCTTGAACAGCCGCGCCTTTTCCTGGACCCGCAGGAGACCGCACGGCGCCTGGGCACCCAGGGTCTGGCCGGCGGACTTCCGCAGGAGATCCTGGACCGCAAGACCGAATGGACCCTGGTGCGCAAGGATGGCAGCCGGCTGCAGGCGGCCCTGTGGATCACGCGCCTGGTCGAGGCCGGTGGCCAGCAGGTGGGCTACCTCGGCGTGGGCTACGACATCAGCCAGGAGAAACGCTACGAGCAGTCCCTGATCGAGGCCAAGCAGCAGGCGGAGGCGGCCACCGAGGCCAAGAGCCGGTTCCTGTCGAACATGAGCCACGAGATCCGCACGCCCATGAACGCCATCCTGGGCCTGCTGCAGCTGCTCCAGACCACCCCGCTCACTGCCCGCCAGCTCGATTACGCCGCCAAGACCGAGGGCGCGGCGCGCTCGCTGCTGGGGCTGATCAACGACATCCTCGACCTGTCCAAGCTCGACGCCGACAAGATGTCGCTGGACCTGCAGCCGTTCCGCCTGGACACGCTGCTACGGGACCTGTCGGCCATCCTGTCCACCGGCGTCAACGACAAGCCGGTGGAGGTGCTGTTCGACATCGAGCCGCACACGCCCAAGGCCCTGGTCGGCGACCTGATGCGCCTCAAGCAGGTCCTGATCAACCTGGGCGGCAACGCCATCAAGTTCACCCTGGCCGGCACCGTGGTCCTCCAGATCCGGGTGGTGGCGCGCACCGCGCAGGAGACCACGCTGCGCTTCGCGGTGATCGACACCGGCATCGGCATCGCGCCCGGGCAGCTCGAACGCATCTTCGAGGGCTTCTCGCAGGCCGAGTCGTCGACCACGCGGCGTTTCGGCGGCACCGGCCTGGGCCTGAGCATCAGCCGGCAGCTGGTCAAGCTCATGGGCGGCACGCTCGCCGTCGACAGCGTGCAGGGCCAGGGCAGCACCTTCGGCTTCACCGTCACCCTGGCCAACGCCGAGCCGCCGCTCGAGGAGCTGGCGGCGCTGGCGGCCGCGGCGGTGGCGCCGATGTCGGTGCTGGTGGTGGACGACAACGCGCTGGCGCGCGACATCCTCACCGGCATCGTCTCCTCCTGGGGCTGGGCGGTGGAGACCGCCTCCAGTGGCACCGAGGCGATCGCGCGGGTCACGGCGCGCGCGCAGCGCGGGCTGGCGCCCTACCAGGTGCTGCTGGTGGACTGGTACATGCCGCAGATGGACGGGTGGGCCACGCTGGAGGCGCTGCAGGCGCTGTACCCGGCCGATGCCGCGCCGCTGTCCATCATGGTCACCGCGCACGACAAGGACATGCTGCGCCGCCAGCAGGCCCATGCCCAGGCCCGCCTCGACGGCTACCTGGTCAAGCCGCTCACCGCCTCGATGCTGTACGACGCGGTGATGGAGGCCAAGGCCACGCGCGGCAACGCGCACGCGACGCGCCAGGCCGCCACCGGCAGCCAGGCGCTGGACGGCCTGCGCATCCTCCTCGTCGAGGACAACCCGATCAACCAGCAGGTGGCGCAGGAGCTGCTCGCCTCGCAGGGCGCGCAGGTGGAGGTGGCCGGCAACGGGCGGCTCGGCGTCGATGCCCTGCTCGCCGCGAAGGTGCCGTTCGACGTGGTGCTCATGGACCTGCAGATGCCCGAGATGGACGGCCTGGCCGCGACGCGCCTGATCCGCGAGACGCCGGCGCTGGCGGCCATCCCGGTGGTGGCGATGACGGCCAACGCCATGGCCTCCGACCGCGAGAAGTGCCTGGCCGCCGGCATGAACGACCACGTGGGCAAGCCCTTCGACCTGGCCGACCTGGTGCGGGTGCTGCTGCGGCATACCGGCCGCGACGGCGAGGCCGGCGAGGCGGGGCGGGCCGCGGTCGCCGTGGCGCCGGTCGTGCCTGCGGGCGCGCTCGACGCGGAGGGCGCGCTGCAACGCATGGACGGCCGGGCGGACCTGTACGGGCGGGTGCTGCATACCTTCCTGGACGAACTGGGGCGGTTCCCCGCCCAGCTCGACGCCGCGCTCGCGCAGGCGGACCGCCTGCCCGCGGTCCAGGCCCTGCACACGCTCAAGGGCCTGGCCGGCACGGTGGGCGCCGTGCACCTGGCCGATGTCGCCTGCCAGTGGGAGCAGCGCCTGAAGGACGCCAGCGCCGGTGTCGAGGCCGGCGTCGCCGCGGCCGTGGCGCTGCGCGAGGCGATCGACGCGGTGAGCGGCCCGGTGCGCCAGACCGCGCAACGCCTGGCGCCCGCGCCCGGGGCTGCCGCGGCCGCGCGCGCAGCCGGCGCGGAGCCGGTCGCCGTCGTCGCCGAGGAGGTGGACGCGGACCCCGAGGTGCGGGCCGGCCTGGCCGAACTGCGCGACCTGTTCGGGCGCGGCGACATGCGCGCCGTCGACCTCCACTCGCGCCTGCAGCAGCGCCTGGCGGGCCTCGGCGGCCAGGCCGGCACGGCCGCCAGGGAGCTGGAGCGTGCGGTGGCCGGCTTCGATTTCGTGGAGGCCCGCGCGCAGTGCGAGATCCTCGCCGGCCTGCTGTCCGACCGGGGGCGCGCATGACGACGCTGCCCGTCGCGACCGTGGCCTCCCCCCTGCCGCGCCTGCTCGTGGTGGACGACCAGGCGATCCACATCCAGGTGCTGCACCAGCTGTTCGCGCACGAATGCCGCGTCTTCGTCGCGACCTCGGGCGCGCGGGCGCTGGAGATCTGCCAGGAGGACCCGCCCGACCTGGTGCTGCTCGACGTGGTCATGCCGGGGCTGGACGGCTTCGAAGTCTGCCGCCGGCTCAAGGCCAACCCGGTCACCTGGGACGTGCCGGTCATCTTCCTGACCGCCTCGAGCAACCCGGACGAGGAAACGCTGGGCCTGGAGCTCGGCGCGGTGGACTTCATCAGCAAGCCGATCAACCCCGCGGTGGTGCGCGCACGCGTGCGCACCCAGCTCACGCTGAAGCGCCAGACCGACAGCATCCGCCAGCTCGCCTTCCTCGACGGGCTGACCGGCGTGTGCAACCGCCGCCAGTTCGACCAGCAGCTGCCGATCGAACTGGCGCGGGCCCAGCGCTCTCGCCAGCCCCTGCTGCTGGCGATGGTCGACATCGACCACTTCAAGCCCTTCAACGACCGCTATGGCCACCAGGCCGGCGACGACTGCCTGCGTGCGGTGAGCCAGTGCCTCAAGGCCGGCTTCCGCCGGCCGGCCGACCTGTTCGCCCGCTATGGCGGCGAGGAGTTCGTCTGCGTGCTGCCCGAGACGCCCTTCGACCCGGGGCTGGCGCTGCTGCGGGAACAGGAGCAGCGGGTGCGCGCGCTCGCCATCCCGAATGCCGGCTCGGTAGTGGCCGGCTGCGTGACCGTGAGCATCGGCGTCGCCGGCTGGGAGCCGGGCGATCCGCCGGACCCGGCGCGCCTGCTGCGGCGTGCCGACGAGGCGCTGTATGAAGCCAAGCGGGCAGGGCGGGGGCGGGTCTGCGCGGCGGCGGCCGAGGGCGCTGCGGCCTGACGCGGCGCGACCGCCGGGAGGCTGCCAGGGCGTTTGCCTGTCCGGGACGCCGCCCCGGGCCGGCGCTCAGCCCGCCGCCTCGAGGCCGTTGGCGAAGTGGGCCTGCATGCACTGCGTGGCCGCGGAGGCGTCGCGACGGGTGAGGGCGTCGACCACCGCGCGGTGCTCGGCCAGCGACTCCTGCACCCGGCCGGACTTGAACAGCGAGGCATGGCGATTGAGCTTCATCACCTTGCGCAGGTCGGCCACCACCTGGTTGCGCCAGCGGTTGCCGGCGATCTCCAGCAGCCGCATGTGGAAACGCTCGTTCACCGCGAAGAACTGCTCGCGGTCCCGGGCCGCCTTCTCCAGCTGCACGTGCAGCGCCTGCAGCTCGGCGAGCTGGGCGTCGGTGGCCCGCGTCGCCACCACGCCGGCGGCATCGCTTTCCAGCAGGGACAGCAGGTGGTAGACCTCACGCAGGTCCTGCTCGGAGACCTCGGTCACGTAGGCGCCGCGGCGCACCTTCATCGTCACCAGGCCCTCGGCGGCCAGCACCTTCAGCGCCTCGCGCAGGGGCGTGCGGCTGATGCCGAACTCCTCGGCGATCTTCACCTCGTCGATCCAGGCGCCGGGCTCGAGCTCGCGGCGGAAGATCCGCTGGCGCAGCAGTTCCGCCACCTCTTCGTAGAGGGCGCGGGGGGCGAGCGAGAGTGCAGACATGCGGCGATTCTAGTTGAAATTCTTCATTCATAATTATGAATAATCTTGTAAACTCCAAGGCTGTGTCCGGAACCACCCGTGGGAAGCCAACCCGATGAGCCAAGCACCTGAATTCCAGAATCCCGGCCTCGACGCCTGGGCCAAGGCCGCCGCCAAGTCCGCGCCCGGCGGCGACGTGAATGCCCTGAACTGGGTCACGCCCGACGGCATTTCCGTCAAGCCGCTGTACACCGCGGCCGACACGAAGGACCTGCCGCACGCCGATACGCTGCCCGGCTTCGCGCCCTTCATCCGCGGCCCGCAGGCCACCATGTACGCGGTGCGTCCCTGGACCATCCGCCAGTACGCCGGCTTCTCCACCGCCGAGGAGTCCAACGCCTTCTACCGCAAGGCCCTGGCCGCCGGCGGGCAGGGCGTCTCGGTGGCGTTCGACCTGGCCACCCACCGCGGCTACGACAGCGACCACCCGCGCGTGACCGGCGACGTCGGCAAGGCCGGCGTGGCCATCGACAGCGTCGAGGACATGAAGGTGCTTTTCGACGGCATCCCGCTGGACAAGGTGTCGGTCTCAATGACGATGAACGGCGCGGTGCTGCCGGTGCTGGCCGGCTACATCGTGGCGGCCGAGGAGCAGGGCGTGCCGCAGGACAAGCTCTCGGGGACCATCCAGAACGACATCCTCAAGGAGTTCATGGTCCGCAACACCTACATCTACCCGCCGGAGCCGTCGATGAAGATCATCGGCGACATCATCGAGTACACGGCCAAGAACATGCCGAAGTTCAACTCGATCTCGATCTCCGGCTACCACATGCAGGAGGCGGGGGCCAACCAGGCCCTGGAACTCGCGTTCACCTTGGCCGACGGCAAGGAGTACGTGAAGACCGCGCTGGCCAAGGGCCTGGACGTGGACGATTTCGCGGGCCGGCTGTCCTTCTTCTGGGCGGTGGGCATGAACTTCTACCTGGAGATCGCCAAGATGCGCGCGGCCCGCCTGCTGTGGTGCCGCATCATGACCGGCTTCAACGCCAGGAACCCCAAGAGCCTGATGCTGCGCACGCACTCGCAGACCTCGGGCTGGTCGCTCACCGAGCAGGACCCGTACAACAACGTGGTGCGCACCACCATCGAGGCCATGGCCGCGGTGTTCGGCGGCACCCAGTCGCTGCACACCAACTCGTTCGACGAGGCCATCGCCCTGCCCACCGAGTTCTCCGCCCGCATCGCGCGCAACACGCAGCTGATCATCCAGGAGGAGACCCACATCACCAACGTGGTGGACCCCTGGGCCGGCAGCTACATGATGGAGACGCTGACGCAGCAGATGGCCGACGCCGCCTGGGAGATCATCGAGGAGGTCGAGGCCATGGGCGGCATGACCCGCGCGGTGGACTCGGGCTGGGCCAAGCTGAAGATCGAGGCCGCCGCCGCGGAGAAGCAGGCGCGCATCGACTCGGGCAAGGACGTCATCGTCGGCGTCAACAAGTACAAGCTGGCCAAGGAGGACCCGATCGAGATCCTCGAGGTCGACAACGTCAAGGTGCGCGAGCAGCAGATCGCCCGCCTCCAGGCCATCAAGGCCAGCCGAGACACCGCGAAGGTGGAACAGGCGCTGTCGAAGCTGACCGCCATCGCCGAGAGCGGCCAGGGCAACCTGCTGGCTGCCAGCGTCGAGGCGATCCGCCTGCGCGCCACCGTCGGCGAGGTGTCCGACGCGCTGGAGAAGGTCTTCGGGCGCCACCGCGCCGACACGCAGAAGGTGACCGGTGTGTATGCAGCCGCCTATGACTCCGCCGAGGGCTGGGACAAGCTCAAGGCCGAAATCGCCGAGTTCGCCGAGCAGCAGGGCCGCCGCCCGCGCGTGATGATCGCCAAGCTGGGCCAGGACGGCCACGACCGCGGCGCCAAGGTGGTGGCCACCGCCTACGCCGACCTCGGCTTCGACGTCGACATGGGCCCGCTGTTCCAGACCCCCGAGGAATGCGCCCGCCAGGCGATCGAGAACGACGTGCACGCGGTGGGCGTGTCCACCCTGGCCGCCGGCCACAAGACCCTGGTGCCGGCGATCATCGCCGAGCTGAAGAAGCAGGGCGCGGACGACATCATCGTCTTCGTCGGCGGCGTGATCCCCAAGCAGGACTACGAGTTCCTGTACGAGGCGGGCGTCAAGGGCATCTACGGCCCCGGCACCCCGATCCCGGCCAGCGCGAAGGACGTGCTGGAGCAGATCCGCAAGGCGCAGGGCTGAAGCCGATGACGCTGGCGCTGGTCGAGGGGGTGTTGAACGGCGAGGCCGTGCGGCAGCGCCGCGCCATCGCCAAGGCCATCACCCTGCTGGAGTCGACCCGGGCCGACCACCGTACCCAGGCCGACGAGCTCCTCACCGCGCTGCTGCCCCACACCGGAAGGTCCTTCCGACTCGGCATCTCCGGCGTGCCGGGCGTGGGCAAGAGCACTTTCATCGAGACCCTGGGCCTGGCGCTGATCGCGCGCGGCCACCGGGTCGCGGTGCTGGCGGTGGATCCTTCGAGCAGCGTCTCGGGCGGCTCCATCCTGGGCGACAAGACCCGGATGGAGCAGCTCTCGGTGCACCCCCAGGCCTACATCCGTCCCAGCCCCTCCAGCGGCACGCTGGGCGGCGTGGCCGAGAAGACCCGCGAGGCCATGCTGGTGTGCGAGGCCGCGGGCTACGACATCGTGATCGTCGAGACCGTGGGCGTGGGCCAGAGCGAGACGGCCGTGGCCAACATGACCGACATGTTCGTGCTGCTGCAGCTGCCCAATGCCGGCGACGACCTGCAGGCGATCAAGAAGGGCGTGATGGAGCTGGCCGACCTGGTCGTGATCAACAAGGCCGACATCGACCCCGACGCCGCCACCCGCGCCCAGGCGCAGATCACCAGCGCGCTGCGGCTCTTCACGCAGCATGGCCACGGCCATCCCCACGGCGTGGACCCCGCGCAGGCCCACTGGCAGCCCCAGGTGATGCAGATCAGCGCGCTCAAGGCGCTGGGCATCGACGCCTTCTGGAGCGCCATCACCCGCTACCGCGAGTTGTCCGCCGCCGACGGCTCGCTGGCCGCGCGCCGACGCCACCAGGCCCTGGCCTGGATGTGGGAGCGCATCGAGGCCGGCCTGAAGAACGAGTTCCGCCAGCATGCCGCCGTGAAGGCGCTGCTGCCCCAGGTGACCGCTGACGTGGAGGCCGGCCGCGTGCCGGCCTCGGCGGCTGCCCGCCAACTGCTGCAGGCCCGCCTGCAACCCTGACCCTTCCCCGAATCCCAACCCAGAGAGACGCCATGCAAGACATCCTCGACCAACTGGAGAAAAAGCGCGAAGCCGCCCGCCTCGGCGGTGGCCTCAAGCGCATCGAAGCCCAGCACAAGAAGGGCAAGCTCACCGCGCGCGAGCGCATCGAGCTGCTGCTCGACGAAGGCACCTTCGAGGAATGGGACATGTTCGTCGAGCACCGCTGCACCGACTTCGGCATGGCGGACAACAAGATCCCGGGCGACGGCGTGGTCACCGGCTACGGCATGATCAACGGCCGCCTGGTGTTCGTCTTCAGCCAGGACTTCACCGTCTTCGGCGGCGCGCTGTCCGAGGCCCATGCCGAGAAGATCTGCAAGGTGATGGACCAGGCGATGAAGGTGGGCGCCCCGGTGATCGGCCTGAACGACTCGGGCGGCGCGCGCATCCAGGAGGGCGTGGCCTCGCTGGGCGGCTATGCCGACGTGTTCCAGAAGAACGTGCTGGCCTCGGGCGTGGTGCCGCAGATCTCCATGATCATGGGGCCCAGCGCCGGCGGCGCGGTGTACTCGCCGGCCATGACCGACTTCATCTTCATGGTCAAGGACAGCTCCTACATGTTCGTGACCGGCCCCGAGGTGGTGAAGACGGTGACGCACGAGGAGGTGACCGCCGAGGAGCTGGGCGGCGCGCTGACCCACACCACCAAGAGCGGCGTGGCCGACCTGGCCTTCGAGAACGACGTGGAGGCGCTGCTGATGCTGCGCCGCCTGTACAACTACCTGCCCCTGAACAACCGCGAGAAGGCCCCGATCCGCCCGAGCAACGACCCGGCGGACCGCATGGACGCCTCGCTGGACACCCTGGTGCCGGACAACCCGAACAAGCCCTACGACATGAAGGAGCTGATCGCCAAGACGGTGGACGACGGCGACTTCTTCGAGCTGCAGCCCGACTACGCCAAGAACATCCTCATCGGCTTCGCCCGCATGGAGGGCCAGACCGTGGGCATCGTGGCCAACCAGCCGCTGGTGCTGGCCGGCTGCCTGGACATCAAGAGCTCGATCAAGGCCGCGCGCTTCGTGCGCTTCTGCGACGCCTTCAACATCCCGGTGGTGACCTTCGTCGACGTGCCCGGTTTCATGCCCGGCACCAGCCAGGAGTACGGCGGCATCATCAAGCACGGCGCCAAGCTGCTGTACGCCTACGCCGAGGCCACCGTGCCGAAGATCACCGTGATCACCCGCAAGGCCTACGGCGGCGCCTACGACGTGATGGCCTCCAAGCACCTGCGCGGCGACGTCAACTTCGCCTGGCCGAACGCCGAGATCGCGGTGATGGGCGCCAAGGGCGCGGTGGAGATCATCTTCCGCGAGGACAAGGGCGACCCGGCCAAGCTCGCCGCCCGCGAGGCCGAGTACAAGGCCCGCTTCGCCAACCCGTTCGTGGCCGGCGCACGCGGCTTCATCGACGACGTGATCCTGCCGCACGAGACCCGCAAGCGCATCTGCCGCTCGCTGGTGATGCTGCGTGACAAGAAGCTCGAGAACCCGTGGCGCAAGCACGGCAACATCCCCCTGTGAGGCCGCGAGGAGAGAAGAACATGTTCGACAAGATCCTGATCGCCAACCGCGGCGAAATCGCCTGCCGCGTCATCAAGACCGCCAAGAAGATGGGCATCAAGACGGTGGCCGTCTACTCCGACGCCGACCGCGACGCCCGCCACGTGCGCCTGGCCGACGAGGCCGTCCACATCGGCGCCGCTCCCAGCCGCGAGAGCTACCTGCAGGCCGACCGCATCATCGCCGCCTGCAAGCAGACCGGCGCGCAGGCCGTGCACCCGGGCTACGGCTTCCTCTCCGAGAACGAGGACTTCGCCCGACGCGTGGAGGAGGAGGGCATCGCCTTCATCGGCCCCAAGCACTACTCGATCGCCGCCATGGGCGACAAGATCGCCTCCAAGAAGCTGGCCCAGGAAGCCAAGGTCAGCACCATCCCCGGCTGGAACGACGCCATCGAGTCCGCCGAGCGCGCGGTGGAGATCGCCCGCGACATCGGCTACCCGGTGATGATCAAGGCCTCCGCCGGCGGCGGCGGCAAGGGCCTGCGCGTGGCCTTCAACGACAAGGAGGCGCTGGAAGGCTTCACCTCCTGCCGCAACGAGGCCCGCAACAGCTTCGGCGACGACCGCGTCTTCATCGAGAAGTACGTGCAGGAGCCGCGCCACATCGAGATCCAGGTGCTGGGCGACGCGCACGGCAACGTGGTCTACCTGAACGAGCGCGAGTGCTCGATCCAGCGCCGCCACCAGAAGGTGATCGAGGAGGCGCCGTCGCCCTTCATCTCCGACGCCACCCGCAAGGCCATGGGCGAGCAGGCCGTGGCCCTGGCCAAGGCGGTGAAGTACCAGAGCGCCGGCACGGTGGAATTCGTGGTGGGCAAGGACCAGGACTTCTACTTCCTGGAGATGAACACCCGCCTGCAGGTGGAGCACCCGGTGACCGAGTGCATCACCGGCCTGGACCTGGTGGAGCTGATGATCCGCGTGGCCGCCGGCGAGAAGCTGCCGATCACGCAGGCCGACGTCAAGCGCGAGGGCTGGGCCATCGAGTGCCGCATCAACGCCGAGGACCCGTTCCGCAACTTCCTGCCCTCCACCGGCCGCCTGGTGCGCTTCCAGCCGCCGCCGGAGAGCATGTGGGCCTCGGACACCGGGAACCGCTACGGCGTGCGAGTCGACACCGGCGTGGCCGAGGGCGGCGAGATCCCGATGTACTACGACTCGATGATCGCCAAGCTGATCGTGCACGGCAAGGACCGCGCCGAGGCGATCGCCAAGGCCCGTGAAGCCCTCAACGGCTTCGTGATCCGCGGCATCTCCAGCAACGTGCCGTTCCAGGCCGCGCTGCTGGCGCACCCGAAGTTCCAGACCGGCGAGTTCAACACCGGCTTCATCGCCGAGCACTACGCCAAGGGCTTCCGCGCCGAGGACGTCTCGCACGAGGAGCCGGCCTTCCTGCTGGCCCTGGCCGCCTACGTGAACCGCCGCTCGCTGGAGCGCTCGTCCGGCATCACCGGCCAGCTGCAGGGGCACGAGTTCAAGGTGGGCAGCGAGTTCGTCGTCGTCCAGATCGGCGCCGAGGGCAACCACCAGCGCCATGCGGCCTCGGTGTCGGGCTTCGACCTGGCGTCCGGCGCCTGCACCGTCGAGGTCGGCGGCCACCGCTACGAGATCGCCAGCAACTGGCACCTCGGCGGCGCCCGCATCCGCGGCACCGTCAACGGCAAGGCCTTCACCGCCCAGGTGGAGCGCAACCCGGCACGCAACCCGCTGGCCATCGCCATCAGCCACAACGGCACCCGTGTCGAGGCCATGGTGTTCACGCCGCGCACCGCCGAGCTGCATGCCCTGATGCCCTACAAGGCGCCGCCGGACATGAGCCGCTTCCTGCTCTCGCCGATGCCGGGCCTGCTGGTCGACATCGCGGTGCAGCCGGGGCAGAAGGTGCAGGCCGGCGAGCGCCTGGCGGTGATCGAGGCCATGAAGATGGAGAACGTGCTGTTCGCCGCCGCCGACGGCGTGGTCGGCAAGCTGCTCGCCGCCAAGGGCGAGTCGCTGGCCGTCGACCAGCCGATCCTCGAGTTCCAGTGAGGCCCGCGTGACCCGCGACGACTTCCTGGCCGCCGCCCGCGCGGAAGGCCTGGCCGAGCCGGTGCTCGTCGAGTACGGCAGCACCCATTCGCTGGGTGACCACAGTCATCCCTTCGGGGCCTTCGCCCTCGTGCTCGAGGGCGAGTTCACCATCGAGGTGGCCGGCCGGGCCACCCGCTACGCCCCGGGCGACACCTTCCGCCTGGCGACGGGCACGGTCCACCGCGAGTGGGCCGGGCCGCAGGGCGCCCGCTACCTCTCCGCACGCAAGCAGGCAACGACACCATGAGCCAACGTCCCTTCCAGGTGCTGGGCATCCAGCAGATCGCCATCGGCGGCCCCAGCAAGGAGCGCCTGTCCAGACTCTGGGTCGACATGTTCGGCCTGGAGGTCACCGGCACCTTCCGCAGCGAGCGCGAGAACGTCGACGAGGACATCTGCGCCATCGGCAGCGGCCCGTTCAAGGTCGAGGTCGACCTGATGCAGCCGCTGGACCCGGAGAAGAAGCCCGCGGTCCACGCCACGCCCCTGAACCACGTGGGCCTGTGGATCGACGACCTGCCCAGGGCCGTGGAGTGGCTCACCGCGCAGGGCGTGCGCTTCGCCCCCGGCGGCATCCGCCCCGGCGCGGCGGGCTACGACATCACCTTCCTGCACCCCAAGGGCAACGAGGAGTTCCCCATCGGCGGCGAGGGCGTGCTGATCGAGCTGGTGCAGGCCCCGCCCGAGGTGGTCAAGGCCTTCGCGGCGCTGGCGGCCCGGCCCGCCTGAGGCCCGGGCGGCTGCAGGGCCTGAGCGATACTTGCGCGGATGGACAAGCGCAAGTTCCTCCTGGCGGCCGGCGCGGCCGCCGCCTCCCTGCCCGCCCTCGCGGCCAACAAGCGCCGCGCCGCGGCCAAGCCCGGCGACCGCAAGGGCGCCCGGGCCGCTGCCTCCGGCCAGGCCGCCGAGCCCGCGGCGGCCCCGAAGTCGGCGGGCCAGCCCGCCATCCTCACCCTCGCCGGCCAGGTCGGGCGCAGCAACCGCGGCCCCTCCGACGACGCGCTGGACCAGCTGATGCACAAGCACGGCGTGCGCTTCGACAAGGCCTGGACCCTGTCGCTCGCCGACCTGCTGCGCCTGCCCGCCACCACGATCCGCACCACCCTCGAGTACGACGGCCGCGTCCACGAACTGAGCGGCCCGCAGCTGGCGCTCGCCCTGGGCATGGCCAAGGTGGACGTGAACGCCGGCCTGCGGCTGGTGATGCGCGCGGTGGACGGCTACTCGCCGAGCCTGCCGGTGGCCGAGGCGCGGGCGCGCGGCATGATCCTGGCCACCCACCTCGACGGCAAGCCGCTGGCCCTGGGCGGGCTGGGCCCGCTGTGGGCGGTGTACGAGGCCGACTCGCAGCCCGACCTGCGTGACAAGCCGCTCAACGAGCGCTACGCCGCCTGCCCCTGGGGCCTGTACTTCATCGACGTGGTGGCCTGAGCGGCGCCGCGCCGCCCAGGCGGTGTCCTCGGCGGCCCGGGCTCAGGCGGCCTCGGGCACCGGCTGGCTCGGCGGCCGGTCCTGGTGCCGGCGGGCGATGGCTTCGAACTTCTCGAAATTCGCGTCGAAGACGTCGAACAGGTCGGGCGAGAACTGCGTGCCGCGGCCCACGGCCATCTGGGCGCGCACCGCCTGGGGGTCGCGCGCCTCCTTGTAGACCCGCCGCGTGACCAGGGCGTCGAAGGCGTCCGCAATCCGCATCAGCTGTGCGGCCAGCGGGATGTCGTCGCCGGACAGCCCGTCGGGGTAGCCGGTGCCGTCCCAGTTCTCGTGGTGCCAGCGCGCGATCGACTTGGCGATGGCGAGGAACTCGACCGGGTGCTCGGTATCCTGCTCGGCCCGCTCGATCGCCTGCGCGCCCAGCTCGGCGTGGGTCTTCATCACGGCCCACTCCTCCTCGTCGAAGCGGCCGGGCTTGCGCAGGATGCTGTCGGGGATGCCGACCTTGCCGATGTCGTGCAGCGGCGCGGAGCGGGCCAGCAGGCCCACCATCCGCCCCGTCAGCCGGTGCGCGTACCGCGGATGCTCCCGCAGCAGCGTCGCCAGGGTCCTCACGTACAGGGCGGTGCGCTGCAGGTGCCGGCCGGTCTCGGGGTCGCGGATCTCGGCCAGCCGCGCCAGGGCGTGGATGCCGAGGTCCTGGATCCGCTCGTTCTCCTCCATGCGCCTCGCGACCTCGGCCTCGAGGCTGGCGTTGTGCCGGGCCAGCTGGTCGCGGGCCTGCTTCAGCTCCACATGCGTGCGCACGCGCGCCAGCAGCACCGAGGGGTGGGAGGGCTTGGTCACGTAGTCGACCGCGCCGCGCAGCAGGCCGGCCTCCTCCTCATGCCGGGAGCCCATCGCGGTGAGGAAGATGACCGGGATGCCGTGGGTGCGCGGGTCCGACTTGAGGGCGGCCATGAGCTCGTGGCCGTCCATGCCGGGCATCATGATGTCGAGCAGGATCAGGTCGGGCAGCGGCGCCTGCAGGGCCAGGTCCAGGGCGAGCGGCCCGTTGTCCGCGCACCGCACGTCATAGTGGGGTTCGAGCAGCCGCGTGAGGAGGGACAGGTTGGTGGGGTCGTCGTCCACGAC
The DNA here is from genome assembly GCF_042675325.1 of Ramlibacter sp. GCM10027632. NCBI lineage: Bacteria > Pseudomonadati > Pseudomonadota > Betaproteobacteria > Burkholderiales > Comamonadaceae > Ramlibacter > Ramlibacter sp. GCM10027632. The sequence goes on along the minus strand of NZ_JBHTGW010000001.1, from coordinate 53,573 downwards.
CAGGAGGGTCGGCCGTGCGTCGGGCGTCGGGAGTTGCGATTCCATCGTTCTGGGCGTCCTGCCACCCGCTTGGGGCGGGCCTGTCTCGGATGACCCAGGATACCAGTTGCGGATGAGCCGGCCCCGCCGGCCCGCGCCTCAGGCGCCGCGCCGCGCGCGGGCCCGGGCCAGGGCGGCCTCGATCACCGCCCGCTTGCGGGCCGCTTCCTCGCCCTCGGCGCCGTGGGTGAGGGCCGGCAGGTCGGCCAGCTTGGCGCGGGCCTTGTCCTCCAGGCGCTGGGCGTGTTCCTGCGCCTCGCGGGCCAGCCGCGCCTGGCGCAGGCTGTAGCGCTCGCGGGCGGTGGCGGCCTCGGCGGGGGTCCAGGCGTCCCAGCCAGTGCGCTCGCCCGTCAGGTTCTCCAGCGAGATGCAGTCCACCGGGCAGACCGGGATGCACAGCTCGCAGCCGGTGCACCAGGGCTCGATCACCGTGTGCATGTGCTTGTTGCTGCCCAGGATGGCGTCGGTGGGGCAGGCCTTCAGGCACAGCGTGCAGCCGATGCACCAGGCCTCGTCGATCACCGCCAGGGTGCGCGGGCCCTCGATGCCGCAGGCCGGGTCCAGGGGCAGGGCGGGGCGGCCGGTGAGGGCCGCCAGCCGCTCGACGCCCTGCAGGCCGCCCGGCGGGCACTGGTTGATGCCGGCCTCGCCATCGGCCACGGCCTGGGCGTAGCGGGCGCAGTCGGGGTAGCCGCAGCGCGTGCACTGCGTCTGCGGCAAGGCGTCGTGGATGCGCTGGGCGAGCGGCGTCACGCGACGGCGACGGATGCCGCCCGGCGGCCGCCTCGCGAGGCCTTCACCGGCTCGTTGTGCCGGAGGATGAAGTCACGCACCTCCGGGTACACCGTCTCGCGCCAGCGGCGGCCGCTGAAGATGCCGTAGTGGCCCGCGCCCGGCACCTCGATGTGCTTCTGGCGCGCCTTGGGCACGTTGAAGCACAGGCCGTGGGCCGCCTCGGTCTGGCCGGAGCCGGAGATGTCGTCCAGCTCACCCTCGACGGTGAGGTGGGCGGTGGTGGTGATGTCCTCGGGGCGCACGCGCTCGAGCTTGCCCTCGGGGCTGAGCACGTCCCAGGTGCCGTTGACCAGCTTGAACTCCTGGAACACCGTGCGGATGGTCTCCAGGTAGTAGTCGGCGTCCATGTCGAGCACGGCGTTGTACTCGTCGTAGAACTTGCGGTGCGCCTCGGCGCTGGCCTCGTCACCGACGATCAGGTGCTTGAAGTAGTCGTAGTGGCTGGAGAGGTGGCGGTCGGGGTTCATCGCCACGAAGCCGGTGTGCTGCAGGAAGCCCGGGTAGACGCGGCGGCCGGCGCCGGGGAAGCTCTGCGGCACGCGGTAGATCACGTTGTTCTCGAACCACTCGTAGCTCTTGTTCATCGCCAGGTTGTTCACCGCGGTCGGCGACTTGCGGGCGTCGATGGGGCCGCCCATCATGGTCATCGACAGCGGCGTGGTTTCGCCGCGCGAGGCCATCAGCGAGATCGCGGCCAGCACCGGCACGGTGGGCTGGCAGACCGAGACCACATGGCAGTTGCCGTACTGGCCCTGCACGTAGCGGATGAACTCCTGCACGTAGTTGACGTAGTCGTCCAGGTGGAAGGCGCCGTCTTCGAGCGGCACCATGCGGGCGTTCTTCCAGTCGGTGATGAAGACCTTGTGGTCGCGCAGCATGGTCTTGACCGTGTCGCGCAGCAGCGTGGCGTAGTGGCCCGACAGCGGCGCGACGATCAGCACGGCGGGCTGCTGCTTCATCAGGGCCAGGCGCTTGGGGTCGTCGGTAAAGCGCTTGAAGCGGCGCAGCTCGCAGAAGGGCTTGTCCACCACCACGGCCTCGTGGATCACCACGTCGGCGCCCTCGACCTTGACCGTCTTGATGCCGAACTCGGGCTTCTCGTAGTCCTTGCACAGGCGGTACATCAGCTCGTAGCCGGCCGACACGCGCTGGGAGATCGGGCTCTGCGCCATCGGCAGCAGGGGGTTGCTGTACAGCTTGGCAGCGGCCTGGGCGAAGTCCGCGAAGGGTTCCATCAGCGAGCGCTGGGCTTCGAAGATCTGGTAGAGCATGAGTCTGGGTCCCGTTTCTGGAGCTCGGAGGATTATCGGTCGCAACCGATTGTTTCCAGCTTACTGAGCCGCATTGGCCAGTGAGGAATCACCCGAACGGTACTTCGTCACAGCCCGTGCGGCCCATGAAAAAGGCCGCCCGGGGGCGGCCTTTTCGCGGCATGTACTACGGAAGTAGTGGGGGCCTCAGAGAACCTTGGCAATCGACTGGCAGACGTAGTCGATGTTCTTGCTGTTCAGGGCGGCCACGCACATGCGGCCGGTGTCGGTGCCGTAGACGCTGAACTCGTTGCGCAGGCGCACCATCTGGTCCTTGCTCAGGCCGGAGTAGCTGAACATGCCGATCTGGTCGGTGATGAAGCTCATGTCCTGCTTCACGCCGGCGGCCTTGAGCTTCTCGACCAGGGCCACGCGCATCTGCTTGATGCGGGCCCGCATGTCGCCCAGTTCCTTCTCCCACAGGGCGCGCAGCTCGGGGGTGTTGAGGACCGTGGCCACCACCGTGCCGCCGTGGATCGGCGGGTTGGAGTAGTTGGTGCGGATCATGATCTTCAGCTGCGACAGCACGCGGTCGGCTTCTTCCTTCGTCGAGCACAGCACGGACAGGCCGCCCACGCGCTCGCCGTACAGGCTGAAGCTCTTGGAGAACGAGGTGGAGACCAGGAAGTCCAGGCCGGAGGCGACGAACTTGCCGATCACGGCGCCGTCCTCGGCGATGCCGTAGCCGAAGCCCTGGTAGGCCATGTCCAGGAAGGGCACCAGGCCGGCTTCCTGGCAGGCGGCGACCACCTGGTCCCACTGGGCGGCGGAGATGTCGTAGCCGGTGGGGTTGTGGCAGCAGGCGTGCAGCACGACCACGGTGCCCTTCGGGGCGGCCTTCAGCGCGGCCAGCATGCCCTCGAAGTTGATGCCGCGCTTGGCGGCGTCGTAGTAGGGGTAGGTCTCGACGGTGAAGCCGGCCTGGGTGAACAGGGCGCGGTGGTTCTCCCAGCTCGGGTCGGAGATCAGCACCTTGGCCGAGGGGTTCAGGCGCTTGAGGAAGTCGGCGCCGATCTTCAGGCCGCCGGTGCCGCCCAGGGCCTGCACGGTGGCCACGCGGGCGGCGGTGACCGGCTCGCTGGTCGCGCCGAACACCAGGTTCTTCACCGCCTGGTCATAGGCGGCGATGCCGTCGATGGGCAGGTAGCCGCGCGGCTTGGGCGCGTCCATCATCTGCTTCTCGGCCTTCAGCACGCACTCCAGCAGCGGCAGCTTGCCGTTGTCGTCGTAGTAGACGCCCACGCCCAGGTTGACCTTGTTGGGGTTGGTGTCGGCGTTGAACTGCTCGTTGAGGCCCAGGATGGGGTCGCGCGGCGCCATTTCGACGGCGGTAAACAGAGACATGGACGTCCTTCGTGTGGTGTGTCGTACGTGAGGGGAGGGGAGCCAGGGTCTTCGGGCTTGAGGTACCCTGTCCGGCTGGCCGCGATTTTAAGCGGTCGCATCCGTGGTCACTGCCTGCCTCATGTCCGACGCCCCTGAAGCCGTCCCGTCCCCCAAGGGGGAATTCGTCACCTTCCCCGGCTCGCCCTTCGAGCTGTTCCAGCCGTACCCGCCCGCGGGCGACCAGCCCGCCGCCATCGCCCAGCTGGTCGAGGGGGTGGAGGACGGCGAGGTGTTCCAGACCCTGCTGGGGGTGACCGGCTCCGGCAAGACCTACACCATGGCCAACGTCATCGCCCGCCTGGGGCGGCCGGCCATCGTGTTCGCGCCGAACAAGACCCTGGCGGCGCAGCTGTACAGCGAATTCCGCGAGTTCTTCCCGAAGAACGCGGTCGAGTACTTCGTCTCCTACTACGACTACTACCAGCCCGAGGCCTACGTGCCGCAGCGGGACCTGTTCATCGAGAAGGACAGCTCGATCAACGAGCACATCGAGCAGATGCGGCTGTCCGCCACCAAGAGCGTGCTGGAGCGGCGCGACACGGTGATCGTGGCCACGGTGAGCGCCATCTACGGCATCGGCGCGCCGGAGGACTACACGAAGATGCGCTTCATCCTGCGCGCCGGCGACAAGCTCGGCCAGCGCGACGCGATCGCCAAGCTGATTCGCATGCAGTACAAGCGCAACGACCACGAGTTCGGCCGCGGCACCTTCCGCGTGCGCGGCGACACGATCGACGTGTTCCCCGCCGAACACAGCGAACTGGCGGTGCGCCTGGAGCTGTTCGACGACGAGCTGGAGTCGCTGCAGCTGTTTGACCCGCTCACCGGCCGGATCCGGCAGAAGGTGCCGCGCTTCACCATCTACCCCTCCAGCCACTACGTGACGCCGCGCGAGAAGGTGCTGGCGGCGGTGGAGTCGATCAAGCTGGAGCTGGACCAGCGCCTGAAGGAGCTGGTGGGCATGGGCAAGCTGGTGGAGGCGCAGCGGCTGGAGCAGCGCACCCGCTTCGACCTGGAGATGCTCTCCGAGCTGGGCCACTGCAAGGGCATCGAGAACTACACCCGCCACCTCTCGGGTTCGCCCCCGGGCTCGCCGCCGCCTACCATGGTGGACTACATGCCCAAGGACAGCGTGATGTTCCTGGACGAGAGCCACCAGATGATCGGCCAGCTCTCGGCCATGTACAACGGCGACCGCGCCCGCAAGACCACCCTGGTGGAGTACGGCTTCCGCCTGCCCTCGGCGCTGGACAACCGGCCGCTGAAGTTCGAGGAGTTCGAGGCCCGCATGCGCCAGGTGGTCTTCGTCTCGGCCACGCCGGCCGACTACGAGAAGCAGCACGCCAGCAAGGTGGTCGAGCAGGTGGTGCGGCCCACCGGCCTGGTGGACCCGCTGGTCGAGGTGCGCCCGGCCACCCACCAGGTCGACGACGTGCTGCAGGAGATCCGCATCCGCACCGACCTGGGCGAGCGCGTCCTGATCACCACCCTGACCAAGCGGATGGCCGAGCAGCTCACCGACTACCTCAGCGACAACGGCGTCAAGGTCCGCTACATGCACAGCGACATCGACACGGTGGAGCGGGTCGAGATCCTTCGCGACCTGCGCCTGGGCGCCTTCGACGTGCTGGTGGGCATCAACCTGCTGCGCGAGGGCCTGGACATCCCCGAGGTCTCGCTGGTGGCCATCCTGGACGCGGACAAGGAAGGCTTCCTGCGGGCCGAGCGTTCGCTGATCCAGACCATCGGCCGGGCGGCGCGCAACCTCAACGGCAAGGCCATCCTCTACGCCGACCGCATCACCGAGTCCATGCGCAAGGCCATCGGCGAGACCGAGCGCCGGCGCGCCAAGCAGGTCGCCTTCAACGAGGCCCACGGCATCACGCCGCGCAGCATCGTCAAGCAGGTGCGCGACCTCATCGACGGGGTCTACAGCGAGAAGTCCGGCAAGGAGGCCCAGGCCCAGGAGCTGGCGCGGGCCCAGGCGCAGGACCTGTCCGAGAAGGACATCGCCAAGGAAATCAAGCGGCTGGAGAAGCTCATGCTCGAGCACGCCAAGAACCTGGAGTTCGAGAAGGCGGCCCGGGTGCGCGACCAGCTGGCCCTGCTGCGCGAGCAGGCCTTCGGCGGCCCCGGCCACGACAACGTGGTGCCGATCCAGGCCGGCCAGCGCTGACCTGCGGCCCGCGGCGGGGCGGGGGCGGGGCGGGGCGGGGCGGGAGTACCCGACAAGCTATGTCGGTTTTAGGGTATACTTGACCGGCCTAGTCAGGAAAAGGGGATTTGAATCCCCCCAGGCGGGCGGCAGCCGCCGCCCGGCGGCTGGAACCGGCTTGGCACCTCAGCAAGGAGCTTGCGATGCGTCTCACCACCAAAGGCCGCTTTGCGGTCACCGCGATGATCGACCTGGCGCTGCGCCAGAACAATGGTCCCGTCACCCTGGCGGCCATCAGCCAGCGCCAGCAGATCTCGCTGTCGTACCTGGAGCAGCTGTTCGGCAAGCTTCGCCGCCATGAGCTGGTCGAGTCCACCCGGGGCCCGGGCGGCGGCTACACGCTCGGCCGCAAGGCGGCCGAGATCACCGTGGCCGACATCATCGTCTCCGTCGACGAGCCGCTGGACGCCACCCAGTGCGGCGGCAAGGAGAACTGCACCGGCGACGGCGGGCGCTGCATGACCCATGAGCTGTGGGCCGCGCTGAACCAGCGCATGGTCGAGTTCCTCGACTCGGTGACCCTGCAGAAGCTGGTCGACGAGCAGCTCGCCAAGGGCATCCAGATCGAGGACAAGCCGGCCGTCAAGCGTGCGATCTCCAGCACGCCGGTGGTCAAGCCGATCCGCGTCAACGCCCCCAATTCCGTGTTCGCCCTGGGCAGCGCCCTGGCCAAGAGCTGATCCTTTTTGCATTCCATTCGAGCATGACCCCGCATTTCCCGATCTACATGGACTACGGCGCGACGACGCCGGTCGACCCCCGCGTGGTGGACGCGATGATCCCCTGGCTGCGCGAGCACTTCGGCAACCCGGCGTCCCGCAGCCACGCCTGGGGCTGGGAGGCGGAAGAGGCGGTCGAGAAGGCGCGCGGCCACGTGGCCGACCTGATCGGCGCGGACCCGCGCGAGATCGTCTGGACCTCCGGCGCCACCGAGTCGAACAACCTCGCCATCAAGGGCGCGGCGCACTTCTACCAGTCGCGCGGCAAGCACCTGATCACCGTCAAGACCGAGCACAAGGCGGTCCTGGACTGCATGCGCGAGCTGGAGCGCCAGGGCTTCGAGGTGACCTACCTCGACGTGCAGGAAGACGGCATGCTGGACCTGGAGAAGTTCAAGGCCGCCCTGCGCCCCGACACCATCCTGGCCAGCGTGATGTTCGTGAACAACGAGATCGGCGTCATCCAGGACATCCCCGCGCTGGGCGCGATCTGCCGCGAGAAGGGCATCCTTTTCCACGTGGACGCCGCCCAGGCCACCGGCAAGGTGGCGATCGACCTGGCCACGCTGCCGGTGGACCTCATGAGCCTGGCCTCGCACAAGACCTACGGCCCCAAGGGCATCGGCGCGCTGTACGTGCGCCGCAAGCCGCGCGTGCGCCTGGAAGCCCAGATGCACGGCGGCGGCCACGAGCGCGGCATGCGCTCGGGCACGCTGCCCACGCACCAGTGCGTGGGCATGGGCGAGGCCTTCCGCCTGGCCAAGCTGGAGATGGCCCAGGACAACGCCAAGGCCCGCGCCCTGCACCAGCGCATGCTCGACGGCCTGAAGGACATCGAGCAGGTGTTCGTCAACGGCCACCTGGAGCACCGCGTCCCGCAGAACCTGAACATGAGCTTCAACTTCGTCGAGGGCGAGTCGCTGATCATGGGCATCAAGGGCCTGGCGGTGTCGTCCGGCTCGGCCTGCACCTCGGCTTCGCTGGAGCCGAGCTACGTGCTGCGTGCCCTGGGCCGCAGCGACGAGCTGGCCCACAGCAGCCTGCGCATGACGATCGGCCGCTTCACCACCGAGGAAGAGGTGGACTACGCGATCGACACCATCAAGAAGAACGTGGCCAAGCTGCGTGAGCTCAGCCCCCTCTGGGAGATGTACCAGGACGGCGTGGACCTGAGCACCATCCAGTGGTCGGCCCACTGACCCTGACCCGAGAAGAACGCGAGAGAGGAACACACCATGGCTTACTCTGAAAAGGTCGTTGACCACTACGAGAACCCCCGCAACGTCGGCTCCTTCGACAAGGGCGACGAGTCGGTGGGCACCGGCATGGTCGGTGCGCCCGCCTGCGGCGACGTGATGAAGCTGCAGATCAAGGTGAACCCGGCCACCGGCGTCATCGAGGACGCGCGCTTCAAGACCTACGGCTGCGGCTCCGCCATCGCCTCCAGCTCGCTCGTGACCGAGTGGGTCAAGGGCAAGACGCTGGACGAGGCCGCCGCGCTGAAGAACAGCCAGATCGCCGAGGAACTGGCCCTGCCGCCGGTGAAGATCCACTGCTCCATCCTCGCCGAGGACGCGATCAAGGCGGCCGTCGACGACTACAAGAAGAAGCACGCGAATTGAACACCGCCGCCGCCACTCCGATGGCCGTCACGCTGACGGACGCCGCCGCGCGCCACATCAACCGCTACCTGAGCAAGCGGGGCAAGGGCGTGGGCGTGCGCCTGGGCGTCAAGACCACGGGCTGCTCGGGCCTGGCCTACAAGCTCGAGTACGTGGACGAGGTCGCCCCCGAGGACATCGTCTTCGAGAGCAACGGCGTCAAGCTGATGGTGGACCCCAAGAGCCTGGCCTACATCGACGGCACGCAGCTGGACTTCGTGCGCGAAGGCCTGAACGAGGGGTTCAAGTTCAACAACCCCAATGAGCGGGACCGCTGCGGCTGCGGCGAATCCTTCCGCGTGTGAACCTCGCCGACGACGACTTCACCCTGTTCGGCCTGCCGCCGCGATTCCACCAGGACCGCGCGGCGATCGACGCGCGCTGGAAGGAGCTCCAGCGCGAGGCCCATCCCGACCGTTTCGCGGCCCAGGGTGCGGCGGCCCAGCGCGTGGCCATGCAGTGGTCGGTGCGCATCAACGAGGCCTACCAGCGCCTGAAGAACCCGCTGCATCGCGCCGCCTACCTGTGCGAGCAGCGCGGCGCGCCGATCAACGCCGAGAGCAACACCGCCATGCCGGCCCGCTTCCTCATGGAGCAGATGGCCTGGCGCGAGGCGCTGGAGGAGGCCGAGACCGAGGCCGACCTGGACACGCTGTCCGACCAGCTCGCCGGCTCGCGCAGCGAGGTGCTGCGCGACATCGAGCGCCTGCTCGACGAAGCCGGCGATGCCGCCGGCGCGGCGCAGCAGGTCAGGGCGCTGATGTTCATCGAGCGATTTGCCCATGACGTCGAGGCGCGCTTCGATCAACTGGGACAATAGCGGGATGCCGTTTTCCAATCCCGCGCAGGGGAGGGCTGCCTGATGGCCCTGCTGCAGATTTCCGAACCGGGCCAGGCGCCCGACCCGCACGCCCGCCGCATCGCCGTGGGCATCGACCTGGGCACCACCCATTCGCTGGTGGCTTCCGTGCGCCATGGCGTGGCCGAGTGCCTGCCCGATGGCGAGGGCCGCGTGATCCTGCCCTCGGTGGTGCGCTACCTCGAGGGCGGCGGCCGCCAGATCGGTTTCGACGCCCAGGCCGCCCAGGCCCTGGACCCCGAGAACACCATCGCCTCGGTCAAGCGCTTCATGGGCCGCGGGCTGAAGGACATCGCCGGCCGCGAGAAGCTGCCGTACCGATTCGTCGACCAGCCCGGCATGGTGTCGCTGGAGACCCGCGCCGGCGCCAAGAGCCCGGTGGAGGTCAGCGCCGAGATCCTGGCCACGCTGCGTTACCGCGCCGAGGACACCTTCAACGACGACCTGTACGGCGCGGTCATCACCGTCCCCGCCTACTTCGATGACGCCCAGCGCCAGGCCACCAAGGACGCCGCGCAGCTGGCCGGCCTGAACGTGCTGCGCCTGATCAACGAGCCCACCGCCGCCGCCATCGCCTATGGCCTGGACAACGGCAGCGAGGGCGTTTACGCCGTCTACGACCTGGGCGGCGGCACCTTCGACATCTCCATCCTGCGCCTGGCGCGCGGCGTGTTCGAGGTCATCGCCACCGGCGGCGACTCCGCCCTGGGCGGCGACGACTACGACCGCGCCCTGGCCGAGGTCATGCTCGCCGGCGCCGGCGCGCAGGCCGCCTCCGCCGAGGACAAGGCCGCCATCAAGGTCGCCGCCCGCGCCGCCAAGGAGGCCCTGTCCGACGCCGCCACGGCCACCGTCACCGCCACCCTGGGCGGGCGCGAGGTGGCCTTCACCGTGACGCGCGACCAGTTCGAGGCCGCCACGCACGACCTCACCGGCCGCACGCTGTCGGCGGTGCGCAAGGCGCTGCGTGATGCCAGGCTGTCGAAGGACGAGGTCCAGGGCGTGGTCATGGTGGGCGGCTCCACCCGCATGCCGCAGGTGCAGCGCGCGGTGGGCGAGTTCTTCGGCCGCGAGCCCCTGACCAACCTGAACCCCGACGAGGTCGTGGCCCTGGGCGCGGCCCTGCAGGCCAACCAGCTCGCCGGCAACGACGCCACGGGCGACCTGCTGCTGCTGGACGTGATCCCGCTGTCCCTGGGCATCGAGACCATGGGCGGGCTGGTGGAGCGCATCGTCCACCGCAACGAGACCATCCCCACCGCCAAGGCGCAGGACTTCACCACCTACCAGGACGGCCAGACCGCGATGGCGCTGCACGTGGTGCAGGGCGAGCGCGACCTGGTACAGGACTGCCGCAGCCTCGCGCGCTTCGTGTTGCGCGGCATCCCGCCGATGGCGGCCGGCGCCGCGCGCATCCGCGTGACCTTCACCGTCGACGCCGACGGCCTGCTGTCCGTCTCCGCGAAGGAGCAGGGCAGCGGCGTCGAGGCGAAGATCGACGTCAAGCCGTCCTACGGCCTGTCCGACGAGCAGATCGCGAAGATGCTGCAGGAGAGCTTCTCCACCGCCGAACAGGACATCCGCGCCCGCGCGCTGGTCGAGGCCCGGGTCGATGCCGACCGCCTGGTGCTGGCCACGCGCAGCGCTCTGGCCGCCGACGGCGCGCTGCTCTCCACGGAGGAGCGCGCGCGCATCGAAGACGCCATCACCGCCCTCGAGAAGGCCGCGCGCGAAGCCACCGAGGCCGCCCCGGTCGAGGCCGCCAGCGAGGCGCTGGCCAAGGCCACCGAGGGCTTCGCCGCCGAACGCATGAACCACAGCATCCAGCAGGCCCTGGCCGGCCGGAACGTGGAGACCCTCTGATGCCCACGATCAAGATCCTGCCGCACCCCGAGTACTGCCCCCAGGGCGCCCAGATCACTGCGCCCGCCGGCACCAGCATCTGCGAGGCGCTCCTGGACAACGACATCCGCATCGAGCACGCCTGCGACATGAGCTGCGCCTGCACCACCTGCCACGTGGTGGTGCGCGAGGGCTTCAGCAGCCTCAACGAGCTGGAGGAGGCCGAGGAAGACCTGCTCGACCGCGCCTGGGGCCTGGAGCCGAACTCGCGCCTGTCCTGCCAGGCCATCGTCGACCACAAGGACCTGGTGGTGGAGATTCCCAAGTACTCCATCAACCACGCCAAAGAGAACCACTGAGACTGGATAGGATCCCGGCATGCGCCAGATCATCCTCGACACCGAAACCACCGGCCTGTCCGCCGAGAACGGCGACCGCATCATCGAGATCGGCTGCGTGGAGCTGGTGGCGCGCAAGCTCACCGGCAACAACAAGCACTTCTACATCAACCCGGAGCGTGACAGCCACGAGGACGCGCTCAAGGTCCACGGCATCAGCAACGAGTTCCTGCGGGACAAGCCCAAGTTCGCCGAGATCGTCGACGAGCTGATGGACTACCTCGCCGGCGCCGAGATCATCATCCACAACGCGCCCTTCGACGTCGGCTTCATGAACAAGGAGCTGGAGCTGGTGGGGCGCCCCGGCTTCAAGACCTTCGTCGCCAGCGTGGTGGACTCGCTGGCCCTGGCGAAGGAGCAGTTCCCCGGCAAGCGCAACAGCCTCGACGCGCTGTGTGACCGGCTCGGCGTGGACAACTCGGGCCGCACGCTGCACGGCGCGCTGCTGGACGCCGAGCTGCTCGCGGACGTCTACATCAACCTGACCCGCGGCCAGGACGCGCTCCTGATCGACGCCGGCCCGGCCGAATCCTCCGCGCATGCGGCGGTGGCCATCGACCTGAGCGGCTTCGTGCTGCCCGTGATCGCCGCCAACGAGCAGGAGGTCGCGGCCCATGCCGAGGTCCTCAAGCAGCTGGACAAGGCCAGCGGCGGAAAAACGTTGTGGCGAAGCTTCGAAGTTGAGAAGCCGCCGGAAACTGTGGCATAATTGAGGGCTTCCGAGGAACACAAATAATTGAGTTGTTCGGAAGCTTAGAAGTCGCTTCCAAGCCGATGGGGTGGTTAGCTCAGTGGTAGAGCATCGCCTTCACACGGCGGGGGTCGGGGGTTCGAAACCCTCACCACCCACCATCAGTCTTGGAAATGCGTTAGTATTCAAGCACTTGGTCGCACGCTTGCGGCGATTTTCATCAACGGTCACGGCAGTGACCTCGAGGAGAATCGAAAGTGCACCAAGCCCCCAAGAAGTCCATCGACCTGGCCGCTGCCTTGCAGGCAGTCTGCGTTGCGCCTGCCGCGCAACTTTCTCTGGCCGAACTCCTGAACGCCTACAACGTCGCCCGTGGCGGTGAGGATCTGCTGCGCCTGCGCAAGTGGATCGACGCCTTCGGCACTCGCTCGGCCTGGTCCATCACCGCAGAGGAGCTCGAGGCCGCCGCCCAAGCCATGATCGAGCACGGCTACGCCCCGGCCACCGCCAACCGGGACCTGTCCGCCCTGGGCTCGGCCTACCGGTGGGCGCGCACCAAGCGCCTGACACCGCGCGGCTTCAAGAGTCCCACCCTGGGCGTGCGTCGCTTCGAAGAGCCGGTGCGCCGCGTGCACATCAAGGCCGAGGACCTCGAACGCCTCAAGGTCCGCGCGCTGGCCTATCCCGACCGGCGCTTTGGCGCCTTCGTGAGCCTGCTGATCGAGACCGGCGCGCGCAAGTCCGAGTTACTCGAGCGCCGCTGGACCGACGTGGACCTGGCGAAGGGCGAAATCCTGGCGCCCATGACCAAGAACGGGACACCGCGCGTGCTGTTTTTCAGCGATGCGACCCGCCAGCTGCTGCAACGCCTGTGGCCCAACCCCAAGGCGGCAGATCTGCTGTTCGAGGGTCGCGTGCCGGGCCAGCCGATCTCGTTTCGCAAGGCGTGGTCTATCGTGACGCGCGACGTGGGGCTGCCGCAGTTGCGCATGCACGACATCCGCCACGCCGCAGCGGCCAATCTCCTGCGCTCGGGCGTGACGCTCGGGGTGGCCGCCCAGGTCCTGGGGCATGATCCGGCTGTGTTGGCGCGTCGCTACGGCCATCTGGAGACGGCCTCGCTGCGGCGCGCGCAGGAGCAGGCATGGAGTCAAACGACAGCGAATTGACGTGGTATGACCTGGCCCACTGGCTCACGGTGGGGCGGGTCACCGAGGCCACCTTGGCCAGCGCCATCGAGCAGCACGGGATCTGGGGGTTCGACCGGTTCGGTCGCTTCAAGCACTTCGCGCCGGCGAAAGATCCGCAAAAGCAGGCCCAGGAGCTCGGGGAGGTGTTCGATGCGCTGGCAGCCAACTACGCGGCATCCCTCGAGCACGATGAGCTCGTGCCCGTCGAGAACCTCTGGGGCACCGAGGTCTATTGCCGCTTCGGGTGGCCCCAGGGCAAGGAACCAGACTTCGTCGCCATCGCCGCCGGCCAAGGGCCAGCGCCACGGCCTGCCCATGTCCAACGGGCGGCCGATGCCAAGCGCGCCGCCAACGATCTGCGGCTGATCGGCGCGCTGATGGACTTCATTCGCGGCGACTACACGCCTCAGCCACATCCGCACTACGCGAACCAGGCGCAGCTGATCGAGCTGCTGACCACGAAGATGGCGGGCTATCCCGGCTTCAGCAAGCGCAAGCTCGAAGCGACCTTCGCGCAGGCGCGACGCGCACTGGACGACACGCGCGATCTCTGAAGCGGCCGACGCCGCCCGCACCGCAATTGGAGGATCGGCCACCGCAACTGCGGTGCGGTCGCAGCAGGTACTGAGCAAACTGCCTATCACTCGCCGCAAGCGTGTGATCGAAAGGAACCTCAGTGAACCCTGCACAGCACCATTGGATGACTGGACCAGACGCCTGGTCCGCGTTCATCCAGCAACACCCCGAGTTGGGCTACCGGCCCGGCCGGATGAATTTCCACAATTTCCTGCGCATGACGCGCGAGCGGTTGATCCAGGCCGACGCGATCCGCCGCGCGCGTGGGCGCCATTGGATCGCTCATGTGCCGCGCTTCAGTGCGGTGGCCTTCGAACTGGCCACCGGTGGGCAACCGCTCGCACAGGCATTCGACACGGATTCCGTGCCGTCGCATCCGGAGGTGCGGTGATGGAGGCGATCGTGTCGACACCGACCCTCTTGCTGCCGCTGCGGCCCGAAGGCATCCCGCATTACTTGCGCATCCAGCCGCGTTGGGCCCCTTGGGCAGCTGTCTGGCAGGAGGAGCGTGGCAAGTGGAAGAAGATTCCCCGGCGCGCCGAGGCGCCCGCGGTGGGCCTGTCGCCCCAGTCCCTGGAGGGGTGGACGACTTTCGACGCCGCATTGGCCAGCTGCCTGCGTCACCCGCGCAGCGTCGCCGGCCTGGGCTTCTTGCTGACCGACATCGAGGACCTCGTGGCCATCGATCTGGACCACTGCAGTGACGAGGCCGGCGCCCCCGACGACTTCGCCTCGGACATCTTGGAGCGTGCGCGCAGCGAAGGGGGCTACATCGAGCGCAGCCCCAGTGGCCGTGGGTTTCGCATCTTTCTGCGGGCTCGCGAGGCCGATCCGGACTGGACCCACCACGAGGTGGGCCTGGAAGTCTATCGGGGCAGCAGCGCCCGCTTCGTCACGGTCACGGGACACGCTTTGGCGCAGCCGATCGATGGTGGCGTCGCCGAGCGTTCGGATCTGCTGGAGTACTTGAAAAGGCGCTACCGCGGTGCACGCATCGCCCAGTCGAACGTCCGGGTCCAGGCGGCACCGCCCCTGTTGGATGAACGTGAGATCCCTTCGCTCCAAGAGCTTTCCGATCTGGGGGTGTCGCAACACGCGCTCTCGTTCTTGAGCGAGGGCCCCGAAGGCACCGACCGTTCCCGTGCTTTGTTCGCCAGCGGCGTCGAGTTGTGCAAGCACCTGGCGCCACCGGTTTGTCTGTCCGTGCTCGTCCACAACGAGCATGCCTGGACCATCGCCCTGGATCACCGGAACAGTGAAGACGCCGCCATCGACTACCTGTGGCGCCAGCACGTGGTCAAGGCTCAAGCGCGCCTGGAGGGCAGCGGTCTGAGCGAGACCGACTTCGACGACCTGGCCGAATTCGAGCCGGAAGGCGGTGCTGGGCGTAGGGGCCACACGATGGATCCGCGGGTGGACCCGAGCACCGGGGAATTGATCGATACGACTGAGCGCGATGCGGTGCGCGGCAGCGACCAGGACTTCGCCCGCCGGTTCGTGGCGGCTGCAAGCGGGCGTCTGCGTTGGACGCCAGGGCTGGATTGGATGATCAACCTGGGCAGTCACTGGGTGCGCGACGAGCTCTTGCAGGCGGCCCGCCTGGCCGCAGCGGTGTGCGCAACGTCGTCATTGGAGATGAGCGCCAAGTTGCGGAAGACGGCGTGTTCGGCCTCCACCGCGTCGGCCGTGCTTCGGCTGGCTCGCCACGCCTCGGGGGTCGTCACGCCCACCAAAGCCTGGGATGCCTCACCGATGCTGCTCAACACCCCTGGCGAGGTCATCGACCTGGAGACGGGGCGCGCCATCGATCGAGCTGACTGGCTGTTCACCCAGGTGACGGCGGTCGCCCCGGCTGCGACCCCGACACCCCTGTGGGATCGCTTCCTGGACGAGGTCTTCGGTGGGGATGCGGCCATGGTGGAGTTCGTCCAGCGTCTGTTCGGCTATTGCCTGACCGGTAGTGTTCGTGAACAGAAGTTGTTTTTTCTGTATGGCGCGGGCGCCAACGGCAAGTCGGTGCTGCTCGACGTCCTGCGTCATGTTGCGGGCACCTATGCGCACAACCTGCCGTCCGAGGCCCTGATGCGCCAGAGTGTCGAGGGGCATCCCACGATGCTGGCCTCCCTGCACGGGCGGCGGGTCGCGATCTCCTCCGAGATCGAGGAGTCGGCCCATTGGAACGAATCGCGCATCAAGTCTTTGACGGGTGATCAGACCCTCACGGCGCGGTTTATGCGGCAGGACTTCTTCACCTTTGCGATCACCCACAAGCATGTGATCGCGGGCAATTTCAAGCCGCGCCTCAAGGGCGACGACACCGCGATGGCGCGCCGGTTGGTCCTGATCCCCTTCGAGCAGCGGTTCGAGGGAGCGCGCCGTGACGATCGCCTGCTTGAAAAGCTCATGGCCGAGGGCTCGGGAATCTTGGCCTGGGCGATCGAGGGCGCCCGCAAATGGGCCCAGAGCGGGTTGGTCCTGCCGCCCAGGGTGCTGCGCGCGTCCCAGGAGTACCTGGCCGAGAACGACGATTTGGCGTTGTGGTTGGCCGAGTGTTGCGTCGCAGAAAAAGACGCCACGGTACGCGCCGGTGCCTGCTATGCGTCCTTCCAGATGTTCAAGCAGCGCAGCGGGGAGGTGCCACCGTCCCAGAAAGCCTTCTCCCAGCGTCTGGTTCGTCGCTTCGACAAGGCGCGCGACAGCAACGGGTACTACTTCGTGGGGCTGCGTCTGCGCACGCCCACTGACGACCTGTCGGTCGAGCGCGGCGAAGACCCGTGAACTCGCCCAAAACCCAGCCGTGCAGCTTCTGCACCTTCGGCTCATTGAATCGCTTCGACCGCACAGGTGGGGGAGGTCTTGGAATTTCTCCTACATACCCTGCATGAGTGGTCGATCGGCAGACCCCTGGGGTTGAAAAAACCCATGCATTTGAAAGTAATCATCATGTTGAACGAGCTGCTCGAATATTCCCAGTTCACCGGCCTGATCGAGGGCGACTCGGTCTCCCCCGCGGGAATGCTGTTGCTCCTGGGCCGCCTCGCCAACGACCCTCACTGGTGTAAAGAAGCCGACCGTCGCGCGCGCGCTGCCGCCATGGTGGAGACGATCTTGGACATCGCGGAGGCCCATGGCTTCACTGGCACGAGGGAGTTCCAGGCCCTGTTGGGCGACAACGTCGTTTCGGCCCGCAGTGTGGATTTGGCCGAGGACGCGGCCGCGGCGGCCGGCCGGGAAATCTTTGATGCGCTGTACCGGCCGATGCATGTCCGGGAAGCCGCCAGGCAGGTGCTGCGGCGCCATGGGGTGAATTCCCGTAGGGGGCCCCTGGCACGTTGAACGCCGCGGGGGCGCGACGAGGCATGCTGCTCGAGAGTTTTTGGGCCTGGCTACTTTGATTGCCGCCGTTAGCTTTCTGCTTGGTGTCCGGCTGTCGTGACACGCCCGGCAGTGCCCCCATATATAGTCATAAAATATTATTTATCGTAACCAATTTGATCTGCGATGAAAGACTTGCACGCTGGCCAGCCTCAAGTGGATCCGCTGGATTTCAAGACTGCGCTCGATCGTGATCTACGCTCCAAGAGAATCAATGAACGAATTCTCGCGGCGGAGCTGGGCGTCACCCAACAAACGATAAGCAAGTGGCGCCATAAAGGCTACGCACCGCGATATCGCGTTCAGCCGCTGCTGGACTTTTTGGGACCGGACAGCCATCTGGCGCAATTGAACATGCACGAGGTCCTGGGTTCACGTACGAACCTGAGGTCCGAGCCGCCGCGGAACCTTAAGCGACCTGCAGCTGCGGGCTCGAAGCCTCGTGCGCAGACGATTTCTGCTGGTGAGGAGGCTGGTGAGTCGGCCATGCCCCGCCGGTCGGTGAACCATGCTGGGCGGAGTGATGGCGGGGGCACTTTTGCGCTCCTCATCCAAATGCCGAAGCGGCTGGAGGCTGCATTGATGGCCCGCGGTGGGGCGAAGTGGGCGGAGTCCCGCCTCGAGCAGCTGCTGCTGTGGGAGAGCTCGTGAGTCGCTCAAAGGGATACGGGGGGCACGGCGACGCGAGTGCCGGCTGACGGATGCTTCCGATGGCTTGCCTCGGGGCCTCTTTCAACCTTTCCGAGTCAGGTTGCGCGAACCCGAAGCGGTTCACGGAGGGCCGGGTCGCGTTTCCTGGTGAAATTCCAGCCGAACGGCTGGCAAAATCAAAACGATTCACGCTCCGTTCGGGGGCTGACATTCGGCGAGCTGTCAGGATCGAGTTCTGGGGTGATTGAACGCTGCATCGAGGGTATCCGTCGGGATCATGGTAAATCTGGCAACTATCGACTTATTCTGTGGCGCGGGCGGCCTGACCCACGGTCTGGTCCGTGAAGGGGTGCCGGTCGTCGCGGGCGTGGACATCGAGGACAGCTGCCAATTCGCCTACGAGAACAACAACGGAGCGTTCTTCCTGCACAAGGACGTGGTTCGGGTCAAACCCGGCGAGCTGCGCGAGCTGTTCGGCCAGGTGGACATTCGCATGCTCGCGGGCTGCGCGCCGTGCCAGCCCTTTTCCACCTACGCGCAACGGTACGACACCGTCGGAACGCCCAAGTGGGCGCTGCTGTACGAGTTCAGGCGGCTGATCAAGGGTGTCGATCCCGAACTCGTCACTATGGAGAACGTGCCGACGGTCAGCAAGCACCAGGTCTACCACGACTTCGTGGAGTCTCTGAAAAAGTCTGGATACCACGTCTGGCAGGACGTCGTGGACTGCTCGCGCTACGGGCTCCCCCAGCGGCGCAAGCGCATGGTCTTGTTGGCCTCCCGCCTGGGTCCCGTCAGCCTGATCGAGCCGACGCATGCAGCCCCGGCGACTGTGCGTCAAGCCATCGGCCATCTGCCCCGCATCGCCGCTGGGGCCTCATCGCGCTCGGATCCGCTGCACATGGCAGCGGGCCTGTCGCCGATCAACCTGGATCGCATTCGGGCCTCCAAGCCGGGCGGCAGCTGGCGCGACTGGCCGGCGCACCTGGTGGCCGAATGCCATCAGCGAGACAGCGGGCAGACCTACCCCGGCGTGTACGGTCGTATGGCTTGGGACGAGCCTTCTCCGACGCTGACCACCCAGTATTACGGGTTCGGCAGCGGACGTTTTGGCCATCCGGCTCAGGATCGGGCGATCTCCCTGCGCGAGGGGGCGATTTTGCAGGGCTTCCCGGGTGACTATGCCTTCGTCCAAGATGACGAACCCATCCATCTCAAGACCTTGGGGCGGATGATCGGCAATGCGGTACCCGTGACACTGGGCGAGATCATCGGCCGCAGCATCCGGCGTCACCTCGGGGAGACGGTAGGCTCCACGCAAATCGCGCCCCTGGGCATGGTTGGGACTGGGGGCGGGGATCATGGTCTCGAGCGTCTCCCCCTCGTCGCCTGAGGCGAGCCGGCGCCTAGCCAGGGTCCGCCAGCGCGACACGGACATAGAACTGCGATTGCGTTCCATCCTGCACGGGATGGGTTTACGGTATCGGCTTCAGGTGCCGGTACTGACCAAACCCCGCCGGGTGGCAGACATTTGTTTTCCCAAGATTCGGTTGGCGGTCTTCGTCGACGGGTGCTTTTGGCATGGGTGCCCCATTCACGGGACTCGGCCCAAGAGCAATGCGCAGTTTTGGCTTGAAAAGATCGAAGCCAACCGGGCCCGGGATGCAGATACGGATCGCCGCTTGGAGGCGCTCGGGTGGGAGGTCATGCGTGTCTGGGAACACGAGGATCCGCAAGTGGTGGCACCTGCGATCCAACGGCGTGTGGCCATGCTCAAATCCGACGATCGGCACCGTACAAGAACGACAGGAAGAACTTGATGAACATGAGCCCGGAGACCGACCTCGACGATGGCGCCCTCGTTACCCGAACGCGACCTGAGCCGGGACAGTTGGTCGAGGTTCGGCGACGGCAATGGATCGTCGCCGAGGTGCTCGCCTCGAGATTGGACGCGAGCAAGGCCGCGCAGCACCTAGTCACCCTGTCGTCGATCGATGAAGACGCTCACGGCGAGGAGTTGGAGGTGATCTGGGAGATCGAGCCGGGCGCGCATGTGATCGAGCGCGCCGGCTTGCCCGCCATCACGGGACAGGATGACGCACAGACTCTCGATGCGTTTCTCGACGCCGTGAGGTGGGGCGCTGCTACCAATGCCGACCGCGGGTTCGTTCAGGCCCCGTTTCGCAGCGGGGTGAGCATCGAGAACTTCCAACTCGATCCACTGGTGCGCGCCATCGACATGGCGCGCGTCAATCTGCTGATCGCCGACGACGTCGGCCTGGGAAAGACCATCGAGGCCGGCCTGATCGTCCAAGAGATGCTGTTGCGGCATCGCGTGCGAACTGTCCTCATCCTCTGTCCGGCATCGCTGCAGGAAAAATGGCGCGTCGAGATGCTCGAGAAGTTCGGCCTAGATTTCCACATCGTCGACACCGAATACATCCGGCAATTGCGGCGTCAGCGGGGCATCCATGCCAACCCCTGGACCTCGCACCCGAGGCTCATCACCTCGATGGATTGGGCCAAGGCGGGGGAGGGGCTTCGCGCGATGCGGGATGTGCTCCCGGCATACCCCGGCTATCCCCGCAAATTCGACCTCTTGATCGTGGATGAGGCGCACAACATCGCACCGGCGGCGGGGGCGCATTACGCGATCGACAGTCAACGAACTCGATTCGTGCGGACGATCAGTCCGCATTTCCAGCACCGTCTTTTCCTCACTGCGACGCCGCACAACGGGTATACGGAGTCCTTCACCTCGCTGCTGGAACTTTTGGACGATCAACGCTTTGCTCGCAACGTCCTGCCCGACGAAAAGCAGTTGAGCCGGGTGATGATCCGGCGCCTCAAGAGCGACCTGGTCGATGAAGATGGCCACCCGATCTATGCCCAGCGCAGATTGCAGGCCCTGGCGATCCCCTATACGGACGAAGAGCGTGAGATCCATCGCAAGCTCGACGCTTTTTGCGCCAGCCGGGAGCGTGCCTCGAAGCAGGGAGGCTCGGCAGTTGGTACGTCCTTCGTCAACCAGCTACTGAAGAAGCGATTGTTCTCTTCGCCCGCTGCGTTTGCATCGACTTTGGAAAAGCACCTTGCTTCCCTTGCGGGCGGGGCGAGGCCCACTACGAGCGATCCCATGGCGGATCGGCTCTTGCGCAAGGCCATCCTGAAGGCGGACGAGGACTACGCCGACGACCGGGAATTCGAAAGTGCTCAGTCCGAAGCCGTCGAAGAGGTCTCGCGGCGGGCCCAGCCGCTGACCGCCGATCAGCAGGTCCTCCTCAATGATTTGCGTCGCTGGGCGCAACGCGCCAAGAACCAAGCCGATTCGAAAGCCAGGTCCATCATCCAGTGGCTGACTGAGAACCTCAAGCCCACGGGCCAGTGGAACGAGCGGCGAGTGATCCTGTTCACCGAGTACCGAACGACGCACCAGTGGCTGCACGAGATTCTCGTGAGCCATGGATTTGGAGGTGAACGCCTTGGCGTCCTGCACGGTGGGCTGTCACAGGACGAGCGAGAGCCCGTGAAAGCTGCCTTTCAAGCATCTCCGAAAGACTCGGCGATTCGGATCCTCCTGGCCACGGACGCCGCGGCCGAGGGTATCGATCTGCAGAATCACTGCAACTGCCTCATCCACCTGGAGATCCCCTACAACCCCAACGTGATGGAGCAGCGCAACGGCCGTATCGACCGTCACGGACAGCGGGAAAAGGAGGTGCGGATCTGGCATCCCGTCGATGTTGCTCCGGATGGTCAACCGACCGTGGGCGGACACGGCGAGGACATCCTTCGGGCGCTCAAAAAGCTCGAGTCCATGCGCGCCGACATGGGCAGTGTCAATCCGGTGATCGCACCGCAAATGTCGGGGCTGATCGAAGGATCTCTACGCGATCTGGATACGCGCATTGCGGAGGCGAAGATCGCCAAAGCCAGGCGCTTCATGCGTGCGGATCGAGAGCTGAAGCAGCGGCTCGAGAAGATTCAAGCGGGCCGGCTCGCCATGCAGCAGGAGTTTCATCTCACTCCGGCGCACATACAGAAGGCGGTCAAGACGAGCCTTGCGCTGGCGGGTCGCCCTCCGTTGTCACCCGCTGTTTTGACGGGAGCCCCTGAGGGCAGCGTTTTCGAAATGCCGGCGCTCTCGGGCTCATGGGCGCGTTGTACGGAAGGACTGCGGCATCCCCACACCCAGGTCATTCGTCCGATCACCTTCGACCACGCCGTGGCCAAGGGGCGAGACGACGTCGTCTTGATCCACCTGAACCATCGCCTCGTACAGAGGTGTCTGCGGCTCTTGAGGGCAGAGGTATGGGCGCGCGAAGACGTGAAGAAGCTTCATCGCGTCACGGTTCGCTCGGTGCAGGACTCAAGCCTCGATGGCCCCGCGATCGTGGTCGTTTCCAGATTGGTCATCACAGGCGGAAATCACCACCGATTGCATGAGGAACTGACCATCTCCGGAGGATATCTGCGGGATCAGACTTTCCGCCGAGAGGACAGCGTTGCACGGGTAGAGCAATGGCTAGAGCAGGGCCAGCCGGTCAGAGCGAGCGAGTCCATTCTGGAGGCCCTAAGAGCGCGTTTCGATCGTGCGCGAGACGCCATCCTGAAAACTGTCGATGCTCGATCCGAGGATCGCCTGAAGTCCCTGGCCAATACATTGCAGACCCGCAAACAGCGAGAAATCGACGACATCACGAGCGTCCTCGATGAGTTGGCAAGGACCATCAAGGATGAGTTGGATAAGGCGCAACGGCCTGAGCAGTTGGCCCTTTTCAATGAGGACGAGCGTTTGCAGTTGCGGAGCGACATCACTGCACTGCAGGCGCGGCTGCAACGCATTCCAGAAGAGCGTCAGATGGAAATTCAGTCCATCGAATCGCGCTATGCCAATCTCAACGAACGTACGTTCCCCGTTGCTGTGATTTTGCTCGTTCCCGAGTCTGCCGGAGGCGCCGCATGAGCGTGAACCACGAGTGGCTCTCGCTCATTGAGATCTCAGGCCCATTCCTGGCCGTTCCAGTCTTGCGGGATGCTTTTCCCCAAGGGCTGGATGAACTTGACGCAGGTAAGCGGAAGCGCCTGCGTCAAGCCTACGAGGAATGGCGTGAGGCACTGGACGGCGACGACCCGCGCTTCGACGAGCTACATGGCGCTTGGATAGACGAAGTCTTGTCCCGCGGACTGGAACTCGACGAAGACGGTCGCGGCGAAGTGCTCAAACGAAGGGATTGGTGCGCAGAACACTTCGCTGTCGAGTTGCCCCAGCACGCTGTGAGTCTGGCGCCGGATCTAGCCGTCGTGGGTAATGCCGATCGACCACTGATGCTGGTCCAGGTCTATGGATCTGAGCTCGACCTCGAGGTCGCCTCAAGATTGGAAGGTTGGGTCAGTACCCCTGCAGAGCGGATGGTGACGCTGTGTCGCGCCAAGAGTTGCCGTCTCGGCCTTATCACCAACGGCGAACGCTGGATGCTGGTCGATGCGCCCGTGGGTGCGGTCACCACCTTCGCCAGCTGGTATGCACGCATCTGGGGCCAGGAACCCGTCACCCTTCAAGCCTTCGTCCATCTCTTGGGCATCCGGCGTTTCTTCGTGGACGAGTCCGAACGACTCCCCGCGCTGTTCGACCGCTCGCTGAAGTTCCAGGATGAAGTGACCGACGCTTTGGGCGAGCAAGTGCGACGCGCCGTCGAAGTGCTGATCCAGGCGCTCGACAAGGCAGATCAAGACCGCAGCCGCGAGTTACTGCGCGGCGTGAAGGAAGCCGAACTCTACGAAGCCGCACTGACGGTGATGATGCGGCTGGTCTTCCTGCTATCTGCCGAGGAGCGTGGCCTGCTGCTCTTGGGTGACGAACGCTACGAAGCCAACTACGCGCTCTCGACCTTGCGGATGCAATTGCGCGCCGAATCGGGCGAGATTCTGGAGCGCCGCTGGGACGCATGGTCGCGCCTGCTGGCCGTGTTCCGCGCCGTGTATGGAGGCATCGAGCACGAAAACCTGCGCCTGCCTGCGCTGGGCGGCTCGCTGTTCGATCCGGATCGTTTCCCCTTCCTCGAAGGTCGGGCCAAAGGCTCCGACTGGCGCATCGACGTCGCCAAGCCGCTGCCCATCGACAATCGCACCGTCTTGCTGCTGCTCGAAGCCATCCAGCAATTCCAGGGGCGCACGCTGTCGTATCGGGCGCTGGATGTGGAACAGATCGGCTACGTCTATGAGGGCCTGCTGGAACGCATGGTCAAACGCACCGTCGAGGTCACGCTGGACCTCGACGCTACCAAGAGTGCCCAGTCCCCCTGGGTCACCTTGGCCGAACTCGAATCAGCGCGGTTGGAAGGTGCCGAACGACTCGCCGAACTGCTTCAGCAGCGTTCCGGCAGTTCCGCTAGCCGTGTGCGCAACGATCTGGCGCGTCCGGTGGACGACTCGCTCGCCGACCGCGTTTTGACGGCCTGCCACGGCGACACCGCGCTACGCGACCGCATCAAACCTTTCAGTCATTTGGTGCGCACCGACCCTTGGGGCTATCCGCTGGTCTATCCTGCCGGAGCCTTCATCGTTACCACTGGCTCCGACCGGCGCGAGACCGGCACTCATTACACGCCGAAATCGCTCACCGAGGCCATCGTTGCCGAGACGCTCACGCCCATCGCTTACGTCGGCCCACCACAAGGCATGCCGCGTGCGGCATGGGCGTTGAAATCACCCGCCGAACTGCTCGACCTGAAGATCTGCGACCCGGCGATGGGTTCGGGCGCGTTCCTCGTGCAAGCCTGCCGATGGCTGGCCGACCGGCTAGTGGAGGCATGGGCCCAGGCCGAGGCTAGGGGTAGCACCGTTGGGGCCGATGGGCGGGTGGTGGATGCCGACGCCAGCATCGAGCCGCTGCCGCGAGACACCGAGGCTCGCATCGTCGTCGCCCGCCGTCTCATCGCCGAACGCTGCCTCTATGGCGTCGACCTAAACCCACTGGCGGTCGAACTGGCCAAGCTCTCCATCTGGTTGGTGACGTTGGCCAAGGGTCGCCCCTTCGGCTTCCTCGATCACAACCTTCGGAGTGGCGACAGCCTGCTCGGCATCCATCGGCTCGATCAACTCACCCAGCTTTCGATGAATCCTATGGGTCAAGGCCAACTGCGCCTGTTCGGCCAGAACATCGAACGGGCCGTGCTCGAAGCCATCGAACTGCGGCAACGATTGCGCGGGATGCCGATCCGCGACATCCGTGACGTGGAAGCCATGGCACATCTGGACGCCGACGCGCGTCGCAAACTCGAAGTTGCAGAGAGCATCGCCGATGCATTCATCGGTGAGGTCTTGGCTTCGGATGGCAACGCGACGGCAATCGAAGGCGCGACTACGATGCTGACCATCCAAGCTGGTCAAGCAGTTGCGGGCGACCGCAATGCCGTCAATGCCATCGTGAACCGATCACGGGAAACTTTGAGCGTCGATGTGCCACCGGGCAAGTCCATCCGCAACCCGTTCCATTGGCCGCTGGAATTCCCGGAAGTTTTCGCCAAAACGTCGTCCGGGTTCGATGCCCTGATTGGCAATCCGCCATTTCTCGGAAATCGCTTGTGGAAGGGTGCGCTGGGCGAAAAACTGCAATGGCAGTGCCAGATGGTGCTTGGCGCATCACCCGGCAAGATCGACTTGTGCGTTGTGTTCCATCGGCGGGCGGTCGATCTTCTCAGACCCGATGGCTGCTACGGGATGTTGGCGACCAGCAACATCGCCGAAGGCAGTGCGATTGAGGTCGGCCTCGGTGTTATCGTGCAGAACGGAAGCATCTACTTCGCTCGAAAAGGAATGGCGTGGCCGGGTTCAGCTGCGGTCGTGATCGCCATCGTCAGCTTCTTCAAGGGTAGATGGCAGGCCGACTGCGATGCCGATGGCCGAGGCTGCCCGCGCATCGGGCCGAGGCTGGAGCCGGAGGCGGCAGACATCTGGATGCCGCAGGCGCTGCCTGATGCTCCGTTCACGTTCGCAGGCGTGGACAACAGCAAAGGCTTGGCCTTCGTCATCACATCAGACAACCCGTGGTTCGACCGGCTCAAGAACGAACCAGGCAGCCTGTTGAGGCCCTACATCACCGGTGACGATATTACCAGCTCGGCGTTGAACCGCATCGAACGCTGGGCGCTCGACATCGCCGATCTGAGCCTGGACGAAGTTCACCGCCGCTGGCCCCTGGCGCATCGCTTCATCGTCGAGGAAGTGCAGCCGACCCGCACGGTCGCGGCACTCAAGGGCTACAAGGGGCTGATCCACCGCTGGTGGCAGTTCTGGAATCACCGGGCCGACTTGATGCGTAGGCTACGGCGTCAAGATCGGTTCATTGCATTCTCGAAGGTTACGAAATACCCGTTCAGTGTTCTCGCACCATCTGATTGGATCTACACAAACAAGGTGCTTTTGATCGGATTGGAAAGACCAGACCTGTATCCGATCTGTTTGAGTTCTCTGTTTCGGAGCTGGATATATAAATACTCTGTTCGCAGCTTGGGAGCCGATACAAATACGCTCACCATCTCTATTGGGGAGGCCGTATCAACGTATCCCCTTCCAGCGGACAACGTATCGCAAAAGGGTGCCGTAGCGGCAATGCAATTCAACCGCCTCGTGGTTGAGTTCAGTTCGACACATGACTGTGGTCTAACTGATGTGATGAACGCTGTCCATTCGCCCGACGATTCAGATGAGACGATTGCAGAACTTCGGCAACTTCTGTCCGTCATCGACTCCGAAGTCGCTGCCGCCTACGGCTGGGGCGAAGTGGAAGTGACCTATGACTTCCGTGAATTTGACGGCGGCTCTGCGAACGACAAATGGCGTTGGGCGCTTTCAGCCGATGCCACATCGACACTGCTGAACAAACTCGTCGCGCTCAACCGAGAACGCTTCGAGGCGTCGTCGTCCACAGCCCTTCGAGGCGGACGCACATCGTCCCGCACTCGTCTCTCTACCGATGCCGCGACCGTTCAATCATCGCTCGACTTCGCTACATCGGTCGCGACCAGCACCAACGGAGCCACGTCCGCGACAGCAATCCTCGATTTCTTGGGCGCACATGATGGCTGGCACGCAAAGGCCGACGTCCTTGCTGCCACCGGCATCACGGACGGCCAGTGGAACGCCGCGATCGCTGACCTGATCTCGGATAACAGAGTCGAGCGCCAAGGCGAGAGGCGTGGTGCACGCTATCGCATCCGGCTCGGCCACCGGGACGACTTTCACGAAGGTGCCCCATGACTCGAATCCAAGCCGCACCGATCGTCTGTAAGAGCGACGACAAGGCGGTAGAAGAGTTGGTGAAGGGCTGGGAGTTCTATGCGACGACTGATGCCCCGCATCGCCTCGATCTGCCCGCGCTTTCAACTCTGGATCGGCTGACGATGGAATCGAACATCAATGCCAAGACCATGATGGGCCTTGAGTTGCCGAGGTCGGACATGGTCGAGAACGCATTCGAGATATTCGACAAGTTTTATCGCATTTTTCCGCACTTCTCGCGGGTCGAGCTGTAAGGGGCAGGTTGCCGTGAAAGTTGTGCCATACGACCAGCTGTCAGAGAGTGACCTTATCGTTGATTGCGTTTATGAGAGCGGCGCCGGCGGCCAACTCTCTGGCGAGCCAATTTCAAAGTTATTGCCCGGGTCGGGAAATATGGGTGGGTTTCGTGTTTCCGGGAGAAGTGAGCGCAAGAATTGGATTGTCCTATTCACAACGGGCGAAGACCGAGACTGGCCAGATTCGCTTGATTTGAACACTGGAAAGTTCATTTATTTCGGCGACAACAAGACGCCTGGTCACGAGCTGCATGACACCCGAGCTGGTGGTAACAAGGTGCTGCGTCACACGTTTTCGAGGCTGCATGATGATGAGTCACCACGCATAGATGTCTCGCCATTTTTTATTTTCAAGAAGTATCCAACCAAAAGCGGAAGTCGCTCAGTTCAATTCAAAGGATTGGCTGTTCCTGGGTTCCCGGGTCTGTCCGCAACAGAGGATCTAGTCGCAGTCTGGAAGTCCACCGACGGGCAGCGGTTCCAGAACTACCGTTCCACGTTCACAATTTTGGACGCCCAAGTTGTTTCGAGAGCTTGGGTTGCTGACTTGGCGACAGGAAATGCAAACACTAGCAATGCCCCGAGCGCATGGCAGGACTGGGTGGCGACTGGCGCTTATCGTCCCCTGGTTGCCGAGCCAACCACGGTCATTCGATCGGTAGAGCAGCAGACGCCCGACACGGTGTTGAAAGCATCAATTTTGATGTGTGTTTGGATGCATTTCCGCGATGCACCGATTGCATTTGAAGCCTTCGCCGCTCGTGTCTATCAGATGACCGATGCGCGAGTCATCATTGATGAAATCACTCGCGGATCAGTTGACGGCGGCCGCGATGCGATCGGTCGGTACTTGCTGGGGCTGCCGGATGATCCGGTATATGCAGAGTTTTCTCTAGAGGCGAAGTGTTACAGACCACCCGTAAATGGTTTTTCACCCAATACAGTCGGTGTGAAAGAGGTTTCGCGCCTCATCTCTCGAATCCGTCACCGGCAGTTCGGCGTGTTGGTCACTACTTCTTTGGTTGCCCGGCAGGCGTATGAAGAGGTTCGTTCCGATCGCCACCCAATTCTGTTTATTTCCGGTCGAGATGTTGCCGAGATACTGATCTCCAACGGGTTTAATACTGCGGAGCGTGTCGCTGCGCTTTTGGCCAGTGAATTTCCGGTTTGAGGATCGTCATGCCAAAACAGATACAAAGTAGAAGCCCCACCGCATGGATCGCCTTTGACCACGGTCTCGGAACCGATCTCAGGCTTGCACCGTACACCCTGGTTCTGAAAGGTGATCGCGCCCTGTACGCAGGCATCGCCGAGGATGATTGGGTCCTGGTGCTGAACGCCGCCGGGGCGATCGGCCGTGTCGGACGGGTGCTGCAGGTGCGTTCCGATCTCGAAAACACGACGCTCTACTTCGACCGGGTGTCCGTTGTCGAAGCCCCAGTGCCAGTCGCCAACGTCTCGTTGTTCCCACCTTCGTCGGGAAGTGTCGGTCGCCTCCAGTGGGAGGAGTTTGTCTTGGCGTTAACCAAGGCCATGCACCAAACCGTCGATGGCGTGTCGCTAGTCAAGGATCCAACCTACATCCGGGAGCTCCTCCAACTGGCCGTGATGGACGACCTCTTAGGTCCTGCGGGCGGCCCACACGAGCGCATCCTGGATATGAGCGTGCGAGACCGCTATTTGGTTGGAAAGCTCGCTCCACGTGAAGACGTTCTAGGAGGCATTGAGGGGCTGGAAGGGCCGATGGCCGGCGAAGAGACCGAAGAGCCGGCCGACCCGGTGCTCGCTGGCCAGCATGAACCCGGTGCTGAATTCGGAAAAGTCACAGGGCGCGTGGAGCCCGAGTCCGACTCTAGCGACGAGATCGACGCTGCCAGTAATCAATCGCTAGTGCCGAGCAGCTTTGGTATCACCTTCTGCGTGGACGGTGACGCGGAGCAGATCGAGGTCGAAGCAAGCTGGGGTTGCTATGAGCGTGTGCCGAGCGATGAGCATGAGGTGCAGCGTCCCAACGGCCAGAAGGCCAAGGTCTGGCAGCGTATTCCGTGCGGCGGAAAGTTAGTTTTGCCGCTGACCGAAGGGGTGATTCCTCACCAAGCGCCTGACGTCAGTCGTCCAGCCATACGAATTCAAGGATCGATTCGGGCAAAGAACGCCAACGGCGATCGTTTGGTGACGCTGTTCCTCGTCAATGCGCAGGATGAGCCGCCAACAAATAAGGATGCTGCATGGCTATTTCAGCCTGAACTGATCGTGAGAGCCGAGGCTGGGGCTCGCGAACGCGCCATCTTTCGCCGGCGACCCGTTTTGGATGCGAACGGGATGGACGAAGAGCGGTTGTCGCTGGAAATGATCTATCGGAACCGTGTGGAGTTCGCGGTGGGTCATGGCGTCGCCGTGCATGCAGTGACGTCCGATGACGTGACCCTCGCCACAGAGGTGCGTACCACGGTGCTGCCGCAATACGAGGTCCAGGCTACTGAGACGCCCGGCCTGAATGCCGACGACCGTCCGGCGATGAAGGACATGGTGTCTAGCGGACTGCTCGACATGCAGCGCCTCGCCAGTCTCGACATCGTCGAGTTGGTCGATGGTCTGAGCCTTTTGACCAAGGACTATGCCGAGTGGATTGCGGAGCAGCGTAGCCGAATCGGTAAGGATGTGGTCGGTTATGACGCGCAGGCTCTTAAAGCGATGGCTCGATGTGAGGAGATTCAGTCGCGCTTACAGCAGGGCATAGACACTCTTCGGAATGACCGCAACGCCCTGGCGGCTTTCCGATTTGCCAACCGCGCCATGGCGATTCAGCGGGTACGAAGCCAATACGCGCTGGAGGTGCGCCGCGGTCGTGAGGTCACTGTTGAAGAGTTTGATGTCCCCACGAACCGGAGTTGGCGTCCGTTCCAGCTCGCGTTCCTGTTGCTGTCAATACCTTCCATCTCCGATCCATCGCATCCAGATCGCTCGCAGCCTGTGGAGGCACATGCCGATTTGTTGTGGTTTCCGACGGGCGGTGGAAAGACCGAGGCGTATCTGGGGGTGGCCGCATTCACCATGGCGATTCGCCGTCTGCAGGGAAAGTTGGGCGGCTACGATGCATCGCGCGGACTGAGCGTGATCATGCGGTACACGCTGCGTCTTTTGACCTTACAACAGTTCCAGCGCGCCACGGCGCTGATTTGCGCGATGGAGGTGCTCCGTCGCGAGGCGCTGGCTGGCGGCGACCATTCGCTCGGCCAGGAGCCGTTTTCCATCGGGCTGTGGGTTGGAAACAAGGTCACACCGGGATCGACCGAGGAAAGCCATCGAGCCATCGAAGACATCAGGAATCCCGGAAAGAACCATGCAGGTTCGGCCTCACCGGCTCAACTGACCAGTTGCCCTTGGTGCGGCTCGGAAATCGCACCGGGGCGTGACATCGAGGTCGACCGAAACCGAGGGCGTACCTTGGTGTATTGCGGCGACAAGAAGGGGCGATGCGACTTCTCGCGAGGCAGGTCCAGCAAGCAGCCCCATCCAGGAATACCGGTGCTCACGGTGGACGAGGAGATCTATCACCGGCCTCCGACCATGATGATCGCCACGGTGGACAAGTTCGCCATGATGGCCTGGCGCGGCCAGGTTCGGACCTTGTTTGGTCGAGTCGGTCAAGAGTGCGAGCGTCACGGGCTGTTATGGCGCGATGGTGACTGCACGGGCAATCACCCCGCGGGCAAAGGCTTGCCACTTGTCAGGGCCAAGACGATCAGCCCGATCCGACCGCCTGACCTCATCATTCAGGACGAGTTTCACCTCATCAGCGGCCCGCTCGGAACGATGGTCGGGTTATACGAGTCTGCGGTAGACGAGCTGTGTGGCTGGACGCTGAATGGCAAGACCATCAAGCCGAAGGTCATTGCTTCCACGGCGACGGTACGCAAGGCCAAGGAGCAGGTGAACAACGTTTTCATGCGGCAGATGTCGGTGTTCCCGCCTCATGGGTTGGACGTCGAGGACAACTATTTTTCGGTTCAGCGGTCGATTCAAGCCCGCGCTGGTCGTCGCTACATCGGGGTGTGCTCTCCCGGAAGCTCGCGACCAGCGATGCTGATTCGTGTCTACACGGCTTTCCTCACCGCCTCTCAGGCACTGTTCGATCGATTTGGCCAGGCAGCCGACCCCTACATGACGATGGTGGGTTACTTCAACTCCCTGCGAGAGTTGGGTGGGATGAAGCGCCTAGCCGAAGATGACGTCCAGACACGGTCGT
The DNA here is from genome assembly GCF_042675325.1 of Ramlibacter sp. GCM10027632. Taxonomy (NCBI): domain Bacteria; kingdom Pseudomonadati; phylum Pseudomonadota; class Betaproteobacteria; order Burkholderiales; family Comamonadaceae; genus Ramlibacter; species Ramlibacter sp. GCM10027632. The sequence goes on along the minus strand of NZ_JBHTGW010000001.1, from coordinate 22,039 downwards.
ATCGTGTGCAGATGAGTATGGTGGAGCGGCCGGCCTTGGCACAGCGAAACGTGAACTCCATCCGCGAACTCACGTCGCGCGTGTCCAGTCAAGACATTCCGAAGTACCTCGACAACCTCGAAGTTAAATTCAAGGCTCAGTTCGATCCAGCTGCGGGGAAATTCGTCACCCAATGGGGCAAAGAAGAAGTTCGCGCCATCGACATCGTGTTGGCCACCAACATGCTTTCGGTCGGCGTCGACGTCAACAGACTCGGACTGATGGCGGTCAATGGGCAGCCCAAAGGTACGGCGGAATACATCCAGGCCACCAGCCGAGTGGGCCGCGCTTCGCCTGGACTGGTTTGCACCGTGCTCACTTGGGCTCGCCCCCGTGATCTGTCGCACTACGAGACATTCGAGCATTACCACGCGACGTTCTACAAGCACGTCGAGGCCCAGTCGGTCACGCCGTTCTCTCCGAGGGCCCTGGATCGGGGGTTGACCGGATCACTCCTGAGTTTGATGCGACTCGAAAACGATGTTTTCAGTCCGAACGAGGGCGCCAAGGAACTCGAGAAGTCTGATCAGGCCGAAGTCGCCGAGGCGATCGGCATGCTCGTCAAGCGCGCATGGAATGTGAGCGAGTCGCCGGTCGTCAAAGCCCTGGCAGAACAAGAGCTCAAGGAGCGTGCCGACGAGTGGGCAAAAGAAGCGGCCGTCGCGGGCCGAACCTTGGCTTACGAAAAGCGCGGTCAACAAGCCCCGACGATCAAGCCCCTCATCAAGTCGCCCGGAATTCATCCCTGGGACAACTGGACCGTTCCGATGTCCATGCGTGAGGTCGAACCCGGTGTGCGCTTGATCATGAATGTCGGGCAACTCAAGGACGAACAAGAATGGAAGCCTCGTCCAATGCCGAAAGACGAGGATTGAGCATGATGCAGAGTAACAGGACCCCGGTGGGGGAGGTCAGGCCCAGCCAGCTTCTGTGGACGTACGGGCCCGGTGCGTTGATCGACCTACCGAGTCTGTCGGTGGTCACGCTCGGCATCGATCGATGGGAGAAAGATCGATGCCAGCCGGTCCAGGAGGCGCGTCTGCTGGCGGCCGTGCGCAAAGTGCTCGGACCGCAGGTCGATAGCCTTCGGATGCCGCCTTTCCAAAAGAGCGACTCAGTCGATCCTTGGTCCGCAGAGGCCAACATCGGTGTGCCCGTCCGGCCGTTCCCGCGGTGGATGCGGTGTGTGAAATGTGGGTTGCTGTCGCCTTTCGATGCTGGGCTGTTCGAGATCAAGGAGCACCGGTTTCGGCCCGAGCGAACTCGATTCGTTCACAAGGGGTGCAGAGGATCCAAAGGCGATCAGCCTGCCAAGGACGCCGATGCAGTGCCAGCGCGTTTTTTGCTCGCTTGCCGTGACGGGCACCTGGACGACTTTCCCTGGCATTACTTCGTCCATGGAGGAAGCAGTGCATGCAAGGGGATGCTGCGATTTTTCGAAAGTGGTGCATCCCTCCAAACCGAGAACCTGTGGGTCAAGTGCGATCAATGTGGCGCATCGAGGAGCTTGGCTCAGGCGTTTGGAAAGGCCGGCAAAGACAATTTACCGGGTTGCCGCGGCCGCCATCCGCATCTCGATCATTTCGACGCAGAGTGCAAAGAGGAGCCTCGCGCGGTCTTGCTGGGCGCGACGAACAGTTGGTTCCCGATCACACTTTCCGCTCTGGCGATTCCTCAGGCCCAGGACCCGGTGATCCAGATGGTTCAGGACGGTTGGGACTTCTTTGCCGACTTGGACTCGGAAGCTGAAGTTGCCCTCACGGTCAAGACACTCAAGAAGACGGGCGCTTTACCCGGGATCGACAAGCATTCGGCGTCGTCGATTTGGTCGGCGATCGAAGCGCGGCGAAATGGCGGCGGGAAGGAGCCGGTCGGCCAATCCGATATCAAAGGGCCAGAGTGGTCTGCACTGACGGACGCGAATCCGCCAACCGACTACCCGTACTTCATGAGCAAGAAGGTCGGGACGCCGCCAGCCTTTGGAAAGCAGATCGCAAGGGTGCTTTTATTGGAGCGATTGCGTGAGGTCAACGCCTTGCTCGGTTTCACCCGTGTCGAAGCGCCTGAGCAGTCGAGCGATCCGAACGAGCGTCCTCAAATGGCTGACTTGTCACGGGGCAAGTCGGACTGGGTCCCGGTCAGCCAAGTGCACGGGGAGGGGATCTTCATTCAGTTCGACGAGAAGGCCCTCGAGGTTTGGGCGAAGCTCCCTGCGGTCAAGCAGGTGGACCAGATGCTTCTTGGTGGCCATCGCGGCTGGCGCAGTGCGCGCAAACTCGATCCCGACCAGGGGTACCCGGGCATTCGATACGCCATGCTCCACACCCTCTCGCATTTGCTCATACGCGAGCTGGCCCTCGAGTGCGGCTACAACGCCGCGAGCATTCGCGAACGTATTTATGCTGATACTTCTGGTGAAGTGCGGCAAGCGGGCCTCTTGATTTACACGGCGGCGGCAGACTCCGACGGAACGCTGGGTGGCTTGGTCGATCTGGGTAGACCCGAGAACTTGGGGCGCCTGCTCACGCAGGCACTGAACCGAGCCACGATTTGCTCCTCGGATCCACTGTGCTCGGAGCATCATCCGGAAAAGGATCGCTCGCTCCATGCAGCTGCGTGCCACGCCTGTAGCCTGGTCGCCGAGACCTCCTGTGAAGCGGGCAATCGATACCTCGACAGGTCTTTGCTGGTAGCAACCCTCGAGCGCAGCGACGCGGCATTTTTTGCGAGCTCACTTTCATGAAGGAGCTCTTGGACGCTGTCGTTTCGGTGGCTTCCTTGATCTCGCCCGAGAAGGCCCAGGCTCTCGCGTCGCGTATCCGCAGCACCCAACCTGGCAAAGCGGATGTCGCCTTGGCTGGTTTGGTTGGGACTCCGACGGCCACCGCCCTCGTGGATCAGATGCTGGCGGCCTGGCAGGCGTCTGCAGTGGGCAGTGAGGAACTGGCGTCGATGCTCTTGGGCGCCAGTCATGCACTGGCGACGATGGCGAACCGAGAGTCGAACGAGTTGGTGTGGACGGGACCGACGACGCCCTTCGTCTCCGCGCGTCGTACTGAGCAAGCTCTGTTGGAGGTCATCAACGCGGCTCAGGAAACGCTATTCATCACCAGTTTCGTCGCGTATGACGTCCAGAGCATCGTGGCTGCTCTCACCGCTGCAGCTCACCGAAGAGTCGAGGTGTCGGTGTTGCTGGAGCTCGCGCAGGGTCATGGCGGAGTTTTGTCGTTCGATTCGCTGGGAAAAATGCAGGCCGCACTCCCGTTCGCGAAGCTCTATGCCTGGCGGGACAAAGGCCCGGAATTCGTCGAAGGGCGGGTCCACGCGAAGGTCGCAGTGGCCGATGGCCGTAAGTGCTTCATCACCAGCGCGAACCTCACCGGCTACGCAATGGAGCGGAACATCGAGGTCGGCGTGTTGTTGTCTGGTGGCCGCATTCCGGCACAGTTGAACGACCATCTCCAAGCTTTGGTGCAGACCCGGGTGATCACTCCCGTCTGACCCGAGCGAGAGTGGAGGGCAGAAGCGTTGCCGGAGGAGGGCAGCGGTCAGAGTTGAGAAAATGTCGTCGACCGATATGAATCAAAGAGCCGGATTCGATTCGACCTGTTCGCAACTACAGTCGTTTCTAGGTGGCCTCTTCACACGGATTTCCTGGCGGTAAGTTTGGAGGGGTGTTTATCCAGCCTGTATCCAAATCTGAGCAGTACCACTCAATTAGGTGATTGGCCATGTCCAAAAATGGAGCCGAATATTTGAGATTCGGCTGGTCAGGATTGGTGGTCTGATCGTGAGCGCCAATGTTGCCAGCGTATTGAAGTGACCGCAGCCATGGTTCAACGTGCGGCGGAAGCCGGCGCCTTCGGTTGATTGTCGAAATCATATCTTCCAGCGTTGAGTCCGAGAAGGAGTCGCTTGGACGATTGGCCTCTTTTCCCGAGCGGATTCCCGTGGTGATATGCAGCAAGTCTTTGCAGATTGCTTCAGCGATCATTCGGCACTTCGTTAGAACGCTTCCCGCATCCACACTCTGGAGTTGACGCGCGGCAATTAAGTGGTGCGCGATACGACCTGCATTTCTCAACCCTGGCGTGACCGGGGTGATTGAAACCGCTGACGCATCTTGCTGCTCGGGTATGACAGTTTCGTCTTGATGCCTTGATTGTTGCGCCCTGGACTCCGGCTCAAACGAAACTCTATTCTCAATCGCGCGTATGGCCTCGCGAACTAAGCCAAGCAACTCCTTATGAGCGTTCGCTCCTAGCCTGACAGTCGCCTGGTCGAAGCCGAATACTTCAGGTGTTGATCCGGCCACTAACGACTTCACGCCCGCAGCGGCAGCCAGGTCATGCTCTAGCGCGAGCAAGTAGGGGAGGGATGATGAACTGCCTCGAAGTTTGAGTGCTTCTACAAGATTCGTTCGCTCTGCCCTTAACTCAAGGCCGATACGGTCGAGTGTCGTTGCGATGAAGGATTCCTCCTCGCTAGACCCGAATCCATTGCCATACAAATCTGCCAGTTCGGTACCGTAGCCGGTCTTCAGTTGGGACTTTACGGCATCAAAAACAGAAGTAGCGCGGAATTTTGTTATGAACGGAGGAAGCTCCCAAGGGACGATATTTGCGCCGTTGTGGATCCTCTCTGCGAGGGCATCTAAAACTTCGGCGTCCAGATGATCTCTCTTCTTAAGTAAATCAAGAAGATCCTTGTCTATCGCTCGGGCGTGGCGTATTTGTTTGATCAGCCATGCATTTTCTGATGGGCTCATATTCGCTCCGGAGGCGGCTATTCGGTTGTAGTCTGTCGCGATGGACTCGGCTTCGCAAGACCATGTTGATTTGCACTTACCTGAATCTCGCTGATCGCGGTCGCTCGCCTTAAACTTGGCGACCTCTATTGTGGGGTAAGGCTCTGCTGGGTCCTATGCGCGCTGTGTAGCGCTATATCCAGTCAGCCACTTTCTCGCTCAGATAGCGAACATTCAAACTCACCAGGTGCTACGCTCCCGTCGCACAAAATTTAGACGCCGCTGAACCATCAATGGCGTCTTCTCAATTGCCTACGCGTTGCATGAAGAAGGCGACGACTTAGTGCTATCCAGGCGTTGGAGGCCAAATGACTCAGCACTGTTATGTAGATTGGGCGGTACTCCTTGAGTACCTTAGATTGTTTCTTGCGTGGCCGTTCCTCTCGATGGTGACGGTGATCGTGTTCCTTCTTGTTTTCCGCGGGAGTTTGCATTTGCTGATCGGGCGGATCAAGTCAATCGAAGGGTGGGGAGGAAGGTTAGACACTACTCCCGCAGAGCGTCAAGCTCAGCGTGGCTCGCTTCCTACCCCAAATGAACCACACGGTCCGGGTGATGAGCCAACCTCCGTTGCGGCGATCGCTTCGACCACGGTGCTGAGTACGAGCGATTTGCCTCCCCAGGCTGATGCTGGCCCGTCGCATCAGGGGGGTCGGGTCGATTGGTTGGCTCACTACAGCAGCGACCCGACTCGTGCGAAGGCCGAGATTCTTCGTTGGTGGACCTTGGCAAAGTACGAATCAGTTTTCAATTTGATTTTTGGGACTCAGGTCCGTTTGATTCACGCTCTGTCTCAAGTGCCTGCTACCGGTGATACCAAGGAAAACATTCATGTGTTCTACGACGAGCACAGAGGCGTCGCCCGATCGATGGGTGTGAATCCGGCACCTGAAGCCGATTTCTTCAGCTTTCTCACGAGGGACAACTTCATCCGTTTTGAAGGTGGACGGGTATACATTACAGAGTGGGGTCAGGCGTTCGCGACCCACATCGCAACCCGATACGGCCCGATGGCGTTGACGATGCGCGCCTACTGACTCGGAGGCCACTACTGGACCACATTGCCTCGGCGCATAGTGCGGAGGTATGCTTTGTTGCCGCGTTGCGCTAAAGTTGTGGCTTGTTCGCTGCGCGCGCGACCTTCACACGGCGGGGGTCGGGGGTTCGAAACCCTCACCACCCACCATCACTTGAAAGCATTTCGGAGCATCTCCAAGCGCCGCAAGGCACGCAGCGAAAGCGCCCCCTGGTTCCAGCGGGCGCTTTTTTGTTGTTCGCGTTTCCCACGAACCGATGTGGCGGGTGCCGAGGTGCGCCGGCATGGGGCTCAGCGAGGCATCGCGAGGGCGTCGGTTCGCTCCCCCGAACGAAGGCTCCTGCCGGTCACCTCCGGCAACTGCCGGTGCTTGAGCATTCCTTCAGCAGGTTCTCGCGCTCCAGGGCCATCTCCCGCTGCTTGGTATCGCAGCGCGTCGCGACGGCAGACATCTCGCTGGATAGCGACAGTTCCCAGGTGGCGCCGGCGAGGTTGTTCGCGGCAGACTGCTTGCGATTGCGCAAAGCCGCCATTTCTCTATCGCACTGGGCACGTAGGCTTGATGAGCGCTGCTCGACGTCCGGAATCAGTATTTCCTCGATCTCTCGCCCGCGCCGCTGACGTTGGCTCAGCTCGGTCGCAGCATTGATTCTCTGGGCCTCGGTCTGGCGCGGGCGGCCAGAAGAACTTGCCGCGCTGTCAGGGCCGTCTGCCTGTACCAAGGGGCTTGAGCCACTTGCGGGCCGGATGTCCAGCCTTTCGCCACCCTGCTGGCACGGGACCTCCTGAAAGGTCAACCGGCCGCCTGGACCTGCGCACTTGTAGATCGCCCATGCGGAACTGCTCGCAACAGACAGGAGGAGCAGTGAAAGGGTGCACCGCAGCGTTCGCATCGCCATCGCTCGACCTTTATCGTTATCGATTAGAAAACATTATATTTAATAGCTGGTTTTTGGATCCGCTGTAAACCTATAGAGTTTGATCCGTGGTGGCGCGATGTTTCCGTCGGCGTGCGCCTCACCTCCCCCGGGCGCGCGCGCGCTTCGCCAGCAGCTCCCGGAAGGCCTGCGCCGCCGGCAGCAGCGGCTTGCCGCGGCGGCGGATCACGCCGATCGTGCGCACCACGCGCGGCTCCACCAGCGCGATCGCGGCCAGCGCCGACCCGCTGCCCGCCGGCACCGCGAAGCGCGGCACCGGCCCGACGCCCAGGCCCGCCTCGACCAGGTCCAGCACCGCCGGCACATGCCGCACCTCGCAGGCCCAGGGCAGGGCCAGGTCGCGCCCGGCCAGGGCCTGGTCGATCAGCAGGCGGTTGCCGGTGCCCGGCGCGAGCAGGATGCATTCGTGCTGCGCCAGCTCCGACTAGCGCAGGTGGCGGCGTCTGGCCAGGGCGTGGCCCCGGGGACAGGCCACCACGAAGTCCTCCTCCAGCAGCGGCTCGAACTCCAGGTCCGGCTCCTGCGTGCCCAGGTAGGTCACGCCGAAGTCCGCCTCGCCGCGCGCCACCGCCGGCAGGATGTCGGTCGCCGCGTCGTCCACCAGCCGCACCCGGATGCGGGGGAACTTCGCATGGAAGTCCTTCAGCGCCTGCGCGATGAAGCTGCCCACCGCCGAGGGCACGCAGGCCACGGTGACCTGGCCGCGCAGGCGGTCGGACAGGTCGGTCATCCCCAGCAGCGCGCCCTCCAGCTCGTGCAGGACATGCCGCGCGCGCGGCATGAAGTGCCGACCCATCGCGTTGAGTTCGACCTTGCGCGTGGTCCGGTCGAACAGCCGGAAGCCCAGGCCGGATTCCAGCTTCTCCACCCGCCGCGACAGGGCAGGCTGCGACAGGTGCAGCGATTCGGAAGCGGCGCGGAAGCTGCCGAGGTCGGCGACGGCGACGAAGGCGCGCAGGCCGTCGAGGTCGATATTCATGTGCGTTTCGTATCAATCCACAGGATCTTTGCAATTTACAGCGAAAGCGGGGCGGCCGATGATGCGTGCCCAAGGAGACTTCAACCATGCCCCTGTTCCGACGCAGCCTGGCCGGCGCGCTCGCGGCCATCGCCCTGCTGGGTGCCCACGCCGGCGCCGGCGCGCAGGCCTTCCCGGCCCGCCCGGTGACCCTGGTCGTGCCCTTCGCGCCCGGCGGCGGCACCGACAGCATCGCCCGTGACCTGGCCAAGACGATGGCCGACCAGCTCGGGCAGCCGGTGATCGTGGAGAACCGCGGCGGCGCCGGCGGCGCGCTGGGCGCCGACGCGGTGGCCAAGGCGAAGCCGGACGGCCACACCCTGCTGCTGGCGACCTCCACCTTCGCCACCCATGCCGCCACCGCGGGCAAGCTGCCCTACGACCCGCTGAAGGATTTCGCGCCGGTGGCCATGATCGGGCGCGGCCCGCTGCTGGTGGTGGCCTCGCGCCAGAGCGGCGTGGGCACGCTGGCGCAGCTGATGGCCGCGGCAAAGGCGCGCCCCCAGGGCCTGAACTTCTGTTCGGCCGGGGAGGGCAGCATCAACCACCTGGCCGGCGAGATGTTCCGCCAGAAGACCGGCCTGGCCATGACCCATGTCCCGTTCAAGGGCAGCGGCCCGGCGACGGTGGAACTGCTGGCGGGGCGCATCGACCTGTTCTTCGCCACGGTGCCCACCATCCTGCCGCATGTGAAGGACGGCAAGCTGCCGGTGCTGGCCGTGACCGGCGCGCGCCGCTCGCCGCTGTTCCCGCAGGTGCCGACGATGGCCGAGGCCGGCGTGCCGGGCTTCGAGGTCACGACCTGGTGGGGCGTGCTCGCCCCCGCGCAGACGCCGCCGGCCGTGGTCGAGGCGCTCAATCGCGTGGTCAACGAGGCGGCCGCCGCCGAGCCGGTGCGCGGCCGGCTGGTGGGCGAGGGCGCCGACCCGCTGCGCATGGCCCCCGCCGCCTTCGGCCAGGAGCTGGCCCGCGAGCTGGCCGCCTGGACCGCCGTCGCCCGCCACCCCGGCATGCAACTGCGCTGATTCCCCAGTCCCCTGAGATCACCCTGAGATCACCCTGAGCCTGAGAGCCCCCGAGATGACCCCTGCTCCGAACTTCCTGAACCGCCGCCAGCTGCTCGCCGCCGGCGCGGCCTGGGCCGCCGCCGGCCTGCCCGGCGCCGCCCACGCGCAGGCCGACTACCCGTCGCGCCCCATCACCGTGATCGTTCCCTACGCCCCCGGCGGCCAGGGCGACGTGTTCGCGCGCATCGTCGGCGAGCGCCTGGCCCGCTCGCTCGGCCAGCCGATGGTGGTGGACAACAAGCCCGGCGCCAGCGGTGCGCTCGGCGCCCGCCTGCTGGCCAAGGCCCGCGGCGACGGCTACACGCTGATGCTGGGGCAGACCGGCGAGGTCGCGGTGAACCGCTCGGCCATGAAGAACCCGGGCTATGACAGCCTGGCGGATTTCCGCCCCGTCGCCCTGGTGGGCAACGCGCCGCTGGTGCTGGCCGCGCCCGCCGCGGCCCCGTACAACACGCTCGCCGAGCTGCTGCAGCTGGCGCGCAGCAAGCCGGGCTCGGTGTCGTACGCCTCCTCCGGCACGGCCACGCCGGGCCACCTGGCGGCGGCGGCGCTGGCCCTGGGCACCCGCACCGAGATGGTCCACATCCCGTACAAGGGCGCGGGCCAGGCGATCACCGACCTGATCGCGGGCCAGGTGCAGTTCTTCTTCTCCAGCGCCTCGGCCATCATGCCCCACGTCAAGGGCGGCAAGGTCAAGGCGCTGGCGGTGTCCTCCTCGCGCCGGCTCGCCGCGCTGCCGAACGTGCCCACGGTGGCCGAGGCCGCGGTGCCGGGCTTCGAGTTCAGCCTGTGGGGCGGCTACTTCGCGCCGAAGGACACGCCCGACGCGGTCGTGAACCGCCTGAACGCCGAGGTGAACAAGGCCATCGCCGAGGCCGACCTGCATGCCCGCCTCGAGGCCGACGGCAGCGCCGTCGCGCCGATGTCCGCGCAGGCCTTCGCCGCCTTCGTGCGCGCCGAGATGGACAAGTACGCGCGCCTGGTCAAGGAAACCGGCGCCCAGGTCGACTGACAATCCCCACGCACCCCACCCCCATCCCCACGCACACCATGAAAATCGTTGTTCTTCCCGGCGACGGCATCGGCCCCGAAACCATGGCGGTCACCGTCGACGTGCTCGAGGCCGCCTCGCGCCGCTTCCACCTCGGCCTCGAGCTGGACCACGACATCACCGGCCATGCCAGCCTCAGGCAGCACGGCGCCACGGTGACGCCGGCGCTCCTGGCCAAGGTCAGGGCCGCCGACGGGCTGATGCTCGGCCCCACCGCGACCTACGAGTTCAAGGACGAATCCAAGGGCGAGATCAACCCGTCCAAGTTCTTCCGCAAGGAACTGGACCTGTACGCCAACATCCGCCCCGCGCGCACCTACCCCGGCCTGCCGAACAAGGTCGGCGCGTTCGACATGGTGGTGGTGCGCGAGAACACCGAGGGCTTCTACGCCGACCGCAACATCGCCTCCGGCGGCAGCGAGATGCTGATCACGCCTGACGTGGTGGTGTCCCTGCGCCGCATCACCCGCGAGTGCTGCGAGCGCATCGCCCGCAGCGCCTTCGAGCTGGCCATGACCCGCGGCAGGCACGTGAGCATCGTCCACAAGGCCAACGTGCTGCGCCTGGGCGACGGCATGTTCATCGAAATGTGCCAGCAGGTGGCGCGCGAATTCCCCGAGGTGCGGGTGGACGACTTCATCGTCGACGCCATGATGGCCCACGTGGTGCGCGCGCCCGAGCGCTTCGACGTGATCGTCACCACCAACATGTTCGGCGACATCCTCTCGGACCTCACCGCCGAGCTCTCCGGCAGCCTGGGCCTGGGCGGCTCGCTCAACGCCGGCCGTGACCATGCCATGGGCCAGGCCGCCCACGGCTCCGCGCCCGACATCGCGGGTCAGGACATCGCCAACCCCTTCTCCCTGGTGCTCTCGGCCGCCCAGCTGCTCGGGTGGCACGGCCAGCGCAAGGGCCTGCCGGCCTTCGCCCAGGCGGCCCAGGCGATCGAGGACGGGGTGGCCGGCGCCATCGCCGCGCGCGAGTGCACCCGTGACGTCGGCGGCCAGCTCGGCACCGCCGCCACCGGCCGCGCGTTCGTGCAGCGCCTGCTGGCGGCATGATCCCGGGCCCGCCCGACGCCATGGCCTCTCCCGTTCCCGCTCCCGCTCACGCGGCCTCCGCCGCCTGGCCCGCCGGTGCCTGCGACTGCCACACCCACGTGGTGGGCGACCCGCAGGCCTGGCCCATGGTGGCCGACCGGCACTACACCGCCGGCCCGGCGCCGGCCGCCGCGCTCGCGGCGCACCTGCGCGCCTGCGGGCTGCAACGCGCCGTCATCGTGCAGCCCAGCTTCTATGGCACCGACAACGGCTGCCTGCTCGAGGCCCTGGACGAACTCCAGGGCGCGGGCCGCGGCGTGGCGGTGCTCGACCCGGGCGTGGACGACGCCACCCTGGCCGGCCTGCATGCCCGCGGCGTGCGCGGCCTGCGGCTCAACATGGAGAGCGGCGGCATCCGCGACCCGCGCGCGGTGGAGGCCGGCCTGCGCGCCTGGGCCGGCCGGCTCGCGCCGCTGGGGTGGCACCTGCAGGTGTTCGCCACGCCGGCCACCACCGGCCCGCTCGCCGGGCTGCTGGCCGACCTGCCGGTGCCGGTGGTCCTGGACCACTTCGCCCTGGTGGCCTCGCTGGACGACCCGATGGCCGCGCCGCTGCTGGCGCTGGTGCGCGGCGGCCAGGCCTACGTGAAGCTGTCCGCGGCCTACCGCATCGCGCCGGCCTGGCCCCGGGCCGACGTCAGCGCGGTGGCCCGGGCCTTCCTCGAGGTCAACCCCGCGCGGGTGCTCTGGGGCAGCGACTGGCCCCACACCAACCGCGAGCCGGGCAAGGGGCCGCTGGAGACCAGCCGCTACCGCGACATCGCCAGCGCCGACCTGCGCGACACCATCGCCCGCTGGCTGCCCACGCCGGCGCTGCGCCAGCAGGTGCTGGTGGACAACCCGGCGCGCCTCTACGGGTTCTGAGGGCGCCGGCCCGGCCGTACCATCGGCCGCATGCCGACCGCACCGCCCGCCCACCCCCGCGCCTTCTTCGTCTACGGCACGCTCCTGCGGGGCGAGCCGAACCACCGCGTGATCGCCCGCCTGGGCCTGGCCGGGGTGCGGGCGGCGCGCGTGCGCGGGCGCCTGTTCGACACCGGCGAGGGCTACCCCGCGATGCTGGCGCCGCTGGAGCCGCGGGCGGGGCAGGGCGGGGACGCGCCCGCGCAAGGGGCCGGCGTGGTGGCCGGCGAGCTCATGGTCCCGGCGGATCTCGCGGCGGCGCTGCGCGACCTCGACGCCCTCGAGGAGTTCTTCGGCCCCGGCGACCCGCACAACCTCTACGAGCGCCGCGAGGTCGAGGCCGACACCGGCGAGGGCGCGCCGGTGCGGGCCTGGGCCTACCTCTATGTCGGCACCGCGCGCCTCGTCCCCATCCCCTCGGGCGACTGGAAAGCTCATCAGCAGGGTGTCGGCCCGTAAGTTCATCCGCCGCTGCACGGCCCCGGCAGGGGCACGCCCAGGGATGAGGTGTAAGCGCTGAGCCATCCGCTTACAGCCCATCAACATCTGCCTACACGATGTCGGACGCGTCCTACTACAGTCCCTCCCATCGCTGACTGGCGTCCCCGATGACAGCGCGGCCCCCGCCGCGACAGCCAGCAGCGTTTCACCGCATCGCCCCTTCAAGCACGACCGCCGCAACAGCCGCGGTGGGTCGGCCGGGCGGAGCTTTGTCTGAACTTTTTCGAGACCTGTACCGAATGCCATTCCGCCTCGCCTCCAAGACTTTCCGAACTGCCGCCCAGAACGCGATCCACGCCACCGTCCTCGCCGCCGCCGCCGTGTGCGCCGGCCAGGCCGCCGCCGCCACCGAGGTCGGCCCCTACTTCCAGGGCTATGCCAGCGGCAGCATGGTCGACGCGAAGAACAAGGCCGGCATGAACGCCGCCACCCTGGCCTTCGGCGTGACCCGCGGCTCCTGCGCGTTCGACGCCTACTTCACCGAGCGCATGCCCGACGCCCGCGCCTACGTGGCCGCCGGCGGCACGCTCGCCGTCTCGCTGGGCGGCGCCGACGGCATCTATGCCGAAATCTCCTGCTCGGACGACCAGCTCTTCGCGCTCCTGGACAAGCTCGTGGTCGACTCCAAGGCCCACCGCATCGACTGGGACATCGAGGGCCACCAGCTCAATAACACCGACGCCACCGCGCGCCGCAACCGCGTCCTCAAGCGGCTGCAGGCCAAGTACCCGAACGTGAAGACCTCGTTCACGCTGCCCGGTTGGCTGAACGGCATCCAGCCCAATGGCATGGCGCTGCTGAAAAGCACCATCGCCGCGGGCGTGCGCATCGACATCGTGAACATGATGGCCATGACCTTCGGCCCGGAGAACATCCGCACCATGGTCTCGCCCTCGACGCTGGGCCAGGCCGTGGTCATGACCTACAACGCCACCGAGAAGCAGATGGCCGGCCTGTTCCCGGGCAAGACCCCGGCGCAGATCAACGCGATGATGGGCATCACGCCCATGATCGGCACGCAGGACGACCCGACCACCTTCACCCTGGCCGACGCGAAGACGGTGGCCGACCTGGTGAAGTCCAAGGGCTCCGCGCTGCTCGCCTACTGGGCCTTCCAGCGTGACCGGGCGCAGGACCGCGCCGGCATCACCCCGCTGGACCAGTACAGCGGCGTCGTGCAGTCGGACTACCAGTTCCTGAACATCTTCAAGACCGCGCAGGGCGCCTCGCCCGCCCCGGCCCCTGCGCCGTCGCCCGCCCCGGCGCCGATCGCCTCGCCGGTGATCGCCACCTGTGCGAACTGGGACGCCGCGAAGTGGTACGTGGCCGGCACCAAGGTCGCCCGCCTGGGCCGCACCTACGTGGCCACCGCCGGCAACCAGAACTCGCCGCCGGAATGGACGCCCACCCACTGGGCGCTGACCACCTGCTCGGCCCCTGCGCCGGCGCCGGCCCCGGTCGTGACCTACCCGAACTGGGTGATGGGCCAGTACTACGCGGCGGGCAGCGTGGTCTCGTACGGCGGCAAGCTGTACAAGGCGCGCTACGCCAACCCGGGCTACAACCCCACCATCAGCACCTACTACTGGGCGCCGTACGCCGCGTAAGCGCAGCCCGCCCCGGCGGCTTCAGAAGACGAAGCCGCCCGCGCGCCGGATCCCGGCCGACGCCTCGCCCGCCACCAGCGCGGCGAGGCGTTGCGCCAGGTCCGGCGCGTTCGCCTTCGTGCACACGCCCAGCGTGTAGTCGGTGGACAGCTCGAACTCCCGGGGCAGCGAGCCGACCAGGTCGACCCCGGGCGTGTAGTTGATCTCGGTCTCCTGGGTGCAGCCGATCACGTCGTCGGTGTCGGCCCGGGCCATGGCCGCCATCGCGGTCGCGCCGTTCGGGAAGGGCCGCAGGCGCTCGCGCAGTTCGGCGTCCAGCCCGAGCGCCTTGAGTACGTTCATGAAGTGGATGCCCGCGGTGGCCTTGTCCGGGTCCGGGTGGTAGATCGCGCGGGCGCCCCGGAAAGCCGCGGCCAGCGCCTCGCGGTCGTCGATGGCCGGGCGCGGCGCGCCGGATCTCACCGCGATGCCGGTAGCCACCAGCCCCAGCGAGCGCTCGGTGCCCGCCACCACATGGCCATCGGCCACGAGCTGGGCCACCAGCGGGCGGGTGAGGATCACCAGGTCGCAGGGCGCGCCGGCCACCAGCTGGTCGCGCATCTGGCCGACGGCGCTGAAGGTGGCCTCGATGCGCGCGCCGGTCTCCTGCTCGAAGCGGGCCTGGACTCCCTTGACGACGGCGGCTGCGGCGCCGCCGCTCAGGACGTGGACGGTGGTCATGGGGAAGGGGTTCCTTGTCGTTGGAGGTTCATGGGCGCTCAGGCGCCGTGCGCGGCGGCCAGCAGGCGCTGCGGGGTGAAGGGCATCTCGCGCAGGCGCAGGCCCAGCGCGTCATGGATGGCGTTGGCGATGGCGGCGGCGGTCGGGCCGGCGCTGCATTCGCCCGCGCCCAGCGACGGGCTGTCGGGCCGGTCGGCGATCGTCGTGTGCAGGGCCGGCAGGTCGGCGAAGCCCAGGATCGGGTAGCGCTCCCAGTCGCTGGAGGCGATGCCCTGGGCGGTGAGGTCGGCGGCTTCGCACAGCGTCCAGCTCGCGGCCTGCAGCGCGCCGCCCTCGAGCTGGTTGCGCGCGCCATCGGGGTGGACCACCAGGCCCAGGTCGGCGGCGATGTGCAGGCGGCGCAGGCGCACCGCGTCGTCCACCTCGATCTCGGCCACCACCGCGCAGTAAGCGCCGGTGCCCTTGTAGCGGGCGAAGCCCAGGCCGCGGCCCCAGCCCTCGGGGCGCTCGCCGCGCTGCGGCGCGTCGCAGTCCCACCCGGCCAAGCGCGCGGCCTCCTGCAGCACCTCGCGGGCCCGCGGGTCGGCCAGGTGCGCGAGGCGGTAGGCGAGCGGGTCGCGGCCGAGGGCGCGGGCGACCTCGTCCATCATGGACTCGGCGGCCATCACGTTGACATGCGCGCCCAGCGCCCGCAGCGCCGAGACGCGCTGCGGCATCGCCAGGACGCGGTGGTTCACCGCCTCGATGCGGCCGATGGCGTAGGGCGGCACCGCGTTGCGCTCGGAGCCGCCGCCCACCGCGAGCGCGGCGTTCACCGCCATCGGCACCGGGAACGGCCGCTCCACCTGCCACGCGCCCAGCAGGCTGGGCGTGGCGCCGCGGCCGGGGCGGGTGCCATGGCCCTGGCTCCAGACCTCCTGGCGCCAGGACACCAGCCGGCCCTGCGCATCGACCGCGGCGTCCACCTCCACGGCCATCGCCGGGCCCAAGGGCGCGTGGGCCATCTCCTGGTGGCGCGTCCACTCGACGCGCACCGGCCGGCCGCCGGCATGGCGCGCGAGCCAGGCCGCGTCGAAGGCCACGTCGTCCGCGCCGTTGTGGCCGTAGCAGCCCGCGCCCTCCGCGTGGTGCACGGTCACCTGCGATTCGGCCAGCCCGAAGGCCAGCGCCAGGTCGCGCCGCAGGTTGAAGATGCCCTGGGTGTGGCTCCAGACCTCCAGGCGCTCGCCCCCTTGCGCGCCCCCTTGCGCGCCCTCCGGCGGGCTCTCCCAGCGGGCGAGGGCGCAGCACAGGCCCACCGAGGCATGCTGCAGCCAGCCGCGGCCGTAGGCTGCCCGGAAGCGGCGGGCGGGGGCGGCTGGCGCCTCGCCCTGGTCGAGGATCGGGGTCGTCTCCAGCGGCTGGGCCTGGAGCCAGGCGGCGGTCCCGGGACCGGCTGGCACCTCGGCCTCGCCGTGCCAGAGCGCGGCCTGGGCGATCGCCCGGGCCGGCCGCTCCAGCGCGTGCGCCGTGGCCGCGAGCACGCCGACCAACAGGCCGTCACGCGCGACGGCCACCACGCCAGGCAGGGCGGGCAGGCGCGGGGCGAGGGCGGTCCAGGCCGCCTCGTCGACGCGGGCGCGCAGCGTGTCGGGGCGGTGCACGCGCCCGTGCAGCAGGCCGGGCAGCGTGAGGTCATGGAGGAAGCGGAACTCGCCGAACACCTTGGCCGCGATGTCCTCGCGCGGGCTGCCGCCGAAGGCACTGCGCTGGCCCGACCGGGGCGCGACATGGGCCGGGTCGATGGCCGAGGCGAGCAGGGCCTGGTCGGCCAGGTCGGCGTAGCGCAGGCGCTGCGCGCCGGCGACGAAGAGGCCGTCCTGCAGCTGCACGGCGCCGGCGGCCACGCCGGCGCGCTGCGCCGCGCGCAAGCGGCAGGCCTCGCGCAGGTGGGCGGCGGCGGCCCGCAGGGCGCTGCCGGAGTGCTGCAGGGACAGGCTGCCGGAGGTGACCGCCTCGTCCGGGCTGGTCGCGGTGGAGGGCGGCACCATGGCCACCTGCGCCGGGTCGATGCGCAGTTCCTCGGCCACCACCAGCCTGAGCGCGTGCGAGATGCCCTGGCCGATGTCGACCTTGCCGGAGGTGGCGAGCACGCGCCCGTCCGGCGCCACGCGCAGCCACTGGCCGAGGCGCGGGTGCCGGGTGAGGCTCTCGGGGTGCAGCGGGCTCATGGCGCTGCGAGGCTGCCCGCCGCGCGCTGCACGGCGCGCACGATGCGCGGGTGGGCGCCACAGCGGCACAGGTGGCCGGCCAGCGCCTCGCGGATGCGGGCCTCGCCGGGCCGCGGCTCCTCGCGCAGCAGCTGCGCGGCGCGCAGGATCATGCCGCTGGTGCACCAGCCGCATTGCAGCGCCTGTTCCTCGATGAAGGCGGCCTGCAGCGGGTGCGGTAACTCGCGCGTGCCCAGGCCCTCCAGCGTGGTCACCGCGCGGCCCGCCACCGACCCCAGCGGGGTGTTGCAGGCGGTGGTGGCGCGGCCGTCGACGAGCACGGTGCAGGCGCCGCACTGGCCCAGGCCGCAGCCCAGGCGCGTGGCCTTCAGGTCCAGCGCGTGGCGCAGCGCGTCCAGCAGGGTACGGTCGGCGTCGCCGTCGACGGTGCAGGCCCGGCCGTTGACGGTCAGGGAGACCGGGGCGTCCATGCGGGCCGCGTCAGTCCGGCTTGGCGCCGGAGACGCGCACGATCTCGCCCCATTTGGCGATGTCCTCGCCCAGGTACTTCTCGAACTCGGGCACCGTCATGGACATCGGCACCGCGCCCTGCTGCGCCCAGGCGGCCTTGACGTCGGGCGCGTTGACGATGCGCCGCACGGCCTCGTTCAGCTTGCTCACCACCGCCGGCGGCGTGCCCTTGGGCGCCATCAGGCCGAGCCAGATCGTCGCCTCGTACTTCGGCACGGTCTCGGCCACGGTGGGCATGTCCGGCGCGGAGCGGGTGAGGCCGGTGGTGGCCAGGCCGCGCACGCGGCCGTCCTTGGCCATCTGGGTCATGGTGGTGACCGCGTCGAACATCATCTCCACCTGGCCGCCGACCACGTCGGTGCGCGCGCCGGAGCTGCCCTTGTACGGCACGTGGGTGATCTGCACCCCGGCCAGGTGCTTGAACAGCTCGCCGGCCATGTGGTAGGGCGTTCCGTTGCCCGAGGAGGCGTAATTGAGCTTGCCGGGGCGCGACTTGGCCAGCGCGATCAGCTCCGGCAGCGTCTTCGCGGGCACCGAGGGGTGCACCACCAGCATCAGGTCCGAGTAGTTCACCGGCGCCACGCCGACGAAGTCCTGCATCAGCTTGAACGGCTTGCTGGGGATCAGCGTCTCGTTCACCGTGTGCGTGTTGGACATCATCAGCAGCGTGTAGCCGTCGGCCGGCGCCTTCGCCGCCTCGGCGGTGCCGATGACGGAGCCGGCGCCGGGCTTGTTCTCGACGACGAAGGACTGCTTGAGCTCCGCGGACAGCCGCTGCCCGATGAAGCGCGCGTAGTTGTCCGCCGGCCCGCTGGCGGCGAAGGGGACGATGATGCGTACCGGCCGGTTCGGGTAGTCGGCCTGGGCGAAGGCGCCGGTGGCGGCTGCGAGGGCTGCAGCGAGGACGATGGCCTGGCGGACGATGCGCATGCGGGTTCCTTTCAGACGAAGCGGTTCTCGATGGCGCCGATCCCGTCGATCTCGACGCGGATGCGGTCGCCGGGCTGGATGTACTTCGGCGGCTTGAGCCCCATGCCCACGCCGGCCGGTGTGCCGGTGGCGATCACGTCGCCGGGGTAGAGCGTGATGCCCCGCGAGATGGTCTCGATCAGCGTGGGGATGTCGAAGATCATGTTGGCCGTGGGGCCGTCCTGGCGCAGCTCGCCGTTGACCCAGCAGCGCACCCGGGTGTTCAGGCCGTCCACCTCGTCGGCGGTGACCAGCCAGGGGCCCATCGGGCAGAAGGTGTCGAACGACTTGCCCATGTCCCACTGCTGGTGGCGCATCTGCACGTCGCGCGCGGTGACGTCGTTGACGATGGTGTAGCCCCAGACATGGGCCATGGCGTCGGCCTTGGCGATGTTCTTGCCGCCGCGCCCGATCACCACCGCGAGTTCGGCCTCGTAGTCGATCTGGTCGGAGATCGCGGCGCCCGGCAGGTGGACGTCGTCATGCGGGCCGACCACGCACTCGGGCACCTTGGTGAAGACGATGGGCCACTCCATCACGTTGGCCGCGCTGTCCTTGAACACCGAGGTGGCCAGCTCCTTGGCATGGGCGTGGTAGTTGCGGCCCACGCACCAGACGTTGCGGCGCGGCACCGGCAGCGGGGCCTCGAGCCGGACCGAGGCGATGTCCAGGGCCGCCCCCACGGTGGCCGGCATCGGCTCGCCGCGCGCGCTGGCCTCGACCAGGGGCAGGGCGCCGCGCGCGGCGGCCTCGGCCGTGAGGGCGAGGGGCGAGACCTGGCGGCCGTCGGACGAGACCAGGCCGACGTGGCGGCGGCCTGCATGTTGGAAGGTGGCGATGCGCATGCGGTACGTGCTCCCTGGTGGACTGGTGGATGCATTCATGGCCGGTGGCCGAGCGCCCGATCCTAGGAAGCCCGCGGCACCGCCTCCATCGGTGTAATCACCATCGGGGCCGGCCCTAGGAGGCCCCGGGACGCGTGGCCATCGGCCCACCCTGGTGAGGACCTTTGGATTAAGCGGGAGGCAGCGGCCGGGCGTGTCGGATGCGTGTCAGGTTTGGCCGCACAATGGTCCGCACGGCCGGTCCGGGCAGGGCCGCCGCCACCCGCAAACCCACCAGGAGACACCATGCCCCAGACCGACGTCTACGTCGTCGCCGCCGCGCGCACCGCCATCGGCACCTTCGGCGGATCCCTCAAGGACACGCCGCTGTCGGACCTCGCCACCACCGCCGTGCGCGCCGCGCTGGAGCGCAGCGGCGCCCCGCTGGATGCCGTCGGCCACCTGGTCATGGGCAACGTGATCCCCACCGAGCCGCGCGACGCCTACCTGTCCCGCGTGGCCGCGATGAACGCCGGCCTGGCCCAGGAGGTCCCCGCCTTCAACGTGAACCGCCTGTGCGGCTCGGGCCTGCAGGCCATCGTGTCCGCGGCCCAGTCCATCCTGCTCGGCGACACCCAGGTCGCGGTGGGCGCCGGCGCCGAGGCCATGTCGCGCGGCGTCTACGTGTCCTCCGCCGCCCGCTGGGGCGCCCGCATGGGCGACATGCAGCTGCAGGACTACATGCTGACCATCCTGCACGACCCGTTCCACCGCATCCACATGGGCGTGACCGCGGAGAACGTCGCCGAGGCCTACGGCATCACCCGCGAGCAGATGGACCAGCTCGCGGTCGTGAGCCACACCCGCGCCGCCGCCGCCATCGCCGCCGGCCGCTTCAAGGAGCAGATCGTCCCGGTGGTCCTCAAGACCCGCAAGGGCGAGGTGAACTTCGAGGTCGACGAGCATGTGAAGGCCGACACCTCGATGGAGGTGCTGGCCAAGATGAAGCCGGCCTTCAAGAAGGAGGGCGGCATGGTCACCGCCGGCAATGCCTCCGGCATCAACGACGGCGCCGCCGCCGTGGTGCTGGCCTCGGGCGAGGCCGTCAGGACGCACGGCCTCAAGCCGCTGGGTCGCCTCGTCTCGTACGCGCACGCCGGTGTCGACCCCAAGGTGATGGGCATCGGCCCGGTCCCGGCGACCCGCAAGGCGCTGGAGAAGGCCGGCCTGTCGATCAACGACCTGGACGTGATCGAGTCCAACGAGGCCTTCGCCGCGCAGGCCTGCGCGGTGACGCAGCAGCTGGGCCTGGACCCGGCCAAGGTCAACCCCAACGGCTCGGGCATCTCGCTGGGCCACCCGGTGGGCGCGACCGGCGCGATCATCACCACCAAGGCCCTGTACGAGCTGCAGCGCATCGGCGGCCGCTACGCGCTGGTCACCATGTGCATCGGCGGCGGCCAGGGCATCGCGGCGATCTTCGAGCGCGCCTGATGGCCCGGGGGCGATCCGCTGGGAAGCGGGCTCGTCCATACACCGGAAGTTGGCGGCTTCCGAGCGGAACGGCCTTGTTTTGGATTCCGTTGTACAAAAGTCAAATTGACCACGGAGAGGGCGGCCGGCCCTAGAATCCCGAGGCATGCAAGCCCGAGTCCCGGCCGCCCGCCTGCGGCCCGTCACCCGCGCCGCGCTGGCCCTGCTGGCCGGCGCCGGCCTCGCCATCCCGGTGCCCGCGCAGAACGCGCCAGGGGCCGGGGCGGATCGCAACCTGGTGATCGCCCTGCCGGCGCCGCCGGCGCCCGTGGTCGCGCCCTCGGCCGCGCGTCGCGTCGCCCTGGTGATCGGCAACGCCAGCTACAAGGATGCGCCGCTCACCAACCCGGTGAACGATGCGCGCGCCATCGCGCAGGCGCTGCGTGACAGCGGCTTCGCGGTGACGCTGCGCGAAAACGCCGACATGAAGGAGATGCTCGCCGCGGTGCGCGGCTTCGGCGACGAGCTGCGCAAGGGCGGCGTCGGCGTCTTCTACTTCGCCGGGCACGGCATGCAGATCAAGGGCCGCAACTACCTGATCCCGGTGGGCGGTTCGATCGAGCGCGAGGACGAGGTGGCCTATTCGGCGGTCGATGCCCAGGCCGTCCTCGACAAGATGGACGCGGCCGGCAACGGCACCAACCTCCTGATCCTCGATGCCTGCCGCAACAACCCGTTCGCGCGCAGCTTCCGCAGCGCGCAGCAGGGCCTGGCGCAGATGGACGCGCCGGTCGGCACGCTGGTGGCGTTCGCCACCTCGCCCGGCTCGGTGGCCAGCGACGGGCAGGGCGGCAACGGCCTGTACACCCAGCATCTGCTGCAGGCCATGCGTGAGCCGGGCGCGAAGGTGGAGGATGTTTTCAAGCGGGTGCGCGCCAATGTGCGCCGCGACTCGCAGGGCAAGCAGGTGCCGTGGGAGTCGACCTCGCTGGAGGGGGACTTCTACTTCCTCACGCCCAAGCCGGCCGCCGCCCCCGAGTCGGGTGACGCGGCCCTGGAAAAGGCCATGTGGGCGCTGGTGAAGGAGAGCCGGCAGGCGCTGGAAATCAAGGCCTTCCTCTCGCGCTTCCCGTCGGGGGCCTTCGCGAAGGAGGCGGGCGCCCGGCTGGCCGCGCTGGAGGAGGGCGCCCGGCGCACGGCCGCCGACGCGCAGGCCGCGGCGGCGAAGGCGCCGGCGGCCCCGGCCCCGGCCCCGGCCCCGGCCCCG